>CAWBKN010000028.1:0-14195 GCA_963789375.1 uncultured Gammaproteobacteria bacterium | reverse complement strand
CTCCGGGCCCCGAAGCCTCAATCGTAAATGTACTTAACGCCTTGGTTCTTGCACCGCAGCACGGTCTGCCGGGGATGCACGCCGAGCCGTGTACTGCATGGCTGCTGCGGCGCGCGGGCCGCATCTAGGTAGTCGCCCGACTACTGCCGCGCAGCGGTATCTGCTTGCGGCGCACGGGCGTGACGCGGCTGGCGCGGCACGACGAGCAGCGTCTCGCCCCGCGCGGGCGCAATCTCAGGCAGCAGCGCGGCCCAGCAGGCCCCGGGCAAGGACCCCGCGAACGGTTTTACCTGCCGTGCGCAGCGGCAGGAATGTCGCGGGATTCGATCACCGTCAGCCCGCGCGACGCATGCAGCGCCGTGTTGACCATGGCCGCGGCGATGTCGCGTGCCTGCACCGGGCGCCAGGTTCGCGGAGCGTACTGCAGCGCGTATCCGGCCAGTTGCTCGAACGGTCGCGACTCCGCACGCGCCCCCGCGATGACCGACGGTCGCACCAGGCAGAGGCTCGGCCAGTGCATGGCGCGCAGCGCCTCCTCGAGCTCACCCTTCACGCGCGAATAGAAGAACGGTGACGTACGGCTGGCGCCGAGTGCGCTCACGAGCGAGAAATGGCGTGCGCCGCGCGCGCGCGTCAGTTCGGCCAGGCGCCGGGGATATTCACCGTCCACCTCGCGGAAGCGCTCCTGCGACCCTGCCTTGCGGATGGTCGTCCCGAGCGCACAGTACACGTGGTCCACCGCCAGCTCGTCGGCGACGTCCGCCAGCCTGGCGAAATCGGCGACGATCTGCTGCACGCGCGGCTGCCGCGCGACGGCGCCGAGGTCCCGGCGCGTGAGTATCCGCACGCTGGCGTAGTGTTCCGAGGCGAGCAGCAGCCGCAGGCATTCGCCGCCGACCAGCCCCGAAGCCCCTGCGACCAGTGCCGTAAGGCGCCGGGTCACTGCTTGGCGTCCTCGCAAACGAGCGAAGGCATGGCAGGTGCGTCAGTTCCTGACGAACTTCAGCGTCATGCGGTCGGACTCGCCGATCGCGAGATACTTGCTGTGGTCGAACTTCGGATCGTCCGGCTGGCCCGAGTCGTAGGCCGAGCTGCGCAACGCCGGCGGCAGCGTCCAGACCCCGAACGGATGATCCTTGGTGTCCCTGGGGTTGGCATTGATCTCCGAGCGCGCCGCGAGCTTGAAGCCGGCCTTCGTCGCCTGCTCGATCACGAATTGCTCGGAGACGTAGCCGGTCTCCGGTTTCTCGACGCCACCGGTCGGGTTCGCCCGATGCTGCTCGACGGCGAGGATGCCGCCCGGCTTGAGTGCCTTGTGGAACTCGGCGAAGGTCTCCTGCACGGCATTCGGGCCCTGCTGCATCCAGCCGTGGATCGAGCGCGCCGTCAGGATGAAGTCGAACGTGTCGGCCGGCAAAGACTTGGAAACGGCACCCCAGTTGACGATCTCGACCTTGCCGTAGCGGTCGGGGTTGGTCAGGTACCGGGCCTCGAACTCGGCCCGCGTCTTGCGAGATCCTTCCGAGAGTTTCGGGTTCGCGAGATCGGCGCCGGTGGCATAGAACCGGCCGCCGGTGAGCTTCGCGTAGGGCGCGAGGATGTCCGTCCACCACGATGCACCGCCCGGCTGGATTTCGAGAATCGCCATGCCGGGCTTGAGGCCCCAGAACGTCAGTGACTCCACCGGGTGGCGGTACTTGTCGCGGGCCCTGGCCTCGTCCGAGCGCCATTCGCCGGCGACCGCGGCCTGGAGCGCCGGGTCGCTGGCGGGCTTGGCCGGGGCGGCGACGGCAGCGCCATGGGGAACACGGCGAACGTGGCCGCGATCACCGTCAACGATTGCGCTAGCTTCATGGATTCGACTCCTGTCGTGTGACGCGTCCCGCGGGCCGCGCAGGGAGGCGCGATTCTAGCCCGGGTACGGTCCTTTAGCCGCAGGCCGGCAGCTGGATTCAGCCCCGCAAAAAAAACAAGGCCCCGGCGCTTGCGCGTCGGGGCCTCGTCTGCAGCTTCCCTTGCGGTGGCTGCGAGGTCGGTTACATGCCCGAATCCGTGCGGATCAGCATGACGCGACGGTTCAGCTGGCGACCCTCGGCCGTCTTGTTGTCGGCAATCGGCTTCAGCTCGCCGTGACCGATTGAAGACAGGCGGGCCGGGTCAACACCGCGCGACGACAGGTAGTCGAACACGGCCTTGGCGCGACGGTCCGACAGGGCCTGGTTGTACTCTTCAGTACCGACGCTGTCCGTGTGGCCTTCGACCATCGCCTTCGCGAACGGCACGTCGCCCATGAACTTCACGACGCGCTCGAGCTCGGTGATCGACTCGGGGCGCAACTCGGCGCTGTCGAAGTCGAACAGGACCTTGAGGGTCTGCTCGAGCGGGCAGCCGACCGAGTCGACCTTCGTGCCGGCCGGGGTGCCCGGGCACTTGTCGGCTTCGTCACACACGCCATCGCCGTCCGTGTCCGCGCACTTGGCGGGCGGCGGCGGCGGCGGAGCGACGACCGGGGGCGGAGGCGGGGGCGGAGCCGCGACCGGGGCCGGGGCGCCGAACCTGTAGCCGATGTGCACGCCGTAGACCATCGGGTTGATGTCGATGGTGCCCAGGTCGACGTTCATCGTACCGCCCCCCTCGGCGGCACCCGTTAGTTCGGCATCCGGGCTGATGTCGATGTAGCGAACGTTCAGGTTGGCGAACCAGTTCGAATCCGGGGCGCCGATGTCGACACCGACCTGGCCGGCCGCGCCGATCGAATCGTCGAGCTTCAGGCTGGCGCCAGCGAAGGGCCACGCGTCTCTTCGCCCGAGAACAGCGTGTAGTTGATGCCCACGCCGACGTACGGACGCCAGGTGCCGTCGATATTGAAGTGCCAGTTGACACTCAACGTCGGCGGCAGCACGTCGACGTTGGCGACGCGCGCATTCCTCGTGCCCGGGCGTCTTGAGATCGATGCCGTGGGTGAACGGCCAGGCAGCCAGCAGTTCGGTGCTGATGTGGTCGGTCAGGAAGTAGCTGACGTTGAACGTCGGCGACATGTCGCTGTCGACGACGAGGTACGAGTTGTCGTAACTTCCACGACGCTGGAGATTTTCGAGATTTTCCTTCGGATTGATCTGCGACATACCGACGCGGAACAACCAGTCGCCCTTCTGGGCGTGCGCTGCAACCGGTGCGGCAAGCGCGGCGGCCACAGCCAACGGAATGAGAATACGGGATGACATCGAGGCGTTCTCCTTGTGGCTTTTATGCCATGCATTATAAAGTCATCGGCGGCCGCTCACCGCCAGCCCGCAATCCCCACCAAGGGCGGGCACGCTGAAATCCAGCGACCGTAATTTTCGGCGGAATGAGGGGCAAAAGTCTAGTCCGGTAAATCCGGCGGTACCGAGGGCGGCGATTTATGCCTCGGCTCGGTACCGGTCAGATACCCCGTTCCAGAGTGTTCAGATGATGCTTATAAGCAACAATAGCACGATATCGAACCTGATGCGTGGGGCCGGTGGACCGCTCGCCGTCGCGCTGGCCTGCTTAGGGCTGCTGGCCCCGGACCCCCTGGCGAGCCCCCCACGGGCCGCACCAGCCGCCCCTGTGGCGGCTCCGGCACCGCTGATCCCGTTCGAAAAATTCAGGCTGGACAACGGCTTGACAGTGCTCGTCCACACCGATCGCAAGGCGCCGATCGTCGCGGTCAACCTCTGGTACCACGTCGGCTCGAAGAACGAAAAGCCGGGCAAGACCGGTTTTGCGCACCTGTTCGAGCACCTGATGTTCCAGGGCAGCGAAAACTTCAACGACGAGTATTTCGGGCCGTTCGAGCGCGTCGGTGCCACCAGCATGAACGGGACGACGAGCTTCGACCGCACCAATTACTTCCAGAACGTCCCCACGACCGCGCTGGACCTCGCCCTGTGGATGGAGTCGGACCGCATGGGTCACCTGCTCGGCGTGATCGACCAGGCACGCCTCGACGAGCAGCGGGGAGTCGTGCAGAACGAAAAGCGCCAGGGCGAGAACCGGCCGTTCGGGCGGACGCAGGAGGCGATCTTCCGGGCGCTGTTCCCGGTCGGACATCCGTACCACACGCTGCCGATCGGCTCGATGGAAGACCTCGACGCCGCGACCCTCGACGACGTGCGGGACTGGTTCGGCACGTATTACGGGGCAGCGAACGCCGTGCTGGTGCTCGCCGGCGATATCGACGCCGCGACTGCTCGCGCCAAGGCCGAGCAGTATTTCGGGCACATCCCGCCCGGCCCCGCCCTGACCCGCCCGGGGACGTGGGTCGCGGCGCGAACGGACAGCCGTCGCGACACCATGTATGACCAGGTCGCACAGCCGCGCTGGCAGCGCTTCTGGAATACGCCACCCGACGGCACGATCGACTCGGAACACCTGGGCCTGGTCGGGGAAATCCTGGGCGGCGGCAAGACCTCGCGGCTGTACGAGCGGCTGGTCTATCGAGAGCGGCTGGCCGACACGGTCGGGGCCGGCCAGTCCGGCCTGGAAATCGCCGGGCTGTTCAGCATCTCGGCGGATGTGAAGCGCGACGTCCCGGTCGCACGCGTCGAGGCCGCGGTGGCGGAGGAACTCCGCCGCTTCATCGAGCATGGGCCGACGGCCGACGAACTCGAGGTTGCGAAGACCACGCTGCGGGCGGGGTTCATCCGCGGACTGGAGCGGATCGGCGGGTTCGGTGGCAAGGCCGACGTGCTCGCGTCGTGCGAGGTCTACCAGGGCGACCCCGCCTGCTACGAGCGTTCGCTGCGGTGGATCGAGCAAGCCACGCCACTGGACCTGCAGAGGGTGGCGCGTACCTGGCTGGCGCAAGGTGATTACACGCTCGAAGTGCTGCCGCAACCTGCCTATCAGCCGCAGGCTGCGACAGCCGTCGACCGGAGCAAGGGCCCGCCGACGACCGACGTGTTTCCTGACGTCGCGTTCCCCGACCTGCAGCGCGCGCAGCTCACGAACGGCATGCCCGTCATCGTCGCCTCGCGACCCGGCACGCCCGTCGCGCGGATCTCGCTGGTGTTCGCGGGCGGCTACGTCGCGGATCTCGGCCGCAAGCCCGGCACGTCGAGTTTCGCGATGAACATGCTCGATGAAGGGGCCGGCACGCTCGATTCGCTGGAGATTGCCAGGCGCGCCGAGCGCCTGGGCGCGGAAATCGCCGCGGGCTCTTCGCTCGACACGTCGTTCGCCGCGCTCTCCGCGCTGACCGACCAGCTTGACCCGTCGCTCGCCCTGCTGGCGGAGATCGTGCGGCGCCCGCGGTTCCCGGCGCAGGAAATCGAGCGCGTCCGCAAGGAGTGGATCGCCGGCATCGCGCGCGAGAAGACGAGCCCGGACGCGCTCGCGATGCGGGTCCTGCCACCGATCCTGTATGGCAGCGGCCACCCGTATGCGATCCCGTTCTCGGGGTCGGGAACCGAGCAGTCGATCGCGGCACTGCAACGCCAGGACCTCGTCGAGTTCCAGCAACAGGTACTGCGCCCGGACAACGCGACGATCATCGTGACTGGCGCAGTCACGCCCGAGTCGATCGTGCCGCTGCTCGAGAAACACTTCGGCGACTGGGCACCGGCGCCCGGCGTGGCTCGCGCGCAGAGATCGATTCCCGCTGCCGAACCGGCGGGCAAACCCCGTGTCTACCTGCTCGATCGGCCGGGTGCGCAGCAATCGACGATCCTCGTCGGCCAGTTGATGCCGTCCAGCCGGGCACCGGACCGCCTCGAACTCAACACCGCGAATGCAGTCCTCGGCGGCACGTTCACGTCGCGGATCAACATGAACCTGCGCGAGCAGAAGCACTGGTCGTACGGTGCGCGCTCGGGCCTGCCCGAGACGCTGGGCCAGCGGCCGTGGCTGCTGTCGGCGCCGGTGCAGTCGGACCGCACCCTCGAAGCGATCGCCGAGATCCGGCGCGAAGTCGCCGAATTCACCGGGAGCAGGCCGGCCACGGTCGAGGAAATCGAGAAGGTCCGGAGCCGCGACGTCCGTGCACTCTCGGGGCTGTACGAAACCAACGCGGCGGTGAGCGGTGCAATCGCGGACATCGTCCTGTTCGGGCGACCCGACGATTACGTGCGCACGCTGAAGCAGCGACTCGAGGCACAGACCGATGCGGGTGTGCACGCGGCGGCGGCGCAGGCTTTCCGCCCGGATGCCCTCACCTGGGTCATCGTCGGCGACCTCGCGCGGATCGAGGCACCGATCCGCCAGCTCGGCTTCGGCACGGTGCAGGTCGTGGACGCCGACGGCAAGGTGCTGCGCTGAGTCGACAGCACGAGACGTGACACCGGGGAATGCCGGTGCGACGATGCGGGCCCGACTTTCCCGGGTCGAACATGCGTCACACCGATCGTATCGGGCGCCCGCGCGGCTGCGCTGCCCGACCGCTGCTCGCGCTGCTTGCGCTGCTTGCAGTGCCCGCAGTGGCGTGCGCGCTGCCCGCGGCGGCAACCGAGCTCGCTCCCGCCACGGCCGGCCGCTTCGCGGACCTTGCGCTGCGCTGCGTGCAGCTCGAGTACCCCAACAAGCTCTCGCACACGCTGCAGAGCGATGCCGATGCGCGGCCGCCGCGCCAGCTGACGCCTGCTTTCTACGGCTGCTACGACTGGCATTCGTCGGTTCATGGACACTGGCTGCTCGCGCGCATCGCGCGGCTGTACCCGGGCACGCCGTTCGCGGGGAAGGCGCGCTCGGCACTGGCCCGCAGCCTGACCGACGCGAATATCGCCGGCGAAGTCCAGTACTTCCAGACCGCGGGCCGGGCGTCGTTCGAGCGCCCGTACGGCCTCGCCTGGCTGCTGCTGCTTGCAGCCGAGCTGCACGACTGGGACGACCCGCAGGCGCAGCGCTGGGCGATGTCGCTGGCGCCGCTCGAGGCCGAGGCCGCCCAGCGCCTGAAGACGTGGCTGCCCAAGCTGCAGTACCCGATCCGCGTCGGTGAACACAGCCAGACCGCATTCGCCTTCGGCCTGGTGCACGACTGGGCGGTGCGCGCTGGCAACGACGAGATGCGCCGCCTGATCGAGGACCGCGCGCGCTTTTTCTACCTGCACGACGTGTCGTGCCCGCTCGCCTATGAACCGTCCGGCGAAGACTTCCTTTCGCCCTGCCTGGCCGAGGCGGACCTGATGCGGCGGATTCTCGCTCCCGCGCAGTACTCCGACTGGCTGCGCAGGTTCCTGCCGACGATTCCGCAACGGCAGTCCGCCGACTGGCTGAGGCCCGGCATCGTGACCGACCGCAGCGATCCGAAGCTCGCGCACATCGATGGCCTCAACTTGAGCCGCGCATGGATGCTGCAGGGCATTGCCAGCGGTCTGCCGCCACGCGACAGGCGCATCCCGGCGCTGCGTGCGGCGGCCGATGCGCACGCGAACGCGGCGCTCCCGGCAGTGACCGGCGAACACTACGAGGGCGGCCACTGGCTCGGCACGTTCGCGACTTACCTGACGACGCGCGCCGGGCTGCCGGCCAACTGACGCAAGACGGGACGCCGCGATGGAAAGAACGGACCGCTTCTACCGGATCCAGGGACTGCTGAAGAACCGCAAGCTGGTGCGGACACAGGAGTTCCTCGACGAGCTCGAGGTCTCGAAGGCGACCTTCAAGCGCGACCTCGAGTACCTCAGGGATCGCATGCGAGCGCCGATCGTCTACGACCGTGACGAGGAGGCGTACAGGTTCGACGCGGGAGTCGCGGATCGCGAGCTCTGGGAATTGCCCGGCCTCTGGTTCAGCGCGGCGGAGCTGCAGGCGTTGCTCACGATGGACCGGTTGCTCGGCAACCTGGAACCCGGCGTGCTGAGCGAGCTCGTCGGGCCGTTGCGCAAGCGACTGCGGGAACTGCTCGAGTCGGGTCACCACTCGGCCGATGACATCGCGCGGCGCATCCGCATCGTCGCGATCGGCTCGCGACAGGTCGAGCCTGCGCATTTCCGCGCACTGAGCACGGCCCTGCTCTCTCGACGCAGGCTCCGGATCAGGCACCTGCGCCGGCAGACCGGCGAAGTCCTCGAGCGCGAGGTCTCCCCCCAGCGCCTCGTGCATTACCGCGACAACTGGTACCTGGATGCGTGGTGCCACAAGCGCCAGGCGTTGCGCACGTTCGGCGTCGATGCCCTGGAGTCCGCCGTGGTCTCGGACAAGCCCGCGAAGGAAGTTGCGGAGGAGACCCTCGATCGCCACTTCGCCAGCGGCTATGGAATTTTTGCCGGTGGCGAAACCCAGGACGCGGTGCTGCTGTTCGGCGCCGAGCGTGCGCGCTGGGTGTCGCGCGAAGTCTGGCACCCGCAGCAGGACGGCAAGCTGCAGCTCGACGGTTCGTACTTGCTCCGCTTTCCCTACGCGGAAGAACCGGAGCTGGTGATGGACATCCTCAAATACGGGCCCGAAGTCCAGGTCCTGGCGCCCGATTCACTGCGCGACGCGGTCGCGGCGAAACTCCGGGCAGCCGCAGCGCTCTATTGACCTGAGGCGGGCGTGCCGCGGGGTGCTGGAAGCCGGCCCTGGCAGCGGCTCCGGTCAGTGCAGCGCGTAACGCCGGGGCGCGACGCCCTGCACTTCCGGCAGTACGACGCCAGGGGCGACATAGAGGTCGACCTCGCGTTCGAAATGCAGCGGTCCCTGCAACACCACGCCCTGTTCGACCGTGATCCGGGGGTTGCTCGAGTCCTGGCCGGAACTGAACCAGGACCGCTGGTTTTTCCGGACGTGTATGCCGCCTTGACGCGTGCCGCCGACCGAGGCGGATATCGCCGTTCACCGTATCCAGGCCGCCATTGACGACGGCGCCGTCGATCAGCATGTCGCCGTTGACGTTGTGCAGGCCGCCACCGATCCGCGCACCCTGGCGCAGGGTCATGCCGCCGTTCACCGCCCCGACCCTGCCGCGGACCTCGCTGTCGGCGCCGATCATCATGCCGCCGTTGACCGTCTCGGCCGCTTCGACCACCGCGCGCTCCGCGACCTTGACCGAGCCGTTCACGGTCTCGACGTTGCCCACCCGGGCATCCGCGCCGATGCTGACGGAGCCGTTCACGGTCGACACTGCGCCGGCTTGCTGGCCCGGCTCGATCGTCACGCTGCCGTTGACCCGGCTGACGTTGCCGAGCGACGTGGTGGCGGCGCCCAGCGCGACTGCCGAGTAGGCGTAGATGATCGTCACGAGGCAACGGGTCAGGAACTTCATTGTCTTCGCTTCCATCGGGTCTTGATCGATGTGCTTTCGATGCGCGGACCGCGGCAAAGGTTGCAGGCCCCCTCGTGCCGCGGCTGCAAGACCAGGACGGTTGCGCTAGGCTCGCGCCATTCCCCGCCGCCCGGAGCCCGCCACATGAAGACACGCGCCGCCGTTTGCCATCGGGCCGGCCAGCCGCTCGTGATCGAGACCGTGGACCTCGAGGGGCCACGCGCGGGAGAAGTCCTGGTCGAGATCCGCGCAACCGGCATCTGTCACACGGACGAGTTCACGCGCTCCGGCGCCGACCCCGAGGGTCTGTTCCCGGTGATTTTCGGGCACGAGGGCGCCGGAGTCGTCGTCGACGTCGGCCCGGGGGTGACTTCGGTCGCGAAGGGCGACCACGTCATCCCGCTGTACACACCGGAATGCCGGCAGTGCAAGTCCTGCCTGTCGCGCAAGACCAACCTCTGCACGGCCATCCGCGCGACGCAGGGCAAGGGCCTGATGCCCGACGGGACCAGCCGGTTCTCGCTTGGCCGCGAGCCCATCCACCACTACATGGGTTGCTCGACCTTCTCGAACTTCACGGTGCTGCCGGAGATCGCGGTCGCGAAGGTCCGCACCGACGCACCGTTCGACAAGATCTGCTACATCGGCTGCGGCGTAACCACGGGCGTCGGTGCCGTCATCAACACGGCGAAGGTCGAACCCGGCGCCAACGTCGTCGTGTTCGGGCTCGGCGGCATCGGGCTCAACGTGATCCAGGGCGCCCGGCTGGCCGGGGCCAACATGATCGTCGGCGTCGACATCAACCCGGCACGCAAGCCGCTTGCCGAGCGATTCGGCATGACGCACTTCGTCAACCCTAAGGAAGCCGGCGGCGACCTGGTGGCGTACCTGGTTGCCCTGACCGACGGTGGCGCCGATTACAGCTTCGAATGCGTCGGCAACGTGGACCTCATGCGACAGGCGCTCGAGTGCTGTCACCGCGGCTGGGGCGTCTCCGTGATCATCGGCGTCGCCGGCGCCGGGCAAGAGATCCGCACACGGCCGTTCCAGCTGGTCACCGGCCGCGTCTGGAAAGGCACGGCCTTCGGCGGTGCACGCGGCCGCACCGACGTGCCGAAGATCGTCGACTGGTACATGGATGGCAAGATCGCCATCGACCCGCTGATCACGCACACGATGCCGCTCGATCGCATCAACGACGCCTTCGACCTGATGCACTCGGGCGAGTCGATCCGCAGCGTCGTCACGTTTTGAGGAAGTGACTAGTGAATAGTGACTAGTGACTAGTGATTAGTGACTAGTAGGAAAGCCGCTGCGCCGCGCTGCCGTTTCTTACTAGTCACTAGTCACTATTCACTAGTCACTCTCATACTTCTCACATGGAACTCCTGTCCCAGCATCGCTGCTTCGGTGGCGTGCAGAGCTTCATCCGGCACGACTCGCGCGAATGCGGCGGGCCGATGCGCGTGGCCGTCTACGAACCGCCGCAGGCCCGCGACGGACCGGTACCGGTGCTCTATTACCTGGCCGGGCTGACCTGCACGGAAGAGACGTTCGCGATCAAGGCAGGCGCACAGAGGCTCGCAGCCGAGCATGGCCTGGTGCTCGTTGCACCGGACACGAGCCCGCGCATACCCCGGCTGCCGGGTGACGATGCGAGCTGGGATTTCGGCCTGGGGGCCGGCTTCTACGTCGACGCGACACAGCCTCCCTGGTCCTCCCACTACCGCATGTACAGCTACGTGACGCACGAGTTGCCCGACCTGGTCAGGCAGAACTTCCGGGCGGACACCACGCGCCAGTCGATCATGGGCCATTCGATGGGCGGCCACGGTGCGCTGGTCTGTGCACTGCGCGAGCCGGGGCGATACAGGTCGGTGTCGGCATTCGCGCCGATCTGCGCGCCGTCGGCCGTGCCGTGGGGACACAAGGCTTTCACCGCTTACCTCGGCCCGCAACGCGAGGCTTGGCTTCGTACGACGCGACCGCGCTCGTGGAGAAATCACCTCGCGCCGATGAAATCCTGATCGACCAGGGGACCGCGGACCGGTTTCTCGCCGAGCAGCTGCGACCGGAACTCCTGGTCGCGGCTTGCGAGCGTGCGGGACAGGCAGCTGCGATTGCGCATGCAGCCCGGCTACGACCACAGCTACTACTTCATCCAGACCTTCATGCCGGAGCACGTGGAATTCCACGCGCGCGCGCTCGGCGCGCAGCGCTGACGCAGCGCCTTGAAAGCAGCCGGGGAAGCAGCGAGGAGGAAGCCCGCGAACTGGTCGACGGTCAGCATCGCAGCTCAACCGGTCGCCGCCTCGGCAACCACCGTTCCTTCGGTCGCCGTGAGCTGGCGAAACAGTGCCGACAGCCGCGCGGTCATCGGCCCGGGCCGGCCATCGCCGATCTGGCGCCCGTCGAGCTTCGTCACCGCGGCGAGTTCGCCCATCGTGCCTGTGCAGAACATCTCTTCGGCCGCGTAGGCCTGCGCGAGCGTCAGGTCGACTTCCTCGTGCGGGATGCCGTCCCCGGCACACAGTTCCAGGACCGTCGCGCGAGTGATGCCTTCCGGGCACGCGACGAGCCGCGGCGTGCGCACCTTGCCGCGGTCGACGAGGAAGACGTGGGTTGCATTGGTCTCGGCAATGAAGCCGTGCACGTCGAGCATCAACGCGTCGTCGGCCCCGGCGACGTTGGCCTCGATCTTGGCGAGGATCGACTGGATCAGGTTGTTGTGATGGATCCTGGGATCGAGGCAGTCCGGCGGGAAGCGTCGCACGCTGCTCGTGATCAGTGCCAGGCCGTCACGGGAATAGACGGGTGCCTTGTGCTCGGCCAGCACGATCAGCGTCGGCCCCTGCGTGTTGAGCCGTGGATCCATGCCCGAGGTCACCTTCACCCCTCGCGTCAGCGTGAGCCGGATGTGCACGCCGTCGAACATCCGGTTCGCCGCGAGCGTGCGCCGGATCTCCCGGGTGATCGCATCGCGGGACGGAATGTCCGTGAAGGCGAGTGCCCGTGCCGACTTCACCAGCCGGTCGAGGTGCTGCTCGAGCCGGAAGACGCGCCCGCCATACAGCCGCAGCCCCTCCCAGACCGCATCGCCCCCCTGCACCGACGAATCGAACGGGCTGATGCGTGCCGCGTCGCGATGGACGAGGTCGCCGTTGACGTTGACCAGCAGGTCGCGGTTGCGTTCGTCGAATTTCTGCAGCACGGGGATGACCTCAGGCGCGCAGGCGATGTTGCCGCAGGCGCTCGTACAAAGGACGACACTCGTTCTCGATCGCCGCGAGGTGCGGTGACAACGGCTTCGGTTCGGCGCGCAGACGCGGCGCCTCGAAACCGGTCGACCGGTCGACCCGGTCGTACCAGTGGTGGGCCCAGATGCCGTCCGTGACACGCCGCCCGGCCGGCCACGCGAGCATGCGCCCGGAGAACGGCACGCCCAGCGCCGCGCACAGGGCCCTGAGCATTGCCTCGGGCCGCCGCAGAAGTTCGTCGGCGTCCACGACGGGCGGCGTACGGCCCGTGCGCTCGGCGACATGCTCGAAGATTTCAACCTGCTGGGGCAGGCCGGTGGCGAGCAGGTCGAAGGTACCGAGCTTTTCCCCGAGCGAGGCGATCATCGAGCGTGGCTCCCGGATCAGGAATGCATGCGTCATCGCATCGAGCCACCCGCGTCCCATGCCCGGCAGGAGATGGTGCGACATCTGCTTCTGGTACTGGATGCCGATGCCACCGGGCAGGGGCTCGAGCAGCGCGTCGACGACGCGGCGCCAGTCGGATTCGTGATGCGCGACGATCTCGTCGCGGCCCGGGTGGTCGGCGCCGGTCACCCGGAGGTAGTGGGCATAGAACGGCTCGTCGACGACGACCGTGTCGTCACGGTTGCCCCAGGAACGCATGCATGCGGTCGAAATGTTGCGTGGACCCGACCACATGGCGAGCCGCAGCACGCCCGCCTCCGCACCCTCGGTCATTGACCCGTCCCGGCATGCGCGGCCGCTGCCGCGCGCCGCATATTAAGCGGCAGGCTTGCGGAAGCGGTAGACGAACTGGTCGGTGCGGCCCTGGACCGACGGATCGAAGACGACCTTGGTGTGGTCGTCCGCCGGGTGCACGAGGACGTCGCTGGACCCGTCGAAGACGAATCCGGCGTGTTCGAAGTCGCGCCGCACCCGTGCGGGATCGATGCGGTGCAGTTCCGCGTCCACCCCTGGTTCGGCGCCCGGATTGGCGACGTGATCCTGCACCACGACCATGCCCCCGGGCTTGAGTGCGGCGAACAGCCGGGCCAGCAGTTCCGCGGGATCCGTCTTGTCGAACGAGCCGTCCTTGGGACGCCAGTAAGCGTCGTGATAGCTCATGACGAACAAGGCCGCGTCCAGCGAGGCCGGGGCGAGGTCCAGGTCGCCGACCTCGGCCGTCACCTGGCGTACGTTGCCGAGTCGCCCGCTCGCGTAACGCTCGGCGATGCCCTTCGCCGCGAACGCCGCGTAGGCCGGATTGTTGTAAGCAATGACCTGGCCCTTGACGCCGACCGTGCGCGCGAGAAGCTCGGTGTTGTAGCCGCCTGCCGAAAATACGTCGATCACGTGCATGCCGGGCTTGACGCCAAGGAACGCCAGGACCGCGTGCGAATGGCGCCTGGCATCCTGCTCGACGTCCGCCTTGGGTCGGTCCGGGCTCGCGAAGGCTGCGTCGAGCGCGGTAGCAGCGGCAGCTTCTTCGGCTACCGGCGCCTCGGCGGCGGCCGCACCGATCCAGATCACGCAGGTACAGAGGGCAACGCACAGTCGGGTGGCTCGTTCGAACATTGCAGCTCCTATGACGTCCAGTTCGGTCAGGTGACGGCCTGGCGCGGCCGGCTGGATGGCGGGCAGGAGCGGATGGTAATGCAGACCGGGTGCGATGCGCCGCCGAAGCGGCGGGACGACCTTGCCCTGCGACGTGCCGTTGGCCCCGAACGCGCTGCGTAACGTTCAGCCCAACGCCC
>CAWBKN010000027.1:0-165892 GCA_963789375.1 uncultured Gammaproteobacteria bacterium | reverse complement strand
AAAAAAAAAAAAAAAAAAAAAACAAAAAAAAAAAAAAAAAAAAAAAAAAAAAACAAACAAAAAAAAAAAAAAAAAAAAAAAAAAAAAAAAAAAAAAAAAAAAAAAAAAAAAAAAAAAAAAAAAAACAAAAAAAAAAAAAAAAAACAAAAAAAAAAAAAAAAAAAAAAAAAAAAAAAAAAAAAAAAAAAAAAAAAAAAAAAAAAAAGAAAAAAAAAAAAAAAAAAAAAAAAAAAAAAAAAAAAAGAAAAAAAAAAAAAAACAAAAAAAAAAAAAAAAAAAAAAAAAAAAAAAAAAAAAAAAAAAAAAAAAAAAAAAAAAAAAAAAAAAAAAAAAAAAAAAACAAAACAAAAAAAAAAAAAAAAAAAAAAACAAAACAAAACAAAACAAAACACAAACACACACACACACACACACACACCCCCCCACCCCCCCACACACACACCACACACACACACACACACACACACACACACACACACACACACACACACACACACACACACACACACACACACACACACACACACACACACACACACACACACACAACACACACACACACACACAACACACACACACACACACACACACACACACACACACACCACACACACACACACACACAACACACACACACACACACACACACACACACAACACACACACACACACACACAAACAACACACACACAACACACAACAAAGCCAAACACACACAAAACAAAACAAAACAAAACAAAACAAAACAAAACAAAACAAAACAAAACAAAACAAATGCCAAGTTGGTGAAGTCCACGTCATCACGGGACCCAAGTTTGCAAGATACCGTGGTTAGCGTCCTTGCTTGGCCGCCGTCCTGGCCACCAAGTGCACGAGGGGCACCGCGACGTCTCGGCCGAGGACCTGCTGGCGCTCGACCCGGAGGAGCGCGCGCGCAAGGGCCTCTTCCTCGCTTCCGGTACCCGGTCGAGATCCCCGGCGTGAACAACGCCTACCTGCTCAAGGCCGCGCTGAATGCCGTGCGCAAGGAGCGCGGCCTGCCCGAGCTCGACGCCTTCGAGTTCCTCGCAGCTGATCCGCGACAAGATGAAGCTCATGCAGATGGACGAGAGCTTCCTGAACCGCGGCGTCAACGAGGGCTTCTCCGGCGGCGAGAAGAAGCGCAACGAGATCCTGCAGATGGCGCTGCTCGAGCCGAAGCTCGCGCATGCTCGACGAGACCGACTCCGGCCTCGACATCGACGCGCTGCGGGTCGTGGCGAACGGCGTCAACAGCCTGCGCTCGCCCGAGCGCGCGATCGTGCTGGTCACCCACTACCAGCGCCTGCTCGACTACATCGAGCCCGACCACGTGCCACGTGCTCGTCGGACGGCCGCATCCTGCGCAGTGGCGACAGGACGCTCGCGCTCGAACTCGAGAAGCGCGGCTACGACTGGGTGCGGCAGGAGGCCGAGCGCCGCATGAACGCGACCGCCCGCCTCGGCCGATCGCCGCGGCTACCGCGAGGCATTCGAACGCCGCTGCAGACTCGCCGCTGCGCGGCGCGCCGGCAGCGGCGCGCCGCCGCGATCGCGCGCTTCGCGGAGCTCGGCTTCCCGGAGCGCGCGAGGAGGCCTGGAAATACACGAGCCTGCGGCGGCTCGAGAGCGCGCAAGTTCGCGCCGGCGCGTGACGCGACCGCGCAGCCTCGGCGCTGGTGCGCTGCCAGGCCGCGCTGGTGCTCACCGCGATCGTCCTGGTCGAACGGGACTCGCGAGCCGGCCGACCTCGCCGGCTGCCCTGCCGGCTTTGACCGTGCGCGACGCTGGCATGCGCGGCCGGATGACACGCCTGGCGGCTGCTCGCGCGCGATCGCGGGGCTCGGCACCGAGCGCTTCACCGCGCTCAATGCCGCGCTCAGCGCTGTCCGCTGCTGCTCGAGCCATCGGACGCGCACGTGCAGGCGAGCCCGCTGCTCGTTCGCTGCACATCGTCGCGGCTACGGCCCGACGCTCGCGCACCCGCGCATCACGCGTGCGCGATGGGCGCAGGCAGCCGCGGCCGGCTGCTGCTCGACCACACCGACGACGGCCACGTCGAGCACTTCGCCAATGCCGTGCTCGACGTCGAGCTGGCCACGCGGCGCGGAGTTGACCGTGTACCGGCTGCAGCGCGGAGCGACAGGCGCTTCCACATCGAGCGCATCGAGGCGCGCGTCGCCGACGACGCACGCCTCGTGCTGCGCGATTCGCAGCTGGGCAGCTCGCTCGCGCGACTCGACGTGCACGTGACCCTCGACGGGCGCGGCTCCGAGCGCCGAGCTGACCGGCGTGTTCCTGGCCGACGGGTCCCGTCACCTCGACACGCACGTGCTGGTCGAGCACCGCGCGATCGAGACGACCAGCCTGCAGGATTATCGCGGCATCGCAGCGAACAAGGGCCGTGGCGTGTTCAACGGCAAGTCGATCGTGCACGAGAGGCGCCCAGAAGTCGAACGCACGCCAGGTCAACCGCAACCTGCTGCTGACGCCGGGCGCCGAGATCGACACCAAGCCTGACCTCGAGATCTACGCCGACGACGTGCAGTGCAGCCACGGCGCGACCGACCGGCCAGCTCGACCCGAATGCCCTCTTCTACCTGCGCTCGCGCGGTCTCGACGAGTCGGAGGCCCGCAGCGCGCTGACGCGCGCGTTCGCCGGCGCCGTGCTGTCGAAGGTCGACTCGCGCCGCGCTCGCCCAGCACGTCCAGGACGAACTCGACCGGCGCCTGGTCCGGTTGCTGGAGGTGGCCGCATGAGCGCCGTCGTCGCAGCCAGCCAGGCCGCGCCGCGTCGCCGCTCGACGTCGCCGCGGTCCGCACGGACTTCCCGATCCTCGAGCGCACTGCGCACGGCAAGCCGCTCGCCTACCTCGACAACGCCGCCTCCAGCCAGCGGCCGCGCGCCGTCATCGACGCGATGTCGCGCTACTACGAGACCTGCCACGCGAACGTGCACCGCGGCGTGCACACGCTGAGCCAGGAAGCCACGGACCAGTTCGAAGGCGCACGCGAGAAGGTGCGGCGCTTCATCAACGCGCGCTCGGCGAAGGAAATCATCTTCGTGCGCGGCACGACCGAAGCCGTCAACCTCGTCGCGCAGAGCTACGGCCGGCCGCGGCTTCGGCCCGGGCGACGAGATCCTCGATCTCGTGGCTCGAGCACCACGCCAACATCGTGCCGTGGCAAATGCTCTGCCAGCAGACCGGCGCCACGCTGAAGGTCGCGCCGATCACGCGGACCGGCGAGGTCGACTACGACGGCTTCGCCGCCCTGCTCGTCGCCGAAGACCCGGCTCGTGGCGCTCGCACACGTGTCGAACGCGCTCGGCACCATCGTGCCGGTGGCGCGCTTCGTCCGGGCGGCCAGGGAACGCGGCATCCCGGTGCTGCTCGACGGCGCGCAGGCCGTGCCGCACCTCAAGGTCGACGTCCAGGCGCTCGACTGCGACTTCTACGCGTTCTCCGTCGCACAAGATGTGCGGTCCCGACCGGCATCGGCGTGCTGTACGGCCGCGAGGCACTGCTGCGCGAAATGCCGCCCTGGCAGGGCGGCGGCGACATGATCCTGGCCGTGACGTTCGAGAAGACGATCTACAACGACCTGCCCTACAAGTTCGAGGCGGGCACGCCGGCCATTGCCGAAGCCGTCGGGCTGGGTGCGGCGATCGACTACCTGAAGGCGCTCGGCATGGACCGCATCGCCGCGGCGGAGCACGACCTGCTCGAGTACGCCAACGCGCGCATGGCCACCGTCCCGGGGTTGAATTTCATCGGCACGGCCCCCGAGAAGGCCGCGGTCGTCTCGTTCACGATCGATGGCATCCACCCGCACGACCTCGGCACGATCCTCGACGCCGAAGGGGTGGCGATCCGCACGGGTCACCATTGCGCGATGCCGGTGATGGACTTCTTCGGGGTGCCGGCGACGGCCCGCGCATCGTTCGCGTTCTACAACACGCGCGCCGAGATCGACCAGCTGGTCGCAGCGCTGCACACGGCACGGGAGATGCTCGGCTGATGGACCTCAAGGACCTGTACCGCGACGTCATCGTCGACCACAACCGGCATCCGCGTAATTTCCGCGAAATGCCGGACGCCGACCTGCATGCCGACGGGTTCAACCCGCTCTGCGGCGACAAGCTGACCGTATACGTGAAGCTCGACGGCGACCGCATCAGCGACGTCTCCTTCCACGGCAGCGGTTGCGCGATCTCGGTCGCTTCGGCTTCGCTGCTGACCGATAGCGTCAAGGGCAGGACCGTGCCGGAGGCCGAAAAGCTCTTCGGCCAGATGCACGACCTGCTCACGAAGGACGACGCCGAAGTCGACGTGCCGAGCCTCGGCAAGCTCGGCGCGCTGTCCGGCGTGCGCGAGTTTCCCGCGCGCGTGAAGTGCGCGAGCCTGTGCTGGCACACGCTGGATGCGGCGCTGCACAGCCACGACCAGGCCTCCACCGAGTAACGATCAGGGCGCGCCAAGCGAGCCGACCGAACGCCAGCCAGGAGCCAGCCTTGTACCGAGCCGACAACGAGCCCGTGAACTTCACCCGCGACGTGGACGCGATCATCGTGCCCGCGGGCATGAACGTGAAGTTGCGCCAGGGCCAGCAGGGTTACATCACCCAGGCCCTCGGGCGGCAGCTTCACCGTCTACGTCGAGGGCAACCTGTTCCGCATCGCGGGCAAGGACGCCGACGCCCTGGGCAAGGAAGCGGACGCCCGTCCGGAACTGCCGCCGAATGCCAGCGACGACGACGTGCGCAAGGTCGCCTGGGAGCAGATGAAAGGCTGCTACGACCCGGAGATCCCGATCAACATCGTCGACCTCGGGCTCGTCTACGACTGCGACGTCACGCAGGAAGAGGACGGCAGCCGGGTCATCTCGGTCACGATGACGCTCACGGCACCGGGCTGCGGCATGGGCGACGTCCTGGTCGCCGACGTGCGCGAGAAGGTCGAGATCATCCCGACCGTGAAACGCGCCGACGTCGAACTCGTGTTCGACCCGCCGTGGAACCAGTCGATGATGTCCGACGCGGCGCGATTGCAGACGGGATGATGTAACCATGACGTCAGGCCAGACGTTCGCCGGACGCCGTAAACCCATCCTGGGGGCTCTGGGCTCGGCGTCCATGCCTCGCACAGCCCGGCGCGCTCCGCAACCGCACTCACGCAGGGTGCACGGACCGACTGGATCCGCGTCGCCCGGCCGCGGACATCGCCGGGCGATTATGCGTCCGCCGAAATCGACGGCACGTTCGTCGCCGTCTACAACATCGACGGCGAGTTCTTCGCGATCGACGACGTCTGTACCCACGACGGCGGCGGCCTGGCCGGCGGCGAAATCGTCGACCACCAGGTCATCTGCCCGCGCCATGGGGCCCGCTTCTGCTTGCGCACCGGCCAGGCACTGACGCCTCCAGCCTACGAGCCCGTACACAGTTATCCGACGCGCGTCGTCGACGGCTACGTCGAGGTCGCCAGCGCATGAGCCTCGGCAAGCTCAGCAAGTCCAAGGTGCAGGCGCTCGAGGCTCGCAGCAAGGCGGCGGCCGGCCTGAAGCGGTTGACGCTGGTGCGGCACGCCAAGTCGGACTGGTCGCTGCCCGGCCAGGAAGACTGGGACCGCGTCCTCAACCGGCGTGGCCAGCAGGACGCCCCGGAAATGGCGCGGCGGCTGCGGTCGCGGAAGTTCAAGCCGGACCTGATCCTGACCAGCCCTGCCGTCCGCGCCCTGACGACCGCCAGCATCATGGCGCGCGAACTGAAGGTCCCCGCCGAGCACATCGCGCAGGACGAGCGGCTCTACCTCGCCGACCCCAGGCAGATGCTCGAGGTGATCCACGAACTGGGCGGCCCGGTCGGGCACCTGATGGTGTTCGGCCACAACCCCGGCATCACCGACTGCGCAAACCAGCTGTCGTCCGGCGACAAGATCGACAACCTGCCGACGTGCGGCGTGTTCACGGCCTGCTTCAAGCTCGACGACTGGTCGGAACTCGGCTGGGCAACCGGGCTCGAAGCCGAGTTCGACTACCCGCGCAACCTGGCCTGAGCCATCCCGCCGCGGCGCGGAGGTTGCTGCACCGCAAGCTGCTAAATGGCGAGCGGAGGCTTACGCTGCAGCGGCAGCGAATTTCGCTGCGCAGGAGAAGAACGATGAAAACACTCGTGAAGGGCGCGATGCTCGCGCTGGCGCTCTGTGCGCCCGTGATGCTGACGGCCACCAGCGCCAGGGCCGACGAATGGCCGATGGTCGCGGGAGACTTCTGGGACGTGACCGGTGTCAGCCTCAAGGACGGCGGCTCGCTGTGCGTATGCGAACTTCCTGGCAGGTGAATGGCGCGACAACCAGGAGTTTGCCAAGTCGAAGGGGTGGATCAAGGGCTACATGGTCCTGTCCAACAACTACCCGAGGAAAGGCGAGGCTGACCTGTACCTGATCACGATCTCGGACCATGTCACGACGGGCTCCGAAGACGAGAAGCGCCAGGCCGAGTACATGGAGTGGAAGAAGAAGTCGCTGGATCAGATGCAGAAGGAAAGCGGGAATCGTGCCGAGATCCGCGAAATCCTGGGATCTGAACTGTTGCAGGAATTGAAATTCCGCAAGTGATCTCCTGAAGGACGCGTGCGCGGCCCATCGCGCACGTCGTCCCCGGGGGTCCTCGTGGCGCCCGGCGCGAGTCGTCTATCGGCAGCCGCAGCGCCCGAGCTTCAACCCCGGCCGAAAACCGGAATCGCAGCGCCGTTGATGACGGCGGCGGCGTCCGATGCCAGGAACAACATCACCCTGGCGATCGCCTCCGGGCTGACCCAGCGCGAGAAATCGGCATCCGGCATGTCGAGACGGTTGCGTGGCGTATCGATGGTGCCGGGCAGGATCGCATTGACGGTGATGTTGCGGTCCTTCACCTCCTCCGCCAGCGCCTCGGTGAGACGCTGCACCCCGGCCTTCGACGCCGTGTACGCGCCCATGCCAAGCCCCGCCTTGCCGGCCGCGCCCGCGCCGACGTTGATGATGCGACCCCGGCCCCGCTCGAGCATCGCGGGCAAGGCGCATTTGCAGCTCACCACGGCGGAACGCAGGTTCATCGAATAGAGCGAATCCCACGTGGCGACGTCGCCGTCCTCGAGTTTCTCCCAGCGAAACCCGCCGGCGACGTTGACGAGCACGTCGATGCCGCCGAAGCGCATCGCGATGGCCGCCATGGCCTTGCGGGTGTCCTCGAGGTTTGCAAGATCGACACCGCCGAGCAGCAGGTGCCGGCCCGTCGCGAATTCCGCCTTGGTCTCGGCCGTCGGCTGGGAGACGTCGACGAGCCCGAGCGTGGCCCCTGCCTCACCGAACGCCCGTGCGACCGCGGTGCCCAGCGCACCGAAGGCGCCGGTAATGACGACAGTCGAGTCAACTGACATTGCGCACCCCAACAAGTGACCAGTGATCAGTGACTAGTGACTAGTAGGAGCAGAGGCGCGCCGCGCCCTTCCGACTAGTCACTAGTCACTATTCACTAGTCACTTCCCTCAGCATTCTGGCACGTTCACCGCCAGCCCACCCTGGCTGGTCTCCTTGTAGATCGTCGACATGTCGTGCCCGGTCTGGCGCATGGTCGCGATCACCTGGTCGAGCGAAACCTTGTGCGTCCCGTCGCCCGCGCATGGACAGGCGCGCGGCGTTGATCGCCTTCACCGCACCCATCGCGTTGCGCTCGATGCACGGGATCTGCACCAGCCCGGCGATCGGGTCGCAGGTCAGGCCGAGGTTGTGCTCCATGCCGATCTCGGCCGCGTTCTCGATCTGCTCGTTCGTGCCGTTCAGCGCGCAGACGAGGCCCGCCGCCGCCATCGAGCACGCCACGCCCACCTCGCCCTGGCAACCCATCTCCGCGCCCGAGATCGAGGCGTTGCGCTTGTAGAGCATGCCGATCGCGCCCGCGACGAGCAGGAAGCGGACGACGCCATCCTCGCTCGCGCCCGGCTCGAACTTGCGGTAATAGGCCAGTACGGCCGGCACGATCCCCGCCGCGCCGTTGGTCGGCGCGGTGACCACCCGCCCGCCGGCCGCATTCTCCTCGTTGACGGCGAGCGCAAAGGCGTTGACCCACTCGAGCGCGTCGAGCGGCCGCTGCTGCGACGACTCGACCAGCTGCCGATGCATGCGCGAGGCACGACGACGCACCTTGAGCACGCCCGGTAACAGGCCGTGGCCGTCGAAGCCGCGCTCGATGCATTCGTTCATCACGGTCCAGATGCCGCAGCAGCGCCTGCAGCGTCGCCGCCGTGGGCCGGAACGCGCCCTCGTTCTCGAGCACGAGCTCGTGCAGCTCGAGGCCGCGATTGCGCGCCATCTCGAGCAACTCGCGTGCCGAGGTGAACGGATGCGGCAGCTCGACCTGGCGGGCACCAAGCGCCGTCCTGCCGAACTCCGCCGCACGCACGACGAACCCGCCCCCGGTCGAGAAGTACTCGTCCCGGTGCAGCACGCTGCCCGCCGCATCCAGTGCCGTGAAGCGCATGCCGTTCGGATGCTGCGGCAAGGTCTGGTCGCGGTGGAACAGCAGGTCCATCGGCTCGTCGAACACGATTTCCTGCTGGCCCGCCAGGCGCAGCCGGCCGCTGCTGCGAATCCGTTCGAGCGTCGGCTCCATCGCTGCCGGATCGAGCGTCGCGGGTTCCATGCCTTCCAGGCCGAGCAGGATCGCACGGTCGGTGCAGTGGCCCCGCCCCGTCAGCGCCAGCGATCCGTACAGCTGCGCCCCGACCTTCGCCGTGCGCGTGACCAGCCCCAGCGACTGCAACTCACGCACGAACGCGCAGGCGGCGTTCATCGGCCCCATCGTGTGGGAGCTCGACGGGCCGACGCCGATCTTGAAGATGTCGAGGACGGAAAGATTCATTGGATCAGCGGATGAGCGGTGAGCGGATAGCGGATAGTAGGAAGCGCGACGACGCAGCGCGCCTCTTACTCATCCGCTATCCGCTCACCGCTCACCGCTTCTTCTCCTATTCCATCGCCAGCAGCGAGGCGTTGCCGCCCACCGCCGACGTGTTGATCGTCAAGGTGCGCTCGTGCGCGAAACGATGCAGGTAATGCGGACCGCCCGCCTTCGGCCCCGTGCCCGACAGGCCCGAGCCGCCGAACGGCTGGGTCCCGACCACCGCACCGATGATGTTGCGATTGACGTAGACGTTGCCGGCCCGCACCCGCGAGGCGACGCGGCGCACCGTGCCGTCGATGCGGCTGTGGATGCCGAACGTGAGCCCGAAGCCCGTCGCGTTGATCGCATCGATCAGCGCCTCGAGGTCGCGCGACTTGTACGTCACGAGGTGCATCACCGGGCCGAACCATTCGCGGTCGAGCACCGCGAGCGATTCGATCTGCGCTGCGAGCGGCGCCACGAACGTGCCAGCGTCGCGTCGCCGCACCCAGCTGCAGCCGGTGCTGCCAGGAAGCGTTCCGCATCACTTCGCTGGCGTGGCCTTCGAGCAGCACGCGTGCCGCGTCGTCGATGACCGGGCCCACGTCCGTTTCGAGGTAGGCCGGGTTGCCGACGACGAGTTCCTCCATGTAGCCCGACAGCAGCCGCTTGACCTTCGCGGCGATGTCTTCCTGCACGCACAACACGCGCAGGGCCGAGCAGCGCTGGCCTGCGCTGTTGAATGCGGACTGGACCGCATCGATGACCACTTGTTCCGGCAGCGCCGAACTGTCGACGATCATCGCGTTCTGGCCGCCGGTCTCGGCGATCAGCGTGGCGATGGGCGCATCGCGGTTGGCGAGCGCGCGATGGATGATGCGCGCGGTCTCGGTCGAGCCCGTGAAGGCCACGCCCGCAACGCGTGGGTCGGCGACCGCAGCGGCACCGACGACGGCGCCGTCGCCCGGCAGGAAATGCAGGACTTCCGGCGGAATGCCGGCCTGCAGCATCAAGCGGACGGCATGCGCTGCGACCAGTGGCGTCTGCTCGGCTGGCTTCGCGAGCACGGCATTGCCGGCGGCGAGTGCCGCGGCCACCTGCCCCGCGAAAATCGCGAGCGGGAAATTCCACGGACTGATGCAGGTGAAGATGCCGCGACCGTGCAGCCGCAGTTCGTTGCTCTCACCGGTCGGCCCCGGCAGCGCGATGGCGGAGCCGAACTCGCTGCGGGCACGCACGGCGTAGTAGCGCAGGAAGTCCACGGCTTCGCGCACCTCGGCAATGCTGTCGGGCACGGTCTTGCCTGCCTCGCGCACGCACATGGCGACGAGTTCGGGCGTGTTCTGCTCGAACAGGTCGGCCGCCTTCTCGAGGGCGTCGGCCCGCACCGTAGCCGGGGTCTCGTCCCAGCCCGGCTGCGCCCGCTCGGCAATGTCGATCGCGCGGCGCACCTGGTCCGTGGTCGCGGCGATGACCGAGCCGACGACGTCGTCGGCATCGGCCGGATTGCGAATCGTGCCGCTGCCGCCCGACTGCTCCTCGCCGCCGACGAGCGGCGCGGCAACCCAGGGCCGCCGCGAAACGTGCTCCATGCGCGCAGCCGTATCGCTCAGCACGAACCCGTTCGCCAGGTGCAGTCCCGCGGAGTTCCTGCGCTCGGGCTGGTAGATGTCGAGCGGCTGCGGAATGCGCGGATGCACGGTCGTCTCGTAGCCGTCCACGGTCCGCACCGGATCCGCCACGATCGCGTCGATCGGCTCGTTCTCGTTGACGATGCGGTTCACGAAGGACGAGTTCGAGCCGTTCTCGAGCAGCCGTCGCACCAGGTACGGCAGCAGGTCCTCGTGGTTGCCGACCGGCGCGTAGACGCGACACGGCATGGCGAGGCCGTCGGCGCCGGTCACCTGGGCATACAGCTCCTCGCCCATGCCATGCAGGCGCTGGAACTCGAACTCGCGGCCGTGCTTGCGCGCGAGATGCGCGATCGCGGCGACCGTGTGGGCGTTGTGCGTGGCGAACTGCGTGTAGAGGTTCCTGCCCTCCTCGAACACGATGCGCGCGCAGGCGAGGTACGAGACGTCCGTGTTCGCCTTGCGCGTGAACACGGGATAGCTGGCGAGGCCCCGCTCCTGCCCGCGCTTGATCTCGGCGTCCCAGTAGGCGCCCTTGACGAGTCGCACGTGCAGCAGGCGCTGCGTGTCGTCGGCGAGCTTGATCAGGTAGCGCAGCAGCGGCACGGCACGGCGCTGGTAAGTCTGCACGGCGATGCCGAAGCCGTCCCACTTCGCGAGCGCCGGCTCCTGGCAGACCGCTGCCAGCAGTTCGACGGTCAGTTCCAGGCGCTCGGATTCCTCGGTGTCGAGCGTGAGCGCAACACCTGCCTCGCGCGCGAGCTTGCACAGTTCGACGAGCCGTGGCGTCAGCTCGCGCAGCACCCGCTGGCGATGCGCGCGCTCGAAGCGCGGGTGCATCGCCGAAAGCTTCACTGAAATGCTGGGCCGCGACTCGAAGTCCGGGTACTCGCCGGTGCGCGCCGCGAGCGCTCCGATCGCGCTCTTGTACGCTTCGAAATACCGCTCGGCATCCGCCGTGGTCAGCGCCGCCTCGCCGAGCATGTCGAACGTGTAGCGATAGCGCTTGTTGTCGCCGGTCAGTGAGTTGTCGAGCGCCTCCTTGATCGTGCGGCCCATGACGAACTGGTGCCCCATGATCTTCATGGCCTGGCGCATCGCCGTGCGCACGATGGGCTCGCCGATGCGCCCCGCGACGCGTGCCATGGCGCCCTGCGGCGCGGCGACGTCGTTCGGGTCGAGGCGCACGATGCGGCCCGTCAGCATGAGGCCCCAGGTCGAGGCGTTCACGAACAGCGACTGGCTGTCGCCCAGGTGGCTGGCCCAGTCCCCCGAGCGCAGCTTGTCGGCGATCAGGCGATCGGCCGTGTCGTCGTCCGGGATGCGCAGCAGCGCCTCCGCCAGGCACATCAGGATCACGCCTTCCTGCGAGGAGAGGTCGTACTGGCGCAGGAACGCATCGAGCCCTGTCTTCGCTCGCGGGGCACGGCGCACGCCTTCGACGAGCTTGCGGGCGGCGGCCTGGATTTCGTCGTGCTCGGTCGGCGAGACGCGGGCCATGTCAGCGAGCTGGCGAACCAGGGTCTCCTCGTCCGCGAGGAAGTCGCCATTGATGGCCCGGCCGACCGGCGTCAGGAAATCCTGGGTGTCGGCGAACAGGAAGCGCGATTCGGGCGCCGCGGGACGGGATCCGGCCATGGTGGGCACGCCTGGTGGGGGTAGTCCGCAAATTCTATCCAAAAGCTGGCCTGACCGCGGATCAGGGCATCCCCGTTTGCCGTGCATTGCAAAAGAAAAGGCCCGCCGGAAGCCCCGGTTCGCGTTTCCGCGGAAACGTCAAGCCACACGTGTCAATCCTCATCGACCGGCTGCGCTCGACCCATCGCTTACATCTGCACCGACCCACGCTCGCACCGAGGCGTCGAGCATCGGCAGGGTCACACTGCCGTAGCCAAGCACGCGGTCGTGAAAGGCCCGCAGGTCGAAGCCGGCACCGAGTTCTGCCTCGGCGAGATTGCGCAGCCGGCGGATTTCCAGCATGCCCAGCATGTACGAGGTGGCCTGCCCTGGCCAGGCGATGTAGCGGTTGACTTCCGATTCGATGTCCACCGCCGGCCAGGCGGTATTGTTCAGCATGTAGTCCACGGCCTGTTGCCGAGTCCAACCCTGGGTGTGAATGCCGCTGTCGACGACCAGTCTTGCGGCGCGCGCCGCCTGGTCCGACAGCAGGCCCATGCGGTCGAGCGGACCGCTGTACAGCCCGAGTTCGTCTGCCAGGCGCTCCGAGTAGAGCGCCCAGCCCTCACCGAAACCGGAATTCCCGAGGTACCGTGCGATGGGGTGCACGCGGTCGCCCAGTTCCAGCGCGATGGCACCCTGCAGGTGGTGGCCCGGGTAGGTCTCGTGGTGCAGAACCGATTCCTGGATCGCGCGCGAGCGACGGGTCGGATCGACGACCGCAATGTAATAGATGCCCGGGCGCGTGCCGTCCTCCGAGGACGAATGGTATTCACCGGTGCCGCTGGCGCGATAGGCCGGATACGCCCGGATCTCGACGTCGGCTTTCGGCAGCCGGCCGAACGCATCCGGCATCTTCGCCCTGGCGCGAGCCAGTGCGGCCACCGAATACTGCAGCACTTCGTCCTCGGTCCTGAAGGTGTACCTGGGGTCGTCGTTGAGGCCGCGCAGGAATGCCTCGATGGTCGCCCCGGCGAAGTGCTCATCGATGATGGCCTGCATCTCGGCGCGAATTCTGGAGACTTGCTCGAGCCCAAGCCGGTGAATCTCGCTGGCCGCGGGTTGGACGGTGGCGTAGTGGCGCACCAGGGCCGGATAGCACGCAGCGCCGTCCCGATTGAAGCCCAGCCCGATTTCTTCCCGCGCGCGCGGCAGGTACTCAGCCTCCAGGAAGCGGGCGAAACGTTCGACGGCCGGAGCGATCTCGGATTTGAACAGCGCTTGTACCTCGGCAGCGAACTTCGGGTCGCCCGCGCGTATGCCCGGGCTCAGCAGCGGGCTGTCGGCGCCTGCCAGTGCCCGCACTTCGCTGATGGCAGGAGCCACCGTGAGGCGCGGGGCGCTGTAGCCGGAGTCCAGGCCCTGGCGCAGGTTGGCGATCTCGGTGTCGATGTACTTTGGCAACGCCGCCAGCCGCTGCAAGGCCTGTCGCTGCAGTTCAGGCGTATCGACGGGCTGGATCTCGAACAGGCTCGGCACCGAGCCGTGCCAGGCGGTCACGCTGCTGGCCGCCCACAGTTCGTTGCGGCAGACGCGGATGCCGGCGGAGCCGGCCAGGGTCTCGTGCAGGATGCCGTAGGTCACCCAATCGCGGCTTCCAACCTGCGCGGGCATGCCGCGGGCGTCGAGTTCCGCGAGCCAGGCGTCTTCCCGTGCCTGCCAGGCAGCCAGGGCCTGCGGCGAACGGTCGGTCAACCGGTCGTGACGGGCGCCGGGCAGGGAATACATCGTCCCCAACTCGGGGTTGTACTGCAGCAGCGCCGACAGGTACTCGTCGGCGATCGCCTCGATGTCACGCGGCGCGGGTGCAGTGCCATTCGTCTTTGTCGGCGCAGCGTCCGGCAGCGCACGGTATGAATGGCATCCGGTCGGACCGAGGCAAAGCAGTGCGGCGGCCAGGACCGACCACGCGCCGGTGCGACGAATCCGGTCAGAGCTTGAAGTGAGCTGATTTTCACGGCGCATCGGCGGTTCCCGTTGTTCAAGGTTGGCGGGACAGAGTGGGCGGAAGCCGGCGAGAATCTTCCAAGGCTGCGATGCGGTGGCCAACACCGGCAAGATAGTCGGCGTTTGATGCAAATGCGAATGCTCGTCCGCATTCCCGGGTTGGTTCCAGATACTTCTGCATTGAAATCTGCCTCATGGACTTGCCGTCGGGCTGAAGTGTCAAGCAGTGACGTTTCCGCGGAAACGTCAATCCCCGCTTATCAATACTCATCGACTGGCTGATCTCGACCCGGAGCGGACGATGGAAGGCCCTGCGGCTGGTTTCTATCTTTGAAGGCTGTCGCACCTAATACCTGTGTGCGCTGCCTCAAGCCCTAATTCATGACCGCTTCGGTTCGCGCTAGCCTGCCTTTATGGGGTTGGCGACGCACCGTTAGCGGAGCATCGAACCTCGGTAAGTTCTGTGGAGATAGTCATGACACGGATGCATTTTGCGGCAGTCGCTGCCCTGATCATCCCATTTTTCACGCTAATGCCACCTCACGCTGCCTGCGCCGACGCCGGGAAGTTGCCAGGGGCCTCGCTTGCGAGCCGTGTTCTGCAGATCGACGTGGCCCAGAATATCGATCTGCTCGAATCGGTCGTCGGCGCCGGGTGCAAAAGCGCTCGCGTCGTGAATACAGAAATCATGGAGCCGCCAGCAAGAATCAATGTGGACCCATGGGTGGAGCGGTGGACGGTCGATCGCTGCGGAGCGAGCGTTCATTACCGCGTGGAGCTGAACCCCAGCAAGCACGGTGGCACAGATTTCGCGGTGAGGCTGATGGAAGACAGCAAGTCGGTGGTGCAGCAGCAGCCGGCTCAGGCGGAGAAGCCCGCCGAGTCCCCATCGAGGTGGCAGAAGCTCGCCGAGTTTGGCCAAGCCGTCTTCTACGTCGACTTCAGCACGCTAACCGTCGAGGGTCCGCTGCGAAGCGTTTGGGAAGTCCGGGATCTAAAGTGGATGAGCCGAAGCGGCGCGTGGTCGTATTTGAACCAGAACCAGTACGACTGCGTGGAGCGGCGGTATCGTGGGCTCTTTTTCAGTTCGCAGTCCGGACCCATGGGCGAGGGACACGTCATCCAGTCGTACCCATCGACAGATAAGTGGGAGACGGACTTCACCGCCGAGAGTCCGGCCGAAGTGATCCGCCGCGCGGTATGCGAGTACCCAGTGCCGGTCACCAAGCCATAGGCCGGCAAGAGGCGCGTGTTTCCCGCGTTGGGGCTTTCACTTCCAGCCAACGTCGGCTCCTGGCCGAACCCGGCCATTCATTTCGCGCAGGATAAACGCAAGGGGCGAGGGTCTTATCCCTCGCCCCGGTCCAATCCAGGCCGTGATCGCCCTGTCTGCGTGTTACTTGGTCTCGTACAACAGGCCGATCGTGGTCAGCGTATCGGTCTTTTCGATGCCCGGGTCCACGTCGGTGTTGTGGCGCACCTGGTAGCCGACGCGCAGGCCGAGCGCACCGGTGATCGTCACCTCGAGGCCCAGGTCGTTTTGCATGTACGTGTTGTCCGAGCCCGCTTCCACCAGGAACCGGTCGACGACCTTGGTCGTCGCGGTCAGCTGGTGCTCGAACCCGACATCGCCGCGGAAGATGACGCCGTCCTCGGACTCACCCGTGGCGCGGACTTCGGCGTAACGATAGCCCGGGCCGCCCTGGACCCAGAACTTGGTCTTATCGTTGTCGATGATCCGGTAGCCGAGACCGCCGGCCAGTGAGGCCTGGTAGTCGAACTGGCGAACCGGTCGTCTTCGTAACGCGCCGGCACCGAAGGCGTAGGTACGCGCCGCGAATTCATACTGCGTCTGGCCGCGCAGTTCCCAGCGCTGCGCGGTGGTGACGCCGCTGTCGCTGCCGTAGTTGCCGGCAAAGCCGACGGTGTGCTGCCACTGGTCGACCGTGTTCTTCAGTTCCAGGTTGGCGCTGGCCGCCTGGTTCTCGCTGTTGCCGGTCGCGATGGACGCGCCGATGTCGCCCTTGCCGGTCCAGTCCGCCAGGGCAGGCGTGGTGCCGACGCACAAGGCGAGCGCGGCGCAGGCCTGGAATACACGGATCTTCGACATGAAACGAAACTCCCTTAGCAATGGACCCCCCAAAGCGCGCCGGAGTATACCGATCTGGACGCGCCGCGGAATGAGCGTAAGACGATCATTTCGGGACTTGCGCCGGCGCGGTTTCATGCAAAAAATCCCCCTGCACCCCGGAGGCATTGCATGTCCGCAGTCCGCAAAGAAATTCGTCGCGACCGCCCAGAACTTCATGGCCGAGGTGGTGGAGGCCTCCAACGCGGTCCCCGTCCTCGTCGACTTCTGGGCGCCCTGGTGCGGCCCGTGCAAGTCGCTGATGCCGCTGCTCGACCGGCTCGCCGACGACTACGGTGGCGCTTCATCCTCGCCAAGGTCAACACCGACGAGGAGCAGCAGCTCGCGACCCATTTCCAGGTCCGCAGCATCCCGATGGTCCTGCTGATCCACCACGGCGAGGTCGTGGACCAGTTCGTGGGGGCCTTGCCGGAGTCGGAGATACGATCGTTCCTCGATCGGCACGTGGCCGAGGCCGCCGACAGTCCTGCGCCGGAGGACGCCGGCGCATCTCAGCCATCGGCCCCCGAAAGCCCGGAGGCAGTGGCGTCCCGGCTGCTGGACCAGCGCGATGCGGAGAGTGCCTCGGCGGCGATCGAGGCCCTGGCGGCGGGCAATGCCGGGCATCCCCTGCTCGGGCCGCTGCGGGCCCGGCTGGCGTTCGTGCAGCTGGCCAATGCCCACCCCGACACGACGGGCTTGCGCGAGGCGCTCGAACGCGACCCGAAGAATTCCACCGCGCGCAATGCGCTTGCAGCGCATTACGCCCTGGCCTGGAACTTCGATATCGCTCTGGCGCACTGGCTCGAACTGATGCAGCGCGACCGCAAGTTCGACGACGAAGCCGGCCGTCGCTACCTGCTGATGGCGTTCGACGTCCTGGGCGACCAGGACCCGCTCGTGGCGCAGTACCGCCGGAAGATGGCGAGCTTATTGCATTGAACCGCCGCGGTGATTACGTCCTTGCCGGCGGCGTGGCAGCGAAGTATAAAAAGCCGGCGCTTGATTAGGGTTTTTCGATGAGCGAGAAGCCAGAGCCGACCGACGAGTTCGAAGACGAAGACAGCGACGAGGTTGCCGGGGCCGGCGACGAGTCGCTCGACGTCGATCGCCTGATGCAGGACCTCGACAAGCGCAAGCGGGGTGCGCCGAAAGGGGCTGAACCTGCGTGGCGCAAGCTCGAGCGCATGATGGAACAGAAGCGCACTTCCGAACTGCTCAGCGACTTCGACGACTACGAAGTCGACGAGCGCCCCGACCCGGAAATAGGGCGAAAAGCAGCGCCTATTCCCCTTTGAAGGGTAGCGTCCCCTTTCAGTGGAAGTCGCGCGACTCGGTGCGCAAGCGCCCGAGCAGGCGCGTGAGATCGACGAGGCGATGCGCGATCACGTGCATCACCTCCCCCTCCATCTGCAGCTTGCCCGCCACGCCCAGCAGGCGTGACCCGACGAGCGCCTGCCGCTGCCGCTCGGCGACGTCGCGCCAGACGATCAGGTTGATCGAGCCGAACTCGTCTTCGAGCGTGACGAACGTGACACCTTCCGCGCTGCCGGGCCGTTGTCGCGTGATGACCAGGCCTCCGGTGCGGACGAGCGCCCCGTTGGGCGTTTCGCGCAGACGGCGCGAGTCGAGCATGCCGCGCATGTCGAGGTGCCGTCGGAGCAGTTCCACGGGATGGCGGCGCAGCGTCAGCCCCGTGTGCGAATAGTCGGCGACGATGTCCTCGCCTTCGCATGGCGCACGCAGCAACGGGATGCCCTCGGCAATGCGGACTTCGGGCATGACCGGCAGCGGCGACTCGAACCCGGCGACTTGCCAGGCCGCCCGGTGCCGATGCCCCCCGAGCCCCGCCAGTGCCCCGGCCGCCGCCAGGCATCCCATCTCGCGCCGATCGATCCGGGCCTGCTCGGCCATGCGCTGCACGCTCTCGAACGCACGCCCCCGGCTGCCCCTCGCCTCCACCAGCCGCCGTGCCGCCTCCTCGGGCAGGCCTTTCACGAGGCGCAGGCCGAGCCGCAAGGCGGGCTCGTCCGCTTCCGGCACGGGCTCCAGCGTGCAGTCCCAGTCGCTGCGGTGCACGTCGATCGGCCGCACCTCGACGCCGTGCCGACGCGCGTCCTGCACGATCTGCGACGGCGCATAGAAGCCCATCGGCTGGCTGTTGATGAGCGCAGCGGCGAAAGCGGCGGGCTCGTGCCTCTTGAGCCACGCCGACACGTACACCAGCAGGGCGAAGCTCGCCGCGTGCGACTCCGGGAAGCCGTACTCGCCGAAGCCGAGGATCTGCTGGAAGATGCGGCGCGCGAATTCCTCGCCGTAGCCGCGCGCACGCATGCCGCTGATCAGTCGTTCCTCGAAGTGGCCGAGCCCGCCCTTGCGCTTCCAGGCCGCCATCGCGCGCCGCAACTGGTCGGCCTCGCCGGGCGTGAATCCGGCCGCGACGATCGCCAGCTGCATGACCTGTTCCTGGAAAATGGGCACGCCGAGCGTGCGCTTGAGCACCCCCTCGACCTCTTCGCTCGGGTACGTGACCGGCTCCTGCCCGGCTCGCCGCCGCAGGTAGGGATGCACCATGTCGCCCTGGATCGGGCCGGGCCGGATGATCGCGACCTCGATGACCAGGTCGTAGTAGGTGCGCGGCTTGAGCCGCGGCAGCATCGCCATCTGCGCGCGCGACTCGATCTGGAACACGCCCACGGTGTCGGCGTGGCCGATCATGTCGTAGACCGCGGGGTCCTCCGCTGGCACCGTGGCCAGCGTCCAGCGCTGCCCGCGGAACCCGTGCACGAGGTCGAATGCGCGACGGATGGCCGACAGCATGCCGAGCCCGAGCACGTCGACCTTGAGCAGCCCCAGCGCATCGAGGTCGTCCTTGTCCCACTGGATGACCGTGCGGTCGGGCATCGCGGCGTTCTCGACCGGGACGAGTTCCTCGAGCAGGCCGCGTGCGATGACGAAACCGCCGACGTGCTGCGAGAGGTGCCGCGGAAACCCGAGCAGCGAGCGCGACAACGACAGGACCTTCGCGAGCACCGGGCTGTCGGGATCGAGCCCCGACTCGCGCACGCGCTCCTCGTCGATGCGCCGCCCGTCCCACCACTGCATCGAGCGCGCGAGCGCATTGACCTGCAGCGGGTCGAGCCCCATGGCCCTGGCAACGTCGCGCAGCGCGCTGCGCGGCCGGTAGCTGATCACGGTCGCCGCCAGCGCGGCACGGTCACGGCCGTACTTCGCGTAGAGGTACTGGATCACTTCCTCGCGCCGCTCGTGCTCGAAGTCGACGTCGATGTCGGGAGGTTCCTTGCGCTCCTTCGAGATGAAACGCTCGAACAGCAAGGACATGCGCGCGGGATCGACCTCGGTGATCCCGAGGCAGAAGCACACGGCGGAGTTGGCGGCGGAGCCGCGGCCCTGGCAGAGGATGCCGCGCGAGCGGGCGAAGCGGACGATGTCGTGCACGGTGAGGAAATACGGCTCGTATTCCAGTTCGGCGATCAGCGCGAGCTCGTGTTCGATCACGCGCCGCGTCGCGGCCGGGCACGCCTTCCGGCCAGCGTTGCTGCACGCCCTCCTCGGTCAGTCGACGCAGCCAGATGCAGGTGTGTGCCCTTCCGGCACGATCTCGCGCGGGTACTCGTAACGCAGCTCGTCGAGCGAGAACGTGCAGAGACGGGCGATGTCGAGCGAGGCCGCGAGCAGCTCGGGCGGATGCAGCTCCGCGATGCGTGCGATGGGGCGCAGGTGCCGCTCGCCGTTGGCAAACAGCGCGAGGCCCGCCTGGTCGACCGTCGTGCCGACACGGGTCGCGGTGAGTACGTCCTGCAGTGCCCGCCGGCCGCGCGCATGCATGTGCACGTCGCCGGTCGCCACGAGCGGCAGGTTCATCTCCCGGCCGAGCGCCTGCAGTGACTCGAGCCGACGACGATCACGCCCCGTGGTCAGCAATTCGACGGCGAGCCAGAGTCGATCGGGAAAGACGGCGGCGAGCCAGCGGGCCTCGGCGGGATCGGGGTGCGCGGCGGGGAGCCAGAGGCAAGGAGGGAAGCGGGATAGCGGAGGTAGGCGGATAGCGGATAGTGCGGAGGCCAGAGGCGCCGGCCGGACTCTTCACTACTCCGCTATCCGCTGTCCGCTATCCGCTTCCGCAAGGATTTCCTCGAGATCCGCGCGACACAGCCGGTACTCCCCTTTCTCCGCCGCGCGCCGGCCGCGAGTGATCAACCGGCACAGCTGCGCGTAGCCGCGACGGTCGGTCGCGAGCAGCACGCAACGCAGGCCGTCGCCGAGCCGGAACTCGGAGCCGATGATGAGCTTGAGGCCGTGCTCCTTCGCTGCGACGTGCGCGCGCACGACCCCTGCGACCGAGCATTCGTCGGTGATGGCGAGCGCGGCGTAACCGAGCTTTGCCGCGCGTTCGACGAGCTCCCCAGGGCTGCGAGGCCCCGCGCAGGAAACTGAAGCTCGACAGGCAATGCAGCTCGGCGTACACGCGTCACGCGAACCAGCCGTGCAGGAACCAGCCCGGTGGGTCGGCCTGACGGCGATTGCGGAACACCCACATGCGCGCACCGTGCCGATTGCAGGCCACGTAGTAATCGCGCGCCACGTCGTGACCGTCCCACCAGCCCGATTCGATGCATTCGGGCCCTTCGAGGAATTCGAGCCGGCGTTCGTCGCAGGGCTCCGGCACGTCGAGCAGCCACAGCGGTCGCGCGGGGCGCTCTGCACCTGGATTCCTCACCCTCTCCCGCTTCAGTGGGAGAGGTCGGGCGCAGCCCGGGAGAGGGCTGAGGTAAGGGCAGCGGCTCCTGCGCCCGCCACGCCGCCTCCGGGCGGTGCTCCGCGACGCAGGCCAGCCCGTGCACGGCCTGCTGACCGAGACGTGCCCGCAAGCGCTCGACGAGCTGCGGCACGTTCGCACCGGACTCGCGCTGGTCATGCAGGAAAAGCTCGGCCGCCGCCTCCTGCAGTTCGAGCAGCGGCCCGCTGGCCAGGCGCACGTTGCGCACGGGCTCCGGCAAGTCGAGACGGGCGAGGCGCTCGCGCAGCAACTCGTCGATGCGCTGCGGCTGCGCTCCCATCGGCTGCACGAAGCGCAGGCGCACGCGCGTGAGCGGTGCGGCACGATGTCGCAGCTGGACCTCGAGTGCCTGCACGCCGCGGCTGCGTTCGCGCAGGAACCGGCACAGGTCGGCGACCAGCGGCTCGAGCGCGCGCCCCAGCCGGTCGGTGTCGTCGATCTCCGGCTCGAGGTCGCGACGCACCGCGAACTTCTCGTGCGCAGCAAAGGCGGCACGCGGCTCAGGCGAGCGACCGGTCGCACGATCGAGCATCGCGAGCAGGTCCGCACCGAAGCGACGCGCGAAACCCGTCGCGCGGCAGGCGCAGGCATTCGCCGATCGTGCGCACGCCCATCGTGGCGAGGGCCTGGACGGTGCGTTCGGGCCAGCGCGCGCATGCGAGCGGCAACGGCGCCAGGCGAGCCGCGAGCTCGTCGCGACTGCGCACGAGGACCGGCCGCGATTCATCCGTCGACTGCCGCGCGAACCACAGCGACGCGAGTGGTGCGGGCGTAATCGCAAAACGCACCGCGGCCCCGGTCGTTGCGGCGATCTCCTGCTGCAGGCGCGTGCATAACTGTCGCGCACCACCGAACAGGCGCAGGCTGCCGCGCACTTCGAGCAGCACGCCGTCGGGTGGCTCGAGGCTCACGCGCGGCGTGAAGTGCAGCCCACGCTGCGCCAGGGCTTCCAGCAGGCGTCGTTCGCGCCGGGGATCGCGCGCGAGGGCCTGCAGCGCCGGCACGAGCGCCAGCGCCGCGTTGATGGACATGCCATGCACGCACGCCGGCTTCGTACACGCCGGCTGAGCAGGCGCGCACGACCTTGCCATTGCGCTCGAGATCGACGACGGCGACCGGCGCGGATTGCGCCGAGAGCCTGCACCGACTCACGCAGTGAATCGAGCAGCAATGCGGGCAGGTGCACTGCCAGCCACAACTCGCGCGCACGCGCGGACGCGGCCGGCTGCCTGCCGCGGGACGGTGAGGGACGGACGGAATGCCGGCGCGACCCGGCGCCTGGCCAGCGGGGCCATGTCAGTGCCCCAGCGTGACCGTGGCGGGACGTCCTCCGCGACTCTTGACGATGCGCACCTGCAGTCCGTCGCGGTTGCCGAGCAGCGCCAGCCGCAGCACGGCCGGCGAAGGCAGCAGCCCGGCCTGCAACGGACGGAACAACACGGCGAGGCTGCCTGATTGTTCGGCCGCGAGTTGCAGGCGCCGCAAGGCGTGCGGATCGCGGGGATTGGCCCAGCCGAGCACGGCGCTGCAGGCTGCGGAGCGCAGCGCCTGGTCCATGGCCCATTCGGTGGCGCCTGCACCGTGCACGACGAGCACACGCGCCACGTCGATGCCCCACGCAGCGAGCGCAGGCGCATACGGCTGGTAGCGGCGGCGACACCCAGGCGATCCACCCGCCCTGCCCGCTGGACGCCACAGGACGGCCCTGCTTGCGAGCAGTGACGACGCGCGGACCGCACAGCCGGGCGAGCACGGGCATCAGCAGCTTCAGCTCACCGATGCCGCGATGATCGGAGAGGATTTCGATCGAGACCTTGCCGGGGCCATCCCTGGCCAGGCAGGCAGCAATCGAGGACGTCGTAACCCGTGGGCAATCCCGGCGGTATCGAGGCCGCAGCACCGCCCTGCTCCCGCGCGCGCCACAGGCGGGCGGGATGCTGTTGCAGCAGTTGGTCGATGGAAACAGACATGAGAAGCGGATAGCGGATAGCGGATAGAAGTGACTAGTGAACAGTGACTAGTGACTAGTAGGAGGTGCAGCTGAACGATCAGCTGCGACCACGCTTCTGACTAGTCACTATTCACTAGCCACTAGTCACTTCTTAGTGCGCTTCCTGCCGACGACCCCGACCACGATGCCTTCGATCGTCAGCGACTGCTCGCGCAGGTCGACCCGCATGGGCTCGAAGTCTTCGTTCTCCGGCAGCAGCCAGGCGATCGAGCCTTCCTGCCGGTAGCGCTTGACCGTCACCTCGTTCTCGAGCCGGGCGACGATGATCTGGCGGTTGCGGACTTCCGGCGTGCGGTGGACCGCGACGAGGTCGCCGTCGAGGATGCCGGCGTTGCGCATGCTCATGCCGCGCACCTTGAGCAGGTAATGCGGCCGCGGCTGGAACAGCGCGGGATCGATCTGGTAGCGCGCCTCGATGTTCTCCTCGGCGAGGATCGGGCGGCCCGCGGCGACGCGGCCGATCAGCGGCAGGCCGATCTGGTCGCGCAGCGAGTCCTTGAGCTGGATGCCCCGCGAGGCGCCGGGACGCAGTTCGATGACGCCCTTGCGCTGCAGGGCGCGCAGGTGCTCCTCGGCGGCATTGGCGGACTTGAACCCCAGGGCCTCGGCGATCTCGGCCCGCGTGGGGGGCAGCCCCTGCTCGGCCAGGCTGTCCTGGATGAAGGTGAGTACCTGGCGTTGGCGCGGCGTGAGGTCTTCCACTGGTTTCTCCCCTGTATGCATATACAGTACCTGTTGTTATATACAGCTCATAGCCGGGCTTGGCAAGGGCGATCCGCGAAGATTGTCCGGTTCTGCCATTCGGCGCACGCCGCAACGTCCCGGGCGGCGATGCGCAGCCGGGCCGCATCGCCGTGCAAGCGCTCGGAAAGCCGCTGAAAAACAGGCCGATGCACGCGTCCCATGTCAGCGCAATCGCACGCCGGGACGCTCCACGCTCCGTCATGCCGTGGCGCCAGTTACACGCGACGAGCTCGCACCGCAACCTTCACCATCCCGTGCGGATGGGTTAGTCTTTCAGACGTTCGGCTGCGCCTGACGCACACGGATCCGTGTCCCCGCTCCGCCGCAGCCGCCCTGCTGGCTTGTCCGATCCCTGAAATTTCCATCGAGGAAAATTACCAATGAAGACCGCGATCACCAAGACGCTGACCGTAGCCGCCGCCGCCCTGATGCTTGCCACCGCCTCGGGCTGCAGCAACAAGGACCTCCTGGCCAAGGTCGACGCCGCCAACGCTGCTGCCAAGCAGGCCCAGGCTGACGCCGCCGCCGCCAAGGCTGCGGCCGACGCCGCTGCCGCTGCTGCCTCGAGCGCCGGCACCGCCGCCAGCTCGGCGCAGAGCACGGCCAACCAGGCCCTGCAGGCCGCCCAGGCTTCGCAGTCTTGCTGCGACGCGACGAACGAGAAGATCGATCGCGCGTTCAAGAAGTCGATGGGCAAGTAATCGCCCGTCGATTCGCTCGAAGCGAAACGAAGACGCCGCGGACTTCCGCGGCGTTTTCTTTGCGGGTGCGTACGGGCCGGCCGCCGAGGCCTCGATAGCGCATTACTGCCTGAACACGTCCGCGGCCGTCGGCAGCGTGAGGTCCAGCGCTGGCCGGCTTGATACCGGCCTTCGCATCGGTGCAGGCGGACGCCCCGACTTCGTCCGTGCGACATCTTCCTCCGCCGCCGGAGCCGGCGCTGGCGGTCGCGTGAAATTGCGCCGCCCGATCGGCACGGGCACGCCGCTCGCCTGCTGGAACGCCTTGCGCGCGGTGTCCCAGTCGATCGTGACGTCGAGGCCGGCGGTCGCAGCGGCAATCGCGCGATCGAGTTCCGCAGGATCCATGTGGGTCGGGTCCTGCGTGCCTTCGAGCGGCGCCTGGCGCTCCAGGTACAGCGTGCCCCGCGACCAGCCGACCTTCGTGGTCTGGTCCAGCAGGTTCACCTGCGTCTTCACCGGCACCATCGTGAAGAACTCGGCGATGTCCTCGGGGAACATGCGGATGCAGCCGTGCGTGACCTGCATGCCGACGCCGGCCGGCCGGTTGGTGCCGTGGATCAGGTAGGCGCCGCCGGGAATGCCCGAGGCGCATGGCGTACTCGCCGAGCGGATTGTCGGGACCGGGCGGCACGACCTTGGGCAACGGGTCGCCCTTCGCGATGTGCTCGAGCCGCACCGACTCGGGCGGGTTCCAGTTCGGACGCTCCTGCTTCGCGACGACCTTGGTCAGGCCGAGGGGCGTCTTCCAGTCCATCTTGCCGGTGCTGATCGGGTAGGTCCGCACGACGCGCGGCTGCCCCGGCTGCGGCGGCGGAAAGTAGTAGAGCCGGTGTTCGGGCAGGTTGACGACGATACCCGTGCGATCCGCCTGGGGAATCACGAAGCGGCTCGGGATCAGTACCTCGGTGCCGGCGCCGGGCAGCCACGGGATCGATCCCCGGATTGGCCGCAATGATCTCCTCGTACCCGACGCCATAGCGGCGGCCGATGTCGAGGAGCGTGTCCTCGTGCTCGGCCACGGCCGTGGTGACGACGCCGATGACGTTGTCGCCGTTGGGCGGCAACAGGTACTCGGCCGCGCCGGCCCGGACCTCGCCTGCGACGAGCGGTGCGGACAACGCGACGAGGACTGAAGCCACCCACCGGGCGGCATTGCTACCGTACATGCAACCTTTTCTCCTGCTGGCGCATCCATTGTAGCGGCATGTCGACATATCACTTCGCCCGCGCCGCACATTGACCGCGATCCGGTCCGGCCCGTAGCCTTGCGGCCGCGAGGGACCCCCATGCCTTACAAGATGACCATCGAGTTGTCGGATCGCGACCTGCGCCATTTCCGACGCGAGCTCCACAAGACACGTGAGTCGGTGCAGATCGCCGACGATGAGGAGATCCTCGCTGCCGCCGTCGATCTCGTCACGGCCATGCGCCGGACGGACCTGCCGGACTTCGTGGCCGAACGGCTCGAGAAGCTCGAGACCCTGCTGGCCATGGCCGGCGACGAGCAGTGGCCCCTCAAGGACAAGGAGCGCGCCCCGATCCTGGCCGGCCTCGCCTACCTGTGCGACCCGGAAGACCTTATCCCCGACGACATCCCCGGCATCGGCATGCTCGACGATGCGGTGATGATCGAGCTGGTCTTTCAGGAACTGCGGCACGAGCTCGAGGCGTACGACGACTACCGCAGGTTCCGCGCGCAGTTGCTCAGGGGCTCGGCGACCGGCGACCCCGCGAAGACGCAGCAGAAGCTGGATCGGCGGCGCGTGCAGCTGCTCGAGCGGATGCGGCGCAGGAAGAAAAGTGGCTAGCGGATAGCGGATAGCGGATAGTGACTAGTAAGAAGGCCGGCAGTCGCCGGCCTTTCTCTTCCTACTAGTCCCTATCCGCTATCCGCTATCCACTCGCCACTGGCGCTGGCATTCACCTTCGCCAGCAGCTCCTCGATCTGGTGCGGCACGCCATTGCGCGCCTCGGTGACGGCAACGCGCACGGCAGTCGCGAAACCCATCCGGTCGGCGCCGCCATGGCTCTTGATCACCACGCCGCGCAACCCGACCATGCTGGCACCGTTGTAGCCACGCGGGTCGAGCCGGCCCTTGAGCGCATTGAGCGCAGGCTTGGCCGCGAGCGCGCCGAGCTTGCGGAACACGTCGCGCGTGAACTCTTCCTTCATCACGCCGCTGATGAAGCGCGCAACGCCTTCCATCGTCTTCAGCGACACGTTGCCGGTGAAGCCGTCGGTGACGACCACGTCGACCGTGCCGTCGAAGATCTTGTCGCCTTCGACGAAACCGCAGTAGTTGATGGCACGCGTCGCCTGCAGCCGCTTGTGTGCGGCCTTGATCTCCTCGGTGCCCTTGATCTCCTCCTCGCCGACGTTCAGCAATCCGACGCGGGGATTGTCGATGCCGTGCAGGTCGGCTGCGATCACCGAACCCATCACGGCGAACTGGACGAGATGGTCTGCCTTGCAGTCGGGGTTGGCGCCGAGATCGAGCATCACGGTGTGGCCGTGCACCGCGGGCACCGCGGAGACGATGGCGGGACGGTCGATGCCCGGCACCATGCCGAGCACGAAGCGTGCGGTGGCGAGCAGCGCGCCGGTGTTGCCCGCCGAGACGCACGCAGCGGCCTCGCCCTTTTCGACGAGGTTGATCGCGACGCGCATCGACGAGTTCTTCTTCTTGCGCAGCGCGTCTTTCGGACGCTCGTCCATGCCGACGACCTCGGTCGCCTCGACGAACGAGCAGCGGCCGGATTCGAGGGCCCGGCCGAGCAACGGACGCACGACTTCGCCGCGGCCGACGATGATCAGCCGCAGGTCGGGGGTGGATGCAAGGACGTCGAGCGCCGCGGGAACCGCGACTGCGGCCCCGTGGTCACCGCTCATCGCGTCCACGGCAACGATCAGGCCGGCGTTCATGCGCGGGCCCTGGCCGGGCGGATTACTCCTGGCCTTCGTCGGCCGCCGGCTTCTCGATCACCTTCTTGCCGCGGTAGAAACCGTCGGGCGTGATGCGGTGACGGGTGTGGGTTTCGCCGCTGGTACGGTCGACCGACAGCGCGGGGCCGCTCAGGTGGTCGTGCGAACGATGCATGCCGCGCTTCGACGGCGTCTTGCGGCTCTTCTGGACTGCCATGGTCTACTCTCCTGTCCGCGGTCAGCGCTCGTCTTGCTTGCCGAGCAGGTCCCGCAAATTCGCAAATGGTGTCTGCTTCTCGTCGTCCGCTGCCTGCGCCGCGGACGGCGACGCGGACTTCGGCGCCAACGGCACCGATTCCGCTCCCGTAGGCAGGCACCCCGGCGTCCCCGGTTCGTGCATGGGCACGAGCGGCAGCGCGAGCAGCACCTGCTCCTCGATCAGTGCCGAGAGCGACAACTGCTCCGGCGTTCCCACGAACGGCTCGTAGCCGCCCGGCACCTCGTCGTCTTCGTCCCGGACGACGACCAGCTGCGCTGACTCGTCCAGCTCGCAGTCGCACGACTGCAGGCAGCGCTGGCATACCAGCGACGCCACGCCCGTCACGGCAATGTCGACCGTCGTCCGACCTTCGAACGAGCCGAACCGCAACTGCGCATCGATGCGAGTTCCCGGCAATCCGCCCGCCTCTCTCACGCGGTCGAGCTGGCCGAGCTCAAGACGACGTTCGAGGACTGCGGCTCGCGCCGACAGTTCTTTAGCATTGACCTGATCGGCCGGGCCGGGCGACATGGGCCGCGTATAATAGTGACGCGCCTCCCCCCTGTCAAAAAAAACCGAGCCTAAATCTTTGTTTTCCAAGGGTCTGATCCTCGCATCGACCTCGCCGTACCGGCGCGCCCTGCTGGCACGCCTGCAGGTGCCATTCGAAGCCGTCGCCCCGGGCGTCGATGAAGCTCGCCGGCCCGGCGAACCTGCCGAGGAAATGGCGGCCCGGCTGGCCCGACTCAAGGCCGAAGCGGTCTCGAGCCAGCACCCCCGGGCGGTGGTGATCGGCTCCGACCAGGTCGCCGTCCGCGGCAAGGACGTGCTCGGCAAGCCCGGTACCGCGTCGAAATGCTTTGAACAGCTGCGCCGGTCGTCGGGCAAGGAAGTGCTGTTCCTGACCGCCGTCCACGTGATCGACGGCGACCGGCAGGTACGGCCGAATTCCACGTGGACGTCACCCGGGTGCGATTCCGCAAGCTGACGACTGCTCGAAATCCAGCGCTACATCGAGCTCGATCAGCCCCTCGATTGCGCCGGCGGTTTCAAGGCCGAATCGCTCGGCATCGCGTTGTTCGAGCAGATCGAGTCGCGCGACCCGACCGGACTGACCGGCTTGCCGCTGGCGTGGGTGGCTGGCGCCTTGCGCCGCGCGGGCCTGCAAATTCCGTGAGGCGACGGAAACAGGTGACGCTCACCTAGCGCTTCTTGCCCTGCTCGCGCGTGCGCTGCGCACGCCGCCCGCCGCGCTCAGGCTTCGGTCCAGTCGACGGGCGCTCTTTCTTGCCGACCGGTCCGCCAGCGCGTGAGGCGCCGCGGGCAGGAGGCGTGCGGCGCAGAGCCCGCGTCCGGCCCCCCGGCCGCCCTCACCCGCCCTGCGGGCCCCTGCAACGCGAGAGGTGCCGGGCGACCCGGCTTGAGTGCCTTGCCGCGAGCGTTCTCGGGCGCCCGCGCCTTGCCGCGCGTGAGCTTGTCGAGCACCGCGCCGAGTTCCTCGGGCAGTGGCGCACTGGCGAGCATCGGCTCCTGCGTCCCGGGACGCGTGAACCCGAGCGACGACGAGTGCAGGAACATGCGCTTCAGGCCGTATCCCTGCAGCAACTCGTTGAAGACGCGGTTGCCGTATTTGTCATCCCCCGCGACGGGATGCCCCGCAAACGCGGCGTGCACGCGGATCTGGTGCGTCTTGCCGGTGTCGATCTCGACCTCGACCAGCGTGGCGAGGTTGCCGAAGAACTGCACGGGCTTGAACGTGCTGATCGCCTTCTTGCCGTGGGAGCGCACGGCCACGTGCCGCTCGCCGCTGCGTCGCTCGTCCGTGTCCAGCGCCAGCTCGATGCGCTTCGTGCCCAGGTTCCATTTGCCGCAGAGCAGGGCCAGGTAGCGCTTCTCGGTCCTGCCCTCGCGCAGCTGCGCATGCAGGTCCCGCAATGCGGCGCGCTTTTTCGCGACCAGCAGGCAACCGCTGGTCTCGCGGTCCAGCCGATGGACCAGCTCGGCATCGGGAACGTCGGGCCGCGCGCTGCGAAACGTCTCGATCAACCCGAAGTCCGTGGCGCTGCCGCCATGCACCGCGACGCCCGGCGGCTTGTTGAAGACGATCAGGTTGGCGTCCTCGTAGACGATCGCGTCGAGGACCAGCTTCTGCAGGCTGGGGCTGGCCGTACGCGGCGTCGCCGGCGGCGGCAGCTCCTCCGCCCGGCGCACCGGCGGGATGCGCACCAGGTCGCCCAGCTGGACACGCTGGTCCGGCTTCGCCCGCTTCTTGTTGACCCGCACCTCGCCCTTGCGCAGCAACCGGAACACGTGTGTCCGGGGCACGTCCTTGAGCTGGCGGACCAGGAAATTGTCGAGCCGGGTGCCGGCATCGTCCTCGGTCACCTCGACGTGCGTCACGCCACGGCCGGGCGCGCTGGGCGTTTCTTCGGAGTCTGCCGGGATATTTTCGTAAGCCATTGATTTTCCGGCGGGCGATGGTTAAAGTCGGCCGCGAAGCGACCCTTTTGCTGCCTTTATGCAACAGCTGGCGTCGCCGAATGAGCGCAGCGTCGCTGCTCACCTTCGGGGGGCGAGGCGCGCGCATCTTAGTTGGTTCTGAGAATTCAGACCATCGATCTGCCGTGAACAACGCGCAGGTACCGGGGCCCCGGCGGGTTCTGGGCCAAAGCGCGATTCCGGCGGGTACGATGCCCACAGCACCAGGATTCGGTCAGGCACCGTGCGCACAGCGCCGGTGCGCCAGAAAAGCAGAAATGAGCGTTCGCGCTGCAGTCGCTGCCAGACCTCTTCCCCACGCCAAGGCACCACTACCCGTCCGTGTTTGCGGCCCATACCTCCAATAACGAGAGGGCCGATGAAGAGAATGCTTGTCAACGCAACTCAGGAAGAAGAGTTGCGCGTAGCCCTGGTCGACGGCCAGCGGATCTACGACCTGGACATCGAAATCCCGTCACGCGAAACCAAGAAAGCCAACGTCTATAAAGGACGCATCACCCGCGTCGAACCCAGCCTCGAAGCCGCCTTCGTCGACTACGGCGCCGACCGCCACGGGTTCCTGCCCCTGAAGGAAGTCTCCAAGGTCAACTTCAAGGACAAGCAGCCCGGCCAGGAAGGCAGCCGCGGCATCCGCGAGCTGATCGAGGAAGGCCAGGAGATCATCGTCCAGGTCGAGAAGGAAGAACGCGGCAACAAGGGTGCCGCGCTCACCACCTTCATCAGCCTGGCCGGCCGCTTCCTGGTGCTGATGCCCAACAACCCGCGCGCCGGTGGCGTGTCGCGCCGCATCGAGGGCGACGACCGCGAGCAGCTGCGCGAGGCCATGGATGCCTTGCAGATCCCCGACGGCATGGGCGCGATCGTCCGCACCGCGGGCGTCGGCCGCTCCCCGAGGAACTGCAGTGGGACCTCAACAACCTCGTCGACATCTGGAACGCGATCCAGCAGGCGTCCGACAGCCGCCCCTCGCCGTTCCTGATCTACCGCGAGAGCACGGCGATCCTGCGGGCGCTGCGTGACTACCTCTCCGACGACATCGGCGAGATCCTGATCGACAAGCGCGAGGTGTTCGAGGAAGCGCATGAATACATGCAGCGCTTCATGCCGAACAACATCCGCAAGCTCAAGTTCTACGACGACCACGTGCCGCTGTTCACGCGGTACCAGATCGAGAGCCAGATCGAGTCGGCCTACTCGCACAAGGTGACGCTGCCCTCGGGCGGCAGCATCGTGATCGACCACACCGAGGCGCTGGTCTCGATCGACATCAACTCGGCGCGCAGCACCCGCGGCAGCGACATCGAGACGACGGCCTGCAACACCAACCTCGAAGCGGCCGACGAGATCGCCCGCCAGATGCGCCTGCGCGACATCGGCGGCCTGATCGTCATCGACTTCATCGACATGGAGTCGCAGAAGAACCAGCGCGCCGTCGAGGACCGCCTGCGCGACGCCGTGAAGCAGGACCGCGCCCGCATCCAGCTGGGCAAGATCTCGCGCTTCGGCCTGCTGGAGCTCTCGCGCCAGCGCCTGCGTCCCTCGATCAGCGAATCGACCAACATCGTCTGCCCGCGCTGCAACGGCATGGGCGTGATCCGCAGCGTCGAGTCGCTGGCGCTCGCGGTGCTGCGCCTGATCGGCGAGGAGGCCCGCAAGGACCGCACCGCCAAGGTCATCGCGCAGTTGCCGGTCGCGGTCGCGACCTACCTGATGAACGAGAAGCGCGACTGGCTGAACGACATCGAGCAGCGCAGCCGCGTCGACATCATCCTGGTGCCGAACAAGTACCTGGAGACGCCGGCCTACGAACTGCGCCGCGTACGCGACGACGAGACCGACCTGCCGGAAAACTCGGTGATCAGCCACGAGATGGCCGTCGAGCCGAAGATCGACCTCGAAGCCATCGCGACGGCCGAGGAAGAAAAGGCTCCGCCGCCACAGCAGCCCGCCGTGACGACGATCGTGCCGAGCACCCCCGCCCCGCCGCCTGCGCCGGAAGTCCCCGTGGCTGCGCCCGTCGCGATGGCGCCCGTGGCGGCCGCAGCGGCACCGGTGTTCGGACCCCGCGACAATGTCATGGTGCGGATGTGGCGCTGGATCGCGGGCGACAAGCGCGCTCCGGAGCCAGAGCACGCCAAGGCCGCGCATCAGGCCCGTCCCGGCCGCGACGGCGAGCGCGATCGTCATGGTCGTCCCGATCGTGACGGGCGCGGCCGCAGTGGCGGACGGGACCGCGATGGCCGCCCCGGTCGCCACGATCGTGACGGTCGTCGGGACGCACGCCGCGATGAGCGGGGTCCGCGCGACGACTCGCGCCGTGACCAGGCGCAGGGCCGAGGCCGCGACGAGCAGCAGGAGCGCAAGCCGCAGCAGCAGGCACAGCCGCAACAGCAGCAGCCGCGCCGGGATGAGCCGCGTGGCGGCCGCCGCGACGAAGGCCAGGGTCGCGGTCGCGACGGTCAGCAGCAGGGTCGCCGCGAGGGTCGTGACGACCAGCAGGCCCGCCAGCAGCAACAGCAGCGTCCGCCGCGTGAACCGCGCGAACCGCGTGAGCCGCGCGAAGCTCGCATGCCGCGTGACCCGCGCGAGCAGCGCGACCAGCAACCGCCGCGAGACCCGCAGGACGCGCGTGAGCCGCTTGCCGCAGGCGTGATCGCGGCTGCAGCCGCAGCCTTGCCGGCTGTCCTCGGGGCCGGGGCCGAAGCCGCGAGCGATGCGGTGCTCGAATCCACGGCACTCGTCGGTGAAGGACAGCAACAGCGCGCCGAAGGCGATCGTGCGGAACGCACTGGACGCCGGTCCCGTCGCGGTGGCCGTCGGCGTCGCGGCGGTCGGGGTGGCGAAGCCTCGGCAGCCGGTGGCGCAGCCTTCGGCGATTCCCCTGCCTCGCCTGCGGAGGCTGGAGAGGGTTGGGCCGAGGGCTCCGAGAACGCCGAAGGCGACTTTGGTGTCGGTGAGGCGGGTGAAGGCTGGAACGCGCCTGCTCCGGCCAGCCCGGCAACGGGGTCTGCGGGACGCGGTTGGGACGATGGTTCATCGCACGCCGAACAGCCGGGCGAAACTTCCTGGCCCCGTCCTCCCCAGCCGTCGTACGAAGCGGCGCGCGAGCCCGAGTCGCATTCGTTCGACTTCGAGCGCCCTGCTGCTCCGCCGCCGCCGCCGCGCCGCCACGCGTCGAGCCACCGGTCGCCCGCGAGCCCGAGCCGCCCGCCAGTCCGGTCGAGCCGCGTGAGTGGACGCCGACTCCGGTGACCGACACGGAGACCCCGCGCAACGAGCCTTGACCGGCTTGCAGGCATGAGCCCGAAGCCCCTGCGACGCAAGTCGCAGGGGCTTTTTTTCTACGTTCAGAGATCGATCGAGCGCAGCTCGATGACGTGACTGATCGCCGCCCCGTCCCAGTGGTACGCGAAGTGCTTGCCCTGCGAGCACCGGCCCACGCAATCCGGCCAGAACGACGCAACACACTCTCCCCCGCGTTGCGCACGCTGTCGAACACGATACCGTTTGAGCCTTTTTCGCGCAGGCGTCGGCCGAACGCCTGGCTCGCCGAATAGTCGTCCCGGTCGTGCAGCCGCGGATGACCGCCGCGGATGTCGTGAAAGACGCTCTTCACCCGCAGCGTGTAGCACCGCATTTCGAGTCGCTGGGCAGGCTCGCGGGTGCGCGCGAGGAACCGCGCGCGGTGATACACCGTCTCCTTGATCGCTGTCTCGACCTCGTGCGCCGCATAGAACACGCCGAAACTGCCGTCGGCAAAGCGCGAGCCTTCCGGGTCCAGGTGCGTGAACGCTGCCATCACGGGCGAGGTTCCCGGGCCGCTCACCCAGCGCTCGCGCGGGATGGTCGCCAGGACGCCCTGCTCCTCCCGGATCCGCGGATTGGTCAGGCCTTCGATCTCGGCGAGTCGGTCGAAGTCGGAGGGCCCGGCAATGCGGTCCCACAGCCCGACTGGCGGGTATCGACTCGAGACGATCCGGTAGGCCCGCCAGTCGATGGCGCGCTCCGCCACTTCGCGGATCGCTGCCCTGCTCACCCGCGCTGCGCGTCGAGGTACTGGCGCACGACGAACAGGTCGCCGACGTTGCCGCTCAACATGCGCTGCAGCGCGCTCTGGCCCTGGAAGAGCGGCGCGCTGTTCGGCCGGCCGATCCACTCGTCCGCACGCGCGGCGTCCGGAAAGAGGATCTGCAGGGACTTGTAGATGCCGAGGATGTAGCTGATGCGCTCGAGCACGTCGCGCGGCAGGTTGCCCTGCTGGGCCTTCTTCCACTTGAAGAATGTCGACTCGGGCGGATTGCCGAGGAGAACACGCTCCTGCCGCGCGCCGAGCTTCCATGCAGCGGCGATGCGGAAGAACGCCCGCAGGGCCGGACCGGAGAGGTCCTTGTCTGCAATCGGTGCGCTTGGACGGGTCGCTGGGCTGGTCATGGGCATTTCCTTACCGGATACCGTACTCCTTCCATGGAGTCACTACAACGTTTACTCCATACCGGTAGTCGACGGCAACCGGTACCAGAAACAGGTGGGAACAGGAGCCGGGTAACAGGTGCCGCTCACCTATTCCGGGAAATAGGCGGAAATAGGTGAGTGGCACCTATTTCCGGCGCAGCTCCGCGACCAGCCCGGCCGCCGCTTCCTCGACCAGGTCGAGCACTTCGTCGAAACCCTTCGCGCCCCCGTAGTACGGATCGGGCACCTCGAGTGCCGCAGGGTCGTCCGCGAACTCGAGCATCAGCCGGATGCGTGGGTGATACTCCGGCGGACTGCGCTCGAGCAGCGCGACGTGATTGACTCGATCCATCGCAAGGATCAGGTCGAAGCGCTCGAAATCCGCATCCTCGACCTGTCGCGCACGCAACCCGCTCAGGTCGATCCCACGCCGCGCAGCCGCCGCGACGGCTCGCGCATCCGGAGCCTCCCCGACGTGGTAATCGTGCGTGCCGGCAGAGTCGATCTCGACCTCCAGCTCCGGCGCGTGACGCCGCACATGCTCGCGGAAGACTGCCTCGGCAGTCGGCGAGCGACAGATGTTGCCCATGCAGACGAACAAGATTCGCATCTATTGGTTTCCTACGGTCCTGTCCCGGGTCTTCGTGCACTGGCCCGCTCGCGCCATCCCGCGGGACCGCCGTGAAGCCTACAACCGACCCGCACCTCCATTGAAGAGGCAATCACGGGCAACCCCGAAAAACAATTGCATTCAGTGGTATCAGCCCATCCTCACACCGCCGGTAACGCCCCCTCACTTCGTCGTAGGCGGATTCTTCATCCGCAACGGGCTGTGCCGCTGCCCGCAGCGCGTGGTATCACATCACGCGAGCCTCAAGGATCGAGGAGCAACGGCCATGTTCGACGGATTCAAGGATCGACAGCGCCTGGCAGACGACCTGCGCGAGGCGCAGGAACTGAACGCCACGCAGAAGAAGGAGATCGAGAAGCTCCTCGAAGCCGTGGCCGCGCGCAATGAAGTGCTGCGGCTGATGGCCGAGGCGCTGATCGAGGCCGGCATGTGGATCGACCCGATCATGCAGGGCCCGTTGACGGCGACCGGCGAGGACACCCGCCGGCGGCTGCAGGAAAAAATCGAGCAAGCGCTGTACCTCGGCGGCTTTTCGAAGCCCGAGGAAAAAGACCGCGGCATCCACCTCGCGCGCTCGGACGGCAAGGCCCGCCCGAAGGCGGGGTAATTCTCGCGGCTGCGGCGGACTCGGAGCGGTAAAATCGCTCCATGAAGAAGAACCGCCTCCTGCGCTGGACGTCCTTCAGCCTCGTTGTCGTAGTGCTGGCCCTGTTCGGCTTCGTCTGGTTCGGCCCCGTCACCGTGGGCAACAAGAAGGTCCTGGTCGACTTCATCCTCGGCCGCGGCATCGATCCGCCGAGCGCCGCACAGGCGGCCGAGCGACTGGGCGTCGCGGACGGTTTTCAGGTCGAGATCTATGCCGAAATTCCCCTGGCCCGCTGGCCGCTCGCCACAGCCTCCGGTGACCTGATCGTCGCGCGCACCCGGGCAACGCCATCGTCCTCATCGAGCGCGACCGCGATGGCGACGGCCGGCCCGACGCCATCCGCACGCTCGTCGAGAACATCGACCTCCCGCACGGTCTCGCCATCCGCGACGGCTGGCTCTACATCGGCCATCGCACCGGCATTGCCCGCATCCGGTTCGACGAGGTCACGGGCGCACGTGACCGGCGCTCCGACGAACATCGTCGACGACTTCGCAGGCGACGGTAATCACACGACCAAGACGATCGGCTTCGGCCTCGACGGCTGGCTGTACGTGACGCAGGGTTCGTCCTGCAACGTCTGCATCGAAACGGACGAGCGACGCGCGACCATGATGCGCATGCACCCGGACGGCACCGAGCGCGAGATCTACGCCACGGGCCTGCGCAACAGTGTCGGCTTCGACTGGGCCCCGTGGGACGGCGCGATCTATGCGACCGACAATGGCCGCGACCTGCTGGGCGACGACTTCCCGCCGTGCGAACTCAATCGCGTCGAGCGCGGCAAGTTCTACGGCTGGCCCACGTCAACGGCAATAACGTCCCCGACCCGGACTTCGGCTCGGCGAATGCTGCGCTCGCAGCGCAGGCCGTGCCTCCTGTGCACGGCTTCCGCGCGCACAACGCACCGCTCGGTATCCATTTCCTGCGCGGCAACGTTTCCGCCCGGTTACGAGCGCACCGCGCTCGTCGCACTGCATGGCTCCTGGAACCGGAGCAAGCTCGACGGTTACAAGGTCGTCGCGCTCGATTTCGCGGACGACGGCGCGTCACCGAGCGCGACTTCCTGACCGGATTCCTTGGAGCAGGACGGCACCGTGCTCGGCCGTCCCGCCGGTGTCACGCAGGGCCCCGACGGAGCGATCTACGTGACGGACGATTATGCGGGTGTCGTCTACCGAGTCACCGCAACACCCGAACGGCTTAGCCCGAACGCACCCTGACCTCCTGGGCCGCTGCCTGGATAAGTCGCTGCGCGGAATCACGTCATGGAACGTTCCCGTCGGTCGGTGGTCTCAATCTGTTGCGGGTCCGGGTTGGCGCCGATATCGTGGAAGCACGCTTTTTGAACGGTCGATACGCACTGCCGGCACTCCTGTCCTTGTGTCGCGGCATTCGTGGCCGGCTGCGCCTACCAGGACCCTTCAGCTTGCCGCCGCTGGGCTCGCCCGGCCCCGCAGGCCGGGGCGTCGACATCGGTGTATTACGGCCTGGCCCGCGCGCTACGGCTACGACCCTTACGACTATTCCGTTACAACCCTTACCGTATTACTCTGATTCGGGGTACGTGGCACAGCCGTACCCTCCGGCCGCGTATTGATGTACCCCGATGGTCCGTACTGCGAGGACGCCAATCGGGATGGCCGCTGCGATGTCCGCGCTGCTCCTTCTGCGCGGATCAGCCGGCGACGCCGATATATTCGAACGACTTCGCAACCAGCTCGACGCCCGGGAATACGCAGGTTCCGCGGTGCCCCCACCGACGGCGGGTACCGCGCCAGCGGCCTCCGCCAGCCTCCGCAAGGTCGCCCCGCCCGTGGCAATTCAACCCAACAACGCCGCGAGCCGCTCGGGACGGCACCCGCGAATGCGGACAGTATGGGCTGCGGGCCGTCCGGCCACGGCCCTCCGTCACTCGACGACAACACCACCTCCGACCGGTCGGTGGCATTGCCACCGGTTACGCAACGTTTCTCGGCACTCGACAGCGGCACCCGTAGGGAATCTGCGAGTAGCACGGCGCCCGTCGAACGCCTGCCATGTCCGGCGGCCGCGCCCCGTAGCCGGTAGTATTCACCCCATTCCTCGATTGTCGTGAGCGGCAGGAGTGCAGCAATGAAGCCACGGGAACGCGAACTGGCGCAGGCCACGGCCACGGCGATCCTAGGGGTCGACACGCTCTGGGGCGGCGACGTGATGAACCCTTCGGGCGCCGGCCGCTTCATCGCGGACTCCTGGTTCTCCGGCGAGCCGCTGCCCAGGGCCTACAAGCACGCGGCGGCCGCGAAGCTGCGGGCGACCGGTGGCGTGGCCGGGAAGCAGATCGACATCGCGGCCGTCGATGCCTACCTGAAGGCCATCGACATTCCCGGCGCGATCGGCGCCATGAACGACATGGCGGGCACCGTCGGCGGGTTGCGCGGGGCGTACCTGCAGGGCATGTGCGAGTGCCTGGGCGTCATGTGGGACCTGGTGCAGGAACGGCTCGGCCGCGGGCCGGCGGTGCCTTACGAGCGCTGCGTGATCGCGTCCACGGGAGCGGCACCGGGCCCGTCCGATCCTGTGGCCAGGCGCCAGCGCGTGGCCGAGTTGCTCGCGCGGCAGGGTTACAAGTCCGGCAACCGCGCGAAATTGCTGGCTGCCGTCGACGCGTGGCGTCGCGAGCGCGGCGTACCGAAGAAGTCGATCGCGCTGCTGGCCGATGCGTGCATCGCGCAGTTCGACGCCGGCGCCGCCCGGCACATCGTGCCGCACCTGCCCCGCTCGCTGCACGACGTGCCGCGCGCCAACATCAGGTTCCTCGCCATCGAAAACGCGTGGTTTTCCGGGTCGATGAACTACCTCGGCCGTGCGCGCAATCGCGACGGCGCGCCGCAGTACGAGGCGACGTACGAGATCAACGCATCGCTCGACATCTCGGTGCCCGAGTTCATGCAACTGGTGTCGCACGAGGTCGTCCCGGGCCACGTGACGACCTTCGCGCTGATCCAGGCGCTGCACGTGCGTCGCAAGCTGGGCTTCGAGTCGACGGTGCTGACGATGAACACACGTGGCGCAGCCCTGTCGGAAGGCATCGCGAACAACGCGATCCTGATGGCGTTCGGCGTCACCGACATCGACGCGTTGCCCGACATCGACCTGCAGATCGGCACCCTGCTGGCGTTGCTGCAGGACGACGCGAAGAACCAGTCGTCGTTCCTCACCTGGGACAGGCGTTGGACCGCGGAGCGAGTGCGGGCAGTGCTGCGCAGCGAGTACCTGTGCTCCGACGAACGTGCTGACAAGCTGTCGGGTGCGTGGGGACGCCATCCCCTGCTCGGGCGCATGTACCTGCCGGCGTATCGTGCCGGCACCGAAAAGGTCGCGGCCTTGCGCAAGCGACACGCGCCGCAGGAAATCATCCCCGCGCTGTATGGCGCCCGTGGACTGGTCGACCTGGTGACGATCGACCAGGTGCTCGGTAGCGACGCTTCGAGGACCGCCCGTGGTGCACGCAGGCGCTGAATCCGCGGAATCCGTCGCGTCGACCGCCGAGCCGTGGGCGGTCTACCTGCTCATGTGCCAGGGTGGCAGGAGTTACATCGGTATCAGCCCGCGGCCGCAGGAGCGCTTCGAGGCGCACCTGACGGGAAAGGGCGCAGCGTTCACTCGTGCCAATCGGCCGCAAGCGCTGGCTGCGATTGCCTGGTTTGGCAATCGCAGCGCTGCCGCCTCCATGGAAGCGCGGCTGAAGGCGCTCGCGCGGCCTGCCAAGCTCGCCTGGTTCAGCGCTTTCCCGACAACGGAGCGGTCCGCTCCGGCGACGCTCGAGGAAGGCCTGGCCAGCCTGGCGCTGCTGTAGCGCCTGGTCAGTTGGACCGTCGGCTCACCACGTCATCGATGAAGGCCTGCCACACCGGGTTCGGCGTCCAGATCGAATTCATCGTCTGCGCAGCGGCGCCGTGTGACTCGCCGCGCCGCAGTCGCCGATACAGGTAGATGAATGCCGAGACGCGCATGTTCTTCGCGCAGTGCACCCAGACCCTGCGACCCCTGAAGGCGTCGAGCACGCCGCAGAACTGCTCGAACTGCGACTGCTGCGGTTGCTCCCACAGTACCGGAATCTGGATGTAGGGAATCCCAAGCTGCGTGATGAGCTCCGCCTCGCCGGACAGGGCATTCGAAGAAGTCGGTAAGCCCAGGTTGACGACGGCTTCGATACCGATCATCGGCAGGCGGGCAATGTCGGCCGCGGATAGCTGGCCGGACGTCCACAGCCCGCCGAAGACCTGGCGTACGTTCTCCGCGTCAAACGGGGGCGCATCCGGGCCTTCTGCAAACGTGGGCAGGGTGCCGTAGTAGTTCAGTGCCTCGTCGCTGCCCTGCAGGCGGATCGTCCCCTCGAGCCGCAGGCCGACACGTTGGAGCAGCCTGCCCGACGGGATGTTGTCGACCTTGGTGATCGCGACGACACGGTCCAGGTGCTGAACCTCGCGCGCATACTCGAGGGTGCCAGCAGCCGCTTCATGAGCGTAGCCCCGGCCCCAGAAGCGCGGCAGGAACGCGAAGCCGATGTCCACGTCCGGCAACGTGTCGCGGCGGATCAGCCCGCACAGGCCCATTGGCCGGTCCTCTGTCTTGCACTCGACCGCGAACAGGCCGAAACCGTGCTGGGCGTACATTTTCCGGGGGCCGTTCTGGATGAAGGCCCGTGCATCGTCGAGACTGTGCACGTTGCGCTCGCCGATGAACCTCAGCCACGAGGGCTCGTTGACCAGCTCCTGGATGAACGCGGCATCCTGTGAATCCACGTGGCGCAGGCGCAGGCGTTCGGTTTCGAAGACGATGGTCGTCATCCAGCCACCACCTCGATGCGATTGCCATCCGGGTCCAGGACGACGCTTTCGTAGTACCCGTCACCGGTCCGGCGCGGACCGTCCAGCACCTGGAAGCCATCCGACCGCAACAGGGCGGTGATCCGATCGACCTCGGCGTCCGCGCCCACCGCGATCGCCAGGTGCGTGAGTCCCATCCGTTCCGCGCCCCTCGGCACGGCCATCGGCTCGAGCCGGGTCGTGCGCATCAGTTCCACCTGTGCACCACCTTCGAAGCCCAGGAAAACAGACTCGAACCCCTTGGCCTCGTTGCAATAACGCGCACCTGGGCTGGCACCGAAGTATTCGGCATAGAACCGCGACAGGCGATCGAGGTCACTGGTCCAGAACGCCACATGTGCCAGTCGGGAGGGCATGCGCGGAAATGTAGCAGCCGGGCGCCTGCCCGTGCAGCAGCGCAACCGGTCATCGGTCGCCCGGCTGACCCGGTCATGCGCGGAAATGGCGTCCTCCATACCGGGGCAAGGCTTCCCGGGGCAGAGCCGCTAAACTGCGGGCATCGTCACTGCCCGCCCCCTCCGATGGTCACGAACCGCATCGTCTATTCCACTGACCAGGGTCGCCGTTGCCCCGAGTGCGGTCGGCCGCTGACCGAGTGCAGGTGCAAGAGGAGCAAGGCCGCCCAGCCCGTGGCAGCCAGGGGTGACGGCATCGTGCGCGTGGGGCGGGAGACCAAAGGACGCAAGGGCAAGGGCGTGACGATCATCACGGGCGTGCCCTTGGCGGGCGACGAACTCGAGGCGCTGGCGACGAAGCTCAAGAAGCGCTGCGGGTGCGGCGGGACCGTCGACGGCGGTTCGATCGAGATCCAGGGCGATCACCGCGACCTGCTCCTGGCAGAGCTCGGCAAGCTCGGCTACACCGTGCGCCGGTCAGGCGGCTGACGATGCGGATCAACAAGTTCCTGGGCGAGAGCGGCGTGTGTTCGCGTCGCGAGGCGGACCAGTGGATCGCCGCTGGTCGCGTGTCGGTCAACGGCGTGACGGCCGTGCTCGGGACCCAGGTCAACGAAGGCGACGAAGTGCGGCTCGACGGCAAGCCGCTCGCGGCGAAGCCCAAGCGCGTCTACCTCGCGTTGAACAAGCCGATCGGCGTGGAGTGCACGACCGACACCGACGTGCCGGGCAACATCGTCGACTTCGTCGGGCACGACGAACGCATCTTCCCGATCGGGCGGCTGGACAAGGAGTCCGAGGGGTTGATCCTGCTGACCAACGACGGCGACATCGTCAATCGGGTGCTGCGGGCCGAGCACGAGCACGAGAAGGAATACCTCGTCTCGGTCGATCGGCCGCTGACGTCCGAATTCCTGCGGGGGATGGCGAACGGCGTGCCAGTGCTCGACACGATCACGAATCCGTGCAAGGTGACGCAGGTCGGCAAGAACACGTTCCGCATCGTGCTGACGCAGGGGCTGAACCGCCAGATCCGGCGCATGTGCGAGTACTACGACTACACGGTGCGGCGGCTGCAGCGCGTGCGCATCATGCACATTCACCTGGGCACACTGCCCGTCGGCAAGTGGCGCAATCTCACTCCAGCCGAGGTCGCCCCGCTGCTGCCTGCGGCCCGCAAGCGCCCGACGCTCCAGCTCAAGAAATAGAAAGCACGTGGAAACAGGGGCGCTCGCCTGTTTCCCTTCAGAATTTCGTCTCTTGCGGCACGCTCGAATACACGCCGGCGAACGACATCCTCTGGGGCACCTTCACCCTCTCCCGCCCGCGTGCGGGAGGGGGCCGAGGCGGTGCCTGGCGAGCCGCAATCGATTGCAATCGTCCACCTGTATTTCTCGCGGTTTTATCGCATTACCCCCTCCTGACACGCGCAGTACCATGCGCGCCTTCCTGCTGCTCCAGCGAGACCCAGTGCATCCACTCCTTCCCGAACCGATCGACGTCCTGAGGATCATCCAGGCCGCCGTCGCCCCCGTCGTGCTGATTTCAGGCGTCGGCTTACTCCTGCTCACGCTGAGTGCCCGTCTCGGGCGCATCGTCGACCGCACGCGCATCGTCGCGGCGGAGCGGCGCGCGGCCACACCCACGCAGCGCGACTGGCTGGACACCCAGATCTCGATCCTCGAGCACCGGGCGCGGCTGATCCGGCTGGCGCTCGCGTTGAGCGCGACGTCGGTCGGCGTCATCGGCGTGTTGATCGCCGTACTGTTCCTCGGCCTGCTCCTCGGCTGGAATGTGACGATCGTCTGCACGCTGCTGTTCGTGACGGCCTTGCTGTGCCTGGTCGTCGCGATGTTCGTGTTCGTGCGGGAACTGTTCCAGTCGCTGACCGCGCTGAAACTGTCGGTGCACTCCGCGCCGGAGTGACTCGACGCGGCACGACCTGCGCAAGGCGTCGTCAGGCAATCCGCAGCATGACCTTGCCGGTCCGGCCGGGCCGCAGCGACGCCGCGACGGCGGTGGCCACCTGCTCCAGCGGATAGGTCTCGCTGACTTCCGTCTCGAACACGCCTTCCGCGGTCAGTCGTTTTACGGCACGCAGCACGCCGAGCAGCTTGAGTGGTGACTGCCGGGCGATCCAGTTGCCGACGTAAAAGCCCTCGATCCGCGCCATGGGCATCATCAGGTCGCGCGGGTGCAATTCGATCGGCGTCTCCGCCATCGTGCCGTAGAGCACGAGGCGGCCGTTCAGCCCGAGGCACCGCACGACGTCGCTGGCCAGCTTCCCACCGACGCAGTCCAGCGCGGCACCGACGCCCTGGCCCGACGTCAACCGCGCGACTTCGGCGACCAGGTCGTGCCGATCGGTCTCGATCACAGCGTCCGCGCCGAGCTTCGCGAGATCCGCGGAGTTCGTGCTCGACCGCACGACGCAGATCGTCCGGAAGCCGTCGCGACGACCCATGCGTACCACGCTCTTCCCGAGCGCAGAGCCCGCGGCTGTAATCAGCAGCCAGCCGTCCCGCGGCACTTTGAGGATTTCCCGGACCAGGACGCAGGCCGAGAACGGATTGGCCAGGTACATGGCCGCCTGTTCGTCGGAGAGACCCGGGGGCACGGCCATCACGCGCCTCGCAGCGATCGCGACGTGCTCCTGCCACACCCCATTGGGCGGGCCGCCGCCGACCACGACGCGCCTGTCCGACCAGACGCCGCGCGAGGAACCCGCCACCGCTGGCTTCGACGATGCCGACGCCTTCGCGACCCAGAGCGTACGGTGGCGCGAGACATTCGTCCCGGTGCTGCGGATCGAAATACACGCGCCCGTCCGGGGCGATGCCGGGGTGGTTCCAGATGACCCGTTGCAGTGCCTTGTAGTAGATGCCCTGCACGAAGTGGAAGTCCGACGGATGCACCGGGCTGGCGATCATTCGCACGCGCACCTGTCCGGGGCCCGGCTCGGGCACCGGGACGTCAACGATCCGGATGTCCTCTGGACGCTGCGTGAAGGCATCGATCCGCGCCGATTTCATCAGGCGGCGTCGCGCTGCCTGCGCTTGTGGGCCAGGTCGAGGTAGAGGTTGTAGCCGGCGACGCCGGCGGGGAACAGGTTCGAGAGGATCCCGACCGAGTCGTTCTTGCCGAAGACGAAGTACGACAGCAGCAGCAGGCTGCCGGAGATGCTCATCAACCAGAATACCGTGGGCACGACGGGCTTGCGGTGCTTGCGCGAGTAATACAGCTGGACGAACCAGCGACCGGCAAACAGCGCGACACCGAGATACCCCACGAGTTTCCACGGCGTCAGCGTCAGGCCCATGAAGACCAGGAAAGGCTCGCTCATGCTTCGACCTCGTTGGCGGCGCGAACGCGCGCCCGTTGCAGGTCGGCCTCGGTGTCGATGCCGGGGCCCGGCTTCTCGACGCACACGCCGACCAGGATGCGCAACCCTGCCTGCAGGGCACGCAGTTGCTCGAGCTTTTCGGCCAGCTCGAGGCTCGATGGCGGCAGCGCGGTGATCTGCCGCAGCGCCCCGACGCGGTAGGCATACAGCCCGACGTGACGCAGCGCACCCGCAAACTCGGCCTGTGTGCCGAGCCCGCCCGGCGCACCGTCACGTGACCAGGGAATCGGCGCTCGGCTGAAGTACAGCGCCGTCCCGCCCTCGCCCACCACGACCTTGACCACGTTCGGATCGAGGAAATCGTGCAGCGACTCGATCGGCGTGGCGAGCGTCGCAATCGCAGCAGCCGGGTCGCTGGCCAGCAACGCCGCAGCCTGGTCGATGAGGCCCGGCGGGACGAACGGCTCGTCACCCTGCACGTTCACGACGATGGTGTCATCCGACCAGCCGCGCGCCCGCGCCACGGCAGCCACGCGATCCGTCCCGGAAGGCAGCGCTGCGTCCGTCATGACGGCAATGCCGCGCGCACCCCGCGACCTCCACGCGGATCGCTCACGGCCGCGGCAATGCGGGCGTCGTCCGTTGCGACCAGCACCTCGTCGGCACCACTCGCGGCCGCCTGATCGACCACGCGCTGGATCATCGGCTTGCCGCCGATATCGAGCAGCGGCTTGCCGGGCAGTCGCGTCGAGGCATGACGCGCCGGAATGACGACGTGGAAGGCCACGGGGCCTCAGTCCTTGAGCAACGGGTCGTCGGAATTCAGGGCCCGCGCCTCTTCCTCGAGCATGACCGGAATGCCGTCGCGGATCGGGAACGCCAGGCGGTCGGCGCGACACACCAGCACTTCGGGGTCGCGGTGGTACTGCAGCGGGCCCTTGCAGAGCGGGCAGGCGAGGATTTCGAGCAACTTGTTATCCAATGGGCGCTCCCGCACCGGTCAGGCCGGTGCGTTCGAGAATCGAGGTGAGCAGTGCAGCCGAATCGGTCCGGTCGAGGCTCAGCTCGAGATCGACCCACCACCAGTTCGGCTGGCTGAACGCCCCGCATTTTACGGCATCCTTCTCGGTCATCAGCACCGTGGCTTGTGGCGGGAACGGCAACCGCGACGCGTCGAGCCCGGCATGGTCGCGCAGCGCGTGACTGGTGACCCGCAAACCCGCGGCGCGCAGCGCAGTGAAAAACGCTTCCGGGTTACCCACTGCGGCGACTGCATGAAGGCCGTTCATCGCAGCGAACGACGCCAGGGGACGGCGCTCGCCGCTGATCAGGCGCACCGCCTCACCCAGTTGCATGCGGGCGGTGACCTGCAACGGTCCGCGCGCTGCGATGGATCGCGACAGGCGCTCCCCGCTCCGTCTGCACGATGGCGTGCACGGACTCCAGTCGCGAAGCGGGTTCACGCAGCGGCCCGGCCGGCAGCAGCCAGCCATTGCCGAGCCCGCGCCCGCCGTCGATCACGACGATTTCGACGTCACGCTCGAGGCGCAGGTGCTGCAGGCCGTCGTCGCAGACGATGACCTCGGCACCCTCGCGCCGGGCCAGTTCCGCAGCCGCCACCCTGTCGGAACCGATGACTACGATCTCGGCCCCGCGCTGCGCGTGCAGCAGGGCCTCGTCACCGACGATTGCCGGATTGTCCGACAAACTCACCCGACGCGGTGCCCCGCGGTGGGACCCCCCGTACCCTCTCAAGACGACGGCGACCTTGCGGCCGCGCAGCTTGAGCTGGCGGGCGATCCACGCCGCGACCGGGGTCTTGCCCGTGCCGCCGACAGTGATGTTGCCGACCACGACGACAGCTGCGTCGATGCGATGCGTCCGCAGGATCCCCAGGCGATACAGCAGGCCGCGCAGGGCGACCAATGCACCGAAAGCCCAGGCCAGCGGCAGCAACGGCAGCGCGAGCCACTTGGGCCCGTACCAGACGCGCTGCAGGCCCGTATCGAGCGACATGCGCTATTCGTTGAACTGCAGTCGGTGCAGCACGGCGTACTGGCCGTCGCGCTCCAGCAACTCGTGGTGCGTCCCCATCTCGACCACGCGGCCCGCATCCATCACGAGGATGCGGTCGGCCTTCTCCACGGTCGAGAGCCGGTGTGCAATCACCAGCGTCGTGCGGTTGGCCATCAACGCCTCGAGCTGCTCCTGGATCTGGCGCTCGAGCTCCGTGTCGAGGGCCGAAGTCGCCTCGTCGAGGATCAGGATCGGCGTATTGCGCAGCAGTGCGCGTGCAATCGCGATGCGCTGTCGCTGTCCGCCCGAGAGCAGCGCACCGCGGTCGCCGACGACCGTGTCGAGGCCCTCGGGAAACTGGTCCGTGAACTCGGTGACGCGCGCCGAGCGTGCCGCGGCCTCGATCTGTCCCGGCTCGGCCGGATGACCGAACGCGATGTTGCTGCGGATCGTGTCGTTGAACAGCACGACTTCCTGGCTGACGAGGCTCACCTGCGAGCGCAGCGCGTGCAGGTCGAAGTCGCGCACGTTGACGCCGTCCACGAGCACGGCACCGCCCGTCGCGTCGTAGAAGCGCGGCAGCAGGCCGACGAGCGTCGACTTGCCGCTGCCCGACCGCCCGACGATCGCGATGGTTTCGCCCGGGCGCGCATTGAAGGTCACGCCCTTCAGCACCGGCTCGGCCGACGTCGCGTACTGGAAGCCGACGTCGCGATACTCGATCGCGCCGCTGACGCGTTCGACCCGGTGTTCGCCACCCTTGTTTTCCGCGGGCGTGTCGAGCACCTCGAAGATGCTCTGCGCGGCCGCGATGCCCTGCTGCAGCGGGCCCGCCACGTTGACGAGCCGGCGCAGCGGCGCCGTGATCAGCATCAGCGCCGCGATGAACGAGGTGAATTCGCCCACCGTCATGCGTCCAGCCACGGCCTCGACCGTCGCGAGATACAGCACGCCCGCGAGTCCCACGGCCGCGATCGTCTGCACGATCGGGTTGCTGAGGGCCTTGGTCAGCATCAGCTTCATGTTCGAGCGCCGGTTGTGCTCGATGACTTCTTCGAACATCCGCGACTCGTAGCCCTGCGCGTTGAACACGCGCACGACGCGCGGCGCCTCGATCGCTTCCTTGGCGACGCGGGTCACCTCGCCCATCGAGTTCTGGATGCGCCCGCTGTAGCGGCGGAACAGCACGTTGATGCGCCGGATCAGCGCAGCGATCAGCGGGCCGACGATCAGGCTGAACAGCGTGAGCTTGGGGTTCAGGTACAGCAGGTAGCCGATCAGGCCGACGATCGTGAGCGTGTCGCGCACGAATACCGTGATCGAATCCGTCGTCGCCGTGGCGACCTGCTCGGTGTTGTAGGTGAGCTTCGACAGCAGCACGCCCGAGGCCTGCGTGTCGAAGTAAGCCACCGGCAGGTGCACGTAGCGATCGAAGATCTGGCCGCGCAGCGTCTTGACGATGTGCCGGCCGACGTAGCCCGGGCAGTAGGTCTGCATGTAGTCGCCGACACCGCGCACGATGAACAGCCCGATCAGCGCCAGCGGCACCAGCCAGACCATGCGCGGGTCCTTGTCGACGAACGTGCCGTCCAGGAAGAACTTCACGAACGCGGCCCAGGCGGCATCCGTGATGGCAAACAGGGCCATGCCGACCACGCCCACCGCGAACATGCCCTTGTGCGGCTTCAGGTAGCCCAGCAGGCGCCGGTACGTCTTCATCGCGTACGCCGGCATCTTCAGGTTCTTATCTGCTTTGCGACCCATCGTGAACCGTTGCAATGTTGATCTGGCGGTAACCCTGGCGGCCCGCGACGTCCATTGCGGTCACCACCGACTGGTGCAGGGCGCGGGCGTCGGCGCGGATCGTGATCACCTGGCCGCGATTGCCGCCAGTCTCGCGGGCAAGCGCGGTGGCGAGCGTATCGGCACTGTTGTTGACCAGGTCGCGGCCGCCGACGCGGTACCCACCCTCCGCCGTCACTTCGATCTCGACCGTCTTGCGCACGGCCGACTCGTCGGGCTGGATGCCGGCTTCGGGCAGGCGCACCTGCAGCCGGCTCTCGTCGATGAACTTCGTCGACATCATGAAGAAGATCAGCAGCAGCAGGACGACGTCGATCAGCGACGTCATGTTGAGGTCGGATTCCTCGGCCCGGCGCTGCTGGAACTTCAAGCGACGGCTTCCTGCGTCGCCGCAGCCGCGCTCAAGACCTCGGACAGTTCCGCCGCGGCCGCCGGCCGCGTCGACTGCGTGCGGTCGATCGCCGCCACGAGCTTCAGGGCTTCCTTCTCCATCTCGATCACGTGCGTATCGACGCGACTGCGCAGGTAGCGATACGCGACGAGCGCCGGAATCGCGATGATCAGGCCCGCGGCCGTCGTGATCAGGGCCTCGGCAATGCCACTGGCCATCGCGGTCGGGTTGCCGACGCCCGCGACCGTGATCGCCTTGAAGGTGCGGATCATGCCGGTGACCGTGCCCAGCAGGCCGAGCAGAGGTGAGATGGCCGCGATGGTCGAGAGCGCGCCGAGGTAGCGCTCGAGTTCGTGCGCGACGTGGCGGCCCGCGTCCTCGATGCCCTCGATCATCAGCGAGCGGTCACGGTTCCGATTGGCCAGGCCGGCCGCCAGCACCCGTCCGAGCGGCGAGTGCTGCTGCAGCGCCATGATCTGCTTGTCGCTGAGCGTGCGGTTTTCGACCCAGCGCCAGACCTTGTCGGTCAGTTCCTCGGGCACCACGCGCCGTCCCCGCAACGTCCACAGGCGTTCAAGCGTGATCGCGGCGGCCAGGATGGAGCACAGGATGAGCGGCACCATGACGATGCCACCGGCCTTGACGATTTCGAACATGAAGAGCTTAAGCCCTGTACCCGTTGAAAAAAGGCCCGTGGATCATACTGCATGGCCCCTGTCCGGGCGACCTGCGTGGTGGCTCAGGGATCACGCCACGGCCGGGGGTGCTCGACGCGCCATTCGCTGGGGTTCGACAAGGGCTCCCGGGGGTCCAGGTCGAACGTAATGGCACCACCGGTGCTGGTGCGCAGGTCCGCCGCGCCCGCCTGCTGCCAGCGCTCCACGACGCGCCTGACGGGAAAGCCCCACCGGTTCTGGAAACCCACCGGATAGATGACCCAGCCAGGCCGCGCCGCTGCGACGAAGCCCGCGGTCGAAGACGTGCGGCTGCCGTGGTGCGGTACGACCACGACATCGAAAGGCCGCGCGACCCGCGCGGCGACCAGATCCGCTTCGGCCTCGGCCTCGATGTCGCCGGTCAGCAGCAGTGTGTGGCCCCCCGCCCGGATCAGCAGCACGCAGGAGCTGTCGTTGTCACGCTCGTAGTGCTTCAGTCCAGGATGGAGCCACTCGAACTCGACGCCGTCCCAGGTCCAGTCCGTGCCGCGTGCGCAGAGCTCTTGTCCCCTCTCCCGCTTCAGCGGGAGAGGGTCAGGGTGAGGGCTCTTGATCAGGCTCGGCCCCACCACCAACCTGCCGGTCGGCATCAGCTCCAGCACGCTCCCCGCCCCGCCCTTGTGATCGTCGTCGTCGTGGCTCACGACGAGCATGTCGATGCCGCGAATCCCGCGATGCCGCAGGTACGGCACGACGACGAGCTGTCCGGTGTCCGTGCCCGTGCGAAACGACGGCCCGGCATCGAACACGAGCGCGTGGTCATGTGTCTGGACGACGGCCGACAATCCCTGCCCGACGTCGAGCACGGTGACGCGCGCCGCGCCCGGCCTCGGCGGCAGCGGCCGCCACAGGCAGGCGACGACGACGATGACGACACCGGCCAAACGTCCGACCCGCGGCAGCGGCGCCAGGGCTGCGACGGTGCCCACCAGCAGCGCCACCCAGGCCAGCGGCTCGAGTGCGGCGATCGACCATGTGGCGAGGGGCCAGCTGGCCGGCACCTCGAGCAGCGGCCAGGTGAGTTCGATGAACGAACCCGTCCATCCGAGCAGGACCGATCCCGCAGCAGGCCAGGCGAGCGCAACCACGCTGGCAGCGAGCACGGCCGGCACTACGCCCAAGGTGTAGAGCGGGATGGCGTAGAGATTGACGAGCGCCGACACGAGCGACACCGAGCCGAAGCTGCCGACCAGTACCGGCACGAGCCCGAGCGTGACGATTGCCTGGACCTGCAGGTAGCCCTGCACGACATGCGGTTTGCGCAGGTAACCGGTCGCGCCGAACAGGATCGCCGCCACCGCACCGAACGACAGCCAGAACCCCGGCGCGAGCGGGGCCAGCGGATCGATCAGCACGACGGCTCCCGCACACAGTGCCAGCCCATCCGCGATGCCGACGCGACGCCGCAGCAGCAGCGCGGCGGCGCCGCAGCCGATCATCACCATCGTGCGCTGGGTCGGCACGGACCAGCCCGCGAGCAGGCTGTAGGCGAGCGCAGCGATGGCACCCGCGAGCACCGCGGCATCGCGCTGTGCGCCCGATGCACCACGCCGCAGCCGCCAGCGCTGCAGGCGACCGCCCGCCCACGCCGCGAACGCGGCCACCATCGCGATATGCAGGCCCGAGATCGCCATCAGGTGACTCGTGCCGCTGCGTGACAGCGTCAGCCACTGTTCGCGACTGACGGCATCCTGCAGTCCGACCGACAGCCCGGCCACGATGCCCGCGGACGGCCTGTCCCCGAGTTCGCGGCGTATCGCTTCCGCGACTGCTGCGCGCGCGAGCAGCACGGGATCGCGCAGCCAGGCATCGGGGCTGCGCCCACCGCGCTCACCCCTGCGCACGTAACCGCTCGCGCCGATCCCGTCGCGCAGCATTCGCGCTTCGTTGTCCTGGCCACCGGGGTTGGCGAAGCCGCGCGGGCGACGCAGCTTGACCTGCAAGGCCAGGCGCTCCCCGGCCAGGACGCGTTCCGGTGCGTCGTACCAGGTCAGGTCGACGAGCCGCGGCAGGCGTTCGTCGTCCGGCGCGAACCGGAACCTGAGCAACTCGAGCGTCCCCTGCGGCACGCTCGCGACCGTTCCGGAGAGGTCGATCGCCTGGTTCTGCAGGGCCGGGGCGAGGCGATCCGCGAGCCCGCGCTGCAACTGCACGCCGGTGAGCAGGCACCCGAGCGCAACGGCGGCAACCCAGGGCTGGCGCGCGACGGCAGCCAGCAGCGCGCCGCCGGCGCCGACGAGCGCGACCGCGGCTGGAACCGGCAGCTGCGGCAGGCACAACACCGCACACGAGCCCGCGACGAGGCCCGCCCCGATACGCCACATGACGGCATCCCGTTCGAGGAGAGTTGCAGCGTGCGTGCCGCCTCCCCGGGCGGGCCAGTCGCATATCGTGCCGCATTGGACGGATTCGCGAGAGCGTATGGACGGCCCGCAGCGGCAGCACCCGGCGAGGCCGCGCCTCGCCTGCCCGTCAGAGAAACCGCTCGATCAGGGCGTGCACGTTGATGTGCGCGCGGAACCGGGTGCAGATCAGGAACGTGCCGAGGAGCTTGCGGTGCAGGAACAGTGTTTCGGGCGGCGGCGCCCGCAGGCCCTCGCCGAACAGCACCTTGAAACTGAGGTCGCGCCCGCGTCCGACGAGGCCCGAGGCCGCGAAGTCGTAGGGTCCGCGGTGCGCGAGCGGCTCGCAGACCAGCCGGATGATGTTCACCGCGTTGCGGACCATCGGCTCCGGGTCGCCCTTGCGCGCGTAGCCGATCGCGAAGACGGCCTCGCGGATGGCGTCTTCGTCGCCCGCGATCACGCCGCGGCAGGCCCCTCGGTACGCCTCGACGAACGCTTCCGGGTATTCACCCACCGACCCCAGGTCGAGCAGCGCGATCTGCTGCGTCGCGGGCAGGTAGAGGTAGTTGGCGAGATTGGGATCGGTCTGCACGAAGCGGAACTCGAACAACTCGCGGAACAGCAGTTCGTACAGCACGCGAGCGGCCGCGTTGCGTCGCGCCTGTGGCACCGCCTCGCTCGCCAGCACCTCGAGTGAATCGCCCTCGATCCACTCCATGGCAAGGATGTGGCGCGTCGTGAGGCTGCGGTCCACGCGCGGCACGACAACCGCCGGCATGTCCGCCACGAACCGTCGATAGCGCTCGAGGGCGCGCGCCTCCGCCTCGTAATCCGTCTCGCGCTTGAGCTGCCGCTTCGCTTCGGCCGCGAGCGCAGTCACGTCGAGCTTCATGGGCAGGAAATTCAGCCGCGCGAGCACGCTCGCCAGGTTGTCGATGTCGCTGTCCACGCTGCGCGCGACGCCCGGGTACTGGATCTTGAGCGCCAGTTCGTGGCCGCCATGCTTGCGGGCGCGATGAACCTGGCCGATCGAGGCGGCGGCGATCGGCTCGAAATCGAAGCGCGCGAATTTATCCTGCCAGCCCTTGCCGTATTCCCGGCCGAGCAGCCGCCGCAGCTGCGTATCGGGCATCGCATAGCCCTGCGCGTGCAGCAGTGACAGCGCGTCGCGGAACGCGTCGGGCACCATCTCGTCGCCCTGCAAGGACAGGATCTGCCCCAGCTTCATCGCCGGGCCGCGCATCGCAGCCAGGCGCCGCGCCAGCAGGTCCGCATTGCCGGACGACAGGAGCGCCGCCCCCAGGTCAGGCTTGCGGCCGGAAGTCATCTGGCGCGCCGTACTCAGCGCTGTCGAGAACGCGAGCTCGCCGCTCAACATGCCGAAGCGCAGCAGCCTGCCCACGCGGGATGCGGGAACGGCGCTGCGCTTGCGAGGCGGGGGTGCGGCCATCCCGCAATCTTACGCGCGTCGGCGATGGCGTTTGGCGCATCCGCCCGCCGCCGCCCGGACCGGTATTCAAATCCCATCCGGTCCGCCAGGGCCTGTTAACACTCATGATCATGAGTGTTAACAGGCCCTAGGGGATATCCCGGACGCGCGACGGCCTTGGGCTCAGGAAAACTGCGCCAACTTTTCCGCGGCTGGGGCGAAGATGATCCATCGGGCAGGCAGACGACTCGGAATGGCGCGGAGCGCGGCGCTTGCCAGGCTGGCGACTTGCGGTTTCATCGCATTGACGGGCCTCGGGTTCCAGGATGCGCACGCGACCGAAGGCGGTGGCAGCGTCTACCCGTACGGCCTGAACACCGTGGCGACCGGCATCCTGCCCAAGCCGGGCCATTATCTCTACGTCTACAACTCGTACTACACCGCCAAGGAAACGACGACCAACGACGGCGACGAGTCGCCCCGTGCGGTTCGACGTCAACGTACGCGCCCACACGCTGCGCTACCTCGGCGTCCATCCCACCGCCAGGGTCTTCGGCGGCTCCGTCGGCTGGCTCGTCGCGCAGCCCTTCCTCGTCGGCGATGCCAGCATCGGGCCGCGCGAGGACTACGACACGGGCTTCGGCGATGCCGCCCTGGGCCTGATGCTCGGCTGGCACGCACCCACGCGGCATTCGATCGCGGGGATCGACCTGCACGTACCCAACGGCTCCTACGACAAGGCCAACCTGTTCAACCCGGGCCGCAATTACTGGGCGACCACGTTGTACTACGCGATCACGGCCCCGTTCGGCGGACGCTACGACGCGAACCTGCGCGCCAACCTGACGCTTGAACGACAGCAATCCGGACACGCAGTACCACTCGGGCCACGAGGTCGGTGCCGACTTTTCCGTGAACGCGCGCGTCGCGCCCAAGGTCCTGGTGGGCCTGAACGGCTACTGGCACCAGCAGGTCACCGACGACGAGATCGACGGCGAGACCGTCCCGGTGGACGGCCGACGACTGCGGGTCTTCGGGCTGCGGACCGCAGGTCGTCTATCGCGGTGACGGCTGGGGCATCACCGCCAAGTCACAGCACGAGTTCGAGGCGCGCAACAAGGCCGAAGGCGACAAGTACTGGCTGCAGTTCTACTTCGCCTTGTAAGACCCGCGCCTCGGGGCCCTACCCGGCACGCGGCTGCAAGCGAATCGCATCGGGCCCGACCCAGCGGCGCGCGAAATAGATCAGCGCAAGCGCACCGACGTTCATCAGCAACGCGTAGACGACGCTCGGCACGGCCAGCGACGCCGTCCCGAGGATGCTCGTGGCGACGAAGATCCCGAGTGCGGCGTTCTGCAGGCCGCACTCGGACGCGATCGCAATGGCATCGCGTCGCTCCAGCCGGAAGGCCAGCCCGAGCGCGATGCCCGACAGCATCACGGCCACGTTGAGGCTCGCCGCCGCGGGGCCGACGCTCGACAGGTTGGCGAGCAGCGCCTCGCGCTGGCTGACGAACGTCGCAATCACGATCAGCACGAACAGCGTCGTGGCTACCCGGCCGAGCGGCGCCTGCCACCGGTCCACCAGCGCAGGACGCCAGGCCCGCAGCAGCATGCCGGCCGCGACCGGCACGGTCGTGATCACGAACACGCCGCGCACCAGCCGGAGGATCGACAGTTCGATGGCGTCCTGGTCGCCGAGGAAGACGCGCAAGGCCACCTGCACCACGATCGGCATGCTGGCGAGCGCGACCACGCTGGTGATCGCGGTGAGCGTCACCGACAAGGCGGCCGTGCCGCGCGCGAGGTGCGTGATCAGCGCCGAACTTGCCCCGCCCGGGCAGGCGCCCAGGATCACGAGGCCCACCGCCATCTCGGGCGGCAGTCGCCACGCGACCGCGAGGGCCCACGCAAAGACGGGCAGCAGCACGAGCTGGCCGATCAGGCCGGCGATGACGGCCCGCGGCTCGCGCACCAGCCGCGTGAAGTCCGCCGGGACGAGCGTGACGCCGACCGCGAACATGATGAACGCGAGCGCCAACGGAAGCAGCGTGCCGATGATGTCGGGCATTAGAGCAGTAACCCCAGGGTCAGGAGCGCCCCGAACACCAGCTGCGTCATCGCAGTCTGGCCGAGGACGGGATTGAGTGCCGCGCCGTCGAGCCGTCGCATCCGCAGGATCGACGCCAGCAGCAGCAGGCAGGGCGAGCCACGCCAGCCCGAGCCACCGCTGCCCCGGATGGCCCGAGCGCAAGCCACGTGGGCAGCACCAGTGGCAGCAGCAGGAGCAGCGCGAAAACGACCTGCGACCGCGCGCGTCCGAGCATCGAAGCGAGGGTCCGCCGCCCGGCGATCCGGTCCGGCTCGAGGTCACGGTAGTTGTTGAGCAGCAGCACGGCGGACGCCATCGAGCCGATGGCAAGGCCGAACATCACCGACCAGGCCGACCATTGCGTGCGCCTGGAGGTAGTGACTGCCGCAGACCGCCACGACGCCGAAGAACAGCAGCACCCACAACTCGCCGAGCGGGCCGTGCGAGATGGGTTGTGTTCCGCCCGAATACGCCCAGCCGGCCGCGATCGAGAACACGCCGAGCGCGAGGATGACGGCACCGCCTGCCCACACCAGGTACAGGCCGATCACCAGGGCGACGGCAAAGGCGATCGTGGCCGCGCGCCGGACCTCGGCCGGGGTCGCGAGGCCGGCCGCCGTGATGCGCAGGGGACCCACGCGATCGGCGCGATCGTTGCCGCGTTCGTAATCGGACACGTCGTTCAGCAGGTTGGTCGCCACCTGGATCAGCATCGCGCACGCGAGCGTCAGCACGAAGACCGGCCAGTCGGGCCGCGCGCCTTCGCTCCAGGCCAGTGCCGATCCCACGGCCACGGGGGTCACCGCCATGGTCAGGGTGCGCGGGCGCGACGCGATCCACCAGCGACGCCAGCCGGTCCTGCGCGAGTCCACCGTGGGAGACGCTGCGGGCAAAGTCACCTCCGGGAACCCGTTGGACGGGACGCCTGCTCAGGCATCGACCAGCTGCCCGTCCTGCAACGTCAGCACGCGCTGCATGCGCGCGGCGATCGCGCCGGAGTGCGTGACGACGACCAGGCTCGTGCCGAGTTCGCGGTTCAGCTCGAGCATCAGCTCGAGCACGCTTTCGGCGTTGCGGCCGTCGAGGTTGCCGGTGGGCTCGTCGGCCAGCACCAGTCGCGGCTGGGCAACCAGCGCGCGGGCGACGGCCGCACGCTGCCGCTCGCCGCCGGAGAGCTGCGCAGGCCGGTGCGTGAGCCGCTCGCCCAGGCCGACGCGCTCGAGGAATTTTCGCGCCTGCGCCTTCGCCTCGGCCACGGGCGTGCGCCGCACCAGCAACGGCATCGCGACGTTCTCCAGCGCGCTGAACTCCGGCAGCAGGTGATGGAACTGGTACACGAAGCCGAGCGCGCGATTGCGCAGGTCGCCGCGCTTCGCCTCCGAGAGGCTCGAGTACTCGGTGCCGAGCAGGCGTACCTTGCCCCCCGACGGCAGGTCGAGCCCGCCCAGGATCTGCAGCAGCGTCGTCTTGCCCGACCCGGACGCGCCGATGATCGCGAGCGTCTCGCCGCGCAGCACGCGCAGGTTCACGCCGGTGAGGACGTCGAGGCGGTTGCCCGCCTCGACAAAATGCTTGCGCACGTCGTCGCAAGCGAGGATCGGTTCGTCAGTCATGCCGCAGGGCCCTCGCGGGATCGGTCGTCGCCGCGCGCCACGCGGGGTAGACCGTGGAAAGACAACAGAGCGCGAACGCCGTCCCGGCGATCAGCAGCACGTCGCGCGGTTCGACGCGGGCCGGCAGGTCGCTCATGAGGTAGACGCTCGCATCCATGAATTGCGTGCCGAACAGCCGCTCGAGGCCGTGCACGATCGCTTCGAGGTTGAAGGACAGCAGCACGCCGAGCGCCACGCCCGCGAGCGTCCCCAGCAGGCCGATCACCGTGCCCTGCGTCGTGAAGATGGCGAGCACGCTCGACGGCCGCGCGCCGATGGTGCGCAGGATCGCGATGTCGGGCTGCTTGTCCTTGACCGCCATCACCAGCGTCGAGACGATGTTGAACGCCGCGACGGCCACGACCAGCAGCAGGATGAAGAACATCATGCGCTTGGTCAGCTCGATCGAGCGGAAGAAGTTGGCGTTGCGCTGGGTCCAGTCCTCGACGTAGAGACCGCCGCCGAGCGCCGTGGCGACTTCGCGTGCTGCGAGCGGCGCCTCGTACGGATCCTGCACGGCGAGCCGCAGTCCCGGTGACGTTGTCGCCGAGGCGCAGCATGCGGCCTGCGTCGCCGAGGTTGACGACTGCCAGCGTGGCGTCGATCTCGTACATCCCGGAGTGGAAGATGCCCGCCACCTTGAAGCGTCGCAGTCGCGGCATCACGCCGGCCGGCGTCACGTTGCCCTTGGCGACGGCGACGACGACCGCATCGCCGGGCTGCACGCCGAGCTGCCGCGCCAGTTCGTTGCCGAGGATCATATTGAACGAGCCAGGCGCGAGCGCATCCATCGAGCCGCTGGTCAGCCGTTCGTGCAGTGCCGAGACCTGCGGTTCGAGCTGCGGATCGATGCCGCGGAACGTGGCGGCGCTGGCCGACCCTTGCGGCCGATCGGCGATCAGCAGCACCTCGCCTTCCACGAACGGCGTCGCGCCCACCACCCGCGGGTTGGTCATTGCCTGCTCGCGCAGCGCCCGCCAGTCGGCCAGGCCTTCGCCAAAGGCAGTGATCGAGGCATGCGAGGTGAGGCTCAGGATGCGCGCCCGCAGCTCGTGCTCGAACCCGTTCATCACGGACAGCACGACGATCAGGACCGCGACGCCGATCGCCACGCCCACCATGGAGATCAGCGAAATGAACGACAGGAAGCGGTTGCCGGTCGAGCGCAGGTAGCGCCGGCCGATCCGCAGTTCGAACGGGACGTTGCGCGCGCCCATCATTCGTAGCGGAGCGCTTCCGCGGGCTCGGTGGCCGCGCCGCGGATCGCCGGATAGATCGTCGCGACGACGGTCAGGATGAACGCCACGAGCGTGATCGTGACGATCTGCGACGCGCGCAGCTCCGAGGGAATCTCGGTGATGTAGTAGACCGTCGGGTCCATCACGTGGAAGCCGAACAGGCCCTCGAGGACCGGCACGATCGTGCCGACGTTGGCCGCGACGAGCGACGCCGAGCAGCAGCCCGAGCAGCGTGCCGATCGCGCCGATCACGAGCCCCTGCGTGAGGAAGACCGCGACGACGCCGCGGGGCGGCAGCCCGAGGGTGCGCAGGATCGCGATGTCCGAGCGCTTTTCGTTCACGACCATCACCAGCGCCGCGACGATGTTGAAGGCGGCCACGGCGACGACGAGCAGCAGGATCAGGCTCATCATCGTCTTCTCGATGCGGATCGCGCGGAAATAAGCGGCGTGTTCTTCGCTCCAGTCCGTGACCGTGAGGCCCTCCCCCGCCGCGGCCCGCAGCTCGCCGACGCGCGCGGGGGCGCTCATCACGTCGTCGAACCGCACCCGCAACCCGGCGGGTACCGCATTGGTCGAACCGGTCAGGTCCGCGGCATCGGCCAGCGACACCAGCGCGAGGGAGCCGTCGTGGTCCTGCAGGCCGACTTCGAACACTCCGGTCACGGTGAAGGTCTGCAGCATGGGCTTGCCGCCGGCCGCGAGCATGTCGCGTCCCGGCACCATCACGGTCAGCTCGTCGCCGACCTCGGCCCCGATCTGCCAGGCCAGGACGCGGCCGAGGATCAGGGCGCGCGAACCGGGCTTGAGGTCGGCGAGCGTGCCCTCGACCAGGTGCTGTTCGATCGAGGAAACCGCGCTTTCGGCTTGCGGGTCGATGCCGTGCAGCAGGACGGGTTCCAGCGTCCCGGAACGCCCCAGCATCGCCTGCACGTCGACGAACGGCGCGACCCCCTGCACCCCCGGCACGGTCTTGAGCCGCTCGGCAAGCGCGGGCCACTGCGCGAGCCGGCCCGGGGGTCCGGAGACCGTGGCGTGGGCGGTCAGGGAAACGAGCCGGTTGCGCAATTCACCCTCGAAGCCGTTCATGACCGAGATGATGGTGATGAGCGCAGCGACGCCCAGGCAGACGCCGGCCATCGAGATCCAGGAGATGAAGGAGACGAAAAAGCCCTGGCGGCGGGTCCGGACGTAGCGCAGGCCGACGAAGACGGGCAGCGGGTGAAACACCGGGGCGAGGTCACTGGAGGGGAAACGAGCCGCAAGGCTACCGGGCGCGCGCGTGGATTGCATCTTTCCCGGCGGGCGCGGTGCGGCCAGAGAGTGAACTGGAACAAGGATTTAGCGGGCGAGGCTCTGGCGGATTCGCGCCCGGTGCTATAGTGGGTCGGGCTTGGTTCGGGAGACCAGACAGATGCGTAGGCAGACCCTTGCGACACTCGGCGCGGCCATCCTCGGCCTGGCGGGCGCTCCGTCGCTCCCGGCCCAGACCGTCGACATGCCGGCGGCATCCCCGCCCGCTCCGGCCCAGGTGGCCACCCCGGCGCGTGGCGCGAGCAAAGCCCAGGTCGAGCAGCAATTCGGCGCTCCGACGCAGCGCGTGGCGGCCGTCGGCAATCCGCCGATCAGCAGCTGGGTGTATCCCGGATTCACGGTCTACTTCGAGTACGACCACGTGATCCACTCGGTCCTCACCCCCGCCCGGTAACGGAAGCAGGGGACGCTCAGAAATAGGTGACACTCTCCTATTTCGGGAAATAGGAGAGTGTCACCTATTTCCGGATTTCCACTCTAGAATTCGCCCCGCGATCTCCGGCGCCACGCGTCGGGGAGTGCCGTCCATTGGTTTTCCGGGACCCGGCTCCTCACCCAAAGCATGCCCGACCTCGTCCCGACCCTGCCCTCCCCGGACCGACCGAGCCTGCGCTGGATCGGCCTGACCGGCGCCGCCACGGCGCTGGCGATCGCGCGCGCCGCCGAATCGGCCCAGGGGCCCCTGCTGGTCGTCACCCGGGACGCCGCCACCGCCGCGCGTCTCGAGGAAGAACTCGGCTTCTTCGCCGCCCGGGAACTCGGCATCTATGCGTTCCCCGGCTACGAGACCCTGCCCTATGACCAGTTCTCGCCGCACCCGGACATCATCTCGCAGCGCCTGCGGGCCCTCGCCCGGATGCCGGCACTCGAGCGCGGCATCGTGCTCGTGGACCTGCCCACGGCGCTGCAGCGACTGCCGCCGCGCACGTTCATCGACGGCCACGCGCTGAGCCTCAAGGTCCACGAAGCCCTCGACCTCGAGCAGTTCCGGCTGCGCCTCACCAGTGCGGGTTACGCGAGCGTGCCGCAGGTGGGCGAGCCGGGCGACTTCGCGATTCGCGGCTCGCTGTTCGACATCTTCCCGATGGGGGCCGACGCACCGTTGCGCATCGACCTCTTCGACGACGTCATCGACAGCATCCGCAGCTTCGACACCGAGACGCAGCGGTCTACGGCCAGGCTCGAGCGGCTGGACCTGCTGCCGGCGCGCGAATTCCCGCTTGCACCGGAAGCAATCAAGGATTTCCGCCGGCGCTTCCGCACGCGCTTCCAGGGCGACCTGACGCGCATGCCGCTGTACCGCGACGTCGGCGAAGGCCTCGCACCGGCGGGCGTCGAGTACTACCTGCCGCTGTTCTTCGAACGGACCGCAACGCTGCTCGATTACCTGCCCGGACACGCGACGGTGCTGCTCCCGGCCGATCACGAAGCGGGCCTCGCGGAGGCGTGGCGCACGCTCGTCGAGCGGCACGAGGAGCGCCGCTACGACATCGAGCATCCCGTCCTCGACCCGGTGGAAATCTGCGTGCCCGCGGACGAGTGGCTGCGGCACGCCACCGCGTCCCGCACGTCTTCGTGGGTGAGGCGCCGCCAGAACCTGCGCCGCTCGAGTCGATCACTCTGCAGCCACCCCCCGTCGTTCCGGTGTTCGACTTCGGCAGCATGCCGGCACCGACCGCGCGACTGGACCAGCGCAAGGAGGAAACGCTGCGTGCGTTTGCGGATCAGCTGCGTGCGGCACCGGGCCGCGTGCTGCTGGCCGCGGAGTCGGCGGGTCGCCGTGAACTGCTGCTCGACCTGCTGCGCCCGTTCGAGGTCGTGGCCAAGGTCGTCGGCAGCTGGCGCGAATTCCTCGAGTCCGATGTGCGTATCGGCCTCGCAGTCGCACCGCTCGCCTCGGGTGTCGCGCTGCGCGATCCATCGCTTACCATCTATGCCGAGGAACAGCTCTTCGGCGAGCGCGCGCGGCAGGAACGCCGGCGCCGCCGCTCCGACCGCGATCCCGCGAAGATCATCCAGCAGCTCGCGGACCTGCGTCCAGGCGCACCCGTCGTGCACGAAGATTACGGGGTCGGACGCTACACCGGGCTCATGACCATGGATGCAGGCGGCATGACGGCCGAATTCCTGGTCCTCGAATACGCGGGCGGCGACAAGCTGTACGTACCGGTGCAGTCCCTCGAGCGCATCAGCCGTTACACCGGCGCGCCTGCGGAAACGGCGCCGTTGCACAAGCTCGGCGGCGACCAGTGGTCCAAGGCACGGTCACGGGCCGCGGCAAGAATCCGCGATGCGGCGGCAGAACTGCTGGACGTCTATGCGCGACGTGCCGCACGGCAGGGTCATGCCTTCGCCGTCGACGACCAGCAGCTGCGGGCATTCGAGGCGGGGTTCCCGTTCGAGGAAACCGTCGACCAGATGAGCGCGATCAATGCCGTCGTCGCGGACCTGCGCTCGGCCAGGCCGATGGACCGCGTCGTCTGTGGCGACGTCGGCTTCGGCAAGACCGAGGTCGCGTTGCGCGCCGCGTTCGTTGCGGTCCAGGGCGGCAAGCAGGTCGCGGTGCTGGTGCCCACGACGCTGCTCGCGCAGCAGCACTACGAGACGTTCATCGACCGCTTCGCCGACTGGCCGGTCAAGATCGAGCTGCTGTCCCGCTTCCGGGCCGGGGCCCAGGCGAAGTCCGCACTCGACGGGCTGGCTTCGGGCAAGGTCGACATCGTGGTCGGCACGCACCGGCTGCTGCAGCCCGGGGTGAAATTCAAGGACATCGGCCTCGTCATCATCGACGAGGAGCACCGGTTCGGCGTCCGCGACAAGGAGAAGCTCAAGGCGCTGCGCGCCGAGGTCGACGTACTGACACTGACCGCGACGCCGATCCCGCGCACGCTCAACATGACGCTCGGCGGGCTGCGTGACCTCTCGCTGATCACGACGCCGCCGGCCGCGCGCCTGTCGATCAAGACCTTCGTGAGCGAATGGAACGACCCGACGATCCGCGAAGCGTGCCTGCGCGAGCTGCGCCGCGGCGGCCAGGTGTACTTCGTCCACAACAGCATCGACACGATCGACCGGATGGGCGGGCAGCTCGCGCAGCTGGTGCCCGAGGCGCGGATCGTGATCGGCCACGGGCAGATGCGCGAGCGCGACCTCGAGCAGGTCATGCTCGACTTCTACCACAAGCGCGCCAACCTGCTGCTCTGCACGACCATCATCGAAAGCGGCATCGACGTGCCGACCGCCAACACGATCATCATCGATCGCGCCGATCGTTTCGGCCTCGCCCAGCTGCACCAGCTGCGCGGCCGCGTCGGGCGCTCGCACCACCAGGCGTATGCGTACCTGGTCACGCCGCCGAAGAACGCCATGACCGCCGACGCCGCCCGCCGGCTCGAGGCGATCGAGTCGCTCGAGGACCTGGGCGCCGGGTTCGTGCTGGCGACCCACGACCTCGAGATCCGGGGCGCCGGCGAACTGCTCGGTGAAGGCCAGAGCGGGCAGATCCAGGAGGTCGGCTTCGCGCTGTACATGGAACTGCTCGAACGTGCGGTCAAGGCGATGCAGGCCGGCAAGACGCCGGAGCTGGAGAAGCCGCTGCACCACGGCCCGGAGATCGACCTGCACGTGCCGGCGCTGCTGCCTGAAGGCTACCTGCCCGACGTGCACGCGCGCCTCGTCCTCTACAAGCGGATCTCGTCGGTGCAGTCGGTCACCGAGCTCGAGGACCTGCAGGCGGAGACGATGGATCGCTTCGGCCCGTTGCCGGAGCCCGCGAAGAACCTGTTCCGCATCGCGCGCCTGCGCGTCGTCGCCGCACCGCTGTGCATCGAGCGCATGGACGTGGGTACGGGCAGCGGCTCGGTCGCGTTTGGCGAGGAGACGCCCGTCGATCCGGGTGCGCTGATCCTGCTGCTGCAGAAGAGCGCTCGCGCGATGCGCTTCGATGGCCCGAAGAAGATCCGCTTCACCGGCCAGTGGGAAGACCCGGAAGAGCGGTTCGGCGCCGCACAGAAGCTGCTCGACAGCCTCACCGGCTGCGTGACCCGGCATTGATCCGAATGCCGCCTCCGCCCGGGCGGTGCTATGGTCGGATGCGTGCGTGCGGCAGACCCCAGCTTCGCGAGCAAGGTCGCATTCCTGCGCAGCCTCTGCGGTCCGGGTGACGAGGCGATCGAGACCCACTTTGCCTGGGTGTTCCTGGCGGGCGAGCGCGCCTGGAAGCTGCGCAAGCCCGTGCGCCGCGACAGCATGGACTACGGCACGCTCGAGGCACGGCGGCACAACTCGTTCGAGGAAGTGCGCCTGAACCGGCGCCTCGCGCCCGACGTCTACCTGCGCGCCGTTCCGCTGTCGATCGATGGTGAGGGTGGCTTCCATCTCGACGGCCACGGCGCGACCGTCGACTGGCTGGTCGGCATGCGGCGGCTGGACCGGCGACGCCAGCTCGATGCCGTGCTCGCGCGAGGCGCGAGCGCTCCCGGCGCACTTGACGGCATCGCGCACCTGCTCGCGCGGTTCTACCTTGCGGTGGTGACAACGCTGCCTGCGGATGAGTCGCTGGCAGCCCGGCTGGAGCGACAGGCAGCCCGAAACCACGCGGTGCTGGCCGGTGCCTGCATCGCCGGCGCGGCCGAACTCGCCGACGCGCAGCAGCGCTACCTCGGGTCCTGCGGCGATCTGCTGCGGCAGCGCGTCGACGCCGGCTGCATCGTCGAAGGTCACGGCGACCTGCGCCCCGAGCACGTGTTCGTCAACGAGCACCCGGCCATCATCGATTGCCTCGAGTTCGACCGCGACCTGCGCATCCTCGACCGTGCCGAGGAACTCTGCTTCCTCGAACTGGAATGCGCGCGCCTCGGCCATGCAGCAGCGGGCCGGCAGCTCCGCGAGCAGTGCCTGCGCGAACTCGGCGATGCGGCACCTGAGTCGCTGCTCGACTTCTATCGCAGCCATCGCGCCGCCACGCGCGCCAAGGTCTACGTCTGGCGCTCGGGCGAGCCCGACGGAGGGAATCCGGCACACTGGAGCCGGCAGGCCGCGTCGTACGCCGGCTACGCCCTGGAGAACGCGAGGCGCGCGCTCGTGTGAGCTGTCCGCGCCCAGCCCGTCAGGGTTCGATCCGACTTGCAACCGTGCCCGGTGCGCTACTTGGCGATCGCGCCCAACCGCCGCATGTCGTAGTGGACCTTGTCACGCTCGACATCGGTCATCGTTTCGGCGCCTTCCACGACCGTGATGCGGACCGGTCGAACCCCGCAGATCTCGAGCACCTCGACCGCGACGTTGCGGATGCTGCGTGGACTGCGATCGACCTCGTCGAACAGTTCCGGCATGCCTCGGGTCACGACGACGCGCGCCGATCGTCCCCCCAGCAACCGGCGGGGGTGCTGGCCCGCGCCGCGCTGCTCGAATGCGAACCCCGGACGCAGCACCTGTTCGATGAAGCCCTTGAGCTTCGCCGGCAGCGTGCCCAGCCACAGCGGATACAGCAGGACGACGTGATCGGCCCAGCGTATCGATTTCTGCGCCGCCACGATCGATGCGGGTACCTTGCCCTTCAGGTACGCCTTGCTGCTGGTGAGCAGCGGGAAGCGCAGGGCCCCGACCCGCAACAACCTCACCTGGTGGCCGCCCTCCTTCGCGCCCTGCCGATAGTAATCGGCCAGTTCGTGCACGAAATGCGGCCCCTTGGGGTCGGGATGACCGTCGATGATCAGGATGCGGTTCTTCATATGCTTGTTGCCTCACCGCTCGCCATATCGGGCCTAGGCTAGACCCCCGCGCACGTGAGCGACAGTCGTATTGGCTGCAACGGGCCCTGCGGCCGGCGGCGGATCAGGGCAGGCGCGACGCGACCATGTAGACACAGTCTGCAAACAGGGGCGACGGCTCGGGATACGGCGCCTTGACGAAGCCCAGTTTCGCGTACAGGCGCAGGGCCCTTGCATTGCCGGGCAACACGAACAGCGAGAACGTGTCGGATCCCAGGGCCTGGCTGCCTTCGACGCACAGGCCACGGACGAGTTGAGTGCCGAAGCCGTGACCGCGCATCGACGGCACGATCGCAAGCCGGCCCAGGTGACAGCGGCCGACACGCTCGTAGTACTGGCCGAACCCGACGAAGTGCCCGCTATCGTCATGCAGCGCCCGGGTCGGCAGGCTGTCGATCCGCGCGTCCTCGCGGAACGTCGTCTGGGTGAAGGGACACCTGAATCCCGGGCCACCCCAGACGGTGGTCGCCTGCCTGTCCGGGAACCAGCCCATCAGTTGCGGGAGGTACGCGTCGTCGAAGGGCTGGAGTTTCACCGCAGCAGTCTCCCCCATCGGCCCGGACGGGAATAGGTGAGTGGCACCTATTTCCCGCGGTGGGCGCGGTTGCCGCCACCGGACCGCGCCACCTCGAGCGCCGCAGCGCTGGCGGAAACGATCGAGTCGCAGCCGGCGTCGCGGGGCGGAGCGACGGTCACCACGCCGGCGCTGACCGTCAGGAAGCGACCGGTCACGGAGCGGGGATGGTGGATCGACAGCGCGCGAATGCGCGCCACGATCTGTGCCGCGAAGCCGAGGGCACTGTCGGAATCCATGCCGACGCCGAGCACGAGGAAGCCGTCGCTGCCGCTGCGGGCAACGACGTCGCTGGCCCGCTTGGTCACCGCCGCGATGGTGCGACCCACCTGGCGCAGCACGTTGTCACTGACGCCGCGCCCGAAGGTGTCCTGGTATTCCTGCCACGAGTCGATCCCGAAGCGCATCAGCGTCACGCTGCGCCCGTCGCGCTGGCCGATCGACCAGTCACGGTGGAGCAACTCGAGCAGGTCCTCCTCGGTGCTGAGGCCGCTCGTCCGCTCCAGCGCCGCCGCCAGCGCGCCGGCGGCGTTCTTCGGCACCGGCCGGTAATACAGCGCGACCCGCGTCGCCGGGCAGCATGACTGCCCAGCGCTCGCACTCGACGAACGTGCCGTCGACGCGCTTCAGGCGGACGCGCATGCCAAGACCCGTCGTGCCGGTGGCCGTCGCTGCTGCCGCATCGGCGGGCGATTCGACCTCCACGTCCACCAGGGGCCGATTCGCGAACCAGGCCTCGGTCCGTCGCAGCAGGCCGGCCAGCGTCGCATTGCCGTAGATCATCAGCGTGATGCCGTCACGCGCCTCGACGATCGCCACACCGTCGGGCACGTGGCGCAGCGCTTCCTCGAGCGCGCGTGACTCGGGTGTGGCTGGAGCGGTGATTGCTTCGGTCATCGGCTCGGTTCCCCCTCCGGTCACGCTCACGCGTTCAGTTGCAGGCTCGGAGCGTCGCGACAGTGGTCGACCGCGGCGCGGCATTCGAGCCAGCGTGGACTCCGTCGCAGGTCGGCTTGCAGCGGCATCGGCCGGCCGTGCAGCCGCACGAGGCGCACCTGGCTCAACGGGTCCGCCTCGCCTCCCAGCTCGTCGAGCGTCGCCAGCACGGCGGCGCGATCGTTGCAGATCGGCAGCAGGTCGCACCCTGCGTCGATGGCGCGGCGGGCACGCTCCGGCACCGTCCCGGCGAAGGCCGCGCCGCCCATGCTGAGGTCGTCGGAAAACACGGCACCCGTGAAGCCGAGACCCCAGCGCAGTTCCTGCTGGATCCAGCGCGCCGAGAAGCCTGCGGGCGCCTCGTCGACCTGGGGAAAGAGGACGTGCGCGACCATCACCGAGGTGAGGCCATTCGCGATCATGCGGCGGTACGGCAGCAGGTCGTCCGCCAGTTCGATGAGCGGCCGGCGATCGACCGGCAGCGCCTTGTGCGAATCGGCAACGACCGCGCCGTGACCGGGAAAATGCTTGGCCGTCGCCTGCATGCCTGCGGTGCGCATGCCCTGCATGCACGCCACGGCGAGACGCGCGACGGCCTCGGGGTCACGGTGATACGCACGGTCGCCGATCACCTCGCTGACGCCGTAATCGAGGTCGATGCAGGGCGCGAAGCTCATGTCGATGCCGGCCGCACGCAGTTCGGCGGCGAGCAGCCAGCCGCACTGCCACGCGAGCCGGCGGCCGGACTCCGGATTGATGTCGTAGACGTGCCCGATCGCCCGCTGCGGCGGCAACACCGTGAAGTCCGTGCGGAAGCGCTGGACGCGGCCACCCTCGTGGTCGACGGTCACGAGCAGCGGCGGCGTGCGCACGGCGCGGATCTCGGCCACGAGGCGCTCGAGCTGCGCATAGGTCGCGAAATTACGGGTAAAGAGGATGACCGCACCGACGAGCGGGTGCTCGAGTACGTGCCGGTCTTCGGCCGTCAGCTCCGTGCCCGCAACGTCGACCATCAGGGGTCCCAGCGTCACGGCCGTGCCTCGCGTTCCATCCCCTGCTGCATCGAGTGCCTCATCGGTCGAACACCGCCATGGCTTCCACGTGCGTCGTGTGCGGGAACATGTCCATCACTCCCGCCGCCGTGAGCCGGAACCCGTGCTCGTCGCACCAGCAGCCCCGCATCGCGCGCGAGGCTGCCCGAATGACAGGAAATATACACGACGCGGTGGGCCCCGCTCGCCGCGACCACGCGGCAGGATTTCCTTGGCGCCGGCGCGAGGCGGATCGAGCAGCACGCGATCGTACCGTCCCTTCGTCCACGGCAGGCCCGCCACGTCGCCGAACAGGTCGGCCACGTGGAACTCCACGTTGCCGACGCCGTTGCGTCCGGCATTGGCGCGCGCCCGGCGCACGAGCGACGCATCGCCTTCCACGGCAACCACGGATCCGGCAATCCGCGCCAGCGGCAACGAGAAATTTCCGAGCCCGCAGAACAGGTCGAGCACGCGGTCGGACGGCTGCGGTTGCAGCTGCTCGAGCGCACGCCCGACCATCAACTGGTTCAGCGCGCCGTTCACCTGGATGAAGTCCGTGGGTTCGAACTGGATCGACAGGTCGCCCGCATCGATCCGGTAGCTCAGCGGTTCGGCCTCCGGCCGCAGCGGCGTCACGGTATCGGGCCCTCCCGCCTGCAGGTAGAAACGCACGCCGTGCTCGCGCTCGAACGCGGCGAGCTGCTCGAGATCGACCGCTGTGGGCGGTGCCAGCACGCGCAGCACCAGCACGACGACCGCATCGGATACGGCGACCTCGGCCTGGGGCACGCGATCGGCGATCGACAGGCTCTCGACCAGCTGCGCCAGCGGCACCATCAACCGGCCGACGGGCTCGACCAGCACGTGGCATTCCTGGATGTCCGCGACGTACGGCGACGAACGCTCGCGGAACCCGACCAGCACCTTGCCCTTGCGCGGCACGAGCTTGATGCCGAGCCGCGCGCGGCGGCGGTAATTCCACACCGGTCCCGCGAGCGGCTCGAGCAGCAGGCCCGGCTCCACGCCGCCGAGTCGCGTGAGGTTCTCGACCAGCTGGTGCTGCTTGAACGCGAGCTGCGCCGCGGGTGCGAGGTGCTGCAGGGCGCAGCCGCCACACAGGCCGAAATGCGGACAGCGCGGCACGACGCGCTCGGGACTGGGCGTGAGGACCTGTTCGGTGACCGCGTAATCGACCTTGCGGTGCCGGTGCGTGCGCCGCAGGACGACGCGCTCGCCCGGCAAGGCATCGGCGACGAACACGGTCTTGCCGTCGATGCGGGCGACACCTGCCGCTTCGTGCGTCAGGTCGACGATGTCCGCCTCTTCGGGCGCCATCTGCAGGCGTTTCATGCGTGCCGCATCATCCGCTGCACGGGGGCCACGCCGCGACGTATGCCTGCAGGTGCGGTTTCGAGGCCTCGCTCAGGACCTGGCGTACGAGCGCAACCTCCTGGTCGTGTTCCTCGTGCGTGAGGCGACCGCGCATCAGCTCGAAGCGCAGGTAGACCAGGTACGTGTTGATGACGTCGGTTTCGCAGTAGTTGCGGATCGTCGTCGATGCGCCCTTCGAGGAACGCGTCCCACACCTGCTCGCCGGACATGCCGAGCTTGCCCGGGAAACCCAGCAGCTGCGCCATCTTGTCGAGCCCGACGCGTCCGCGCCCCTGGAAGCCGGAGAGGACGTCCATGAGGTCCGTGTGCCGCCAGTGGAACCGGCTGATGTAGTTGTTCCACTTGTACGCGGCATCCTCCTCGCCCAGCTCCCAGTAGCGGTGGGCCTGGATGCGGTGGCGCATCGCCCGGTAATGCAGCACCGGCAGGTCGAAGCCCGAGCCGTTCCAGCTGACCAGGTCGGGCGCGAGGCGCTCGATGCCGTCGAAGAAGCGGCGGATGAGCTCGGCCTCCGGGGAATCGGGGTCGCCGACGCTCCAGACCTTGAAGCCGCCGCGCTCGCGCATCGCGATCGAGATCGAGACGATGCGCTGCTGCTCGAGCGACAGGAACTCGGCTCCCGTCTGCTCGCGTTGCCGCGTCTGCATGACATAGCCGACCTGCTTGTCGGTGAGGCCCTCGAGCCCGTGCAGTCGCCGGCCGAACTCGACGTCCGGCACGGTCTCGATGTCGAAGGCGAACACGTTGTTGATCAGCGTCACGACGCAACCTCCACGCGCTTCATCAGCACGGCGACGGCGACGACGAGGCCCGCCTCGTCGGTCAGGGTGACGTGGCCTTCGCCGGCGCCGAGTTCGTCGCGCAGTGCACGGCCACGGTCGGACCAGATCACCTCGGGCCGGCCCCACGCGTTCGGCGCGATGCCGACGTCGCGGATCCAGATGCCGTGCGCAAACCCGGTGCCCAGCGCCTTCACGATCGCTTCCTTGGCGGCGAAGCGCATCGCGAGGAACCGCACCGGCCGCTTGTACTTGCGAAACGCCGCTGCCTCCTCGGGCAGCAGCAGCCGCCGGACGAAATGCTCGCCGTGCCGCGCGTACGCCTGCTCGATGCGCGCGAGCTGCACCACGTCCGTACCGATGCCGAAGATCACGGCCGGGCTCAGTTCGTGCGGGTCGGCAGGCCGCGGCGCGCCTCGACCATCAGCCGACGCATTTCGCGCACGGCTGCGGCCAGGCCGTCGAACACGGCGCGCGCGACGATCGCATGGCCGATGTTGAGTTCGACGATCTCGGGGACCGCGGCGACCGGCTGTACGTTGTGATAGTGCAGGCCGTGGCCGGCGTGCACGGTCAGGCCGACCTGCGAGCCATGCCGGGCGGCCTCGACCAGCCGCATGAACTCCGTCGCCTGGCGTTCGCCCGTGGCCTCCGCGTACGCACCCGTGTGCAGTTCGACGACCGGGGCGCCGATCTCGCGCGAAGCCTCGACCTGCCGGAGGTCCGGATCGATGAACATCGACACGCGGATGCCCTTCTCGTGCAGGGCCGCGACGCACTCCCGCAGACGGGACTTCTGGCCGGCGACGTCGAGGCCGCCCTCGGTCGTGACCTCGGTGCGCTTCTCCGGCACCAGGCAGACGTCCTGCGGCCGCACGTCGCGCGCGATGCCGATCATCTCGTCGGTGGCCGCCATCTCGAGGTTCATGCGCGTCTGCAGCGCCGCGCGCATGCGATGTACGTCGTGGTCCTGGATGTGGCGGCGGTCTTCCCGCAGGTGCAGCGTGATGCTGTCGGCGCCGGCCTGCTCGGCCATGAGCGCGGCATACAGCGGATCGGGATACGACGCACGGCGCGCCTGCCGCAGCGTCGCGACGTGGTCGATGTTGATGCCGAGCCTGATCGGGTGTGTCAGCTGCAAAGGTTCATCCTCCGTCCGCCTTGCCGGCGTGCGCACGCATCTCGAGCAGCACCTCGCGCGTCCGCAACGGCCGGCCGTCGAGCACGCGGTCGAGCGCGGCTCGCAGGAGCCGCCGCGCATCGGCGAGGCTGCGCGGGTCGTCGAGCCGTTCCTTCCCCAAGGACAGCAGCGACGCGCCGCAAAATATCAGGGTTCCCTCGGCCACTCCATCCACGGGCTCGGCTCCGCCTTCGATGCCGTAGCGGTAACTGCGCCCCGGCTCGAGCGGCGCACCGCTGCCGGCCTCGTGCTCGAGGTTCAGGCCCCAGCCGATCTCGTCGAGCAGGCGCTTCTCGAACAGCCGCAAGGCGCGGCCCGCGTCCTCCCCGGGTTCGTAGAGGCGCGCGAGCAGTGCGGCGTAGGCATCGAACAGTGCGGCGTGCGGGTCGTTCCGCTGCAACAGCTTGATCAGCAGTTCGTTGGCATAGAACCCGCTCATGAGGCGGTCGCCGCCGAGCGCCGCCGGCGGCCGCACGCGTTCGGCCCCGGTCAACTGCCCCATTTCGCCGCGCCCGCTCCAGGAGACCAGTGCCTCGCTGAACAGCTGCAGCGCGCTGCCGACCGAGGCGCTCGACTGCCGGGACGCGCGGGCGATCACCGCGACCCGGCCATGCGAACGCGTCAGCAGTTCGAGGATCCGGCTCGTGTCGCGCCACGGATAGTGGTGCAGCAGGAAGGCGGGCTCCAGGCTGACCCGCCGCGCTCCACTCATGTCTCGTATCCGAACTTGCGCATCGCGTTCTCGTCGTCGGACCAGCCTTCCTTGACCTTGACCCAGAGCTCGAGGTGCACCTTGCGGCCGAAATGCTGGTTGAGGTCGAGCCGCGCCTGGCGGCCGATCGTCTTCAGCAGCTCGCCGCCCTTGCCGATCACGATGGCTTTCTGCCCCGCCCGCTCGACCCAGATCACGGCCTGCACGACCAGCTTGCCCGGCTCGTCCTCGGACTCGCCCATGCCCTCGATCTCGACGACGAGGCCGTAGGGCAGCTCTTCCTGCAGGCGCAGCATGAGCTTCTCCCGGATCAGCTCGGCCGCCATGAAGTGGTCCGGCGAATCCGTGACCTGCTCTTCGGGGAAGATCCGGGGCTGCAGGGGCAGGTGCTTCGCGATCAGCTCCGGCAGCGTCTCGAGGCTCTTCGGACGCGTCGCGGCAATCGGCACCACCTCGACGAAGTCGGCCTTGGACGAGATCTCCTGGATGTACGGCAGCAGGCGCTCCCGGGGCTGCGCCCGGTCGACCTTGTTGATCAGCAACACGATCGGCAGCCCGACCTGCTTGAGCTCGTCGAGTACGCGCTGGTCCTCGTCGGTCCAGCGCAGCGCCTCGACGACGAAGAGATTCACGTCGACGTCGGACAGCGACGACAGTGCGGTCCGGTTCATGTAGCGGTTCATCGCGCGCGTCTGCTTCGCGTGGATGCCCGGCAGGTCGACGAACGTGATCTGCATGCCGGGCGCGTTGAGCACGCCGTGGATGCGTGTCCGCGTCGTCTGCGGCTTGGGGCTGACGATGCTGACCTTCTGGCCGAGCAGGGTATTGAGCAGCGTCGACTTGCCGACGTTGGGCCGTCCGGCGAGCGCGGCGAACCCGCAGCGCAGCACGGGCGCGTCGGTGCCGGTGGATTCGGGCGGGGTCGGTGCGTCTGTCATCCTCTACTCCTGGACGCGGGCGAGGGCTTCGAGCACGCGCGTCGCGGCTTCCTGTTCGGCCCTGCGGCGGCTCGAACCCTTGCCCGTCGCGCGCACGCCGAGATCGGCAGCCTCACAACTTGCGACAAACCATTGCTCGTGGGGTTCGCCCCCGACCTCCTCGAGCGCATAGCGCGGCAGTGCCCGCCCGCGCGACTGCAGCTCTTCCTGCAGCCGGGTCTTGGGATCCTTGAGCGTCTCCGCCGACGGCAGCTCGCTGAGGCGCTCGCCCAGCAGCCCGCGGATCACCGTAATCGCCGGCTCGAGCCCGCCGTCGAGGTAGATCGCGCCGAGCAGCGCTTCGAGGCAATCGGCGAGGATCGAGTCGCGCCGGAAGCCGCCCGACTTGAGCTCGCCGCTGCCGAGGCGCAACTGGTCGCCGAGGTCGAGTGCGCCCGCCACCTCGGCGAGCGAGGGGGCGCTCACGACGGCCGCGCGGTAACGGCTCAGGTCGCCTTCCGGTGCCTCGCGGAAAGCCCGCGAACGCGAGTTCGGCGACCACGAAGTTGAGTACCGCGTCGCCGAGGAACTCGAGCCGCTCGTAGTTCTTGCGGCTCGCGCTGCGGTGGGTCAGCGCAGCTTCGAGCAGCGCGGGATCACGGAAGCGATACCCGAGCCGCTGCGAGGACCATTCGGCCGCGTTGCGCAAGACCCGCCGTCACTGCCTGACGAGGACGGTCTTGTCGAACTTGGCGAGCAGGTAGACGTTTGCGGCGAAGGGCTGCTCGGCGTTGTACTGCGCGCGCATGGTGTAGCCCTCGCTGGTCTTGTCGATCTTGATTTCCTTCCAGCCGATGCGGGCGATGTCCTCGACGTCCCAGTGGCGCTCGAGCGAGCGGCGCAGCAGCGCCGGGTTGGTGTCGATGGCTGCATTCTCGTCCGCGACCTGTTCGAGCGAACGGGCCACCTTCGAGTACTCCAGGTACACGGGCAGCAGGCGGATGCCGGCGTAGACCGCGGCGCCCAGGATCAGCAGGATGACGACGATCCCCAGGAACGTCGCACCGCGTTCGCGTTGCCTCATTGCAGTTCTCCCTCTTTCTCGGAATGCAGCCACGTGCTCAATCGATCGCCAGGCCGATGCGCTTCCAGAGCGGCGCATGCGGCAGGTTCCAGTTCAGCCAGATCCGCACCGCCTTGCCCACCACGTTGTCGGCCGGCACGAAACCCACTTCCGGGAAGCGGCTGTCGCGGCTGTTGTCCCGGTTGTCGCCCATGAAGAAATAATGCCCGTCGGGCACGACGTCGTTGAAGTCCACCGAGGGACGCTCGTCGATGTACAGCGTGCGGTGTTCGACCGCCCCGAGCTGCTCGAAGCCGACCTGCGCGCGCGGCGTGCTGTTGAACGGGTCCTGGTAGCCGTCCAGCCGGACGTCCTGCAGTTCGTCGTTGATGTACACGCGCTTGTCGCGGACGACGACGTGGTCGCCCGGCAGGCCCACCAGCCGCTTGATGTAATTGGTCGACGGGTCCGAAGGCAGGCGGAACACGACGACGTCGCCGCGCTCGGGCTGCCCCAGCGCGACGATCTCGGTGTTGACGACCGGCAGGCGCAGCCCGTAGGTGAACTTGTTGACGAAGATGAAGTCGCCGTCGAGCAGCGTCGGCATCATCGAGTCCGACGGGATGCGGAACGGCTCGAACAGGAACGACCGGATCACCAGCACGATCAGGATGATCGGGAAGAACGACCGGGCGTACTCGACGACCACGGGCTCGGCCGGGACAGCCGCCGGCCGCAGCCGCCACCCGCTTCGGGCGGAACAGCCAGTGATCGGCCGCCCAGACGACGCCGGTCACGACCGTGGCGACGACGAGTACGAAGGAAAAATCGAAGACCAAGCGAGCACCTCTCAGGCGGGCCGGAGTATTCAGTAATTATTTCGCGAAATCAATGCCTTGCGTCACATACCCGGACGCAGGCTCAAATCAGTCCTTCTTCCCGATCTGCAGCACCGCGAGGAAGGCCTCCTGCGGGATTTCGACCGAGCCGAGCTGCTTCATGCGCTTCTTGCCCTCCTTCTGCTTCTCGAGCAGCTTGCGCTTGCGCGAGATGTCGCCGCCATAGCATTTCGCCAGGACGTTCTTGCGCAGCGCCTTGACGGTGGCGCGGGCGATCACGTGGGCACCGATCGCGGCCTGGATGGCCACCTCGAACATCTGGCGCGGGATCAGCTCCTGCATCTTGTCGACCACCTCGCGGCCGCGCTGGTAGGCGGTGTCGCGGTGGCTGATCAGCGACAGCGCGTCGACCTTCTCCTCGTTGATGAGGATGTCGAGGCGCACGAGCGGCGCGGCCTGGAAGCGGTCGAAGTCGTAGTCGAACGACGCGTAGCCACGGCTGCAGCTCTTCAGGCGGTCGAAGAAGTCGAGCACGACCTCGGCGAGCGGCATCTCCCACTGCATCGAGACCTGGTTGCCCAGGTACAGCAGCTTCTTCTGCACGCCGCGCTTCTCGAGGCAGAGCTTCATCACCGGGCCGACGTAATCGGGCGGCAGCAGGATGTTGGCGACGATGATCGGCTCGCGCAGTTCCCGGATCCGGTCGGTCGGCGGCAGCTTCGACGGGTTGTCGACGTTGACGACCTGCCCGTCGGTCGTGACCACCTCGTAGACCACCGTGGGCGCGCTGGTGACGAGGTTGAGCTGGTACTCGCGCTCGAGCCGCTCCTGCACGATGTCCATGTGCAGCAGGCCGAGGAAGCCGCAGCGGAAGCCGAAGCCGAGCGCGGTCGAGACTTCGGGCTCGTAGTGCAGCGCCGAGTCGTTGAGCTTGAGCTTCTGCAGCGCGTCGCGGAACGACTCGTAGTCGTCCGAGCTGGTCGGGAACAGGCCGGCGAACACGCGCGGCTTGATCATCTTGAAGCCCGGCAGCGGTTCCGTGCAGGGCCGGGACTCGAGCGTGATCGTGTCGCCGACCGGCGCGCCGTCGATTTCCTTGATGCCCGCGATGACGAAGCCGACTTCCCCGGTTTCGAGCGAGTCCGGTGACGAGCGACTTCGGCGTGAAGCGGCCGAGCTTGTCGACCTGGTGCGCACGTCCCGTGGTCCAGACCTGGATCTTCTGGCCGGTGCGCAGCGAGCCGTTGACGACGCGCACGAGCGAGACGACGCCCACGTAGCTGTCGTACCAGGAGTCGATGATCAGCGCCTGCAGCGGCGAGTTGGGGTTGCCGCGCGGCGGCGGCACGCGCGCGATCAGCGCCTCGAGCACCTCGGGCACGTTCTCGCCGGTCTTGGCGCTGACGCGCACGGCGTCCTCGGCCTCGATGCCGATGATCTCCTCGATCTCCTTGATGACCTTCGCCGGGTCGGCCGACGGCAGGTCGATCTTGTTGAGCACCGGGACGACCTCGAGCCCCTGCTCGAGCGCCGTGTAGCAGTTGGCGACGCTCTGCGCCTCCACACCCTGGGCGGCGTCGACGACCAGCAGCGCGCCCTCGCAGGCCGCGAGCGAGCGCGAGACTTCGTACGAGAAGTCGACGTGCCCGGGCGTGTCGATCATGTTGAGCTGGTAGGTCTCGCCGTCACGCGCCTTGTAGCGCAACGAGACGCTCTGTGCCTTGATGGTGATGCCGCGCTCGCGCTCGAGGTCCATCGAGTCGAGCACCTGCGCCTGCATCTCGCGATCCTCCAGCCCGCCGCAGACCTGGATGAAGCGGTCGGCGAGCGTCGACTTGCCGTGGTCGATGTGCGCGATGATCGAGAAGTTGCGGATCAGTTTCATCGGGGTAACAGGTGGTCGCACGGGCCCGGAGGGTTCGGGCCCGCCAAAAGCCCGCGATTATAGCGCGAGGGCCGCCCCGACCTTCGCCCGATCATAGGTCCCCTCGCAGACCACCGCACCGTCGGCCGTGAGGACGGGAACGCGCAGCCCGTAGGCGACGGCCCAGGCCGGCTCGGAATCGACGTCCCGCAGTGGCAGGCTCGCCACGAAGGCCGGGAAATCGAGCGACAGGTCGAGCAGGAACTGCTCGCAGAGGTGGCAGTCCGCACGCGTGTAGAAGGCAAACTGTGCGGGCGGCCTCATGCCCGGCGTACGTCGACCGGCGCGCCGGGCGAGGACCAGCGTCGCGCCACCAGCATCCCTGCCAGCAGGCCGGCGGCTGCCGCCACGAGAGGCGCCGGCCCGACCTCCCAGCCCGCAAGACGGAGCATTGCGGGCGCGAGCAGCAGGCCCGCCAATGGCGGCAGGTACAGGCGAGCGGCCGCGGCGAGCAGGCGGCCGTCATCGACGGCGAGTTCCACGACCTCACCCGGCTGCAGGGCACCCTCCGGGCGCGCAGCATCGACTTCCAGGCGACGAGTGCCCCCGGCGCGTCGCCAGCTGCAGCCGCGGCCGCTCGAGCAGGCGCCGCAGGATGCGGCCTGGACCTCGCATTCGACGATCGCGCGACCGTCGCGAATCTCGACGACGGTGCCGACGACGCGGGACATGTCCGCAGTCAGCGAGCTGGGGCGGAGGCCGCCGGCATGGCGGTCGACGGCGGCGACGGCATGGGCGGCATCGGCACGACCGAATTGGCGATGTCGCGAACCGTGTCGGCCGGCACTTCACCGATCGCCGTGATGACGTGTCCGTGCAGGCTCGTCGAATAGGCGTTGGCGGACCCCATGCTCGTCGCTTCAGGCGGGCGCTGCCCCCCGTTGGCGGACCCGGCTCGATGAAGACGGAGATCGCCGCGATGCCGTCCGAGAAGATCAGGTGCTGCGCCGGCATCGGCGAACCGGGCATGACCTGCAGCCGGCTCGCGACGAGCCGGAAGCCCGGGGGGACTCGCAGCGGGCGCAAGCCGTTGCTGCCCGGGAGCTGCGGCATCGCCGCGAGCTTGCGATCCGTGCGGACCCACTGGAAACCATTGGCATCCACCGCCGGTTCGACGTCACTGGCGGGAATCCGTTGCTTCATCTCGAGGCGCGTGAACAGGATCTGCTCGAGCTGGCGTCCCGCCTCGTCGCCGACCACGGAGCGCACGGGCATGGCCGTCTCCGCGTCGAGCCAGAGCCGGTAGCCGTAGCGGTAACGGTCCTTCGGCCGGACGTCGATGATGACGATGTCGCGACCGAGCAGCTTCTTGCCCTGGCGCCAGCTCAAGTCGTAATAGCGGTCGAGCAGCGGGCCCGGCGTCGGCAGGGCCTTGAGCAACGAACCCTCGTCACCGCGCGGCTCGACCAGGACGACCTTGCGGTCCGGCAGGTACGCGTGGACTTCGTCGCGGGTGCGGACGACTTCACGGCCGCTGCCATCGAGCGACACGAGGCGCTCGTACGAGCGGCCCTTCTCGACCCGGTGGACGATGCGCATCGACTCGGTCTGTCCGGCCGAGCTGTGCGTGAAGAGCCCGTCGTAGTTACGCGTGGCGAGCGCTTCGGACATGCGCTCGAGCCACGCCCGGGCATCGTCCGCCTGGGCCTGGCCGGCCGCGGGCGCCGCGCACAGCAGGCCGGCAACGAACCAGGCCGCGGCTCGCATCGTCAGGGCGCCTCGATCTCGTAGGAGACGCGCGTGATTCCCGGATCGGCTGCCAGCAGGCTGGTCAGCACGTTGCGGCGGACCATCGGGGTCGAGTACTGGCTGTGCGCGACCATGTAGCTGGCGAGGCGCTGGTTCTGCGCAGGCGTCGGGCTCGAACGGAAACTGTAACTGGAGGTCGGCGCGGGCTGCAGGCTGGCGACCTGCGTCGGGGTGTCCTGGCCGGGCCGGAACACGAATACCGCGGCGGTCGCGACACCGGCGGCGAGCGCCGTGCGCACGGCTGGGCGCTTCCAGAAAAGGACATTGGCAGGCACCGCGGCGGGTGCGGTCACGACCGGCCGGCGGGGCCTCGATGGCGGCACTGACCCGCGCGGCGAACGACTGGCTGGCGATGCGACCGCCGGGGGCACGCAGGGTTTCGCCGATCAGGGCGTAGGTGCCGAAGCTGCGCCGCAGTTCGGGGTCGCGACTCGAGGCGGCGCATGAGCAGGCCGATCTCGTCGCGGGGCAGTTCCCCGTCGAGCAGGGCCGAAAGCTGTTCACGAATCTGGTCAGTCATGGTGTTCTCTGGACGTCGCGTTCAGTCGAGCAGTGGCTTCAGGGCGCGGTCTATGGCTTCGCGGGCGCGGAAGATTCTCGACCGCACGGTACCGACGGGGCAATCCATAGCTGCCGCAATCTCTTCGTAACTCAGGCCCTCGACTTCGCGCAGCACGATGGCGGTGCGCAGGTCCTCGGGCAGTTGCTCGATGGCGTCGTTGACCGTCACCCGGATTTCTTCCGAGAGGGCCGTGGACTCGGGCGTATCGTTGTCCCGCAGGCGCGAGGCGAGGTTCAACTGTTCGCTCTCTGAAAGCTCGGCCTCGTAGTCGAGCGGCCGCCGCTGGCGCGAGGCGATGGCATTGCGGGCCGTATTGACCGCAATGCGATAGAGCCAGGTATAGAACGCACTGTCGCCGCGGAACGAACCGAGCGCCCGGTACGCCTTGACGAAGGCTTCCTGGGCCACATCCTCGGCTTCCGTCGGATCCCGCAACAGACGCGCCACCAGCTTGATGACCTTGTGTTGATACTTGAGCACCAGCAGGTCGAACGCGCCGCGTTCATTGCGCTGGGCCCGCCTCACGAGTTCGAGGTCGCTCGGCTCGGGCGTGCCCTCCTCGGGCATCTCGCCGGCAGTGTCGTCCCCGTTATCTCGCGACTTCATAGACTCGTCCGGCGGGGGAAAGTTCTGCATGGCCACGGCTAGGCTAACGTAACGGGAACCCCGCCACTAGGAAGCCGGCGACCCCGCACCCGGCAGGAGGACGGTCCAGCGTCGCAGGACCTGCGCCGGGAGCGTCGAAAGGCGTCAACCAGCGACGGCAGCGCACCGTTTGCGTCGCGGAGGCGAAGGTGAAATCGAGGTAAACCGAGGGGCCCAGGAGCCGGGCCTGCGCACCGATCGAGACCGGCACAGGCTGGCCGGTCCCCTGCCGAACCTGCAGGCAGCCGTCGACCCGGCGTTCGAGGACCAGGGGCGGCAACCGGCTGGACCGAGTCCAATGGATTGCGTGACTGGCCGCCACGGCGCCCGCCGTTACGCAGGACGCAATGGCCCATCCGGCTGCCCCCGCCCTCGCGCACGCCCAGGCCGCGAACAGCCCGGCGACCAGGACGAGCACCGCCGCGACACGGTCGGCCGCCGTCACGGCAGGGATTTCAAGGCTCGAGCCGGCGTATGCAGGCGATGACCGCACGCTGGGTTTCCTCCGGGGGCGCGCCCCGTCCCACAAGATACCCGAACAGTTCCGGATCCTGCATTTCCACCAATTGCGCAAACGCGTCGCGTTCTGCAGGCGACGCCGTCGGCCAGGCCCGGTCGAGGTACCGGGTCAGCATTACGTCGAGTTCGCGCATGCCGCGCCGGCAGCGCCAGCGCAGGCGGGCCATGTCGACCTCGGCAGGTGACTTCATCCGCCCTCACCCGCGCGTTGCGCGACCTCTCCCACGGCAGCGGGAGAGGTGAAGAATGGGCATCAGTGCTGGCGCTCGACGATCATCTTCTTGATCTCCGCGATGGCCCGGGCCGGGTTGAGATCCTTCGGGCAGGCCTCCGTGCAGTTCATGATCGTGTGGCAGCGATAGAGGCGGAACGGGTCCTCGAGCTCGTCGAGGCGCTCGCCGGTGGCTTCGTCCCGCGTGTCGACGATCCAGCGGTACGCAGCCAGCAGCGCAGCGGGGCCGAGGTAGCGGTCGCTGTTCCACCAGTACGACGGGCAGCTCGTCGAGCAGCACGCGCAGAGGATGCAGGCCGACGGGCGGTCGATCTTTTCCTGGTCCGCCTTCGACTGCAACCGCTCGCTGTCGGGCGGCGCCGGCGTGCGCGTCTGCAGCCACGGCTTCACCGAGGCGTACTGCGCGTAGAAGTTGGTAAGGTCCGGCACCAGGTCCTTGATCACCGGCATGTGCGGCAGCGGATAGATCTTCGCGTCGCCCTTGATCTCGCCGATCGCCTTGGTGCAGGCGAGCGTGTTGACGCCGTCGATGTTCATCGCGCACGAGCCGCAGATGCCTTCGCGGCACGAGCGGCGGAACGTGAGCGTCGAGTCGACCTCGTTCTTGATCTTGATCAGCGCGTCGAGAACCATCGGGCCGCACGCTGTCGAGGTCGACGGCGTACGTGTCGACGCGCGGCCGCTGGTTCGAATCCGGGTCGAAGCGATAGATCCGGAACGTCTTGACGTTGCTGGCGCCTGCCGGGGCCGGGTGGGCCTTGCCGGGCTGCACGCGCGAATTTTCGGGTAGCTTGAATTGAGGCATAGGAGGAAGTGACTAGTGGTTAGTGGCTAGTGACTAGTAGGAGGTGGCGCGATGCAATGGATGGTTCAGACGTTACTTCCGACTAGTCACTATTCACTAGTCACTAGTCACTCCTGATCTCAGTACGTGCGCGCCTTCGGCGGGATCGCCTCGACGTCGCTCGTCAGCGTGTTCAGGTGCACCGGACGATAGTCGATGCAGACCCTCCCCGCCGGGTCGGCCCACGCCAGCGTGTGCTTGAGCCAGTTGACGTCGTCGCGGTCCTTGAAGTCCTCGCGCGCGTGCGCGCCGCGGCTTTCCTGGCGGTTGGCCGCCGATGCCATCGTCACGAGGGCCTGGCCGAGCAGGTTGTCGAGCTCGAGCGTTTCGACGAGGTCGGTGTTCCAGACCAGCGAGCGGTCGGCGACCTGCACTTCGGCGAACGACGCGTACACCGCGTCGAGCTTGTGCACGCCCTCCTCCAGCGACTCGCCCGTGCGGAACACGGCAGCGTGGTTCTGCATCACGCGCTGCATGTCGAGACGGACCTCGGCGGTGCGGCGCGAACCCTGCGCATTGCGGTACTTGTCGAGGCGGCTGACCGCCAGGTCGCCCGCGTCCTTCGGCAGCGCCTTGTGCGAGGTGCCCGGCTTGAGCGTCTTGCCGCAGTGGTGCGCGGCCGCGCGGCCGAACACGACGAGGTCGAGCAGCGAGTTGGAACCGAGGCGGTTGGCGCCGTGCACGGACACGCAGGCCGCTTCGCCGACGGCCATGAGCCCCGGCACGACGGAATCCGGATTGCCGTCCTGCAGCGTGACGACTTCGCCGTGCACGTTGCAGGGAATTCCACCCATGTTGTAGTGGACGGTCGGCAGCACCGGGATCGGTTCGCGGGTGACGTCGACGCCCGCGAAGATGCGCGACGACTCGGCGATGCCCGGCAGGCGCTCGTGGATGACCTCGGCGCCGAGATGCTCGAGGTGCAGGTGGATGTGGTCCTTGTGCGGACCGACGCCCCGGCCCTCGCGGATCTCGATCGTCATCGAGCGGCTCACGACGTCGCGCGACGCGAGATCCTTCGCGTTCGGCGCGTAGCGCTCCATGAAGCGCTCGCCCGCCGAGTTGGTCAGGTAGCCGCCCTCGCCGCGCACGCCCTCGGTGATCAGGCAGCCGGCGCCGTAGATGCCGGTGGGGTGGAACTGCACGAACTCCATGTCCTGCAGCGGCAGGCCGGCGCGCAGCACCATGCCGCCGCCGTCGCCCGTGCAGGTGTGCGCCGAGGTGCAGGAGAAGAATGCGCGGCCGTAGCCACCCGTGGCGAGGATCACCTTGTGCGCGCGGAATCGGTGCAGCTGCCCGGTCGCCATGTCGAGGGCGACGACGCCGCGGCAGGCGCCGTCCTCCATGATCAGGTCGATCGCGAAATACTCGATGAAGAAACGCGCCTGGTGCTTGAGCGACTGCTGGTACAGCGTGTGCAGCATCGCGTGGCCGGTGCGGTCGGCGGCGGCACAGGTGCGCTGCGCGATGCCCTTGCCGTAGTGCGTCGTCATGCCGCCGAACGGGCGCTGGTAGATCTTGCCGTCCTCGGTGCGCGAGAACGGCAGGCCGTAGTGCTCGAGCTCGAGGATGGCCGCCGGGGCCTCCTTGCACATGAACTCGATCGCGTCCTGGTCGCCGAGCCAGTCCGAGCCCTTGATGGTGTCGTAGAAGTGGAAGCGCCAGTCGTCCTCGCCCATGTTGCCGAGCGCGGCGCTGATGCCGCCCTGCGCGGCCACCGTGTGGCTGCGCGTCGGGAACACCTTGCTGATGCAGGCCGTGTTGAGGCCCTGCTCGGCGAGGCCGAACGTCGCGCGCAGTCCGGCGCCGCCGGCGCCGACGACGACGACGTCGTAGGTGTGATCGGTGAACGTATAGGCGGAGGCGGTCATGCCTGGACTCCGAAGGCGAGGCGCAGTACGGCGAGGACCCCGACCAGGGTGGCCACGACGAGCGCGAACTTGACGGCGACGATCACGACGGTGCGCGTGCCCTTGTCGCCGACGTAATCCTCGATCACGACCTGCAGGCCGAGCAGCGCGTGGTATGCGCCGACGCACGAGCAGCAGCAGGGCCATCACGGCCGAGAACGGCGCGCGCAGCCAGTGGGCGACGTCTGCGTGCGGTGCGCCCGGGCCGAGCATGGCGAGCGAGGCGACGAACCAGAGGCCGAGGATGACCAGCGCGACGGCCGTGATGCGCTGCGAATACCAGTGGCCCGAGCCGCCCTTGGCGGAACCGAGGCCGATGCACGCGGCCGAGCGGACTGCGCAGGCTCATGCGCCACCTCCCGCGATGACGAACCAGAGCACGGCCGTCAGCACGAGCGAGCCGAGGAAGGCGGCCCAGCCCGTCTTGCGCGCGACCGTCCGGTCGAAGCCATAGCCCGCGTCGAAGAACAGGTGACGGATGCCGTTCAGCAGGTGGTAGCAGAACGAGAACAACCCGCCGACCAGCAGCACCTGCACCAGCGGCGAGCCGATGCACTGCATGGCGGCGGCGTATCGCTCAGGCCCGCCCGCGGCGGCGGCGAGCCAGTAGACCAGCACGAAGAAGCAGAGGCTCAGCAGGATGCCCGTGATCCGGTGCACGATCGAAGTGGTGTTCGTGTACTGCCACCGGTAGTGCATGAACGGGGACAGCGGCCGCTCGGGCGTCGCCATGGGGGTACCTCTCTGAAGGGGATCCTGTCAGAAGTCGATGCAGCGGCCTGCCTTCTCCCAGTCCCCGTAGCGCGTGGGTTCGGGTCCCTCCCGTCCGCCGATTTCGCGCGGCAGGCCGGGCGTGGCCGGCTGCGGTGAGGCGGTGGGGTCGACCGATGCCGGCGGGGCCGACGGCGGCAATTCCGAGGCGTTGGGCGCTGCGGGGGGCGACTTCGTCATTTTCAGCCCCCGAGTCTGCCAGATTGCCGCTATGTTCTCCACCGATCCGATCAGTGAATGCCGGCGAATTCAGCGTTTACAATCCACGGTGAACCATGAACCAGGAATCCACACAGGCGCTTCGCGCCCTGCTGCTGCCGGGCTACGGCGTGCTGCGCATTGCCGGCGCAGACGCCCAGGCGTTCCTGCAGGGCCAGTTCACGAATGACGTCCGCCTGCTGGCCGATGGGCGCACGCAGGTCTCGGCCTGCTGCACGAACCAGGGACGCGTGCTCGCGCTGGTACGGTTCCGGCAGACCGAGGAAGCGATCTACGCCCTGCTGCCGTCCGACCTGATCGGCGAAGCTCGCGACGCACCTGCGCAAGTTCGTGCTCCGTTCCCAGGTCGAAATCCTGCAGGCCGCGGACCTGCACGTCGGCGCCATCGTGCTCGGCGCAGCGGACTCGCATGCGCATCGTGGGTTCGACGAGGCCGCGATGACCCTCTCGCCCGTGCCAATGTCCGGCAGCACCGAGGTCGTCACGTTCCAGTATGCGCAGGGCCGCGAGGTCGTGGCCGCGCCCGCTGCGGCCTGGCGTGCGATCAGCGGCCTTTCGCTGGGCCGGCCCAGCGCACAGGCGCAGCAGGAATGGCTCGCGGCGGACATCGCCGACGGCCTGCCGCAGGTGTTCGCGGCGACGTCCGAACACTTCACGCCGCAGATGCTCAACGTCGACCTCGTCGACGGCGTGAGCTTCACCAAGGGCTGCTACACCGGGCAGGAAATCATCGCCCGCACCCATCACCTCGGCCGCGTGAAGCGGCGCGCGCAGCGTTTCGTGTTGCCACCCGGCGCGCCTCCTGCGCCACTGGCGAATCTCTCGCTCGATGGCGCAGAAAGCCGCGGACGTGCTGATGACCGCGCAACTGCCCGATCGGGTCGAGTTGCTGGCGGTGACGAACCTGGAAGCGCAGGGACAGGCCCTCCGGACGGAAGATGGGCGTGAAGCCGAGCCGCGGGCGCTGCCCTACAAAGTGACTAGTGACTAGTGACTAGTGACTAGTAGGAATGAGAAGTGACTAGTGGCTAGTGATAGTGACTAGTCAGAAGTAAGAAGGGCGCCACCGGCGCCCTTCTTCCTACTAGTCACTAGTCACTGCATCCGCTATGACTCACTATCACTAGTCACTTCCTACTCCGGCTTCATATGCGGGAACAGCAGCACGTCGCGGATCGACGGCGAGTTGGTGAACAGCATCACCATGCGATCGACGCCGATGCCGAGGCCCGCGGTCGGCGGCAGGCCGTATTCGAGCGCGCGCACGTAGTCGGCGTCGTAGAACATCGCCTCCTCGTCCCCGGCGCCCTTGCGCGCCACCTGCTCGCGGAATCGCGCCGCCTGGTCTTCCGCGTCGTTCAGTTCCGAGAAGCCATTGGCGATTTCGCGGCCGCCGACGAAGAACTCGAAGCGGTCGGTCAGGAACGGATCGGTATCGTTGCGCCGCGCCAGCGGTGACACCTCGGCCGGATAGGCGTACACGAACGTCGGCTGCGTGAGCCGGTGCTCGGCGGTCTTCTCGAAGATCTCGATCTGCAGCTTGCCGGCGCCGTCGTCGGCCTTCGGCTGCAACCCGAGCTTCTGGCACCACTCGCGCAGGTACGGCACGTCCCGCAGCCGCGTGCGGTCTACGCCTGGGTTGAAGTGCACGACCAGGTCCTCGACCGTGACGCGCCGGAACGCGGAGCCGAAATCGAACGTCTCGCCCTGGTACTCGATCCTGCGCGTGCCGCACACCATGTCGGCGACGCCCTGGAACATGCGCTCGACCATGTCCATGAGGTCGCGATAGTCGGCATAGGCCTGGTAGAGCTCGAGCATCGTGAACTCGGGGTTGTGCCGCGTCGACAGCCCCTCGTTGCGGAAATTGCGGTTGATCTCGTAGACGCGCTCGAAGCCGCCGACGACGAGCCGCTTGAGATACAGCTCCGGCGCGATGCGCAGGTACATCTGCACGTCGAGCGCGTTGTGGTGCGTGACGAAGGGCTTGGCGACCGCCCCGCCCGGGATCACCTGCAGCATCGGCGTCTCGACTTCCATGAAGTCGAGCGCGTCGAGGAAGTGGCGCAGGAACTGCACGATGCGCGTGCGGGTGCGGAACACTTCGCGGCTCTCGTCGCTGGTGATCAGGTCGACGTAGCGCTGGCGGTAGCGCTGCTCGACGTCGGCGAGCCCGTGCCACTTGTCCGGCAGCGGACGCAGCGACTTGACCAGCAGCCGCAGCTTCTCGACCTTGACCGACAGCTCGCCCGTGCGCGTCTTGAACAGCGTGCCGTGGGCACCGACGATGTCGCCGACGTCCCAGGCCTTGAAGTCGTCGTAGACCTCGCCGAGCGCGGCCTGCTGCAGGAACAGCTGGATCGAGCCACTGCGGTCCGTCATCTTCGCGAACGACGCCTTGCCCATGATGCGCTTCGCCATCATGCGGCCCGCGACGGTCACCTTGATCGGGTGCGCGTCGAACCACTCCGCCGCGTGCGAGCCGTACGCCGTGTGCAGGTCGTCCGCCGCCGCGTCGCGACGGAAGTCGTTCGGGAACGGGTTGCCCTGCTCGCGCAGCCGCTCGAGCTTCGCCTTGCGCTCGGCGATCAGGTGGTTCTCGGTCTCGGCGGTGTGTGTGGTCGCCGCCGGAGACATTTGTTCTGTGTCGGACATCACTGCTCTCGTTTAAGGAGTGACTAGTGAACAGTGGCTAGTGACTAGTAGGAAAAGAGCGGCGCTGCCGCCCTCTTACTAGTCACTATTCACTATTCACTAGTCACTTTCTTCACAGCCCCTGCTTCAGGCTCTCTTCCAGGAACGGATTCAGGTCGCCGTCCAGCACGGCCGTGGTATTGCCGATTTCGACGCCGGTGCGCAGATCCTTGATGCGCGACTGGTCGAGCACGTACGAGCGGATCTGGTTGCCCCAGCTCACGTCGGACTTCGAGTCCTCGAGCACCTTGGCGGCCGCGTTGCGCTTGTTGACCTCGAGCTCGTAGAGCTTGGCCTTCAGCATCTTCATCGCGGTCGCACGGTTCTTGTGCTGGCTGCGTTCGCTCTGGCACGCCACGACGATTCCAGAGGGCATGTGGCGGATGCGCACGGCCGACTCGGTCTTGTTGACGTGCTGGCCGCCGGCGCCGCTCGAGCGGTAGACGTCGGTCTCGAGGTCGGCCGGGTTGATCTCGATGGCGATGTCGTCGTCGATCTCGGGCGAGATGAACACGGAAGCGAACGAAGTGTGGCGGCGCGCGTTGGAATCGAACGGGCTCTTGCGGACCAGCCGATGCACGCCGGTCTCGGTTCGCAGCCAGCCGTACGCGTACTCGCCTTCGAACTTGATCGTCGCGCTCTTGATGCCCGCGACTTCGCCGCCGTTGGCGTCGACGATCTCGGTCTTGAAGCCGTTCTTGTCGCCCCAGCGCAGGTACATGCGCATCAGCATGTTGGCCCAGTCCTGCGCCTCGGTGCCGCCCGCGCCCGCCTGGATGTCCAGGAACGCGTTGTGGGAGTCCATCTCGCCCGGGAACATGCGCTGGAATTCGAGCTTGCCCAGCTCGCCGTCGATGCGCGAGAGGTCCTGCTCGACGGAGTGCGCCATGGCGTCGTCGCCCTCGGACTCGGCCATGTCGAGCAGCTCGGCCGCTTCGCGCAGGCTGGTCGTCATGCGGTCGATGGTGCCGACCACGACCTCGAGCTTGGTGCGCTCCCGCCCGAGTTCCTGGGCGCGGTCCGGCTTCGTCCAGACCGCGGGATCGGCCAGCTCGCCCATCACCTCGGTCAACCGTTCGCTCTTGCCCTCGTAGTCAAAGATACCCCCTGAGCGCAGCGGTACGCTGGCCGAGTTCTTCGATCTGTCTACGTATCGGGTTGATTTCCATGCGATTTTCGGTGGTCGACGCCGGCTCCGGGTAGAACTGTCAAGTCTAGCATCACCCGGCAGGCATCAGGTATTCGGTGACCAGTTGCAGCCTGGCCACGCCGGAGTACTCGTCGACTGCGGCGCGATAGACCAGCTCGACCCGGTCCTGCGGACGGATCGCGGGTGCATGGGCGTCGTCGAGGTGGCGGAACGCGATCGCATCGACGACTTCGCCCGCAGCCGCGCGCAGGCGCAGCTTGAGGTGCCGGGAGCCCACGATGCGCGCGTCGATCACGCCGAACTGCCCGTCGAAAGCGGGCTCCGGAAAGCCCGCACCCCACGGCCCGCCGGAGCGGATCGCGTCCGCCGTCGCCACGTTGAATTCGCCCGGTTGCAGCTCACCGTCCGTGTGCAGGTGGCCCGCGAGCGTGTCCTCGTCGATCCAGCGCCCGACTTCCAGCGCGAACTCCTGCTCGAAGACCGGCAGGCTGGCCTCGCGCAGCGACATGCCTGCCGCCATCGCATGGCCGCCGAACTTGTCGAGCAGGCCGGGCTGGCGGGTCGCAATCGCATCCAGCACGTCGCGGATGTGCACGCCCGCGACCGAGCGCGCCGAACCCTTGACCCAGCCAGGCTCGGCGGGCGCGAATGCAATGACGGGGCGATGCAGCCGGTCCTTCACCCGTGATGCGACCAGCCCGATCACGCCCTGGTGCCAGTGCGGGTCATAGACGCAGACTCCGGCGGGCACCTGCCCTGCCAGCTCCGCCACGCGCGCATCGACCAGCGACAGTGCCTCGAGCTGCATCTTCGCCTCGAGTTCGCGCCGGTCCGCATTGAGCTGGGCGAGATCGCCGGCGAGCACCTTCGCGTCCGCGGGATCGTCGCTCAGCAGGCAGCGGATGCCCCGTGTCATGTCGTCCATGCGACCGGCGGCATTGAGCCGCGGGCCGGCCTGGAAACCGAGCTCCTGGCCCGTGACGCTCGCGAGGTTGCGCCCGGAGGCCTCGAGCAGCGCACGCAAGCCCGCGACGCAGCGCAGGCTCCGGATGCGCTTCAAGCCCTGGGAGACCAGCACGCGGTTGTTGAGGTCGAGCGGCACGACGTCGGCCACCGTGCCGAGCGCGACCAGGTCGAGCCACTGCGCCGGGCTCGCCTCGAGGCTCGCCGGGCAGCAGGCCGTGCCGGCGCATCGCAACGGTGAGCGCGGCCATCACGTAGAACGCGACGCCGACCCCCGCCAGGCATTTCGATGCGAACGCATTGCCCGGCGCATTCGGATTGACGATGCACTCGGCGGCCGGCAGTTCGCGTCCCGGCAGGTGGTGATCGGTCACCAGCACGCCGATGCCGTGCCTGCGGGCTTCGGCGACGCCCTCGAGCGAAGAAATGCCGTTGTCCACGGTGACGATCAGGTCGGGCCGGCGTTCGGCCGCGACGCGCACGATCTCGGGCGTGAGCCCGTAGCCGAAGCGGAAACGATCGGGCACGAGGAAGTCGGGCTGCTCGAAGCCGAGCAGCCCGAGGTGCCGCATCATCAGCGCGGTGCTGGTGGCGCCATCGGCATCGAAGTCGCCGATGATGAGCACGCGCTTGCTGCGAGCGACGGCACGACACGAGCAGTTCGGCCGCCTGCTCCGCACCGTCGAGAGAACTGACCGGCAGCAACTGGTCGAGACGCAGGGCCAGCTCGTCGGGACCGGCGATCGAGCGTGCGCCGTAGACCCGCCGCAATACCGGATGCAGCGACCCCGGCAACGCGGCCTGCAATTCGGCGCGGCTATCGCGCCGGATGATGCGACGGCGCGCGCTCACGGCACGAGACGGTCGAGTGCAGGGCGGCGCCAGATCCGGAACCGCGAGCGGCGATCGAGTGCATGCACGGTGGCGCCCGTCAGGACGTCCAGTCCCTGCAGGTTGCCGGCCTGCATGGCCTGGCAGAGCCGCGCGAGCAGGCTGGAGTCGACCTCGGCAAGTGCTTCGGCGGGATCGGACGTGGGCGGTTGCGTCATCGCGAGCAGCGTGTTGCGCTCGAACGCATCGAGCGCACCGAGCGCGCGCTGCTCGCCACCGTGCACCTGCCAGAACGCACGCAGCCACAGGTCGTCCGAGTGCAGGTACCAGTTGCGCAGCGCGGTGAGCGGCGTGGGAGCGGCCGTGTACGCGCCGAAGCCCCACAGCCACAGCGCGTTGATCGGCAGTTGTCGCAAGCGCGCGCGCCGCTCGTTGACCGGATGCTCGTGCAGCACCATCTGGATTTCGTTCAGGATGCTGCGCAGGCGTGCACCGTGCGGGCCGCCCGGCATGAAGTCGTGGATGTCGCGGCCGACGAGGTCCACCGGGTCGTGGGTGACCACGTCGAACGCCTCCTCGCAGCGGACGGTCCAGGCACCCTCGAGGTAGTCGACGAGGCCGAACACTTCTCCGGCAAAATGTCCGCGCAACGTCGAGGCGATCGCTTCGACCTCGTCGCGATCCGGCCGCGCATCGGCGAGCGCGGCCAGGCGCAGGTGGTCCATGCCGGTCGCCAGGTGCACCGGCTGCGCCACGGCCCAGCCGGCCGCGGTGCCGGGACCGATACCGGCGGACGCCGCGAGGCACGGCCCCGCCTGCGAGGCGGCGAAGGCCTCGGTCGTGGCCGCGTCGACCGCCCCGAGCAGCCAGCGGCGCCAGTCCCCGCCGATGCGGGCGGGATTGCCCCGGCCGGCCAGCCAGGCGAGCGAATCCAGGGCGGGCAGCGCGCCACTCGCCTGCGCTTCGCTCAGGGCCGCTTCGATCCACGGCAGGGCGACACGTACTCGGGGCTGGTTGCTCAAGGTCGGTTCCCGGTGCAGGGGGCGGGGGCGATGAAGTCCCCGCAGGCATGCAGTATGTTACCTGCATGAAGTTTCATCTCGACGTTCCCGGCGGCGTGAACCTGATCCGCGGCTACGGACCGGGCCAGCTGCGGGTGGGGGACCAGGTTCATGCGTGCAGCGTAATCCTGACGGCCACGACGATCGTGGCACCCTGGCGCCCGGCGGCGGCGCAGGACCTCGTGCCGGGCGACCTCGAGCCGGTGCTCGGCCTCGGCGTGGAGGTCGTGCTGCTCGGCACCGGCCCACGCCAGCACTTTCCGGACCCGCAGGTGCTGCGCGTCCTGTACGAGCGGCGGATCGGGGTCGAGGTCATGGACACTTCGGCGGCGTGCCGCACGTTCAACGTGCTGGTCGCCGAGGGACGTCCCGTCGCGGCCGCACTGATCGTCTGAAGCGGTCAGGCGAGACCCTGCAGCAGCGGCACGAAGGTCACGGCACCCAGGTTTTCCTTTTCCAGCCGGTCGCCGCGGCGCGTGATGCGCAGCAGTTGCTGTTCGCGGTCGGGACCGACCGGGATCACCAGGCGCCCGCCGTCCGCGAGCTGCTCGAGCAGCGCCGGCGGCACCGAGTACGAACCGGCCGCGACGATGATGCCGTCGAACGGCGCATAGGCGGCCCAGCCCTCGAATCCATCGCCGTGCTTCATGTGCACGTTGGTGATGCGCAGGTCGCGCATGACCTTGCGCGCACGCGCCTGCAGCGCGGCGATCCGCTCGATGCTGTACAGCGTCGTCACCAGCGGCGCGAGCACGGCGGTCTGGTAACCGCAGCCGGTGCCGACTTCGAGCACCTTGCGCGGCTTGCCGACCTCGATCAGCGACTGCGTCATGCGCGCGACGATGTAGGGCTGCGAGATCGTCTGCCCGTGCCCGATCGGCAGGGCGGTGTCTTCGTAGGCGCGGCTCGCGAGCGCTTCGTCGACGAACAGGTGGCGCGGCACGGCGCGGATGCGCTCGAGCACTTCCGCGTCGGTGATGCCCTGCTCGCGCAGGCGTGCGACCAGCCGCTCGCGCGTGCGCGCGGACGTCATGCCGATCCCGTTGACTCGCGTCTGGTCGGGCATGGCTAGTCCGCCCTGCCCCGCAACCAGTCGTCGATTTCGCCCAGTGCGGTGTGGCGCGTCAGGTCGACCTGCAGGGGCGTGACCGAAACGTAGCCGTTGGCGACCGCGTGGAAATCGGTGCCCTCGCCGGCGTCGGCGCCTTCGCCGGCCGGACCCACCCAGTACACGGGGCGGCCGCGCGGATCGGCAGCCCGCAGGACCGGCGCCGAGCGGTGCCGGTTGCCGAGGCGCGTGGACTTGAAGCCGCGCAGGTGCTCGTAGGGCATGTCGGGGACGTTGACGTTCAGGATCATCGACGCGTGCAGCGGCGAGCGCTGCAGGCGCATGAGCAGCTCGCTGGCGACGCGCGCCGCCGTGTCGAAGTGTCCACCGTCGCGGAGCACGAGGGAGATCGCCATCGTCGGCAGGCCGAGGAAGCGGCCCTCGACCGCCGCCGCGACGGTGCCGGAGTACAGCACGTCGTCGCCGAGGTTGGCGCCGTCGTTGATGCCGGAGACGACCATGTCGTGCTCGACGTCGCCTTCGAACAGGCCGGAAATGGCCAGGTGCACGCAGTCGGTGGGCGTGCCGTTGACGTAATAGCTGCGCTCGCCGAACTCGAAGACCCGCAGGGGCACGTCGAGCGTCAGGGAGTTGCTCGCTCCGCTGCGGTTGCGGTCGGGTGCGACGACCGTCAGCTCGGCGAGCGGTCGCAGCGCGGCAACGAGGTGCTGCAAGCCCTCTGCGCGATAGCCATCGTCGTTGCTGACCAGGATTCTCAAGGGCGCGGGACCGTATCGTTATCTGGGCCCCAGCAGTGGCGGGGTTGGCCACGAACGCGTTGCAACTATACTGGAATCCCCTCCCCGCTCGGAAGGAACTCCATCCCATGTCGGCTCCAGCCGATCCGCCGCCCGACGACGACCTGCACGAGTTCCGGCGTGCCGTGGCCGACGTGCGCCGGTTGCCGGAGAAGCCCCACGTGGCCCGGCCCCGGCCGAAGCCCGTCGCGCGCTTTGCCCGCGCCGAACGCGACGACGTGCTGCGCGAGAGCCTGGTCGTGCCGGTGGATCCGGCGGAACTCGACACCGGCGAACACATGTCGTTCCGGCGCCCGACGGTGCGCGAGGACGTGCTGCGCAAGCTCAAGCGCGGCCAGTTCGCGGTCGAGGCGGAGATCGACCTGCACGGGCTCGGGCGGTTCGCGGCCCATGCCGCCCTGCGGGAGTTCCTCAACGACTGCGTGACCCGGCGGTTGCGTTGCGTGCGCGTAATCCACGGCAAGGGCCTGCGGTCCGGGCCCGGCGGCCCGGTGCTCAAGCACGTCGTCAACCACTGGTTGCGGAAGATCGAGAACGTCGCGGCTTTCGCCAGCGCCCGGCCGGTCGATGGCGGCACCGGCGCCGTCTACGTCCTGCTGAAATAGGGGACGCTCACCTGGTTCCTATTCGTCCTCGCCGGCATCCCAGGCATCGCGCAGCAGCTCGTGCAGCACGGCGGTCGCGAACGTGCCGCGAGGGAGAACGAAGCGCAGGACCAGATCGGAATCGCCTTCGAACGACCAGTCGAACTCGCGCACAGGCAGCCGCAGCGCCCGACGTTCGTGGTCGATGCGCTCGGCCGCGAGCAGTGCGACCAGTGCACCCTCCCCGGCCAGCGTCGATTGCTCCACCGCGAGCGCCTGGCCGGTCGCCGGCGACTCGCCGCCCCCCGGCAGCGGACCGCTGGGATGCACGTCCATCGTCCGGCAACGCTCGAGCAGCGTGGCGTCCACCTCGGGTGCCGCGAAAAAGCTGCGACGTCCATCGAGGATGACGGCCTCACCGGGCAGCAGTCGATTCCAGTCGCCGCCCACGACACGCGCGGCGAGCACCTGGTTGAACAGCTCGCTGCGCGCAGCCGAAAGCTGGAACCCGCGCTGCGCACGGTCCCGCGGCGGCGGGCCACCCGCCGCCCACTCACGCACTCGCGCCAGGTTCGAGCCCCCGCGCCCGAAACGCTGGGGGCCAAAATAATTCGGCACGCCCTGGTCCCGGATCCGCTGCAGCCGCGACTCGATTGCCGCCCGCTCACCGGCCATCTCACGCACGCGCAACACGAACCGGTTCGCGCGATGCGATCCCGGCCGCAACTTGCGCCCGTAACGCTGCGCAGAAATGACGGCATAGCCTTCGCCCTGCCACTGCAGGCAGCCCGCGACGTCGACACTCGCCGGCAGCGGCAGCGTGTAGGCCTGCCGCGTGACGGCATGACGATCCTTGTGGCCACTGAACCCGACGTCGCGCACGTTGACGCCCGCGTGCCGCGCCAGTTGCGCCGCCACCCAACCGGTATTGGCGCCGCGCTTCTCGACGACCAGCAGCGCGTGGTTGCCGGCGTCTTCGGCGTCGAAACCGAGGATCTCCTCGACGCAGAAATCCTCGGGCTGCACGCGGATCCGGCCCGTGGCCGGCGGCGCGCCGAAGGCACACGGCGCGGTCCCGGGGGCGGAGATCAACACCGGCTCAGTGATCGCCGTGGCGATGGGCGTTCTCGCCATAGGCCAGCAGCACGACCGCCTGGCAGGCGAGGCCTTCCCCGCGCCCGAGCGCGCCGAGACCTTCGGCCGTCGTCGCCTTGACGTTGATGCGGTCGATGCGCACGCCGAGGTCGTCGGCGATGTTCTGGCACATCTGCACGCGATAGGGGCCGATGCGCGGCGCCTGCGCGAGCAGCGTGAGGTCGGCGTTGACGAAACGCCAGCCGTGCTCGCGGATCAGCATGCCGCAGTGGCGGACGAACTTCCGGCTGTCCGCGTCCTTCCAGCGCTGATCGCTGTCGGGAAAGTGCTGGCCGATGTCCCCGAGGCCCATGGCGCCGAGCAATGCGTCGCACAGCGCATGCAGCGCGACGTCGCCATCCGAGTGCGCCACGACGCCCCGCTCGAACGGAATTCGCACACCCCCCAGCACCACGTGGTCGCCCGGACCGAACGCATGCAAGTCATAACCCGATCCCACCCTCATTGCGCCACCCCCGTGGTTTCATGTTGTCTTCTGTCGCAGGATCGCCGCGGCCAGCGCGGCATCCTCCGGGTTCGTGACCTTGATGTTGTCCGCGCGGCCCCGGACCAGCTGCGGCTGCAGGCCAAGGCATTCGATCGCCGCCGCTTCGTCGGTGACCGTGCGGCCGCGCTCCAGGCACAACGCGAGCGCACGGCGCAGCAGGCCATACCGGAACATCTGCGGGGTGGCTGCACGCCAGAGCGACTCGCGCGGGACCGTCGCTGCGACACGGCCGTGGACGTCCGCCCGCTTCAACGTGTCGCTGACGGGGACGGCCAGCAAGCCGCCGACCGGATCGTCGGCCAGGCCGGCGAAGAGCGCGCGCAGGTCCTCGGCACGCAAGCAAGGCCGCGCCGCATCGTGGACCAGTACCCAATCGGTATCGATGGCGACGTCGGCCAGCGCCTCGAGCGCGTTCGCGACGGAGTGCTCGCGACGCTCGCCACCCTGGCAGGTTCGCACGCGTGGATCGCGCGCCTCCGGAACGGTCGTCCAGCGCTCGTCGCCGGGCGACAACGCCACCATCACGCCTGAGAGACCCGGGTCCGCGAGCAGGGTGGCCAGCGACCAGGAAACGATGGGGCGTCCGAGCAGCGCGGTGTACTGTTTGGGCGCGTCCGCGCCGAAGCGCGATCCCTGCCCGGCTGCGGGCACGATCGCCCAGCGCCGAGCCGCCACGGTCACGGCGTCTCGGCCTTGGCCGTCCTCTGCTCGACCGGGGCCGCGGGAGACGGCCCGGGATCACCTGGCTGGGCCGGAGGCACGACCTGGAAGAAGGTCTCGTTGGTCTTGACCATGCCGAGATCGGTCCGCGCCCGTTCCTCGATCGCCTGCTTGCCCACCTTGAGGTCGCGCACCTCGGCCGCCAGCGTGCTGTTACGCGTGGCGAGGCGCTCGTTCTCCTCGACCTGCACCTCGATCGCTTTCTCGAGGCGCCAGACTTCGCGCATGCCGCCGGGCGATGCCCAGAGGCGGTACTGGAGCACCAGCGAGGGCTGCGAACAGGAGACCGGCGACGATCCGAAGCATCATGGGTTCGGTAGGTTAGCAGAATCGTCCGGGGCTCAAGCGCCGCCGCCCGGCAGCGGCACCGGGAACGCATCGCGACCCGCATAGGAGCCGTCCCTGCCGAGCTCGGCCTCGATGCGCAGCAGCTGGTTGTACTTCGCGATGCGGTCCGACCGGCACAGCGACCCGGTCTTGATCTGCGTCGCCGTGGTGGCCACCGCGATGTCCGCGATCGTGCTGTCCTCGGTCTCGCCGGAACGATGCGACACCACGGCGCTGTAGCCCGCGCCCGTCGCCATCTCGATCGCCTCCAGCGTCTCGGTCAGCGTGCCGATCTGGTTCGGCTTGATCAGGATCGAGTTGGCCACGTTCTTCGTGATGCCCTCGCGCAGGATCCGGGTGTTGGTGACGAACAGGTCGTCGCCGACCAGCTGGATCCGCTTGCCGAGGCGCTGCGTGAGCGTAGACCAGCCGTCCCAGTCGCCTTCGGCCATGCCGTCCTCGACCGTGATGATCGGGTAGCGGTTGACGAGGCCCTCGAGGTAGTCGACGAACTGCGTCGGGCTGAACTTGCGGCCCTCGGATTCGAGGTGGTACTCGCCGTCCTTGAAGAACTCGGAGCTTGCGACGTCCAGCCCCAGGTACACGTCCCGGCCCGGCTTGAAGCCCGCGCGCTCGACCGCCTGCAGGATCGTCTCGAGCGCCGCCTCGTTCGACGGCAGGTTCGGCGCAAAGCCGCCCTCGTCGCCGACCGCGGTGGCGAGGCCCTGCTCGTGCAGCACCTTCTTCAGCGTGTGGAAGATCTCGGCGCCGTAGCGCAGCGCTTCCGAGAACGTGCCTGCGCCCACCGGCAGCACCATGAATTCCTGGATGTCGACGCTGTTGTCGGCATGTGCACCGCCGTTGATGATGTTCATCATCGGCACGGGCAGGACCTTCGGGCCCGCGCCGCCCAGGTAGCGGTACAGGCTGAGGTGCTTCGAGCGCGCCGCGGCGTGTGCCGCCGCCAGCGAGATCGACAGCAGCGCGTTGGCCCCGAGCCGCGACTTGGTGTCGGTGCCGTCGAGCGCGATCATCTTCGCGTCGATGCCCCTCTGGTCGAGGACGTCGTGGCCGAGCAGCGCATTGCGCAGCTCGCCGTTGGCATTGCTCACGGCCTGCAGCACGCCCTTGCCGGAATAGCGCTTCTTGTCGCCGTCACGCAGCTCGACCGCCTCGCGGCTGCCGGTGGAGGCACCCGAAGGCACGGCAGCGCGGCCCATCGCGCCGCCGGCGACGAAGACGTCGGCTTCCACGGTCGGGTTGCCGCGCGAGTCCATGATCTCGCGGGCCTTGATGTCGATGATCTTCGTCATAGGTTCGCTTCCTCGAATGGCCGCCTTTTCACGGCTCGGTCCAGTTCCAGCAGCACCTCGAGCAGCGGCTGCATGCGATCGAGCGGCCACGCGTTGGGGCCGTCCGAGAGCGCCTTCGCCGGATCGGGGTGGGTTTCCATGAATACGCCCGCCACGCCTGCCGCAATGGCCGCGCGCGCGAGCACCGGCACGAACTCCCGCTGGCCACCCGAGGCGGAACCCTGCCCGCCCGGCAGCTGCACGGAGTGCGTCGCGTCGAACACGACCGGCGCGTACTCGCGCATCACGGCGAGCGAGCGCATGTCGGAGACGAGGTTGTTGTAGCCGAAGCTGAAGCCGCGCTCGCAGGCGAGGATCTGCTGGTTGCCGGTCGAGCGCGCCTTGTCGATGACGTTCTTCATCTCCCACGGCGACAGGAACTGGCCCTTCTTGACGTTGACGGGCTTGCCCTGGCTCGCGGCACTCAGGATGAAGTTGGTCTGCCGGCAGAGGAATGCGGGCGTCTGCAGCACGTCGACGACCGCCGCGACCTCGGCCATGGGCGTGTCTTCGTGCACGTCCGTCAGCACCGGCAGGCCCAGTTGGCGCTTGACCTCGGCGAGGATGCGCAGGCCCTGCTCGATGCCCGGACCACGGAAGCTCGCCTTGGACGAGCGGTTCGCCTTGTCGTAGCTCGCCTTGAAGATGTACGGAATGCCGAGCCTGGAGGTGATCTCCTGCATGCGCCCCGCGATCTCGAGCACGAGGCCTTCGCTCTCGACGACGCACGGACCGGCGATCAGGAAGAACGGCCGGTCGGAGCCGACCTCGAAGCCGCAAAGCTTCATGCGCCCGCCGCCGCCGGCAGCTTCGCCAGGCCGTGCTCGCGCGCGGCGCGGATGAACCCGGTGAACAGCGGATGGCCGTCACGCGGCGTCGAGCGGAACTCGGGGTGGTACTGGCTCGCGATGAAGAACGGATGCTGCGGCAGCTCGATGACCTCGACCAGCCCGTCGCGCGAAAAGCCCGAGAAACGCAGGCCCGCGTTCATCAGGCGCTGCAGGTACGTGTTGTTGAACTCGAAGCGGTGCCGGTGCCGCTCGCGGATCACGTCCTGCCCATACACGGCGTGGGCGAGCGAGCCGTGCGAGATGCGGACCTCCTGGGCGCCCAGGCGCATCGTGCCGCCGAGCGCCGACTTCTCGTCGCGGGCCTCGACCGTGCCCTTCTGGTCCTGCCACTCCGTGATCAGCGCGATGACCGGATGCGGGGAAGCCTTGTTGAACTCGGTGCTGTGCGCGCCCTCGAGCCCCGCGACGTGGCGCGCGTACTCGATGATCGCGAGCTGCATGCCGAGGCAGATGCCGAGGTACGGCACGCCGTGCTCACGCGCGTAGCGCACCGCCTGGATCTTGCCCTCGATGCCGCGCTCGCCGAAGCCGCCCGGCACCAGGATCGCGTCCATCCCCGAGAGCGCCGCGGTGCCGTGCTTCTCGATCTCGGTCGCCTCGATGAACTCGACCTTCACCCGCGTGCGCGTGCGCAGGCCCGCGTGCGTGATCGCCTCGTTCAGCGAGATGTAGGCATCCTTCAGGTTGACGTACTTGCCGACCATCGCGAGGTGGACGGTGGCGTCCAGCGCCGCCTTGGCAGCGACGACCTGGTGCCATTCGCGCAGGTCCGCGGGCGGCACGCTGAGGCCGAGCTTTTCGCAGACGATCTCGTCGAGCTTCTGCTCGTGCAGCAGCGAGGGAATCTTGTAGATGTCGTCGGCATCGACGGCGGAGAACACCGCGCGCTCCTCGACGTTGGTGAACAACGCGATCTTGCGGCGCTGGTCGGTCGGCAGGGGGTCCTGGCAGCGGCACAGCAGCACGTCCGGCTGGATGCCGATCGAGCGCAGTTCCTTGACCGAGTGCTGCGTCGGCTTGGTCTTGATCTCGCCCGAGGTGGCGATGTAGGGGATCAGCGTCAGGTGCATGTACAGGACGTTGTTGTGCCCGAGCTCGACGCCGAGCTGGCGGATCGCCTCGAGGAACGGCAGCGACTCGATGTCGCCCACGGTGCCGCCGATCTCGACCATGCAGACGTCGGCATGGCCGGCGCCGAGCTTGATCGAATGCTTGATCTCGTCGGTGATGTGCGGGATCACCTGCACGGTCGCCCCGAGGTAATCGCCACGGCGTTCCTTGGCGATGACGTTCTCGTAGATGCGGCCGGTCGTGAAGTTGCTGCTGCGGCCCGTCGTGCAACGCACGAAGCGCTCGTAGTGGCCGAGGTCGAGGTCGGTCTCGGTGCCGTCGTCGGTGACGAACACCTCGCCGTGCTGGAACGGGCTCATCGTGCCCGGGTCGACGTTGATGTACGGGTCGAGCTTGACCATCGCCACCTTGAGGCCGCGCGCCTCGAGGATTGCGCCGAGGGAGGCAGCAGCAATGCCCTTGCCCAGCGACGACACGACACCGCCGGTTACACAGATGAATTTGGTCATGGGAGCCACCGCCGCAGGAGAAGCACGACGGGAGGGCAGTCTAGCGGATCGGGGGGTCTCCCCGCCACTTGAGTTCGGTCGCTTCGCCGGCGGTCACGGCTCCATCCCGGTTCCAGACGACACGCCACGACGGCTCGCCGGGCTGCGCGGCGAATGCGTCGGCTACGCCCAGGTCCGCCACTGCCACGAGAACCTCGTGTGCGTCGAACAGCAAGGGCACCTGTTCGCGCCGCCACGGCAATACGTCGTGTTCCTGCAGCCACTTGCGCAACTCGCGCCGGTGAGCGCCGCCCGCCGGCTGGAACACCTCGCCGCCCCTGCGCCGCCGGACGGCGAGGCGGTCGGGCAGGCGCACCCGGCTCAGCCCGACGCCCGTGTCGGCGACCAGCTCGAGCGTGGAGTCGTGCGCCCAGGAATACCGTCCGGGCTCCCGCTCCTGCGCCAGCGGGAGAGGGCTGGGGTGAGGGCTCCTGATCCTCCACTCCCCCTCCCGCACCGCAGCCGAGCGCGCGGCCTCGGCATACAGCCGGTTGCGGTAGCGACGCACGACGACCCCGGGCCAGCGCACCGCGGGGATGCGGTCTGCGGCGGCTCGCGCCATGTCACGCCGCAGCGCAGCGAGCGTATCTGCGGCGGGCAGGGGCAATGCGAGCCCCTGCAACCAGGCCCGCAACACTGCACGCTGCCGCGGCTCGGGCAGTTGCAGCAACGCCGGCAAGTCGACGGTCGAGCCGACGCCGACGCGCGCGAGGTCCGCCGTGGCTGCTTCGGCCTCCAGCGCCAGCGCGTCGCGTGCAAATTCCGCGACTCGCCCGACCGTCCGCGCGGCTGCGGGCCAGCGCTGCTGCAGCACGGGCAGGACCTCGTGTCGCAGGTAGTTGCGGTCCAGCCGCCGATCGACGTTGGACGGGTCCTCGAGCCAGTGCAGGCCCTCGGCGTCCGCCCACGCACGCAGTTCTGCGCGAGTGAAGCCGAGCAGCGGCCGCGCATGCCAGGCCGAGTCGCCGCAGCGCGCGAGCTTTTCCATGCCGGCGACCGCACGCAAGCCACCGCCACGCAGCCACTGCAGCAGGACCGTCTCGAGCTGGTCGTCGGCGTGATGCGCCGTGAGCAGGACTTCGTCGGGCCTGCAAGCGCTCGCGCAGCGCCGCGTAACGCGCCTCGCGGGCCGCGGCCTCGGGGCTTTCCCCGGGCGCTGCGTGCGCAGCGACACGAACGATCTCGCACGGCACGTCCCAGTGACGAGCCAGGTCGACGCAGGCCTGCGACCAGAGCGCGGCATCGGCGTGCAGGCCGTGATCGACGTGGATGGCGCGCAGCGAGAGGTCCAGGCCCGGGCTGCCGCCGCGCTGGCAACGGACCAGCGCCACGAGCAAGGCGGTGGAATCGAGGCCTCCGCTCAGCGCCAGGCACAACCGCCGCGGACGCGACAGGACCGGAGGCAGTGTTGCCTCGAGGGCCTCGGCGAATCGTTGCAGTGTGAACACGTGCGCTCGCGCGGCGGCAGGCCGGCGGATGGCGCTCAGCCGGCGGCGCGGTAGACGCCCTGGCCGCGGAGGCGCTCGTAGCGCTTTTCGAGCAGCTGCTCCTCGGACAGGGCCTCGACGTCGCCGAGGTGACGCAGCAGCGCAGCCTTGAGCGTGTCGGCCATCATCTGCGGGTCGCGATGCGCGCCGCCGAGCGGCTCACGCAGGATCTCGTCGACGAGCCCGAACTTGTCGAGACGCTCGGCCGTGATGCCCATCGCCTCGGCGGCGAGCTCCTTCTTGTCGGCGCTCTTCCAGAGGATCGACGCGCAGCCTTCGGGCGAGATCACCGAGTACACCGAGTACTGCAGCATGATCAGCCGGTCGCAGACGCCGATCGCGAGCGCACCGCCCGAGCCGCCTTCGCCGATCACCGCGGTGATGACGGGGACGCGCAGCGTCGACATCTCGAACAGGTTGCGGGCGATCGCCTCGCTCTGGTTGCGCTCTTCCGAGCCGACGCCCGGGTAGGCTCCCGGCGTGTCGATGAGCGTGATCAGCGGCAGGCGGAAGCGTTCCGCGAGCTTCATCAGGCGCAGTGCCTTGCGATAGCCCTCGGGCTTCGGCATGCCGTAGTTGCGGCGCACGCGTTCCTTGGTGTCGCGGCCCTTCTGGTGCCCGATCAGCATCACGGGCTTGCCCGCGAGCCGCGCGAAACCACCGACGATCGCCTGGTCGTCCGCGTACATGCGGTCGCCGTGCAGTTCGTGGAACTCGTCGAAGACCGATGCGGTGTAGTCGAGCGTGTACGGTCGCTGCGGATGCCGCGCCAGCTGCGCGACCTGCCAGGGGCTCAGGTTCGCGAAGATGCTCATCGTCAGCGCGCGGCTCTTGGCACGCAGGCGCGCAATTTCCTCGCCGATGTTGACCTCGGCATCGGAAGTGACGAACCGCAGTTCGTCGATCTTGGCTTCGAGCTCGGCGATCGGCTGCTCGAATTCGAGGAAACTCAACGGCATAGGCCGGGAAGGATGCCGGACCGCGGCGGCGGGCGCAAATCGCCGGTGCCGCGTGCCCGGGTTGCCCGGGCGCAGGCCCCTCTTCCTATCCGCTATCGCGCGTATCCGCTGTCCGCTATCCGCTTCCCCTTCCGCTATCCCCTTCCCCTCAGGCGCCCAGCTTCGCCCGCCACTGCTTGCGCGTTGCGCATGTCGAGCGCAGCCGCGATGGTCTTGAGCGCGTCGGCCTCCTCGCTGCGGCGCGCCGCACGCAGTCCCAGCATGCCACCGGCCGCGTCCGCCACGTCCTGGCACCAGGCAAGCAGCAACTGCTCCTCGTCGGCGCCAAACCCGTCCGCGATGTCGCGGTGGTTGCGCGCAAGCTCGTTGAGCATTTCGATGTCGGCCTTGAGCTGGGCTTTCGTCGGCGGCTCCTCGAGCCAGCGCTCGAGCGCCTGCTCGCCGCCATGGTCCAGCAGGCCGCGCTCGCGGGCGATGCCGACGATCAGGGTGCGCTCCGGCTTCTGGATCTTGCCGTCCGCCCACGCGACGTAGACGAGCGGCAGCAACGACACGATCCGGTACGCCTCGTGCGGAACCCCAAGCTCCTTGAGCCAGGCTTCGATATTCAAGGAAGTCTCCTCCCGCTCGTTCTTGTTGCGGTCGATTCTGGCACAGCCCGGAAACCGGGGACACCGCAACTAGGTGACAAGCGGGAAATAGGGGACGCTCGACCTGTTTCCCGCCTATTCGCGCGGGGCGTAGTGGAGCTCGACCGCGTCGCGCCCGACCAGCGAGCCGAGTCGCTCGATGAGCTCGCGCGACGGCCGCACCCGCCACTGCTCGCCGAACTGCAGGATCGTCGCGGCATTGCCGTTCGCATAACGCACCGCGACGTTGCACTTCCCGCCCTGGCTCGGGCGCAGCGCCTGCTCGATCTGCGTGATGAGCCTGCGCGCATCGCCGTTCCTCGCGGCGGGCCAGCGCAGGACCAGGTTGCGCGCGAACTGCTCCCGCGCCTGGTCGACGTCCATGATCTTCTTGGCCGACAGCCGCCAGTCGTCGATGAAGTCGTCCCAGCGCAGCCCGCCCTCGACGACGAGAATCGCGTCCTTCGAGACGAGCGCGCGATACTGCTGGTAGACGTCCTCGAACATCGTGACCTCGAGGCGCCCGCTGCGGTCGTCGAGGATGAAGCTCGTGCGCCCGGCGCGCTTGCGGATCTCGAGCACGAGACCGGCGACGGTGACGCTGCGACCCGGCCCGCGCCAGGTGTTGCCCTTCTCCTCCCCGGCACCGACGGGCTTGGCCCCGCCGACATCGACGATGCGCCCGCTGATGATCGGTCGCAATTCCCGCTCGTACTCGGCGATCGGGTGCCCCGTCAGGTACAGGCCCGAGCGTCTCGCGCTCGCCGGCGAGGCGCACGGCCTCGCTCCACTCCGGCAGGGTCTCGGCAGCCCCGCCGGAACCCTCACCCGCGCTTCGCGCGGCCTCTCCCGCTGAAGCGGGAGAGGTCGGATCCGCCAGCCCGAACAGGTCCGTCTGCCCCGCCTCCTTCGCCCTGGTCGACTGGTCCGCCGCCTGCATGGCGGCAGGCAGCTGGTGCATCAGTGTCGCCCGGTTGCGCAGGCTGCCGAGCGAGTCGCAGGCTCCGGCGCGGATCAGCGCCTCGAGCACGCGACGGTTCACCTTGTTGAGGTCGAGCCGGCGGCAGAGGTCGCGCAGGTCGCGGAAGCGCCCGTTCGCGTCCCGCTCGTGCAGCATGTTCTCGACCGCGGCCTGGCCGACGCCCTTGATCGCGCCGAGGCCGTAGCGGATCGACTTCGGGCCCGACACCGCGAACATGTACTGCGAAGCGTTGATGTCCGGCGGCTCGACCTTGAGCCCCATGCGGGCGCACTCGTCGATCAGTGTGACGACCTTGTCGGTCTTGTCCATGTCGGACGAGAGCACCGCCGCCATGAACGCCGCCGGGTAGTGCGTCTTGAGCCACGCGGTCTGGTACGACAGCACCGCATACGCCGCGGAGTGCGACTTGTTGAAGCCGTACCCCGCGAACTTTTCCATCAGGTCGAAGATGTGCGCCGCGGTGTGCTCGGCGACGCCACGCCGGGTCGCGCCCTCGACGAAGATGGAGCGCTGCTGCGCCATCTCCTCGGCCTTCTTCTTGCCCATCGCGCGCCGCAGCAGGTCGGCGCCGCCGAGCGTGTAGCCGGCGAGCACCTGCGCGATCTGCATGACCTGTTCCTGGTACAGGATCACGCCGTAGGTCGGGAACAGGACCGGCTTCAGCTCCGGGTGCAGGTAGTCGATGCCGCCGCCGACGCGGCCGTGCTTGCGGTCGATGAAGTCGTCGACCATGCCCGACTGCAGCGGGCCCGGACGGAACAGCGCCACCAGCGCGATGATGTCCTCGAACGTGTCCGGCTGCAGGCGCTTGATCAGGTCCTTCATGCCGCGCGATTCGAGCTGGAACACCGCCGTGGTCTCGCAGCGCTTGAGCATCGTGTACGTCGCGGCGTCGTCCACGGCGAGCGTCGACATGTCGAGCGGCGGCTCGCCCCGGGCCGTGCGCTCGGCATTGATCGTGCGCACGGCCCAGTCGATGATCGTGAGCGTGCGCAGGCCGAGGAAGTCGAACTTGACGAGGCCCGCCGCCTCGACGTCGTCCTTGTCGAACTGCGTGACGACGCTGGTGCTGCCCTCTTCGCAGTAGAGCGGCGCGAAGTCCGTCAGCACCGACGGGCGCGATGACCACGCCGCCGGCGTGCGTGCCCGCATTGCGCACGAGGCCCTCGAGCGTGCGCGCCAGGTCGATGCACTCGCGGACGTCTTCCTCGTTCCTGTAGCGCTTGCGCAGTTCCTCTTCCTTCTCGAGCGCGTCGTCCAGCGTGATGCCGAGCTCGAACGGGATCAGCTTGGCGATGCTGTCGGCGAAGCCGTAGCTCAGGCCCTGCACGCGCGCGACGTCACGCACCACGGCCTTCGCCGCCATCGTGCCGTAGGTGATGATCTGCGAGACGCGCTCGCGCCCGTAGCGATGCGCGACGTAATCGATGACGCGGTCGCGGCCTTCCATGCAGAAGTCGACGTCGAAGTCGGGCATCGACACGCGCTCGGGATTCAGGAAGCGCTCGAACAGCAGGTCGTAGCGCAGCGGGTCGAGGTCGGTGATGCCGAGCGCATAGGCGACGAGCGATCCCGCGCCGGAGCCGCGGCCGGGGCCGACCGGCACGCCGTTCCCGCGCGCCCAGCGGATGAAGTCCGCGACGATCAGGAAGTAGCCGGCGAACCCCATCTGGCAGATGGTCTCCAGTTCGCTCGCGAGGCGCGCGTCGTACGCCTCGCGCGCGATCGGCGTGCCCAGCGCCGTGACCAGCACGGGCCAGCGCTTCTCGAGGCCGGCGCGCGCTTCCTCGCGCAGGTGTTCTTCGGTGGTCTGCCCGGCCGGCACGGGATACGCAGGCAGCGACGGCTTGCCCAGCTTGATCTCGAGGTTGAGCCGGCGCGCGATCTCGACCGAGTTCTCCAGCGCCTCGGGCAGGTCGCCGAACAGCTTGCACATCTCCGCGGGCGAGCGCAGGTACTGCTGCTCGCTGTAGCGGCGCGGGCGCGACGCGTCGGCCAGCAGCGTGCCCTCGTGGATGCACACGCGCGCCTCGTGCGACTCGAAGTCCTCCGGCTTGAGGAAGCGCACGTCGTTGGTCGCGACCACGGGCACGCCGAGTGCCACGGCAAGTTGCAGCGACCCGGCGATGCAGTCCTCCTCGCCCGGGCGGCCCGTGCGCTGCAGTTCGAGGTAATAGCGGTCGCCGAAGAGGCCGAGCCAGTATTCCAGCAGGCCGCGCGCGGCTTCCTCGTGGCCCGCCGACCAGCGCCCGGCCGACGTCACCTTCGCGCGCGCCGGAGAGCGCGATCAGGCCGGCGGTGGTATCGCGATCGAGCCACGAGCGCAACAGCGTCGCGCCGTGCCTGCCCTGGCCCTCGAGGTAGCTGCGCGTGACCAGCCGCGTGAGGTTGAGGTAGCCGCGGTTGTCCTGGCAGAGCAGCACGATGCGGCTCGGCTCGCTGCGCTCGCCCTCCTCGCGCACCAGCGCGTCGACGCCGACGAGCGGCTTGATGCCTTTCGACTGGGCCGTCTTGTAGAACTTGACCAGCGAGAACAGGTTGGCCTGGTCGGTGACCGCGACGGCCGGCATCCCGAAGCGCACCGTCGCATCGATCAGGCCCTTCGCGCTGCAGCGACCCATCGTCCTTCTTCTCGCTCTCGATGCGGACGACGCCGTCGACGAGCGAGTACTCGGTGTGGAGGTGGAGATGGACGAAGCGTGCCATCGGCGGTGGCGATGAGTTCTCAGCGGGGGACGGCGCATTGTACCGGCGCGAAACTCCGACGGTGCACCGGGGAAGGTCCCAATCGACGCAGCGCCGCGAGGTGCTCGGGCGTGCCGTAGCCCTTGTGCTGCTCGAAGCCGTAACCCGGGAAGCGGCCCGCCAGCTCGCACATGTACCGGTCACGCGCGGTCTTGGCCAGGATCGACGCTGCACCGATGCAGGTCGACGCTCGCGTCGCCGGCGATGACCGCCTCGATCGTGCACTCGAGCGGCAGTTCCCGCGAGGCCCGGGCAGCGGTCGCCGTCGATCATCACGTGCGCGGGGTGGCACGGCAGCGCCAGCAAAGCGCGGCGCATCGCCAGCATCGTCGCCTGCAGGATGTTTATGGCGTCGATCTCCGCCGGATCGGCCCAGCCCAGGCCGAAGGCGAGGCAGCGGTCCTTGATCTTGAGTTCCAGCTCCTCGCGCATCTGCGCCGCGAGCACCTTGGAATCCGCGATGCCACGGATGCGGCGGCGCGGGTCGAGGATCACCGCCGCGGCGACCACGGGTCCGGCGAGCGGCCCGCGTCCGGCCTCGTCGACGCCCGCGGTCAGCCCGGGCTTGCGCAGATCGAAGGCGACCTGCAGCGGACTCGGCCGACTCATGACGGGACGGAGCGCCCGGCGACGAGTTCCAGGATCGCCTCGGCGGCGCGCGCGCTCGCGTCACGCCGCAGGGTGTGGTGGATCGCGGTGAACGGCAGCGACGAGCTCGGCCCGGTCGGCGCGGTCGAGCTGCTCGAGCACGGCCGGGCCCAGCACGGCCGGGGTCACCTGCTCCTGGAAATACTCGGGCACGATGCGGCGACCCGCCAGCAGGTTGGGCTGGGCGAAGAACTCGGCCTTCACGAGCTTCAGGTCGCGCAGCAGCCAGCTCGTGAGCGGCGCGACGCGGTACGCGACCACCATCGGTCGCTTGACCAGCGCGGTCTCGAGCGTCGCGGTGCCCGAGGCCACGAGCACTGCGTCCGCCGCGGCAATGGCCTCCTGCGCACGGCCATCGATGACGCGGACCGGCACGCCCGGTGCGTGCAGCGGCGAGGCAGGCTTCGAATGCCGCCCGCGCCGCAGGGTTGGCCATGGGCGCCACGAACTGCAGTTCGGGGCGTTGCCCGTGCAGCCACGCGACGGTCGCTGCAAAGGGAACGCCGAGCTTGCCGACTTCGGCGCGCCGGCTGCCCGGCAGGATCGCGACGGTCGGCGCGGCGGGCTCGAGGCCGAGCGCGAGGCGCGCAGGCAGCGGCGGCGAGTCGAGCGGGATGCGGTCGGCGAGCGGATGGCCGACGAAGACCGCGCGCACCGAGTGCTCGTCGTAGAAGCGGCTTTCGAACGGCAGGACGCAGAGCACGAGGTCGACCGACTGGCCGATCGTCCGCACGCGTCCCTGGCGCCACGCCCAGACCTGCGGGCTCACGTACTGCACGGTCGGGATGCCCTGCGCCTTGAGCTGCCGCGCCACGCGCAGGTTGAATTCGGGCGAGTCGATGCCGACGAACACGTCGGGGCGCGTCGCGAGCCAGCCGTGCCACCAGGTCGCGACGCAGGCGCAGCAGCCGCGGCAGGTGCCTGAGGATTTCGGCGAGCCCCATCACCGCGAGTTCGTCGGACGAGTGCCAGGCCTCGCAACCGGCCTCGACCATGCGGGGCCCCGCGATGCCGCAGCAACGCACGCCCGGCGCCCGCTCCTGCAGCGCGCGGATCAGGCCGCCGCCGAGGTTGTCGCCGGAGGCTTCGCCCGCGACGAGTCCAACCCTCACCTCGCCCACTCGGTGGGAGAGGTCGGCCGCAGGCCGGGAGAGGGCATCTCGCGCCTCAGCGAACGAGGCTGCGGGTGGACTGCGGGATGAAGTCGACCAGCAGTTGCACTTCCGGCTGCTCCCTGGCCGCCGCCGTCAGTTGCTCGAGCGCCTGCTCGAGCCGCAGGCCCGAGCGGTAGAGGACGCGGTAGGCATTGCGCAGGTTGCGGATCTGCTGCGGGCTGAAGCCACGCCGCTTGAGGCCTTCGGAGTTGATGCTGTGCGGCTTGGCCGGGCCGCCCACCGCCATCACGTAGGGCGGCACGTCGCGCGTCACGGCCGCGTTGTTCGCGAGGAACGCGTGCGCGCCGACCTTGCAGAACTGATGGATGGCGGCGAACCCGCCCATGATGACCCAGTCGCCGAGCACGACGTGCCCGCCGAGCGTCGCGCTGTTCGCAAGTACGCACTGGTTGCCGACGACGCAGTCGTGCGCGACGTGCGAGTACGACATGAACAGGTTGTCGCTGCCGATCGTCGTCACGCCGTGTGCCTTGGTCGTGCCGCGGTTCAGCGTCACGAACTCGCGGATCACGTTGCGGTCGCCGATCTCGAGCCGGGTCGGCTCGCCCTGGTACTTCTTGTCCTGCGGCGCATCGCCGACGGACGCGAACGAGTGCACGACGTTGTCCGCGCCGAGCCGCGTGTGGCAGTGGACCGCCGCGTGGGCCGCGATGCGCGTGCGCGCGCCGATCACGACCCCCGGGCCGATGACGCTGTAGGCGCCGACCTCGACGCCCTCGCCGAGCACCGCGTCGGGCGCCACGATGGCCGTCGCGTGGATGGACCCGCTCATCTGGCTCTCCCCTCGTGCCGCGGCTCGTTCAGCCGGGCATCACCATCATTTCGGCGGAGCAGGCTTCCTGCCCATCCACTTCCGCCACGCAGGAAAACTTCCAGATCGTCCGGATCCGGCGCTCGAGCTTCACCTTGAGCAGCAACTGGTCGCCCGGCACGATGGGCCGGCGGAACCGTGCCTTGTCGATGCCCGCGAAATAGAACTTCACGTTCTCGTCCGGATAGATCCCGGCCGTCACGAAACAGAGGATGCCCGCGGCCTGCGCGAGCGCTTCGAGCATGTAGACGCCGGGCATCACTGGTCGACCCGGGAAATGCCCCGAGAAGAATTCCTCGTTGGCCGTGACGTTCTTGAGCGCCACGAGCCGGTCGCCCGCGGCACACTCGAGCACGCGGTCGACGAGCAGCATCGGGTAGCGATGCGGCAGCCGCCGCATGATTTCGTCGATGCCGAATCCACCCTGTTCATTCATCTTCTGGTCCGTCCCCGTCTCGCTTCGATCGCTCGAGCCTCTGCACGCGTCGCGCCAGCTCGTCCAGGTTCTGGAACCGGGCGCTGTTGCGGCGGAACCGTCGCGCCTCGTCCAGCGGCAATTGTCCCGAATACAGGCCCGGCTTGGTGATCGAGTGCGAAACCATCGTCTTGCCGGTCAGGTAGACGTCGTCGCAGATCTCGAGGTGGCCGACCACGCCGACCATGCCGCCGATCATGCAGCGCTTGCCCACCGTGACGCTGCCCGAGATGCCGGCGCAACCGGCGATCACGGTGTGCGCGCCGATGCGGCAGTTGTGGCCGACCTGAACCTGGTTGTCGATCTTGACGCCGTCCTCGATCACGGTGTCCTCGATCGCGCCGCGGTCGACCGTCGTGTTCGCGCCGATCTCGACGTCGTTGCCGATGCGGACCGCGCCGACCTGCGGCACCTTGACGTAGCCGTCCTTGTCCGGTGCCTGGCCGAAGCCGTCGGCCCCGAGCACGACCCCGGGCGCGAACAGGCAGCGCTCGCCGACCTGGACGCCGGCGCACAGCGTGACGCGCGCGACACAACGGCTGTGCGGCACCGATGCGCACCCGCTCGAGGACGATGGTGCCGGGACCGAGGAACACGCGTGGGCCGATGACCGCGTCGGCCGCCGACGAAGCAATGCGCACCGATCCACGCGGATGGATCGACCTGTGCTGCCGGATCGACGACGGCGCGTGGGATGGCGGCCGCCTGCGAATGCCGGCTCAGGATGCAGCACCTGCGCGATGCGCGCGTAGGTCGCGTACGGATTGGCCGCGATCAGCGCGTTGGTCGGGCACTGCGCGGCGCTCGCGGCGTCGAGCACGACGGCCGACGCACCGGTGCCCGCGAGATGCTTGCGGTACCTGGGGTTGGCGAGAAAGGAGAGCGCGCCGGGCCGCGCATCCTGCAGCGTGGCGACCCGATCGACCTCGACGTCGGGGTCGCCCTGCAGGTCGCAGCCGAATCGCACCGCCAGTTCGCCCAGGCGCACCGGCATGGGATTCGGCTCCGTGGCCCGGGCCCGGGTTACTTGGCGCCCGGGGCCTTGCCCTTCGCCTGCAGCGCCGCCAGCACCTGGCTGGTGACGTCGATCGACGGGCTCGCGTAGAGCGCTTCCGAGATGACGACGTCGAGCCCGGCGCTCTTGGCGTAGGTCTGCACTTCCGTGAGGATCGCGCGCTGCAGCTGGCCCAGGGCCTCGTTGCGGCGCACGTTGAGGTCTTCCATGAACTCGTTCTGCTTGCGCGCGAAATCACGCTGGCCGTCGCGCAGCGCCTTTTCCTGGTTGCGGCGCTCGGCCTCGGCCATCGTCGCGCCGTCCTTCTGCAGCTTGTCCTCGCGCGCCTTGAGGTCGCGCTCGGTGTTCTGCAGGTCACGCTTGCGCGCCGCGAACTCGTTCTCGAGCGCCTGCTGCGCCGCCTGGGCCTGCGGGGCCTCCTGCAGCAGGCGCGCCACGTTGACGACGCCGATCTTGGCTTGCGCCTGGGCCGCCCCGAGCGGCAGCGCGCTGGCAGCGATCGTCACGAGGGCAAGCAATGCAGTCTTGGTGCGCATGGAACGGGATACCTCAGAAAGCCTGGCCGATGGAGAACTGGAAACCTTCGGTTTCGTCCGCGTACTCGTTCAGCGTGCCGTCGTAGGCATTGAGCGGTACGGCGTAGCTGAACCGGAACACACCGAGCGGGGCCATCCACTGGACGGCGACGCCGGTCGAATAGCGTAGTTTATCAAACGCGAAGTCATAATCCACCGGCTGGTTGAGCTTGCCGACGAAGTCGACGTTGTCAGCCGAGGTCGAGAAGACGTTGCCGATGTCGAAGAACAGGCTGAACCGTGCGCTGTTCTTCCACTTGGCCGGCATCGGCAGCAGCATCTCGAACTGGTTGGTGAACTTCAGGTTGCCGCCGTACGGGTTGCCGAAGGAGTCGCGCGGCCCGAGCCGGCTCTCGCGGTAGCCGCGCACCGTTTCGGGACCGCCGGCGTAGAAGCGCCGGTAGGGCGGGATCGACGTCGTGTCGCCCAGCGCCTCGCCGTAGCCGACTTCGCTGTTGATCATGAAGGTCAGGTACTTGCCCAGCGACAGGAACTGCAGGTAGTCGTAGTTGAGCGAGTAGAACTCGACGTCGCTGCCCGGGATCGTGTACCCGGCGCGCAGCCGGTGGCGCGTGCCGCGATCGGCGAAGAGGGCGCGGTTGCGCGAGTCGAACGACCAGCCGGTCGACAGCTCGAACGTGTCGAAGCGGGTGCCGTAATAGGTGTACTGCACCGGCGGAATGCCGAAGTCGGCGGTCTGCGTGTACGGGTTGCCGTTGTTCTGCACCCAGTAGAGCGCTTCCCTCGAGCTCGAGCTCGGGTCGGTGAACAGGTCGGAGCGCTGGGCCGCGAGCCCGACGCGCAGCGACTGGAATTCCGAGATCGGCCAGCCGTAATCGACCCCGAGCGTGCCGGTCTCCGTCTGGAAATCGGACGACGAGCTCGTGTACTGGTCGATCGTGCGATAGGTCGCCGACACCGTGCGCGACACGCCGTCGATCGTCGTGTAGGGGTCGGTGTGCGAGAGGCTGAACACCTTGCTGTACTTGCCGGCGTTGATTTCCGCCGCGACGCGGTTGCCCGTGCCCAGGAAGTTGCTGTGCACGAAGCTGCCGTTCAGCAGGAACGACTGCGACTCGGAATAGCCGATGCCGCCGCTGAACTGCCCCGGCAGGCCTTCCTTGACGTCGTAGACGACGTCGACCAGGTCCGGCGTGCCCGGCACCGGGTTCGTCTCGACCTCGACCTTCTCGATGAACGGCAGGCGCTGCAGGCGCTGCTTCGAGCGCTCGACGGCCGAGTTCGACAGATAGCCGCCTTCCATCTGGCGCATTTCGCGGCGCAGCACGTCGTCGTTGATGCCCGTGGTGCCCGTGAACGAGATGTTGCGCACGTAGGCGCGGTTGCCCGGGTCGACGAGGAACGTGAGCTCGATCTCCTTCGTCTCCTCGTTCGCCTTGGGCACCGGGTCGATCTTCGCGAACGCGTAGCCGTCCTGGCCGAGGCGCAGCTGCATCAGCTCGGTCGTGGTCGTGACCGACTTGCGCGAGAAGATGTCGCCCTTGCGCACCGTGAGCAGCCCGCGCAGGTCGGACTCCGGCACGACCAGGTTGCCGGCGATCTTGACGTCGGAGATGCGGTAGACCTCGCCTTCCTTCACGTTGAGCGTGATGAAGATGTCCTGCTTGTCGGGCGAGATCGCGACCTGCGTCGACTCGACGTCCATGTTCGCGTAGCCGCGGTCGAGGTAGTACGAGCGCAGCTTCTCGATGTCGCCGGAGAGTTCCTCGCGCGAGTAGCGGTCGTCCTGCCGGTACCACGAGAGCCAGTTCGGCGTCTGCAGCTTGAAGCCTTCGAGCAGGTCCTCCTCGGCGAAGGCCTCGTTGCCGACGACGTTGATCTGCTGGATCCGCGAGCGCTTGCCTTCCTTGATGTCGACCGCGATCTTGACGCGGTTGCCCGGCACTTCCTCGACCTTGGTGTCGACCTTCACGGCGTACTTGCCGCGCGAGTAGTACTGGTCGGTGAGGTAGCGCGTGACCTCGTCGAGCGTCGACTGGTTGTAGGTCTTGCCGCGGGCGAGGCCGACGTTGCGCAGCGACTTCTCGAGGTCCTCGGTCTTGATGTCCTTGTTGCCCTCGAGTCGTGAAGCTCTCGATCGAGGGCCGCTCGAGCACCGCGATGACCAGCGTGCCGCCGTCGCGGCGGATCTCGACGTCGCGGAAGAAGCCGGTGGCGTAGAGGGCGCGCAGCGCCTCGTCGACGCGACGCTGGTCCAGCCGGTCGCCGATGTTCACCGGCAGGTAGTTGTAGACCGTGCCCTCGGAAATGCGCGCCAGGCCCTCGATCCGGATGTCGCCGACCGTGAACTCGGCCGACTCGGTCTGGGCGATGACGACAGGGACCGCGAGGAAGGCCGGGAGGACGGCCGCATACTTCAAGCGCATTTTTTTACGGCAGTCTCAGCTGAACAACCTGGACAGGTCGTTGTAGAACGCAAAGCTCATGAGCACGAGCAGCAGCAGGATGCCGATCTGCTGGCCGACCGCCTGCGCGCGGTCGGAAAGCGGGCTGCCCTTGACGAGCTTCCGCCAGCTGGTAGACCACCTGGCCGCCGTCGAGGATGGGAATGGGCAGCAGATTCAGCACGAACAGGCTCACGCTCACTATCGCCAGGAACGAAAGAAACGACAGTATGCCCTGTCGGGCCGAAAAGCCGGCGTATTCCGCGATGTTGATCGGGCCGCTCAGGTTCTTGACGGAGACGTCGCCGGTCGCCACGTTCCAGATCATCCGGATCGTCAGGACCGACATGTCCCAGGTCTTCTCGACGCCACGCGCCGCGGCCGCCAGCGGGCCGTAGCGCTCGAGCGACTTCATCTCCTCGGGCACCACGAGCGTGGCGATCGGCTGGATGCCGATCCGGCCGACCATGCGGTCGCCATCGCGCTGCGCTTCGACCTCGATCGGTACCGCGATCCGGCTGCCCTGCCGCTCGACTTCGAACGTGAGCGTCTTGCCGGGACTCGGCTGCACGATCCGCACCATCGCCGGGAAGTCGGCCACGGGCTTGCCGCCGACCGCGACCACCCTGTCGCCCACCTGCAGCCCCGCCTTCTCGGCCGGGCTGCCGACGACGATCTTGCCGATCTCGGTCGGGATGGTCGGGTACCAGAAGTCGAAGCCGAGCTGCGGCAGCAGTGCCCCCGGCTCGGTCAATGCGCGCCGGTCACCCTCGATGACGAGGTCGAGCGTCCGGGTCTGGCCGTCGTCGTCGATGACCTCGAGTTCGACCGGCGTGCCGTCCATGAGCCGGTCGAGGATGGCCCAGCACGGCGCCTTCGCGCGTGGTGACGGCGTCGCCGCCGACCCCGACGATCGAGTCGCCCGGCCGCAGTCCGGCCTGCGCCGCCACCGAGTCGGCGGTGACGTTGCCGACGACCGGCTTGAGGGCCGGGACGCCCACCACGAACAGGATCCAGTACGCCGCGGCCGCGAACAGGAAATTGGCGAACGGACCGGCCAGCAGCACCAGGATGCGGCGCCAGACCGGCTTGCGGTTGAAGGCCTGGGACAGCTGCGCGGGCGCAACCGGACCTTCGCGCTCGTCGAGAAGCTTGACGTAACCCCCTAACGGGATTGCAGAAAAGGCATATTCGCAGTCATCGCTGCCGCGCCGTGACCAGAGCACCTTGCCGAAGCCGATCGAATAGCGCAGGACGCGGATTCCCATGCGGCGCGCCATCCAGAAATGGCCATATTCGTGCACCGCGACGAGCACGCCGATGGCCACGAGGAACGCCAGCACGTAGGTCAATATCGTCATGCTCCTGCTCTTTGCGCCGCCGGCTGCAACTTCGCCTGCGCGAAGCTGCGGGCCCAGCGGTCCGTCTCGAGGACCTCATCCAGCTCGCGGGCAGGCCCGTTGCGGTGCGCCCCCATCACCTGGTCGATCAGCGCCGGAATCGCGAGGAAGCCGAGCCGGCCCTCGAGAAATGCCGCGACTGCCACCTCGTTGGCCGCGTTGAGCGCGGCCGGTGCCGTGCCGCCCGCCTCCGCCGCGGCCCGGGCGAGCCCGAGGGCTGGGAACCTGGCGAGGTCGGGCGCCTCGAAATCGAGGCGCGCGGCCGCCACGAGGTCCAGCGATTCTACACCGGAGGCGATCCGCTCCGGCCAACCGAGGGCGTGGGCGATCGGGGTGCGCATGTCCGGATTGCCGAGCTGCGCCAGGATCGACCCGTCCACGTATTCCACCATCGAGTGCACGATGCTCTGAGGATGTACGACCACGCTGACACGGGCCGGTTCCATCCCGAACAGCACGCAGGCCTCGATCAGCTCGAGCCCCTTGTTCATCAGCGTGGCGGAATCGACCGAGATCTTGCGGCCCATGCGCCAGCGCGGATGGGCGCACGCCTGGTCGGGCGTGACGTGCGCCATGTGCTCGCGGCTCGCGCGCAGGAAGGGCCCGCCGGAGGCCGTGAGCAGGATGCGCCGGATGCCCTGCGGCGCGGTGCCCGTGCGGAACGTCCCGGGCAGGCACTGGAAGACGGCGTTGTGCTCGCTGTCGATCGGGACCAGCACCGCACCACTGCGTCGCGCGGCCTCGACCACGAGCGCACCCGCCATCACCAGCGATTCCTTGTTGGCGACCAGCACCTGCTTGCCGGTGCGCGCGGCAGCCAGCGTCGACGGCAGTCCTGCGGCACCGACGATCGCCGCCATGACCACGTCGACGTCGGCACTCGCGGCCACCTCGGCGAGCGCCGCGTCCCCGCAAAGCACGTGCGTCGTCGAGCGTGCGGCCAGCAGGTCGCGCGCGAGCGCCTGCGCAGCCTCCGCACTCTGCAGCACGGCGACGCGCGGCTGGAAACGCAGGCACTGCTCGAGCAGCCGTGCGCGATTGTTGGCCGCCGCGAGCGCCGTGACGACATAGCGGTCCGGATGCCGCGCGACGACGTCGAGCGTGCTGACGCCGATGCTGCCGGTACTGCCGAGGATCGCAACGCGCTTCAAGGCGTGAGCCCCAGCACGAGCAGGCCGAGCAGGAACGTCGGCGCCGCGGCGGTGACGCTGTCGAGCCGGTCGAGCACGCCGCCGTGGCCTGGCAACAGGTTGCCGCTGTCCTTGAGCCCGACGTGACGCTTGAACATGCTCTCGGTGAGGTCGCCCACGACCGAGACGAGCGCCACGAGTTCGCAGAGGAACAGCCACGGCCAGAACGGCACGTCGAACAGCAGCGCTCCCGCCGCCCCGACCGCCGCCGCCGACAGCATGCCCGCCGCGAATCCCTCCCAGGTCTTGCCCGGGCTCACGTGCGGCGCGAGCTTGTGCCGACCGAGTGCACGTCCGCCGAAATAGGCGCCGACGTCGGCCGCCGCGATCAGCACGATCAGGTACAGCAGCAGCAGCGGGCCATTGGGCTCGAGCAGCACGAGCCGGTCGAGGCCGAGCCCCGCGGGGACCAGCACGAGAAAGCCGACGATGCCGGCCGCCACCGGCCCGCCCGCCTGTGCCCGCAGGGCGAGCCAGGCGAAGGCGACGAGCCACCAGAGCGCGGCGGCACGCAGCACGATCTCGAGTGAGCGCAGGTCGAGCGTCAGCGTCTCGACGAGGACCAGGACGATGGACACGCCTGCGGCATAGGCGAGTCGCGCCGGCACGCTCGTGAGCCTGGCGAAGCCGGCCCATTCCCACGCCGCAGCGAAGATCGCGACCGTGATCAGCGCGGTCGCGACGGCGGGCGGCAGGAACAGCAGCACGACGACGACGACGCCCGCGAGCAGCAGCGCGGTCGCGATGCGCGCCTTGAGCGAACTGCTCATGCGCCCGCCCTGGCTGAGGTCAGGCCGAAGCGCCGCTCCCGGCCCGCGAAATACTGCAGCGCGGCCTCGAGCGCCGCGTCGTCGAAATCGGGCCAGAGGGTGTCGCAGAAGTAGAGCTCGGTGTAGGCCAGGTCCCAGAGCAGGAAATTGCTGATGCGGTGTTCGCCGCCGGTGCGGATGAAGAGGTCCGGCGGCGGTGCGCCCGCGAGCTGTGTCTGCGCCGCGAACGAGTCTTCGTCGATCGCCTCCGGCTGCAGGCTGCCGTCGGCGACGCGGCGCGCCAGGCGACGGGCGGCTTCGACGATGTCCCAGCGCCCGCCGTAGGACACCGCGACGAAGAAGGTCATGCGGGAGTTCTGCGCGGTGCGTGCCTCGGCGGCCGCGATTTTCCCGGCCAGGGCCGGACGCAGGCGCGGCACGTCGCCGATGAAGCGGACGCGGATGCCGTTGCGGTGCAGTTCGTCGACTTCCTTGTCGATCGCCTCGACGAAGAGTTCCATGAGCTTGGTGACTTCGTCCGCGGGCCGCTGCCAGTTCTCGCTCGAGAACGCGAACACGGTGAGCGCCTCGACGCCGCGGCGCGCGCACCCTTCGACGCAGGCGCGGACGGCCTTCGCCCCGGCGCGATGGCCGAGGTGGCGCGGCAGCGCACGGCGCTGCGCCCAGCGCCCGTTGCCGTCCATGATCACCGCGACGTGGCGCGGCAGGCCTGGGAGCGCCACGCGTCAGACCTGCAGCAGTTCCTTTTCCTTCTCGTGCATCGCGACGTCGACGTCCGCGACGTACTTGTCGGTGAGCTTCTGCACTTCCTCGTGCGCCTTGCGCTCGATGTCCTCGGAGATCATCTTCTCCTTGAGCATCTCCTTGATGTCCTGCAGCACGTCACGGCGCACGTTGCGGATCGCGACGCGGGCGTTCTCGGCCTCGTGCTTGACGACCTTGGTCAGGTCCTTGCGGCGCTCCTCGGTGAGCGCCGGCAGCGGCACGCGGATCACGCTGCCCGCGGTGTTCGGCGTGATGCCGAGGTCGGACTTCATCAGCGCCTTCTCGATCACCGCGACCATCTGCTTGTCGTACGGCACGATCGTGATCGTGCGCGCGTCCTCGACCGCGACGTTGGCGACCTGGGTGAGCGGCGACTCGGCGCCGTAGTAGTCGACGCGGATGTGCTCGACCAGCGAGGTGCTCGCGCGGCCGGTGCGCAGCCGCTTCAGCTCCTGGCGAAATGCAGCCACGCACTTGCCCATGCGGTCGTTCGCGTCTTTCTTGATGTCTTCGAGCATCGCAACAACTCCCCTTCGAACGGCGTGGGCCGTCTCAGTTCGTGACCAGGGTGCCGACGTCCTCGCCGCGCGCGGCGCGCACGAGGGCCCCCGGGTCGTTCAAATTGAATACGCGCAACGGCAGCTGGTGATCGCGGCAGAGCACGATCGCGGTCGCGTCCATCACGTTCAGGCGCTGGTCGAGCACCTGGTCGTAGTGGAGCCGATCGTAGCGCTTCGCATCCCGGTTCTGCATCGGGTCCGAGTCGTAGATGCCGTCGACCTTGGTGGCCTTGAGCAGCAGGTCCGCCTCGATCTCGACCGCGCGCAGGCTCGCGGCGGTGTCGGTCGTGAAGAACGGGTTGCCGGTGCCGGCGGCGAAGATCGTCACCCGGCCCTTCTCGAGGTGGCGGATGGCGCGACGGCGGATGTAGTCCTCGCAGACCTGGTTGATGCGCACCGCCGACATGACGCGGGCGAAGATGCCTTCCGCCTCGAGCGCGTCCTGCAGCGCGAGCGAGTTCATGACCGTGGCGAGCATCCCCATGTGGTCGCCCGTGACCCGGTCCATGCCCGCCCGGGCCAGGCCGGCGCCGCGGAACAGGTTGCCACCGCCGACGACCACGGCGATCTGGATGCCGAGATCGTGAACGGCCCTGATCTCGGTGGCGAGACGCCGCAGGAACTCCGGGTCGATGCCGTAATTGCCCTCGCCCATCAGCGCCTCACCGGAGAGCTTGACGAGGATACGGCGTTGGCGCGGTGCTGTGGCGGCGGTCTGTTCCATGTCTCTGCCAGCGGTTTGTGTGCCGCCATTATAAGGAACCCCGCTTGCGCGGGGTTCCAAGGGGGTTGCAGGGCCTGGGGACCGGCGGACCGGGCTTACGCGCCCCGGACCTGGGCCATGACCTCGGCCGCGAAATTCTCCTGCTTTTTCTCGATGCCAGCGCCCACTTCGTAGCGCACGAAGCGCACGACCCTGGCGTTGGCCTTCTTGAGCACGTCGCCGACGGCCTGCTTGTCGTCCTTCACGAACGGCTGGCCGAGCAGCGTGATCTCGCCGAGGAACTTGCGGATCTTGCCCTCGGCCATCTTCGCGATGATCTCCGCGGGCTTGCCCGCCGCCTTCGGGTCCAGGGCGATCTGCGCGGCGTAGATCTCCTTTTCCTTGGCGACCTGGTCGGCCGGCACGTCGTCGGCCGACAGGTACTGCGGGTTGATCGCGGCGATGTGCATGGCGAGATCGTGACCGAGGGTCTCGTCCCCGCCCTGCATGGCGACGACCACGCCGATGCGCGTGCCGTGACGGTACGTGGCGAGCGCCCCGTCCGTCGCGACCCGCTCGAAGCGGCGCACGCCGATGTTCTCGCCGATGCGCGCGATCAGTTCGCGGCGGGTCTGCTCGACCGTCTTGCCTGAGGCGAGCTTCGTCTCGAGCAGCGCGTCGAGGTCGGCCGGCCGCTGCGCGAGCGCCGCTGCCGCGACTTCGCTCGCGAACGCCTGGAAGTCGTCCTGGCGGGCGACGAAGTCCGTCTCGGAGTTCACTTCGAGCAGGACGGCCTGCTTGCCGTCGGCCGCACGCTCGATGACGATCACGCCCTCGGCGGCCACGCGGCCCGCCTTCTTGTCGGCCTTGGCGAGGCCCGACTTGCGCATGATCTCGGCGGCGGCCTCGAGGTCGCCGCTGGTTTCGACGAGCGCCTTCTTGCACTCCATCATGCCGGCGCCGGTGCGCTCACGCAGCGCCTTCACTGCTTCCGCGGTGATGGTCGCCATGCTCAGGCTCCTTCGCCGGTCGCCTGCGCGGCTTCAGGGGCCGCCTCGGGGGCGGCCTCAGGTGCAGCAGCAGCCGCGGCAGGTGCCGCAGCGGCGGCCGCCGGGCCCTTCTTGCGGGTGGCCTCGCGACGGGCCATGAAGGCTTCCGCGCTCTCCTCCGGATCGGCCTCGACGAGTTCCTCGGCGCGCTGGTCGGCAGCAGCCGTGTCGTCGGCGGCGACCACGGCGGCGGGCTTGCGGCGTGCGCCACCGGCTGCCGTCTTCTTGCGGGCCGGGGCGCCACGGCCGCCACGGGCCGGCTTCGGCGCGCCGGTGCGCGCGCGGGGCTTGCCTTCCTCGTCGAGCTCGACGAACTCGTCCTCACCGACCGTCATGTCGACGACCGTCGAGCGGCCTTCGATGACGGCGTCGGCGATGCCCGCGGCATACAACTGGATCGCGCGCATGGCGTCGTCGTTGCCCGGGATCACGTAGCTGATGCCGTCCGGCGCGCAGTTGGTGTCGACCACGGCGACGACCGGGATGCCGAGCTTCTGCGCTTCGTGGATGGCGATGTTCTCGTGGCCGACGTCGACGACGAACATCACGTCCGGCAGGCCGTCCATGTCCTTGATGCCGCCGAGGCTGCGGTGCGAGCTTCTCGCGCTCGCGGCGCACCATCTGCGCTTCGCGCTTGCTGCGCTGGTCGAGCAGGCCGTTCGCCTGCATTTCGTCGATTTCCGCGAGGCGGCGGATCGACTGGCGGATGGTCTTGAAGTTGGTGAGCATGCCGCCGAGCCAGCGGTGGCTGACGTACGGCATGCCGCAACGGGTCGCTTCGGCCGCGATGGCATCGCGCGCCGAGCGCTTGGTACCCACGAACAGGACCTTGCCGCCGTCCGCCACGAGGTTGCGGACGAAGCCAGCCGCCTCCAGGTACATCGGGAGGGACTTTTCGAGGTTGATGATGTGAATTCGGTTACGTTCGCCGAAGATGAAGGGGGCCATCTTCGGGTTCCAGAAGCGGGTCTGGTGTCCAAAATGAACACCCGCTTCCAGCATCTGTCGCATGGACATGCCGGTCATAGCAAAAACTCCTTGAAGGGTTGAACCTCCACGCACCCCATGCGGCAACCCAGGGAGTCTCACGACCTGCCGGGCACCCAGCCACACGTGACGGTGCGTGTGCGGATTTCGTTGTCAAAAAAGGCCGCGCTTTATACCATCGCGGCCTCGGATTTTCAATTACTTACGCCACCCGGACAATGAACCAACCCCAGCCCACCGCCCCTGCCGCCCCCGCCGAGGGCATCGGCCGCGTCCTGATCAAGGCGCCCGCCGAGCAGGAAGCCATGCGGGTCGCGGGCCGGCTGGCGGCCGACGTGCTCGACATGATCGGGCCGTACGTGGTCGCGGGTGTGGCCACGGACGAACTCGACCGGCGCTGCCACGACTACATCGTCGACGTGCAGAAAGCCGTGCCGGCCCCGCTGGGCTACCGGGGGTACCCGAAGTCGATCTGCACGTCGATCAACTACGTGGTCTGCCACGGCATCCCGAGCGACAAGCGCCTGAAGCAGGGCGACATCGTCAATCTCGACATCACGGTCATCAAGGACGGGTTCCACGGCGACACCAGCCGCATGTTCCACGTCGGCAAGACCCTGCCGCACGCCGTGCGCCTGACCGAACTCACCTACCAGGCGATGTGGCTCGGGATTCGCACCGTGCGCCCCGGCGCCCGGCTCGGCGACATCGGCGCGAACATCCAGCGCTTCGTCGAGGCGAACCACTGCTCGGTCGTGCGCGAATACTGCGGCCACGGCATCGGCCGTGGCTTCCACGAAGACCCGCAGGTGCTGCACTACGGCACGGCCGGCACGGGCCTCGAGCTCGAGCCCGGCATGACGTTCACGGTCGAGCCGATGGTCAACGCGGGCCGCCGCGAGGTGAAGCTGCTCGGCGACGCGTGGACGGTGATCACCCGCGACCGCTCGCTCTCGGCGCAGTGGGAACACACCCTGCTCGTCACCGGGGACGGGTACGAGGTCTTGACGCTGGGAGCGCACGAGCAGCCCCCGGCGTGAGCACCCCCGTCGCACCCATCGACGACGTGGAGGCGGGCCCCGCCGTGAGTCCCGCGGCCGCTCCGCCGTGGGGCTTCCTCGCCACGCTGCCGGCTGCGCTCGACGGGACCACCGAGCCCGTCCCCGCCTTCCGCCAGGCCCTCGTCGACGGCGACACGAGCCTCAAGCAGCGCTTCGCCGACGACGAGGCCGTGGAGGCCCTCGTGCGCGATCGCGCGCGCATGGTCGACGTCGTGCTGCGCAGTGCCTGGCGGCTCCACGTCGGCGTCCACGTCAAGGACGTGAACCTCATCGCGGTCGGCGGCTATGGCCGCGGCGAGCTGCACCCGTGCTCGGACATCGACGTGCTGATCCTGCTGCCGAAGAGCGAAGTCGTCGAAGCCGAGGCCGGCATCGAGCGCTTCCTCGCGTTCCTCTGGGACATCGGGCTCGAGGTCGGCCACTCCGTGCGCACGATCGACGACTGCCAGCGCGAGAGCGCGGCCGACGTCAGCGTCGCGACCACGTTCATCGAGGCCCGCCTGCTCGCCGGGCCCGACCACCTGTTCCAGTCGATGCGGCGCGCGCTCGGGCAGGACAAGGTCTGGTCGTCGAAGGCGTTCTTCGAGGCCAAGGTGGCCGAGCAGCAGGCGCGCCACCATCGCTACCACGACACGGGCTACAACCTCGAGCCGAACGTGAAGGCGAGCCCCGGCGGCCTGCGCGACATCCAGACCATCGGCTGGGTCGCCAAGCGCCACTTCGGCGCCGAGACGCTCGACGAACTGGTCGCCCACGGCTTCCTGACGGGGGCGGAGCTGCGCAAGCTGCGCCAGGCGCAGGCCTTCCTGTGGAAGGTGCGCTTCGCGCTGCACACGCTGACCGGCCGCCGCGAAGACCGCCTGCTCTTCGACCACCAGAACCGCATCGCCAAGATGTTCGGGTACGAGGACGCGAGCTACACGCTCGCGGTCGAGCAGTTCATGCAGCGGTACTACCGCACGGTCATGGACGTGAGCCTGCTGAACGAAATGCTGCTGCAGCTGTTCCGCGAGGCCATCCTCAACGAGGGCGAGAGCACGATCGTCGAGCTGAACCAGCGCTTCCAGCTGCGCAACGACTACCTCGAGGTGACGGCCGACGACATCTTCGTCCGCTATCCGTCCGCAATCCTCGAGCTGTTCCGCCTGATGCAGGACAACCCGAACGTGAGCGGCGTGCGGGCGACGACGATCCGGGCTCTGGGCCGGCACCTGTGGCTGATCGACGAGGAATTCCGGCAGAACCCGCGCAATCACCGCTTATTTCTCGAACTCATGCGCGCCCCCCAGGGCGTGACGCACGAACTGCGCCGCATGAACCTCTACGGCGTGCTCGGCCGCTACATCCCCGCGTTCGGCCGCGTCGTCGGCCGCATGCAGTACGACCTGTTCCACGCCTACACGGTCGACGCCCACATCCTGTTCGTGCTGCGCAACCTGCGCCGCCTCGTCCTGCCCCGCTTCGATCACGAGCTGCCGGAAATGTCGCGGCTGATGCAGCAGTCGATCCAGCGGCACGAGGTCGCCTACCTCGCGGCGCTGTTCCACGACATCGCCAAGGGTCGCGGCGGCGATCACTCCGAGCTCGGCTCGGTCGACGCCGAGGCGTTCTGCCTCGAGCAGGGCCTCTCGCGCTACGACGCCAGGCTGGTCGCGTGGCTGGTGCGCAATCACCTGATCTTCTCGGTGACGGCGCAGAAGAAGGACACCTCGGACCCCAAGGTCATCCAGGAATTCGCGCGCCTGGTCGGCGACCAGACGCACCTCGACCACCTGTACCTGCTCACCGTCGCCGACGTCCGCGGCACCAACCCCAAGCTCTGGAACTCCTGGAAGGCGTCGCTGTTCCACGATTTCTACGAACGGGTGCGGCGTGTGCTGCGGCGCGGGCTCGAGACGCCGCTCGAGCACGAGGAACTCGTGGCCGAGACCAAGGCGCATGCGCTCGAACTGCTCGACCTCGAGCACGTCGCGCGCGAACGGGCGGCGCAGATCTGGTCGCGCTTCAACGAGATGTACTTCCTGCGCTACACGCCCGCCGAAGTCACCTGGCACACGAAATTGCTCGCGGCCACGGAGCCCGACGACCTGTCGCTGATGGTCGCCGTGCGCACCGAGGTCGAACGCGGCGGCAACGCGGTGCTGACCGTCGGCCCGCATCGCCAGCAGAACTTTGCCCGCACGGCGGCGCTGCTCGACCAGATGGGCTTGAACATCGTCGATGCGCGCATCACGCCTCTTGATGGCGGCCTGGGCCTGGATACGTACCTGGTGCTCGAGGACACGGGCCAGCCGATCGCCGACCGGCATCGCGCCCAGCAGATCGAGCAGCAGCTGCGCCGCGTGCTGCAGAGCCCCGAGACGGAGCTGCCCGTCGTCACGCGGCGCGCGCCGCGGCAGGTGCGCATGTTCTCGACACCGACCCAGATCACCTTCACCGATGACCCGCAGCAGAAGCGCACCGTGCTCGAATTGATCACCGGCGACCGCCCGGGCCTGCTCGCCGAAGTCGGCAAGGTGTTCCTCGCCGAACAGATCGACGTGATCACCGCGAAGATCATGACCATCGGCGAGCGCGCCGAGGACGTCTTCTACATCGCGGACAACCAGGGCCGTGCGCTGTCCGAGGATGCCCAGAAGCGCCTGCAGGAAGGCATCATGGCGGCCGTCGACCGGCGCGACTCGCAGCAGCGGCTGGTCTGAATCCGGCTCGCGTGCAAGACCAGATTCGACCGTGAATCCGCGCCTGGACCTCCTGCAGCCCTACCCGTTCGAGCGGCTGCGGTCGCTGCTCGCCGGGCGCCCCGCCGCCCGCCGGCGCTGCGCCACATCCCGCTGTCGATCGGCGAGCCCAGGCACACGCCGCCGGCGTTCATCGGTGCGGCGTTGACGGGCGCGCTGCATACGCTCGGCACGTATCCGCTGGTGCTGGGCCTGCCGTCGCTGCGCGAAGCGATCGCGCGCTGGCTCGAGCACCGCTTCCAGCTGCCCGCAGCGGCGGTGAATGCCGAGACGATGGTGATCCCGGTCAACGGCACGCGCGAGGCGCTGTTCTCGTTCGTGCAGGCGGCGGTCGACTCGGAGCAGGACCGGACCTCGGCCATGGCGGCGCGCCCGCTCGTGGTGATGCCCAATCCGTTCTACCAGATCTACGAAGGCGCGGCGCTGCTCGCGGGAGCCGAGCCGCACTTCCTGAACTGCACGGCGGCCAACGGCTTCCTGCCGGACCTCGACGCGGTCGACGCGCGCGACCTGGAACCGATGCCAGGTGCTGTTCCTGTGCTCGCCCGGCAACCCGACCGGCGCGGTCATGCCGCAGGCGTACCTGCGCCGTGCGCTCGAACTCTCGGCACGCTACGGCTTCGTCGTCGCCTCCGACGAGTGCTATTCGGAGCTGTATTTCGACGAGTCCGCGCCGCCGCCCGGGCTGCTGCAGGCAGCCTGGCAGGCCGGCAACACCAGCTTCGAGCGGTGTGTCGTGTTCCACAGCCTGTCGAAGCGCTCGAGCGTGCCGGGACTGCGCTCCGGTTTCGTCGCGGGCGATCCGCGAGTTCCTCGCGCGCTACCGGCTGTACCGCACGTATCACGGCTGCGCGGTGCCCGAGCACACGCAACTCGCGAGCCTGCCGGCCTGGCAGGACGAGGCGCACGTCGTCGAGAACCGCAGGCTTTACCGCGAGAAGTTCGCGCGCGTCACGCCGATCCTGGCGGATGCGTTGCAGCGGTCGATCGACATCCCGCCGGGCGGTTTCTACCTCTGGCTGGAGGTCGGCGACGACGAGGCCTTCACGCGCGGGCTGTTCGAGCAGCAGCACGTGACCGTCCTGCCGGGCTCGTATCTCGCGCGCAACACGCCTGCCGGCAATCCCGGGCCTCGGTCGGGTGCGCATCTCGCTGGTCGCGTCCGTCGATGATTGCGTCACCGCGGCTCGGCGCATCGCGAGAGGTTCATCGACGGTGACCGGCGCGGTATCCGGTAGTTTTTCCGGCCCGCGGGGAAGAAAAACGCGGTCCGGAAAAACTACCGGATACCACGCTGGATCGGCCGCGCCTGAGCGCCCTGCTCGAACACGAACTCCCTTCGCCCAATCCAGCCACTGCGCCCGTTCGAGCAGGATCGCACGGCGCATGCAACGCCCACCCGCTCCAGCGTCAAGCGACGACGCAAGCACGACGACGCCGACGTCTGCGACCTCGCCGCTCGAACCGACCTGTCCGACGTGCATCTCTTTGGTGGACGCTACCTGCGCCGTGCGAGACCGCTCTTTCCGGCTGATCACGCGCTGGATGCCCAGCAAGCGGGCTCGCTCAGGCGCGGTGTATCGGGCGGGGATGCCGGTCTTTTTCCCGTTCGCGTGTCTGCCTTTCCGCGAACGGGAAAAAGTCCGGCATCCCCGCCTTTAGACTGAGTCCTGAACAAACCACGATTGTCGGCCAATCCGTGCGGGCCTAGAAAAAGCGTGGTCGGCCACGAGTCGATCGGCGTCCGAAGAGGTCCGCCATGAAGGCCCGCATGATCTTCCGTCGCAACGGATGGCGACCAGCCTCGCCTGCTCGTCACGCTGCTCGCATTCGCTCCCGCCGCCGCAGCCCAGGAGACCCCTGCGCCCTGGCACGGCTTCTACATCGGTGGCGGCGGCACCTACTCGAACGTGAGCGTCGAGACCGGCGGTGGCTGTTACGACTGCTACTACTGGTGGGGCGACTACCCCAGCTACGACGAGGGCGACGGGGACTACTCCTACTCGGCCCACGTGGGCTATCGCTTCAACCCGTGGATCGCTGCCGAACTCACCTACATCGACGGCGGCACCATCGGCTGGGACGAGGACTACGTCTTCATGCCGGAGCTCGGCGACTACTATCGCAACGAGGTCGATTTCTCGGCGAAGGTGCCCGCGGTGAGCGTGCTCGGCATCCTGCCGTTTGCCGAGCGCTGGGAGGTGTATGCACGTGGCGGCCTGGCCGCCTGGGATGCGACCAGTGAGCAGAAACTCACGAACCTGAGCACAGGCGACGTGATCTATCGCGAGAGCAGCGACGACGGACTCAACTTCCTGTTCGGCATCGGTGTCGGCGTGACGCTTCCTCGATTCCTTCCACACGCGGTTCGAGTACCAGGCGGTGTGGATCGACGGCGACGCGCTGAACGTGGACTCCGAGACGACGCTCGACACGATGTTGCTGGAGTTGCAGTACCGGTTCTGATTGCCTCGTCCCCGCAGCGGCCTGGACTAGCGCCGCAGCCGCAATCGGGTGCGCTTCATCATCGTCACGTGCGAGCCCTCGCGCGCGACCTTGGACGAGCGCTTCGACGGCGCCAGCCGCACGTAGGTGCCGTCGGACTGCATCTGCCAGGCATTGCGCTCGTCGGCGAGCTGCACCTGCAGCACCTCCCACAGGCGCTCGCGCAGGTGCCGGTTCTCGACGGGCGCGATGGCCTCGACGCGCCGCGACAGGTTGCGGTCCATCCAGTCGGCCGAGCCGATGTAGAACTCGCCGTCGAGCGGATCCTCCTCGCCGTTGGCGAAGTGGAACACGCGGCCGTGCTCCAGGAACCGGCCGATGATGGAGCGCACGCGCAGGTTCTCGGTCAAGCCCGCAACGCCGGGCCGCAGGCAGCAGAAGCCGCGCGCGATGAGGTCGATCGGCACGCCCGCGTTCGACGCGTCGCAGAGCGCCTCGCAGATCGGGCGCGTCCTCGAGCTGGTTGAGCTTGGCGACGATGCGCGCCGGGCGCCCCGCGCGGGCATTGGCGGCCTCGCGCCCGATCATGTCGATGAAGCGGCTGGCGCATGTTGAGCGGCGCCACCAGCAGCTTCTCGAACCGCGGCGTGCGCGAATACCCGGTCAGGTGGTGGAACAGGTTGACCACGTCGCGGGTCAGCACCGGGTCGCAGGTGAACAGGCCGAAGTCGGTGTAGAGCCGCGCCGTCTTGACGTGGTAGTTGCCGGTGCCGATGTGCGCGTAGCTGCGCAGCCCGTCGCCCTCGCGCCGCACGACCAGCGCGAGCTTGGTGTGGGTCTTCAGGCCGCGCATGCCGTAGATCACGTGGTCGCCGGCCTTCTGCAGCTCCTCGGCCCAGTGCAGGTTGCGCTCCTCGTCGAAGCGCGCCTTCAGTTCGACCAGGCAGGCGACCTGCTTGCCGTTCTCGGCGGCCTTGATCAGCGAGCGGACGAAGGGCGTGTCGTCGCCGAGGCGGTACACCGTCATCTTGATGGTGGTCGTTCCCGGGTCGTCGGCGGCCTCGCGGATGAAGCGCTCGACGGAGGCGTCGAAGCTCTCGTAGGGGTGGTGGACGAGCACGTCGCCGGCGCGGATCGCCGCGAACAGGTCCGCATCGGCATCGAAGCGCCGGCGGCGCGAGCGGCGTCCACGGCGGGTCGCGCAGTTCCGGCACGGGCAGCGACGCGAGCGCAAACAGCCCGGAGTAGTCGAGCATGCCGGGAAGTTCGTAGACGTCGCTGTCGCGCAGCTCGAAGGCCGCCACGAGGCCGTCGCGGATCTCGGGGCTCGGCGCCTCGCTGAACTCGAGCCGCACGACGGGCTGGAAGCGGCGCTGCCGCACCTGCTCCTCGACCAGTTCCTTGATGCTGTTGTCGCTGTCTTCCTCGATCGCGATGTCGGCGTTGCGGGACGACGCGGAACAACGTCGCGGCCTCGATTTCCGCGCCCGGGAACAGGCTGGCCGCATGCTGCCGGATGAGGTCCTGCAGGGAAATGAACAGTCGCTGCCCGGCCGGCACGTCCGCGCGCAGCGCCAGCCACTGCGGCAGCGACGTCGGCACCTTCACCCGCACGAGGACACTGTCGCTCGTCTCGGCATCGCGCAGGACGAAGCCCCACGACGTCGACAGGTTGGACATGAACGGGAACGGGTGCGTCGGATCGAGGCTGAGCGGCGTCAGGGCCGGCGACACGTGCTGGCCGAAGTAGTCCGTCGCCTCCGCCTGCTGTGCCGGGGTCAGCTCGCCCCACGTCGCGAGCCTGATGCCGTGGCGGACCAGCCTGGGCTTCAGTTCGGCGAAGCACCCGGCCTGCTGCAGCAGCATCGGAAACAGTGTTTCCCGCAGGCGCAGGATGTGGTCGTTGAATTCCTCGATCGCGCCCGGACGGCCGCTGGCGTAGGCGCGCGTGCGCATGGCGCCGACGCGCTTCATGAAGAACTCGTCGAGGTTCGACGTGAAGATCGCCAGGAACTTGAGGCGCTCGAGCAGCGGCGTGCGCTCGTCGAGCGCCTCGGCGAGGACCCGGCGGTTGAATTCGATCCAGCTCAGGTCGCGGTCGACCCACGCTTCGCGCAGCATGCGCACGCGCTGCCTGGCATCCATCGCTGAGTCCTTCTGCGGTTTCCGGGCGCCCGGACCGATTTTGACAGTCCGATGACATCATGAGCCGCCTTTGTGACGGTTTCATGTCGGGTGCGCACGGCCACCCCGTTCGGTCACGCAGGGCGCCCCGCTCCACCCCGTACTCGCGTTATCCTTGTCCCCGTCAGCACCTGCCGCCGGAACGCCGATGAACCTGCCCGCCCCCCATGCCCACCTCGCCGCCCAGATCGATGCCGCCTTCGAGGAACGGGCCAGCCTGTCGCCGTCCAATGCGCCGGCGGACGTCGTGCGCGGCGGTCCTGGCGGCCATCAACCTGCTCGATTCGGGCATCGCACGCGTCGCCGAAAAGATCGACGGCCAATGGCAAGTCAACGAGTGGCTGAAGAAGGCCGTGCTGCTCTCGTTCCGGCTGTTCGACAACGTGCCGATCGAGGCGGGCTACACCCGCTTCTACGACAAGGTCGGCCTCAAGTACGCCGCCCACGACGCGGACCGGTTCCGGGCCGAAGGCGTCCGGGTCGTCCCGCCAGCGGTGGTGCGCCGCGGCGCGTACGTGGCGCGCAATGCGGTGCTGATGCCGAGCTACGTCAACATCGGCGCCTACGTGGGCGAAGGCACCATGGTCGACACCTGGGCCACGGTCGGCTCCTGCGCACAGATCGGCCGCAACGTGCACCTGTCCGGGCGGCGTCGGCATCGGCGGCGTGCTCGAACCCCTGCAAGCCGCACCGACGATCATCGAGGACAACTGCTTCATCGGCGCGCGCTCCGAGGTCGTCGAGGGCGTGATCGTCGAGGAAGGCGCCGTGCTGTCGATGGGCGTCTACGTCGGCCAGAGCACCCGCATCTACGACCGCGAGCGGGACGAAGTCCTGTACGGCCGCATCCCGGCCGGCGCCGTCGTGGTGCCCGGAGCCCTCCCTGCGGGCAACGGCAAGTACAGCCTGTATGCCGCCATCATCGTCAAGCGCGTCGATGCGCAGACGCGGGCGAAGGTCGGCATCAACGAGCTGCTGCGAGCAGCGGAATAGCGGAAGTAAGCGGAGAGCGGATGAGCAGAGTAAGTCAGATGGCCGGCAGCGCCGGCGCATGCCTCGCTCTCCGCTCTCCGCTATCCGCTATCCGCTATTCGCTATCCGCTTCTTTCAGGCCGCATCGTGCCTGCCCGCTCCTCGCCCAGCATGTACAGCACCTGCTCGGCGATGTTGGTCGCGTGATCGCCGATGCGCTCGATGCCCTTGAGCGCGAAGATCGTATCGATCGTCGGGCGCAGGAAGCGGTGATCCTGCAGCACGTACGACATCACCTGCCGCAGTGCGGCGGCGAACTCGGCGTCCAGTTCCGCGTCGCGCGCCAGCACCGAGGACGCCAGGTGCAGGTCCAGCTCGTCGACGGCGCGGACGGCGTTGCGCAGCATCGAGCCTGACAGCTCCGCCATGTGACGCAGGTGACGCGCCACGCCAGCCACCGGGTCTTGCGGGTCCGCGTTATCCAGGCTGCGCGCGAAGCGGGCGATCTTCTTGGCCTCGTCCCCGGCCCGCTCCAGCTCGCGGCTGATGCGCACGATCGCCCGGGCCAGCCGCAGGTCATTGGCGACCGGCTTCTGCAGGGCGATGAACGTCAAGCTGTCGCGATCGAGCTCCCGCTCGTAATCGTCCACGCGCTTTTCGCGGACCAGCACGACGCCGGCGAGCGCCGTATCCCGCTCGAGCAGCGCCCGCACCGCGCTCGCGACCTGGTCGATCACCAGCGCGCCCATTTCCAGCACGTGCAGGCGCAGCCCGGCAATCGACTGGTCGACGGTGCTGGAGGTGTGCGGCTCGGTCGGATCCGAGCGATCGAGGTCGAAGCCCACGGCGGGCCTCAGCCGTAGCGGCCCGTGATGTAGTCCTCGGTCGCCTTCTTCGACGGGTTGGTGAAGATCTTCGAGGTCGCGTCGACCTCGACCAGTTCGCCGAGGTACATGAACGCGGTGAAGTCCGACACGCGCGCCGCCTGCTGCATGTTGTGCGTGACGATCAGGATCGTCACGTGCTGGCGCAGCTCGGTGATCAGCTCCTCGATCTTCGCCGTGGCGATCGGGTCGAGCGCGGAGGTCGGCTCGTCGAACAGCAGGATCTCGGGCTCCGTCGCCAGCGCGCGGGCGATGCACAGGCGCTGCATCTGGCCGCCCGACAATGCCAGCGCCGAGTCGTTGAGGCGGTCCTTGACCTCGTCCCAGATCGCCGCGGCGCGCAGCGCCTTCTCGACGCGCTCGGCCAGCTCCGTCCGGTTGTTGAAGCCGCGCAGCCGCAGGCCGTAGGCGACGTTCTCGAACACCGTCTTCGGGAACGGGTTCGGCTTCTGGAACACCATGCCGATGCGCATGCGGACCTCGATCGGGTCCACGTCCTTGCCGACGAGGTTCACGTTCTCCGGGTGCAGGCGTGATGCTGCCCGCGTAGCGCGTGGCCGGCTGCAGGTCGTGCATGCGGTTGAAGCAGCGCAGGAACGTGCTCTTGCCGCAACCCGACGGGCCGATCAGCGCCGTGACCTGGTTCTCGGGGATCGTCAGGTTGATGTTCTTGAGCGCCTGGTTCGTGCCGTACCAGAAGTCGAGCTTCTCGGCGATGGCCTTCGGCCGGGGTCGCGCGCGCGGCCTTGCGCTCCTCCATGCACGATGGAGAGCGCCGGGCGTGCTCGGCCTTGTTCTGCGGCGGTTCGTGTTCATCTCGAGGGCATCTCACCAGTTGATCTTCTTGCGGAAGCGGTAGCGGATCCAGATCGCGACGCCGTTCATCAGCAGCGTCATGCCGAGCAGGATCGCGCTCGGCCGCGGCGGCATTCACCTGGAACTCCTGGTCCGGACGCGACACCCAGTTGAAGATCTGGATCGGCATCGCCGTGAACTCGCTCCTGAGCCACTCGAAATTCAGGAACGGGAAGTCGCCGCTCACCGGCGACGGCGGCAGGAAGGCGATGAAGCTCAGCGCGCCGATCGTGATGATCGGGGCCGTCTCGCCGATCGCGCGCGACAGGCCGAGGATCAGGCCGGTGAGGATGCCGCCGGTCGAGTACGGCAGCACGTGGTCCTTGGTGACCTCCCAGCGCGTGGCGCCGAGGCCGTAGGCCGCCTCGCGGATGGCCTTCGGCACGGCGCGCAGCGCCTCGCGCGTGGCGACGATGACGATCGGCAGGATCAGCAGCGCCAGCGTCAGGCCGGCGGAGAGCGATGCTCTGGCCGAGACCCGAACTGGTACACGAACAGGCCGAGCGCCAGCAGGCCGTAGACGATCGACGGCACGCCCGCGAGGTTGGTCACGTTGATCTCGATGACGCCCGGTGAACCAGTTCTTCGGGCGCGTACTCCTCGAGGTAGATGGCCGCGGCCACGCCCACCGGCAACGCGACGAGCGCCGTGACGAACATGATCAGCGACGTGCCGACCCAGGCCGACAGGATGCCGGCGCGCTCCGCCTTGCGCGACGGGAACGAGGTGAAGAAATCCCAGCCGAAGCGCGAGGCGCCGTCGCGCACCAGGTCGAAGAACAGCATCGCGAGCAGCCAGGCAGGCCGAACAGGACCAGCAGGCCGAGCGATCACGAACAGCTTGTCGAGGCTGCTTGCGCCAGGACGAGGTCGCGGCGCAGCTGCTCGAGGGTCATCGACGGTGGCGGCCATCAGTACGCCTCCCGGAACCTGCGGGTCAGGAAGAAGCCCGATCGACGTTGAACACCAGCGTCATCAGCATCAGCACCAGGCCCGCGGCGAAGATGCTCTGGTAGCCGATGCTGTCGTGCGGCAGGTCGCCGAGGCTCACCTGCACGATGTACGCCGTGATGGTGGCGGCCGGCTCCGTCGGGTTGAAGGTCAGCGTGCGGCTGCATGCCGGCGGCGATCGCCACGACCATGGTCTCGCCGATGGCGCGCGAGATGCCGAGGATGTAGGCCGCCGCGATGCCCGAGAACGCGCCCGGCACGACCACGCGCAGCGCGGTCTGCAGCCTGCGTGGCGCCCATCGCGTAGCGAGCCCTCGCGCATGTAGCGCGGCACGGCGCGCATGGCGTCCTCGCTGACCGACGCGACGTACGGAACGATCATCAGGCCGATGACCAGGCCCGGCGCTCAGCATGTTGAAGCCCGGCAGGCCCGGGATGATCTTCTGCAGGACCGGCGTGACCATCAGCAGCGCGAAGTAGCCGTAGACGACGGTCGGCACCGCGCCCAGCAGCTCGAGGATCGGCTTGACCGTTTCGCGCATGCGGTGCGGCGCGAACTCGGAGAGGTAGATGGCGATGATCGTGCCGAGCGGGATGGCCACGGGCAGCGCCACGAACGTGACCGTCAGCGTGCCCGACACCAGCGGCATGATGCCGTAGCGGGCGTCCGCGAACAGCGGCGTCCACATCGTGTCGGTGAGGAAGTCCTTGATCGGGACGTGCTCGAAGAAGAACGAGGACTCGTAGACCAGGATGAAGACGATGGCGAGCGTCGTGAACACCGCCACCAGCCCGCAGAGCAGCAGCAGCAGCCTCGATCGACGCGGTCACGGTCCTTGCGGTAGGCCAGCGACGAAAAGGCGCCCTGCTGAGCACGTCCTGGCAGTCGTCGATACGTGACATCTTGGCAGTCCCCGCGCGGCCCCGTGGCCACGCGCCTTCGTTAGACGATCGGGCCGGGCCCGCCTTGGGACCCGGCCGCGACCGGTGCGATCACCGCTCGGCCGTTACAGCTTCGCTTCCATCGCCAGCAGCTGCTCGATCGTGATGCCGACCTGCGGCACGCCGCCGAACACGGTGCCGAGCTTGCCGTCCTGGAAGTGCTTCCAGGCCAGATCGTACGCGGCCTTCGGCAGCGGCAGGTAGCCCACTTCGCTGACGAGGTCGCCGTTGGTCATCATGAACTGGACGAACTCCGCACTTCCGGGCGCTTCGCCGGCGGTGTCACGCACGTAGACGAACAGCGGGCGCGACAGCGGGTTGTACGAGCCGTTGGTCACGTTCTCGAGGCTCGGCAGCACCGGGCCCTTGCCGTTGCCGTTCGATGCCGACGGCCGTCATCTTGTCCTTGTGCGCGGCGTAGTACGCGAAGCCGAAGTAGCCGAGCGCGTTCTTGTTGTTCTCGACGCCCTGCACCAGCGTGTTGTCGTCCTCGCTGGCGGTGTAGTCGCCGCGGCTGGCCTTCGCCTTGCCGTTCACGGCCTCGGTGAAGTAGTCGAACGTGCCCGAGTCGGCGCCCGGCCCGAACAGCATGAGCTTCTCCTTCGGGAACTTCGGCGTTGACCTGGTTCCAGGTCGTGATGCGGCCCTGGGCGGCCGGCTCCCACATCTTCTTCAGCTCGGCGACGGTCAGCGTCTTCGCCCAGGTGTTCGCCGGGTTGACGACGACCGTCAGCGCGTCGAAGGCGACCGGCACTTCGATGTACTTGATGCCGGCCTTGCGGCAGGCTTCCATCTCTTCCGCCGTGATCGGGCGCGAGGCATTGGCGATGTCGGTCTCGCCGCGGCAGAACTTCTTGAAGCCGCCGCCGGTGCCGGAGACGCCGACCGTCACGCGGACCTTGCCGCGCTTGGAGATCTGGAATTCCTCGGCATAGGCCTCGGAGATCGGGAACACGGTGCTCGAGCCGTCGATCTTGATTGCGGCCTGCGCCTCGGCGCGGCTCGGGGCGCCTAGACCCAAGAGGCCCATCAGGAGCGCCGGAACGGTGACTTGCTGCCAGGAAAGCTTCATGAATCAACCCTCTGGAGGTGGACGGCACAGGGCGAGGTCCCTGTTTCTGCCGCGCAGTCTGCACACGCTCTGTGACAGCCATGTGACAGACTCGCGCCTGAATGCAAGTGCTTGTTCGGCCAGTTGATTTTGTTTATATACACGGACCCGCGCCCGCGGCTGTCGCCGGCCCCGCCTGCCCCGTCATTTTCGCTGCCCCGAGACCCGATGTCACCCACCCTCGCCCTGACCCAGGACCTGCTGCGCCGCCCTTCCGTCAGCCCCGAGGACCACGGCTGCATCGACCTGATCGCCAGCCGGCTCGAGCCGCTCGGCTTCCGCATCGAGCGGCTGAGACTTCGGGCCGGTCGAGAATCTCTGGGCGCGGCGCGGCGACGACGGCCCGGTGCTTTGCTTTGCCGGCCACACCGACGTCGTGCCGACGGGCCCGCGCGAGGAATGGCAGACCGACCCGTTCGAGCCGGTCGTCCGCGACGGCGTCCTGTACGGCGCGCGGCGCGGCCGACATGAAGAGCGGCCTCGCGGCGATGGTGACGGCGGCGGAGCGTTTCGTCGCGCAGCATCCGCAGCACACGGGCTCGCTCGCGTTCCTGTTCACCAGCGACGAGGAAGGCCCGTCGGTCGACGGCACGCGCAAGGTGATGGAAGTGCTCGAGGCGCGGCACGAGAAGATCGACTGGTGCGTCGTGGGCGAGCCGACCAGCGGCGAGGTGCTCGGCGACACGATCAAGGTCGGACGACGCGGCTCGCTCTCCGGCCGCCTGACCGTGCACGGCATCCAGGGCCACATCGCCTATCCGCAGTTCGCCGACAACCCGGTGCACCGCTTTGCGCCGGCGCTGGCGGAACTCGTCACGACGCGCTGGGACGAAGGCAACGAGTTCTTCCAGCCGACGTCGTTCCAGATTTCGAACATCTCGGCCGGCACCGGCGCGCCGAACGTCATTCCCGGCGAGCTGAAGGTGCGCACCAACCTGCGCTTCTCGACGGAGAACACGGTCGAGCAGTTGCAGCAACGGATGCTCGGGATCCTCGACCGCCACGGCGTGACCTACTCGATGGAGTGGTTCGTCTCCGGCCTGCCCTTCCTGACCCGCCCGGGCACGCTGACCGCGGCGGTCGAGCAGGCCGTGCGCGAGACGACCGGCCGCACCCCGCGAGTATTCGACGACCGGCGGCACGTCCGACGGCCGCTTCATCGCCCCGACCGGCGCCCAGGTCGTCGAATTCGGCGTCATCAACGCCACGATCCACAAGGTGAACGAGTGCGTGAGGGTGGAGGACGTGGAGACTGCTGAGCAGCACCTATGAGCGGATCATGGAGCTACTTCTGGCAAGCGGCTAGCGGATAGCGGATAGCGGATAGTAGGAATAAGAAGGGCCGGCATCTCTGCCGGCCTTCTTACTATCCGCTATCCGCTATCCGCTATCCGCTTTTCTTCGGCAGTATCCAGTTCCCGAACACCCCCAGCGCGCCGAGGCCCGCCAGGTTCATCAGCACCCAGGTCGGCATCTTCAGGCCGAGGAATTCGCCAGGTCGACCTTGGCGCATTCACCCGAGCCGCTCAGCACCTTGCCGAGCACCTCGTGCAGCGGCAGCACGTCCATCATGTAGTCGAGGCTGGCGCCGCACTCGGCCACCGCGCCGGGCGGCTGCGCGATGATCCAGATGTGCCGGGCCGCGACCAGGATGCCCGCGAGCGCCGCGATGTCGATCAGCACGCCGTAGACGCGCGCGCCGAAGTTCTCCGGGTTGTGGATGAACGCCACCAGGAACACCAGCGCCGGCCGCGATCACGGCGACGCGCTGCAGGATGCACAGCGGGCACGGCTCTTCGTGCATGCCGTACTGGACGTACAAGGCGTAGGCCATGAGGCCGACGCACCAGAGCAACCCGAGCAGGTTGACGTTGCGGCGATGCAGCCAGGCAGGCCGCTGGTCGATCAGGGCATTCAAGCGGGTTCCTCTGGCGCGATGCGCCCCAGGTCGAAGCGATCAGCCGGCCGTCGGACGGGAGGCGCGGGCCGCGAGCACCTGCTTCTCGACGTCTTCGATCGACAGGTGCCGGATGTCCTTGCCGAGCACCATGTAGACGACGTACTCGCAGATGTTCTTGGCGTGGTCACCGACCCGCTCCAGTGCGCGGGCGATGGCCATGACGTCGAGCGTGCGCCGGATGGCGCGCGGGTCTTCCATCATGAACGTGATGCACTGGCGCTGGATCGCGTCGTACTCCTCGTCGATGACGCGGTCGCGCCGCGCGACCTGCAGGGCCGCCTCCGTGTCGAGGCGCGCGAAGGCGTCGAGCGCCCCATGCACCATGTCGCCCACGAGCTCACCGATGTGCTTGAGCTCGCGGTAGCGCTCGGCGGCGCGCTCGCTGGCAGCGAAGCGCGCCGCGGCATGGCCGAGCTTCTCGGTCTCGTCACCGATGCGCTCGAGGTCGGTGATGGTCTTGATGATCGCGACGATCAGGCGCAGGTCCGAGGCGGTCGGCGCGCGGGTGGCCAGGATGCGGCTGCAGTCGTCGTCGATCGCCACTTCCATCGCGTTGATCTTGTGGTCCAGCCGCGCGACTTCCTCGCCGAGCCGGCTGTCGCCGGTGACGATCGCCTTGACGCCGTTCTGCAGCTGCTGCTCGACGATGCCACCCATCTGCAGCACGGCGGAACGCAGGCCTTCGAGGTCTGCGTTGTAGCGGCTCAGGATGTGATGCGAGAGGTCGGAAGAGTCCATCACGGTCGTATTCTCCGGAAGGTGTCGTTTTTTACAGCACGGCCCGGGTCGCGGCAAGCGCGGCCCGGGCCGGACTCAAAAAGACGCCCTCTCCGTTCCACTGCCGCGGGGGAGTCGGCAGAGGGACCCTTGCGGGCCGGAGAGGGCCAGGGGGACTTGCGATCAGAACTTGTAGTTCATGTCCAGCTGCAGCCGGCTGTAGTCGAGCTCCGTGCCCACGTCCTTGTTGAGGGTGTTCATGAAGTACGTGCCGACAAACGTGAAGTTCTTGACCGGCGCGTAGCCCGCCTTGAGCACCCAGCCTGAGGCATCCGTCTTGCCGTCGCCGAAGTCCGAGTCGACCCACTGGGCGAACAACGCGTCCTTGTCGATCGACTGGTAGAACGCCCCGGCTTCCCAGGTCTTCGCGTTGCTGGCCTTGCCCAGCATGACGCCGACCGGCATAGGCCGTGTCGTACTCGACGTCGGAAGCCATGTTCTGCGCGTAGTTCGCCCAGACCGTGAGCGGCAGGTTGCCGACGGGGATGCCCATCTGCGCGCCGAGCTCGAAGATCTCGTAGCCGTACTTCAGGTAGTTGGTCGTGCCCGTACCCACGGTGAAGGTCGTGTTGCCGTTCGCGTTGTTCGCATACAGCGGCGATTCGCCCTGGCACTGCGCGCACTCGTAGTAGTTCGCCGCGACGACGGTCTCGCCACCGAGCAGCGCGAACTTCATGCCGCCCTGGAGGCCCCAGATCGCGGTGTCGGCGTTTTCCTTGGCCGGGTCCGCGTTGTAGTTCTCCGTGACCCACCAGCCGTAGCCGTTACCGAAGAACATGCCGCGCTCGAACTTGACCGCGCCACCTTCGGGATTGACGTCGCCGTCGTAGAACAGGCTCTGGCCGGGGCGGAAGATCGGGTTCGACTGCTTGCCGAGCGACCAGGTTGCCGCCGGGCATGAACTTCCAGTCGGCATAGGCCATGTCCAGGCCGATCGTCTTGCGGGTGCTGCTGCCGCCCAGCGTCTGGTTGGACGATCGCGGGTCGTCGCCACCCGTCGCCAGCAGCAGGGTCGTGCTCAGCGTGTCGGTGACCTTGGCGTCGAAACCGAGGCGTGCACGGATGCGCATGCGCTCGCGGTCGGCGGCATCCTCGGCCTGCGCCGTCTCACCACGCGCTCCGACCAGATGTTCTCGTTGCGGAGGCGCAGGTCGCCGCGAGCCTTGATCCGCGTGGCCCAGTCGGCGCCCTTCACCTTGGAGATCTCGTTCGCGGCCACCGCGCTTTCCTCGCGCAGTTCCTTGGTCTGCGCCTTGAGGTACTCGGTCTCCGCGTCGCGGCGGTCGACCAGCGCCTTGAGCTCCGCGTTCTCGGTCTGCAGCTGGGCGTTGGTCGCCTCGAGCTTGTTGAGGCGGTCCGCCAGCGCCTGCATCTGCGCCTGGATCGCCTGCATGTCCGCCTTGGTGGCGGCGCCCTTGGTTTGCGCGGACGCGTCCGCGGCGCCCAGCGTCAGCGCGGCAGCGACTGCCGTCGCAAGCAGAGTCTTTCTCACGGTAGTCCCCTTCTGGGTGGTTGCCGGTGTTCGCGGACCGTCCGGGCGACGCCCGCTGGCGCCCCGCATGCCGATCCATGGCCGCTTTGTACGCGGCGAATGTGACAGTCAGGTTGCAGCCGCGCGGCGGATGCGCGCGGACGTTACGCCGCGGCTGCGGGCGACCACGCGATCCGGCGGGAAATGGCAGGTGAACACGCTGCCCTTGCCCTCCTCGCTCGCGATGTCGAGCTGGGCCGCCGTGGCGCTGTAACGCGTGCTTGACGATCGCCAGGCCGAGCCCGGAGCCGCCCATCTTGCGCGAGCGGCCGGCGTCGACCCGGTAGAAGCGCTCGGTCAGGCGCGGAATGTGGCTGGCCGGGATGCCGATGCCGGTGTCCGCGACCGAGACGTGGCCGCCCGAGCCGTCCGTCCAGAAGCGGATGTCGATGCGCCCGTCCGCGGGGCGTGTACTTGACGGCGTTCGAGACGAGGTTCTGGAAGACCGAATGCAGTTCGTTTTCCATGCCGAGCAGCAACGCGTCGCTGTCGATCGCCAGGTTCACTTCGGCGGGCCGCTCCGGACGCGACAGCACTTCCTTGCGGATCAGCGCGAGCATGCCGCCGACGTCGACCGGCTCCCGGTCCGCCTCGCCCGCGCTCGCCTCGAGCCGCGACAGCTCGAGCAGGTCCTGGACGATGTTGCGCATCCGGTCCGACTGCCGCCGCATCTCGTGCACGGGCTCGCGCCAGCCCGCATCGAGCGTCGGATCGTCGGCGAGCGAATCGAGGTACCCGCCGATGACGGTCAGCGGCGAGCGCAGCTCGTGCGACGCGTTGGCGACGAAGTCGCGCCGCATGTTCTCGAGACGGGCTTCGGTGGTGACGTCGCGCACGATCAGCAGCTGCAGGCCCCAGTCGCTGGTCGTCACCAGGTTGAAGGCGAACCAGCGGTCGCCGTGCTTGGGCATGTGGATGCGCGGCGGCGCCCCGACGCCGTTGCGGTCGAGGTACTCGACGAACTCGGGATGGCGGACCAGGTTGTCGATGCGGATGCCGTGGTCGAGCTTGCGGCGCAATTCCAGGTACTGCGCGGCGGTGCGGTTGAACCAGAGGATCTCGCGCGTCGGGCCCGAGCAGGATCGCGCCGTCCGGCATCGCCGAGGTCATGCGGCGCAGTTCGCGCAGCAGCGACATCACGCGGCGCTTGTGGAAACGCTTGCGCTGGTACAGCCGGTTGGCCGTCGCCAGGGTCTCGCCCCACAGGCCCGACATGTTCGGCGGCTTCAGCGACGGAACGATTGCGCAGCCAGCGCTCGAAGCGCAGCAGGTTCCAGGCCTGGTACGCGAGCACCGCGGCCAGGTAGACCGCCAGGAACATGGCCGGGTGGCCAGCCAGCCCAGCCGATGCCGAGACGACCAGCCCCCAGGTGACGATGCCGAAGACGTGCTGCCAGGCTGGACGGTACACGCGGGCCGGACTCGTGGCCGCTATTCGGGGCGCGTCGAAAAGCGATAACCCGACCCGCGCACGGTCTGCACGAGCGAGTCGCAGGCGAACGGTTCGAGGGCCTTGCGCAGGCGCCGGATGTGCACGTCCACCGTGCGCTCCTCGACGTAGACGTTGCCGCCCCAGACGCGGTCGAGCAGCTGGCTGCGCGCGTACACGCGATCCGGATGCTCCATGAAGAACTGCAGGATCCTGTATTCGGTCGGGCCGAGCGGGACCGTCTGCTCACCGCAGGTGACGCGATGGCTCGCGACGTCGAGCTTGAGCGCTCCGGCCTCGATGGCCTGGCCATCCGCCCCCGGCGCGACCCGTCGCAGCACGGCCTGGATACGCGCCAGCAGCTCGCGCGGGCTGAACGGCTTGGTCACGTAATCGTCGGCGCCGCCCTCGAGCCCGGCGACCTTGTCCTGCTCCTCGGCGCGGGCCGTGAGCATGATGACCGGCAGGTCCTGGGTGTCCTTGTTGCGCTTGATCGCGCGCGTGAGCTCGAGGCCGCTCTGGTCCGGCAGCATCCAGTCGACGATCACCAGGTCGGGGCGCGAGTCGACGATGCGTGACCGGGCCTCGCCGCAGTCCTCGGCCTCGCGCACGGTGAAACCGGCGCGCCGCAAGCCGAACGCGATCATGTCGCGGATCGGCTTTTCGTCTTCGACGATCAGGATCTGCTTGCCCGTCATGATCCATCCGGTGGCCGGGGTGGTATTGCAGGCGCATTACAGGCGCTGATTATGACATTCCCGTGACAAGCGCGTTGCCGGAGGGCCGGGCAACGTTGTCGCGAACATAGGTCGGCAGGGCATCCGCGGCATCGACGCCCTCGCCGCGCTCGAGCATCGCGGCGCCCATGCGCGCGATCGCCGCCGCGTGCGGATAGAGCCCGGCGTGGAACTGCATCCCGGCGGCCTCGAGCCGGGCCTGCAGCTCCGGGTAACGCTCGATGCCATTGCCGGCCACGTGAACGATGCCCGCGGGCACGTCGATGTCGGCCGGACGGGCTGACGCGCTCCGGCGCCAGCTCGATCGGTGTGCGCGGGCGCCGCCGGATCGAAGCGGTAGCACGCCCAGTACAGCTCGTTCATCCGTGCGTCGTTGCAGACCAGCACCCCCTCTCCCGCTGGAGAGGTTGGGGTGAGGGCTCTGAAGACGAGCATACGCGACCGCGGCAAGGCTCGAGACGGGCGCGACCTTGAGACCGCCGCCGAAGGCGAGTCCCTGGATGACGCCCGCCGCGATGCGCAGGCCGGTGAATCCGCCCGGACCACGACCGAACGCGAGGCCGTCGAGGTCGCGCAACCCGCACGCCCGCCTCGCGCAGCACCTCGTCGACCATCGGCAGGATCAGGTCCGCGTGACTGCGCTCGGTCAGCACGAACCGCGAGATCACCTGCCCGTCCGGCAGCAGCACGGCCGCCGAGCACGCCTCGGTCGAGGTGTCGATGGCCAGCACTTTCAGCCCGGTCGCCGTCTTCATGGACCCACCACTGCAAGCCGTTCGCGCAGGAACGCCTGCACGTCCTCGAGCGAGCGCGTCCGCTTCATCGGCGGCAGGCTGTTGATGAACGAACGTCCGTAGCCCTTGGTCACGAGGCGAGTATCGCAGAGCATGACGACGCCGAAATCCGTTTCGTCGCGGATCAGCCGGCCCACGCCCTGCTTGAGCGCGATCACGGCCTGCGGCACCTGCTCGTCGAAGAACGGGTTGCCACCCTGCTCGCGGATCGCCTCGAGCCGCGCCTTGAGCAGCGGATCGTCGGGTGCGGCGAACGGCAGCTTGTCGATGATGACGACGCTGAGCGCCTCGCCCTTGACGTCGATGCCTTCCCAGAAGCTGCCGGTGCCGAGCAGCACCGCATTGCCGGCCTCGCGGAAGGCGCGCAGCATCTGGTCGCGCGACGCGGCGCCCTGGATCAACACGGGGAACGGCGGCCGCTCGCCCCAGTGCTGGTACAGCTCCTCGGCGCCTTCGCGCAGTCCGCGGTGGCTGGTGAAGAGGATGAACGCCCGGCCCCCGCTCGCCTCGATCACGGGCAGCGCCGCGCGAATCACGTCGCGCGAGTGGCCCGGGGCGCCGGGCTCGCTCAAGCCCTTCGGCAGGTACATGAGCGCCTGGTTCGGGAAATCGAACGGGCTTTCGAAGCGTACGGTCGCGGCGCGCGTGAGCCCGCTGCGACGCTTGAAGTGCGAGAAGTCGTCGCCGACCGCGAGCGTCGCGGAGGTGAGCACCCAGGCGCACGACTGGGCATCCATCAGTGCGGACAGCTGCGTCGCCACGTCGACCGGCGCGTAGTGCGCACTGACGCTGCGCGCATTCATTTCCGCCCAGCGCACGCCGCCCGGGGCTTCCGCTGGCCGTCAGCTCGTGCAATCGCTCGGCGCTTTCCTCGAGCCGCTCCTGCAGCCGCGCGAATGCCGCCTGCCCGTCGGGGCCGCCGAGCGGCGCGATCGCCTCGGCGAGTTCGTGTGCACGGGCGCCCAGTCCATTGAAAGCCTCGAGCAGGCGCTCCGGCCACTGCGCGTGCTCGAGCCGCGCCTCCTGGCCCCCCGTTGCCGCGATCACTGCGGCGATCTGCGCATCGAGGCCGCCCAGCGCGCCGTCGACCTTGCCCGCCATCTGCTGGGCCAGCAGCAGTTCGCCCGCCACGTCCTTCGACAGGTTCGCAAGTTGCCGCGTGCTGACGTTGTAGCCGAGGAACTGCGCGGCCACGTCGGGCAACTGGTGCGCCTCGTCGATGACGATCGCATCCGCGCCGGGCAGCAGGTCGCCGAACCCCTCCTCCTTCAGTACGAGGTCCGCCATCAGCAGGTAGTGGTTGACGACGACGATGTCCGCGGCCTGTGCCTCGCGCCGTGCCGCGAGCACGAAGCACTCCTCGAACTTCGGACACTCCGCGCCCAGGCAGTTCTCGCGCGTCGAGGTGACCCACGGCCACACCGGGTCCTGCTCGCCGGTACCCGGCAATTCGGCGATGTCGCCGCGACGCGTCGTGTACGACCAGCTCCGGACCTTGGGCAGCGCCGTCGCGACCTCGCGGCGCAGGCCGCGCGCATAGGCCTGCTGTTCGGCGAGGTCGAGCCGATGCCGGCAGAGGTAATTGGCGCGGCCCTTGAGCAAGGCGACCCGCACCGGCCGCCCGAGCGCCGAGCAGATCATCGGCAGGTCGCGGTGAAACAGCTGGTCCTGCAGCGCGCGCGTGCCGGTCGAGACGATGATGCGCTTGCCCGAGAGCAGCGCCGGCACCAGGTACGCGAACGTCTTGCCGGTGCCCGTGCCCGCTTCGACGATCAGTTGCCCGCGCTCCTCGAGCGTCGCGACGACGTGCTCCGCCATCTCGATCTGCTGGTGCCGCGTCGTGTAGCCCGGCAGGGCGCGGGCGAGCGGCCCGTCGGGGCCGAAGATGTCGGAGAGCGAGGACATCAGAAGAACTTGGCGCGGAAGCGCAGCAGCGCCGTGGCGCCCGGCTGGAGCGGATTCAGCAGGATCCAGCGCACGTGGGTGTATTCGACCGCGGGCGACTTGCGTGGCCCTTGCTTGCTGCCGCCGGCGCTGCGCGCGGGCTTTGCAAACGTATTGCCGCCATCGGCTGAAAAATGCACTTCGCACGCCGGGCCGGTGGCGGTCCCCGGCAGGTAATGCACGCCGTATGGCAGGCGCTTGGTCACGACGACGTCACTGACCGGCTGCTTTCCGGGATTGGTGCACTCGCACGGTGTAGTGAATCTCCTCGCCTGCGGTCAGCCGGTCCGCCGGGGCCCAGCTGCGGATTTCCTTGCCGCCGGGTCCTTCCTCGATCTGCAGGGTCTCGACCACGATCGCGGTCTCGAGGGGCCCGCTGCCCGTTGCCACCGCCGCGGTCTGCGCGTCGGTTGCGTCGGCGGCGTGACAGGGTGTCGCCACGGCCAGTGCGCAGGCCAGCAGCCACGGCCCCGCTTTGCTCAAGGGACGCCATGCACGGCGCCGTGCCGGGTGACCGGCTCCAGGATCGGTTGCGGCTGGCAGGAATGGCATCGGGGCGGGACTCTGCGGGACGGCATCAAAGGAGGCAAGCCATGAATCCGCCGTCCCCGGCGGGAAATGCCGTGCTGGACGGCCACTTCATACCCTCCTACGGATTGCCCCCCTCCCCTGGGCATTTCCCCGATTTGACAGTGGAGCCCCCCGGCGTTATTGTGCAATGCAGCAAATGCTGCAATGCAGCAGCCTCAGTCAAGGAGACCTCGATGATCGTAGAAATGCAGGAATACGTAGTGGAGCGTGGCGAGCTGCTCCGTGGGCAGGTTCGCAAGTTCCGTGAAACGTCCGCTGAAACCTTCCGTGAAGCCGCCGTCGGCTCCGCGGACACCCTGAAGGGCCTGAAGAGCCCGGTCCGCCTGATCGCCCGCTCGGGCATCAAGCTGAGCGCGGTCGGCCAGGCCACCGTGCAGAACCTGATCGAACTGCAGACCGACGTCGTGACGTCGGCGCTGACCGAAATGGCGCTGCGCCTCGAGCGCGCGACCAAGGCGGAGAACATCGTCGAATTCGTGCGCGAGCAGATCGAACTGACGCCGGCCACGCGTGACCGCATGGTCGACGAAGCCAATCGCGCCGTGGCGATCTTCAAGACCGCTGGTCGCGAAGTCCGCGCCGTCGCCAAGCATGCCTATGAAGGCATCGTGGACAAGGCCGAGAAGGAAGTCGAGGCCGTGAAGCCGCGTCGCAAGACCGCGAAGCGTGCCACGCGCAAGGCCCCGGTTCGCGCCCGCAAGGCCGCGTAACTTCGAGGCTGAAACCAGACTCGTCACCCGGACGAAAAATCACAGGCGAGCCTGATACAGGTCTCCCCCTGATTGCGCCCTCCCTGGAGGGCGCTTTTTTTTGGGCGGAAAAAGGGGCGCTACCTTTTGAAGGATAGGTGAGCGTCCCCTATTTCCGATTGCGGAAAGCGCAGCGCAGCGCCCCCGGTGCGCTCCCGGCTATAATCCGGGGGTTCCACCAGGAAGACCTGCAGATGACTACGAATACAGCCCTGCGCGATTGGGTCAATGAAACCGCGAAACTGACGCAGCCCGACCGCATCCACTGGTGCGACGGGTCCGACCTCGAGCGCGACGGGCTCGTGCAACTGATGCTCGGCACGGGCGACCTGATCGAGCTGAACCAGGCCACCTTCCCCAACTGCTACCTGCACCGCTCGCATCCGTCGGACGTGGCGCGCGTCGAGCACCTCACCTTCATCTGCACCGAGCACAAGGACGACGCGGGCCCGAACAACATCTGGATGGCCCCGCAGGAAGCGCACAAGAAGATCGACGCGCTGTTCGCCGGCTGCATGAAGGGCCGCACGATGTACGTCGTGCCCTACTGCATGGGCCCGATCGCCTCGCCGTATGCGCGCTGCGGCGTCGAGATCACCGACAGCCCGTACGTCGTGCTGAACATGCGCATCATGACGCGCATGGGGCTTCACGCGCTCGAGCGCATCGAGAAGGAAGGCACCTTCGTCAAGGGCCTGCACTCGATCGGCGACCTCGACCCGGAAAAGCGCCTGATCATGCATTTCCCCGCGGAACTCTCGATCAAGAGCATCGGCTCGGGCTACGGCGGCAATGCGCTGCTCGGCAAGAAGTGCCACGCCCTGCGCATCGCCAGCTACCAGGCGCGCAATGAGGGCTGGCTGGCCGAGCACATGCTGATCGTCGGCCTGGAGAACCCGCGCGGCGAGGTGCACTACGTCCTCGGCGCGTTCCCGTCGGCCTGCGGCAAGACCAACCTCGGCATGCTGATTCCGCCCGAGACGATGCCGGGCTGGAAAGTCTGGACGATCGGCGAGGACATCGCCTGGCTGCACGTCGGCACCGACGGCCGCCTGCGCGCGATCAACCCGGAAGCGGGTTTCTTCGGCGTGGTGCCCGGCACCAGCCCCAAGACCAATCGCAACGCCTACGAGATGATCCACCACGACACGATCTTCACGAACGTCGCCGTGACTGCGGACAACGAGCCGTGGTGGGAAGGCCGCACCAGCGGCACGCCGGTCATCGACTGGCAGGGCAAGCCGTACGACAAGGCGACGGCGAAGACGCCGGCCGCGCACCCGAATTCACGTTTCACCGTTTCGGCCAAGCAGAACCCGGCCTACAACCACCTGATGGAGCACCCGGAAGGCGTGCCGATCTCGGCGATCCTCTTCGGTGGCCGCCGCCGCGAAGTCGCCCCGCTGGTGTACGAAGCCCGCGACTGGGCCCACGGCGTCATGGTCGGCGCCGGCATGGCGTCCGAGACGACCGCAGCCGCCACCGGCGCGGTCGGTGTCGTGCGCCGCGACTCGATGGCGATGAAGCCGTTCTGCGGCTACAACTTCGCCGATTACTGGACGCACTGGCTGAGCTTCGAAGGCCGTGTGAAACACCTGCCGAAGATCTTCCACGTCAACTGGTTCCGGCAGGACAAGGACGGCAAGTTCCTGTGGCCGGGCTTCGGCGACAACCTGCGCGTGCTGAGCTGGGTCATCGACCGCTGCGAAGGCCGCGCACAGGCGAAGGCAACGCCGATCGGCTTCCTGCCGCGCCCCGAGGACATCGACCTCAAGGGCCTGAACCTGCCGGAAGCGTCGCTGCACCAGCTGCTCGACCTCGACACGGCCGCGTGGCACGTCGAGATCGACGACATCGGCACGTATCTCGAGAGCTACGGCAGCCGCATGCCGGCGCAGCTCAAGGAAAGGCACCGCCAGGTGAAGCAGGCGCTGGGCTGAGGAAGAAGTGACTAGTGAGACAGTGACTAGTGGACTAGTGAAGAGGGCCGGCATTCGCCGGCCCTTCTTTCCTACTAGTCACTATTCACTATCCACTAGTCACTTCCGCTAGTCTTCGAGCGCGTACCTGATCACGTCCGGCGCATTCGGATCCGGCAGCTTGCCGAGCCCGATGTAGCCCCTGCCCTGCAGGATCACCGAGTCGCGGCGCACGAACGACTCCTTGCCTTCCTGGTTGATCACGAACGTGCCGTTCGTGCTCTGGTCGATCAGCAGGAAGCGGTCGCGCGCGACTTCGATGCGCGCGTGCAGGCGCGAAATCTGCGTGCCCGTCACCGCGACGTCGTTCTCGTCGGCACGGCCCATGGTGAGTTCCTTGTGCGTGTCGTCGAGGATGAATTCACGGTCGACGTAACGCACGCGCACACGGGCGGAGCGGCCGCGATGACCGCCGATCTCGATCGACGGCAACATGCTGGTGGCGTCTTCCTGGCGCCACAGGACCTCGTAGAGCTCGATTTCGTCGGCCAGGCCGCGCAGGGGCGTGATGTCGACGCGGCGCGAGACGGCCTTCCACTCCGGCGAGCAGCGGCGGATCGTGTTCGCCGAGAGGATGATCTGCCCGGCCTTGGCCTGGCTGGTCATGCGGTTCGCCGTATGCACGGACGCGCCGAAGATGTCCTTGTTCTCGAACACGACCGGGCCGAAGTGGCAGCCGATGCGGATCGCGACGTGCTGGCCCTGCACCAGCAGCTCGGGTCGTGCGCCGATGTCTTCCTGCATCTCGCCGGCCGCGTTCACGGCGTCGTCGGCCGTCGGGAAGATCGCGAGGATCTCGTCGCCGATGGTCTTGATCACCGTGCCGCGATTGCGCTCGGTGGCGTCGCGCATCACCTCGATGCAGATCAGGATCAGCTCACGCGCGCGGTTGTCGCCCAGCAGTTCGTACAGGCGCGTGCTGCCCACGACGTCTGCGAACACTACGGCGACTTCCGTCTCGGTGCTGGTCACTGGCCCTCCCCGGTCCCGTATCCTACCGCGCGGCGCGCTGCAGGCATCCGGCCATTATAGCGACAGCATCCCGCGGGATAGCGGGAGTCACGCCGCCCGCTGGAACATCCGCAGCGATTCCCGCAACACGTCCCCCGTCGCCCCCGGCTGGTGACCGTGCTCCGTCAGGAAGCGACGCCACGCGCGCGCGTTGGGCAGGCCCGCATAGATCCCGTGGGCATGACGCAGCATCAGCGACAGCGGATGACCCTGCGCCATCATGCGGTCGACGTAATCCGCATACTGCTCGACGACCTGCTCCCGGGGCGGCGGCGTCACGCCCGGGCCGAGCAGCTCGGCGTCGAGCTCGGCGAGCAGGTACGGCTCCTGGTAGGCCTGCCGACCGAGCATGACGCCGTCGAAGCGCGGCAGCCATTCGCGCACCTGCGCGCGGGTCGTGAGTCCTCCGTTCAGGATCACGGTGAGCTCGGGGTGTTCCTTCCTGAGCCGCGCCGGCACGTCGTAGCACAGCGGCGGTATCTCGCGGTTTTCCTTGGGGCTCAGCCCGTGGAGGTACGCCTTGCGTGCGTGCACGATGAACACGTCCACGCCCGCTTCGCGCACCGTGAGCACGAAGCGCTCGAAGAAGCCGTAGTCGTCGAACATGTCGATGCCGATGCGGCACTTCACGGTCACCGGCACCGTCACGGCCTCGCGCATCGCGCGCATGCATTCGGCGACGACCGCGGGCTCGGCCATCAGGCAGGCGCCGAAGCGGCCGCTCAGCACGCGGTCGCTGGGACAACCGACGTTCAGGTTGATCTCGCGATAGCCGTAGTCCTCGCCGAGCCGGGCAGCGCGCGCCAGCAGTTCGGGATCGGAGCCGCCCAGTTGCAGTGCCACGGGGTGTTCCGCAGCATCGAAGCCGAGCAGCCGCTCGATGTGGCCGTGCGCGAGCGCCTGCGCCGTGACCATTTCCGTGTACTGCAGTGCGCGCGGACTCAGCAGTCGCAGCAGGTAGCGGAAGTGCCGGTCGGTGTAGTCCATCATCGGGGCGACACAGAGGCGCCGGTCGAGAGCCCTCGGCCCGGCGCTCGGCGCCGTACTTCAGCGGGAGAGGTGAGCGGTCGCTCGGGTCAGGTCTCGCATTCATGTCCGCGCGGTCTCCGCGACCAGCCAGTCGACGACGGCCACGAGCGCCTCGTGCTCCGTCGCGCCGGCGCGCAGCGCAGCCTCGTAGACACGCAGCTGCCGGTGCGCGCTGGTGCCGCGCACGACGATGTCGCGCAAACCCTTCGATCTCCGCCACGCAACCCAGCACCTCGGCATCCTCCCGGACCAGTTCGATGATTTCGTCGAGCAGCTCGCCGAACGGCACGATCCGCTGCCGCCCCAGGTCGAGCAGGCCCGCATCGTACGAATAGCGCATCGCCCGCCAGCGGTTCTCGTTGATCAGCAGCGAAGGATACGAGCGCCAGTGCTGGTTGTCACAGCGCAGCCGGTAGAGCCTGCGGATCAGGCACAGGTTCAGCGCCGCCAGCCGCACCGAGTCCTCGAGCGACGTGCACGAGTCCATGACCCGCGTCTCGAGCGTCGGGTAGCGCGCGCTCAGGCGCATGTCCCACCAGATCCGCGAGGTGTCGACGATCACGCCCGTCTCGATCAGCGTGTCCATGTGGCGACGGTATTCGCTGTGGCTCGCAAACGTTTCCGGCAGCCCCGTGCGCGGAATGCCGTTGAAGATCATCAGGCGGAACGCCATCAGTCCCGTGCGCTCGCCTTCCCAGAACGGCGAGCTGCACGAGAGCGCGAGCAGGTGCGGCAGGAAATACCGCGCCTGGTTCAGCAGGTCGATGCGCAGCTCGTCGTCGTCGATGCCGACGTGCACGTGCAGGCCGCAGATCATCATGCGCCGCGCCACGCCCTGCATTTCCTCGAGCAACGCGACGTAACGCTCCTTGTCGGTGCGCTTCTGCTTCGACGACAGCGAGAACGGGTGCGTGCCCGCGGCGATCGGCGCGAGGCCGTAGCGCGCGGATTCCTCCACCAGGATGCGACGCAGGTCGACCAGCGCCGTGCGGGCGTCGCCCACCGTGCGGCAGATCGGCGTCGCGACCTCGACCTGCGAGCGCAGGAACTCCGGGAATGCCCGGCCGTCGCTGCGGTCGTGCAACGCGGCGAACAGCTCGTGCGGCGGCTCGCTCGCGACCGCACGCGTCTCGCGGTCGACCAGGAGGAACTCCTCCTCGATGCCGAGCGTCAGCGGGGGCTCGAGGTTCGCCATGCGGCGGGCTCCGCGTCGTCGAGCAGCCGCGCGATGCGGGTCGGCCAGGATCTGCAGCGATCACCCGCGCCAGGCGGCGCACCCAGCGCTCCACCCCGGCCGGGGAATCGACCTGGTCGTGGCGCACCTCGATGCAGATGTGCGGCAGCCGGCGCGCTCGGCGTGATGATCGATCGTGAAATTGGCCGGGTGCTTGCCGCTGTAGGGCTCGTTGTCGCCGACGACCAGGCCCTTCTCCGCCGCAGCCCGGCCAGCAGGCGGCGTGCGTTCGGTTCGTCCTCGTCCCAGAGCACGCCGACGTGCCAGGGACGCTCGGCGCCCGCCGTACCGAGACGCGGCACGAAGCTGTGCACGGCGATGAGCAGCGGCACGACCTGCCGCGCCTGGAAGCCGCGCGAGCATCGCGGCGATGCACTCGTGGTACGGGTCGAAGAACGAGCCCAGGCGCAGGCGGCGCTGGTATTCGGCCAGGCCCTGGTTGCCGGGAATCGCCCAGCCGTCGCTTTCGGTGCGGAACGCCTCGAGATCGTCCGGGCAGCGGTTGCAGTCGACGACGAGCCGCGAATAACCGGCCATCACGGCGGATGCGTCCAGGGCATGGGCCAGGCCGCGCGCCAGCTCGCCGGCCCCCATGTCCCAGGCGATGTGCTGCCAGCTGGCCAGTTCGGGCAGCCCGAGCCGGCCCAGGGCGCTGCGGGATCGCCCGGCTCGCGTGATCGCAGACGATCAGCGCCGGGGCCGTGCCGTGCTCTTCGAGCACGACGAACGGCGCCGGATCATCCTTTCCGATCAATGGGATACGTGCGGGTGTTGACTGGTCGGCTGAGCTCACGGCGCGACGAGTTTACACGGGGCCGCCATTTCTGACTCCCTCTCCCGCTCCGGCGGCAGAGGGTTCCACCCCCGCTCCAGCAAAACAGGGCCAGGGCGCTCGGACAGATCCTCTAACCATATGATTGAAATGACAAAAGGCATAAGCCCGCTGCATTCCATAGCGAAAGATTCTGTGCGGTGCAGCAAGCCTTTGAACATAATGGCGCGGCCCCCGACGCCATTTACGGGAACTCAATTTGCCCATACTTCGCCTGCGTCTGTCAGGCGCGCTCTCAGCACGCACCGCTGTCCTGACCCTCACCGCACTCGCCCTGAGTGCCTGCGACTATCGGCCGACCCCTCCCCACCAACCGCACGCCCACATCCCCCAGCGGCTCGCCAACGACCCCCGCCGATCCCGGGCAAGGCACCGGCCACGGCCTCCGTCACGTTGAGCTGGCAGCGCCGGCTCGCAGAACGCCGACGGCACGCCGCTGCAGGATCTCGCGGGTTATCGCGTCTATTACAGCCAGGCGCCCTGGGGCTGGACCAGCAACCTGAACGTGCCGGATCCCCGCACGACGACCATCGAGATACCGAACCTCGCGACGGGCACGACCTGGTACTTCGCGATGACGTCGTACAACGCCGTCGGGCGTCGAGAGCGAGCGCACCGGACTACGTCTCGAAAATGCTCTGAGCGTGCCGGCGAGCGCATCGCGCCGCTCGCCGTCCCCCCGAACCGGTTCCCGTCCCCGGGCACCTCTTTAACTTAATCCGCGCGATTCGTCGCGTCGCCCGAGTCCGACGCCGCGCAGTGACTTTCGGCGCTGTCGCCGCTGGCCGGTTCCCGGCCCAATCTCGTGAACAAGAGGTGACACCTGTCACAACAGCCTCGTCCAATGCGGACATAACATTCGACACCGCCCGCTCGGGTGGCCCGGGGATTGCGCCTTTCCGATGAGCCTGCATCCGCTCCTGAAGCAACAGTTCGAGGATTGCCGCGAGGATGGCGCGGGCAAACTCGACCTGCGCAAGCTGCTGCAGGCGATCAGCAGTGCGTACGCGGAGTGGGACGAGGAACGCCGCGGCGTCGTCCGCTCGATGCGGCTGCTCGCCGACGAGACCAGCGCGTTCACGCGCGAAGTGCGCGAAAGCGCCGCCGCCCAGCTGCAGGCCATCCTCGATCACGTCAAGGACGCGATCCTGACCGTCGATGAAACGGGTCGCATCGAGACGCTGAACACCACCGGCGAACGCGTCTTCGGCTACGCCGAGGATGAGGTCCGCGGCAAGAAGCTCGACCTGCTGATTCCATCGCTCGCCCGCCGGCCGCGCATCGTCGAGGCGCTCGAGGAACTTTCCCAGCGCGTCGAGGACACCCAGGCCGACCTCGCGCCGCGCGAGACCAAGGGCCGGCACAAGAACGGCCAGTCGTTCGATGCCGAGATCGGCGTCAGCAAGGTCCACCTCGACCGGCGCGAAGTCTTCATCGTCTGCCTGCGCGAGACCACGGACCGCAAGCAGGCCGAAGCGGCCATCCGCGAGAGCGAGGCCCGCTACCGCACGCTGGTCGAGAACGCGCCCGAAGCCATCGTCGTGCTGGACATGGACCTCGGCCACTTCGTCGAGTGCAACGAGAACGCCGTGCGCTTCTTCAAGATGCCGCGCGAGGAACTGCTCGCGGTCGGCCCGGAGAAGATCAGCCCGCCTTTCCAGGCCGACGGCAGCCCGTCGTTCGGCGTCGCGCGCGGGCACATCGACCGCGCCCTCGCCGGCGATGCCCCGAGTTTCGAATGGCTGCACCGCGACGCGCTCGGGCACGACGTGCCGTGCGAAGTGCGCCTGGTGCGCCTGCCCTCCTCCGGCCGTCGCCTGATCCGCGGCAGCATCACGGACATCACCGAGCGCAAGCGCAGCGAAGTCCTCGCCGCCGGCGATCGACGCGTCTTCGAGCGCATCACCAGCCACGCGGACCTGGCGTCGACGCTCGAGGCGATCACCGAGACCGCCGAGAAAGTCACGCCCGACGCCCTCTGCGCGATCTCGCTCTACGAGCCCGAGGCCAACGTGCTGCAGCACGTGGCCGGCATGCGCCTGCCCAAGGTCTACCTCGAAGCCAAGCGCAGCGTCGAAATCGGACCGCGCAACGGCTCGTGCGCCGCGGCCATTTTCCTGCAGCGCCAGGTGATCGTCGCCGACATCTCGCGCGACGCGCTCTGGGAGCACCAGCGCACGGCTGCGGTCGAAGGCGGGCTGCGCGCGTGCTGGTCGACGCCGGTGCGCGCGTCCGACGGCCGCATGCTCGGCACGGTCGCCCTGTATTTCTCGGGCCCGCGCAGTCCCCTGCGACGCGATTTCGAGCTCATGTCGCGACTGACCGCGCTCGCCGGCATCGCGATCGAGCGCAAGCGCTCCGAAGATGCCCTGCGTCGCAGCGAGGCCCAGTATCGCGGCCTGTTCGAGAACGTCATGGAAGGCGTCTACCGCTCGACGGCCAATGGCCGCTTCGAGGCGGTGAATCCGGCCTTGGCGCAGATGCTCGGCTACGACACCATCGACGAGTTGCTCGCCCTGCCGGAAACGGCGCGACTCTATGCCAACCCTGCCGAGCGCGAAGCGATCATTCACCGCGCTGCACCGTGACGGAACGGTGCGCGAGGCCGAAAGCCAGCTGCGCCGGCGCGACGGCACGCTGATCACCGTGCTCGAGAACAGCCGCGTCATCCGCAACGCGCACGGCGAGATCGAAGGCTACGAAGGCACGCTGACCGACGTCACCGTGCGCAAGCGCGCGGAAATCCAGCTCTACGAGGAAAAGGAAAAGGCGCAGGTCACGCTGCAGTCGATCGGCGACGCGGTCATCACGACCGATGCCGACGGACGCGTGGAGTACCTGAACCCCGTCGCCGAGGAGCTCACCGGCTGGGACTCGGACGAAGCGACGGGCCGCCCGATCACCGAGGTCTTCCAGGTCGTCTCCGAAGCCTCGCGTCAGCCCGTCGACAGCCCGATTCTCGCGCTGCCTGCGGGAAGGATGCGTCGTCGAGATGAACGAGCCGTCGCTGCTGATCAACCGGCGCGGCCAGGAGATCTCGGTCCAGGACTCCGCGGCGCCGATCCGCGACCGCAGCGGCCGCCTGATCGGCGTCGTCATGGTCTTCCACGACGTGAGCCAGGAGCGGCGCCTGCAGCGCGCCCTCTCCTACCAGGCCACGCACGATGCGCTGACCGGCCTGATCAACCGCCGCGAGTTCGAGCATCGACTCAACGAAGTGCTCCAGGTCTCCCGGTCGACGCCGGAGACGCGGCACGTGGTCATGTACCTCGACCTCGACCAGTTCAAGGTCGTCAACGACACGTGCGGCCACCAGGCCGGCGACCGGCTGTTGAAGCAGATCACCAGCGTGCTGCAGACGCGGATCCGCACGTCGGACACGCTCGCGCGCCTCGGCGGCGACGAGTTCGGCCTGCTGCTGCAGGACTGCTCGCTCGACATGGCACAGCGCGTCGCCGAGGACCTGCGGCAGGCGATCCGCGACTTCCGCTTCGTCTGGCAGGACCGCGTGATGAACGTGGGCGTGTCGATCGGCCTGGTCGAGATGCAGGGCGAGGAACAGACGCTGTCGACGGTGATGTCGGCGGCGGACGTGGCGTTGTATTCGGCCAAGGAGTCGGGCCGCAACCGCGTCCACACCTACAACGAGGGCCATGCGCCCGAACGCCACCGCGAGATGCAGTGGGTGTCGCGCATCCAGAGCGCCTGCGACGAGGAACGGTTCGAGCTGTACTTCCAGCCGATCGTGCCGATCCGCCGCGGCGTCGACATGACGCGGCAGTTCGAGCTGCTGCTGCGCATGCGCGACGAGAACGGCCAGCTCGTGCAGCCCAACGAATTCATCCCGGCGGCCGAGCGTTTCAACCTGATGCCGGTCATCGATCGCTGGGTGGTGCGCCAGGCGTGCCGGCAGCTGGCCTATCGGCGCGTCAATGACGGCTCGACGGCGCCGTACTGCCTGACCGTCAACGTCTCGACGACGACGATCAACGACGAGCAGTTCCTCGACTACGTGATCGCCGAGATGACCGCGGGCGACGTCGGCCCGGGGTGCCTGTGCTTCGAGCTCACCGAGACCACGGCGATGACCAGCCTGGCCGCCGCGACGCACTTCATCACGGAGCTGCGCAAGCGCGGCGTGCGGTTCTCGCTCGACGACTTCGGCAGCGGCCTGTCGTCGTTCCTGTTCCTGAAGAACCTGCCGGTCGATTACATCAAGATCGACGGGCAGTTCGTGCACAACGTGACGCAGGATGCGATCGACCGCAGCATGGTCGAGGCGATCACGCAGATCGCCGGTGCGATGGGGATCGGGACGATCGCCGAGCGCGTCGACTCCGCCGAGGTGCTTGCCCAGCTCGCCGAGATCGGCGTGCAGTACGCGCAGGGACACTACATCGCGTCGCCGCAGCCCGTGGCAGCACTGCGGTCGCTGGTCGCCGTCAGTTCCGCCGAAGATGCGGAAGAGGTCGACCGCAGGGCCGGGTGAGGGCTCCTCGATTCCGCGCGAACGCGCGAGATTCCCCCGTCCCAACCGTAGCGCGCTTCGTCGCATGCTTCCCGCATGCGCCTGTCCACCGATCAACGTGACTTCGCGCGCCGACTGCGGCTGATTGCATCGGCCTCCACGCGGTAGGTATGATAACCACCGTCAGCAGTTCCGAACTGATTCGAGAACTGCGAAAGGCCGGCTGGATCCTGCGCCGCACGGTGGGCAGTCATCACGTCTTCGTGCACCCCGACCGTCCCGGACACATCACGGTGCCTCATCCGCGCAAGGATCTTGGAAAAGGCCTTCTGCACAAGATCAGACGACACGCGGGACTGAAATGAAATTCGCAATAGCCATCGAGCCTGGCACGAGGAAAACGGCGTACGGGGTCGTCGTCCCGGACCTGCCCGGTTGCTTCAGCGCAGGCGACACGATGGAAGCCGCCTTCGATAACGCCAAAGAGGCGATCGAGGCGCACTGCGAGGTCCTGGCGGAGGGTGGCAAGGCAGTCCCCCAACCAAAGCCCATGCGTGACTGGCAAGCGAGCCGCCAGTACAAGGGATGGACCTGGGGAATCGTCGATGTGCCGGTTGAACGCTTCTTCGGACCTGCCGAGAAGATCAATATCACCGTGCCGGCGCGGCTGCTGAAGCGTATCGACGCCCACGCACGGGCACATGGCGAAACACGCAGTGGATTCATGACCAAGGCAGCATTGGAGGCGATGCGGAAGACGCCTTGAGCCTGCCCTCACCCGGCCTGCGGCCGACCTCTCCCGCTGGGCGGGAGAGGTGAAGAGACGAGCCTACTCTGCTTCCGCCGAGCCGCGCCCCGCACGCTTGCGGTCGAGTTCCTTCAACTGCCGCTTGCGGATGCGAATCGACGTCGGCGTGATCTCGACGAGTTCGTCGTCCTCGATGAACTCCATCGCCTGCTCGAGCGTGTAGCGGATCGGCGTCGTCAGCACGATGTTCTCGTCCTTGCCGGCCGCGCGCATGTTCGTGAGCTTCTTGCCCTTCAGCGGGTTCACGACCAGGTCGTTCTCGCGGCTGTGGATGCCGATGACCTGGCCCTCGTAGACCTCGTCGCCGTGCGCGCACATCAGCTTGCCGCGCTCCTGCAGGTTGAAGAGCGAGTAGGCCAGCACCATGCCCTGCCCGTTCGAGATCATCACGCCGTTCTGGCGGCTCGCGATCTCGCGGTCGGAGACGGGCGCGTAGTGGTCGAACACGTGGAACAGCAGGCCCAGGCCCGACGTCAGCGTGCGGAACTCGGTCTGGAAGCCGATCAGCCCGCGCGCCGGGATCACGTAGTCGAGGCGCACGCGGCCCTTGCCGTCCGGGTGCATCGCCTGCAGCAGGCCACCGCGGCTGCCGAGCGCGGTCATCACCGCACCCTGGCTCGAATCCTCGATGTCCACCGCGAGGATCTCGTACGGCTCGTTCTTGACGCCGTCGATCTCCTTGATGACCACGCGCGGACGCGAAACCGCGATCTCGTAGCCCTCGCGACGCATGTTCTCGAGCAGCACGCCGAGGTGCAGCTCGCCGCGACCGTACACCTGGTACTTGTCCGGGTCCTCGGTTTCCTCGACGCGCAGCGCGACGTTGGTCAGCGCCTCGCGGAACAGTCGCTCGCGGATCTGCCGGCTGGTGATGTACTTGCCTTCGCGGCCGGCGAACGGCGAGGTGTTGACCTCGAACGTCATGCCGATCGTCGGCTCGTCCACGATCAGCGGCGTGCAGCGCCTCGGGTTTGTGCCGGGTCGCAGAGCGTCTCGGAGATCGCCGGGCGTTCGATGCCGGAGAACGCGACGATGTCGCCCGCGCCCGCTTCGTCGACCTCGATGCGGCTCAGGCCATGGAAGCCCAGCACCTGCATGATCTTTCTCGCTGCGGGCCTGGCCGTGGCTGTCGACCACCGTGACGTTCATGCCCTTGCGCAGCTTGCCGCGCTTGATGCGGCCGATGCCGATCGCGCCCACGTAGCTCGAGTAGTCGAGCTGCGAGACCTGCAGCTGCAGCGGGCCTTCGGTGTCGACGTCCGGCGGCGGGCAGTGCTTGACGATCGTCTCGAACAGCGAGGTCATGTCGCCGCCGCGGTGGGCCGGGTCGAACGACGCGAAGCCCTGGATCGCCGAGGTATAGATGACCGGGAAATCGAGCTGCGCTTCGGTGGCACCGAGGCGGTCGAACAGGTCGAAGGTCTGGTCCAGCACCCAGTTGGGGCGGGCCTCGTGGCGGTCGATCTTGTTGATCACCACGATCGGGCGCAGGCCGTGCGCGAACGCCTTCTGCGTGACGAAACGGGTCTGCGGCATCGGGCCGTCGACCGCATCGACCAGCAGCAGCACCGAATCGACCATCGAGAGCACGCGCTCCACTTCGCCGCCGAAGTCGGCGTGCCCGGGCGTGTCGACGATGTTGATGCGGTAGCCGTTCCACTTGATGGCCGTGTTCTTGGCCAGGATGGTGATGCCGCGCTCCTTTTCGAGCACGTTCGAGTCCATGACGCGTTCGGGGACGACCGTGCGGGCGTCGAACGTGCCGGACTGCCTCAGGAGCTGGTCGACCAGGGTCGTCTTGCCGTGGTCGACGTGCGCGATGATCGCGATATTGCGGAGATTCTCCGTCAGATTTGCAGACACTTGGTGCGCCAGAGGCCTGGGAGACAGGCCCGAAAAAAGGGCGCGAAGTATAACGGATTACGCGCGCTCCCGCCCGGCGGGAGAGGGAAATAGGGGACGCTCACCCTTATTTCCAGTGGAAACTAGGTGAGCGTCCCCTATGTATTCCTTGTTTTCCTTGGCCGGCATCGACTCGATGGGCTGTCCCGACGCGTCCGTCTGCGCAGCGGGCTTCTGCGCCGCCGCGGCGGTCGGCGTGCCGATCACGACGGGAATCGTGAACGCCCGCGCTTCCGTCTGCACCTTGGTCGAGACCTTGGCGAGCACGCTGATGTAATAGATCCCCGCCGTGGCGCCGCGCACCTGGACCTTGAACGGATAGCTCTGCCCCGCGTCGACGGCCGGGATCCGCGCGGTGCGTTCGCCGCTGATTTCCAGGCCCGGGCGAATCGCCGATCTCGATATCGAGCGCATCCGCCGAAATCCTCGGCAGGAACTCCAGTTCCACTTCGAACGTCTGGCCGACGTCGGGCTTGGTCAGCACGTCGTAGCGCAAGTCGACCGGCGCGCTGGTCTTGCCGTCCGCCACCGCGTTGGCCATGCGCGCATCGCGGGCCGCCTGCTCCGGGCTGACCGGGGGCGGCGCGGGCACCGTGGCGGCGGGTGGCGCAGCCGCATTGCTGGCCGCCTGCCCGTCGTCCTTGCTGCCGCACCCGGCAGCGAGCACCCCCGCGAGCAGCGCGACGGTGACCGAACGCACGGGAGCCAATTCGATTCGAGTTGTGAAGTTCATGGTGAGCGTCGCTACCTTGATCGATGGAACTGGCCTAGTTGGCGACCGAGACATTGAAGCACGTGATACCACGCCGCGACGGTCGCAAGCTCGTTGATGTGGCTGTATTCGTAGACTTCGATCACGTAATCCCCCGCGCCGAGCGAACGATCGTGAGCGTCTCGAGGTTCGCGAGCCTCGGAGTCACTGATCGCGAGCAGCCCGTTCCTGTACAGGAAGATATCGGGATCGGCGACGGGCGTGAGCGGTGCGGTCGAGCCCGTCGACGTGTATTGCGCCCTGATCGTGACGGACTGTGCCGCGGGCAGCGAGAACTTGAGGAACAGCCGGTTGCCGAGCTTGTTGGTCGTACCGAGTTCCGGCGTCCCGCAGACCCGCTTCGCGGCGCCGTTGAGCGCCAGGTCGCGTGTACACGGGCAACGCTTCGGTCACGGTGCCGTCGTTGGTCTCGCCGGCGCCGTAGATCCCGGTGCCGAAGATCCCGCGTTCGCGAGCCATCGTGTCGATGACGGCCGCGTTGGATGCGGACGTGCGCGCCTTGAGCCCCTGCAGCAGCGGATAAATGCTGTTGAGGGCCGGCCCGTCCCGCAATTCGCCCGTCATGACGCTGTACATCGGCGCGTAACCGAGCGCGATGGTGTCCGTCCCGTCGCTGTTGCTGTCGAATACGTCCCAGACGATCGAGTGGACGGTCGATTCGTTGAACCAGCCCGCGTGCGGCGTGCTGTTGGATTCGACGTCGAAATAGAACCCGGACTGCTGCGACGTGCCGTACGAATCCTTGTAGAGCGAGTCGCCGACGACCATCGCCGAGAACGCGTTGGCGAAGCCTTCGCTGAACGCGAGCCGCAGGTCGAGGCGCTCGTCGAGCGAGTGAGAGCCTCCCGGCGTATCGGTGCGCGCGACCACGTCCTCCAGGTAATGCTGGAACTCGTGGGCGACGACGTGCTGGTCGAATTCGTCGGTGTCGTTGTTCGCCAGGCCGAGCACGTAAATCCCCGCGGGCGCGCCTTCGAAGGTGTACCCGCGATAGAGCGTCGACTGGATCGAGCCCGTCGCCGGGGTCCAGTCGGCCGAGGCCTTGTTCGAGGGGCTCCAGAAGGCGCTGAGCGCGGGCAGGTCGACGGCAGCATCGCCGTTCGTGTGCACGAACTCGACGGCGGAGCGAAGCGTGTCCAGCACCGCGAACGGCGCGGCCGCACGCACGCCTGCGTAATTCGTGCCGCCGAAGTCCGGCCAGCCCGAATCCGCCAGCAAGTTGCGGGTCTGGTTCGTCGTGCCGGTGCTGAAGACCTGCGAGTCGAGGACGTACAGGGTCTGCGGATCGGCGGCTGTGTTGTTCAGCACGCGGACCTGCCAGCGCGGACCGGTCCCGCAGGCCTCGGCCCGTGCCCGGACGAAGACGCTGGTGTTGGCAGCCGTGTTGAAGCTGTACTGGCCCGACTCGTTCGTCAGGGTGCTCGCCAGCACCGGGCCGCTGGAACTCACCAGTTCGACGACCACGTCCTTGGCGGGCGCGGCGAACGTGCCGGGGTAGTTCAGGCCGGGATCGGTGCCGCCCTTGTGCGGCACACGCTCGAACGTCGATCGCCCACTCACCGCCACGGCGCCGCTACCCGGCCCCGTACAGTACAGTCACCGTGCCCTTTGCCTGCGCGCTGAGCCCGAGGGCGTCGGTCACCGTCAACACGACCGGGAACGTGCCCGCGGTGTTGTAGGTGTGGGCCACGGTCGCGCCGGTGCCGGTGGCGCCGTCACCGAAATCCCAGGCGTAGGTCGCGAGGTTGCCGTCGAAGTCGTAGGAGCGCGAGGCATCGAACGACGCCTGCAGCGGCGCGAGGCCGCAACCCGCGGTGTACCGGAGTTCCGCGACGGGCGCCTCGTTGCCCGTGACGCTGATGGTCCGCGTGGTCTCGCCGCGAGCACCGTCATCGTCGGTCACGGTCAACTTGATCGTGTACGTGCCGGCCTGGCTGTAGACGTGCTGGGCTGTCACGCCGGTCGCCGTGCCGCCGTCGCCGAAATCCCACGCATAGCTGGTGATCGAACCGTCGCTGTCGGTGGAGCCTGCAGCGTTCACCGCGACCGTGAGCGGCGCCGCACCCGAGCTGGGGCTGGCCGTAAACGACGCGACCGGTGCACGGTTGCTCGAACCGCCGCCCCCGCCGCCTCCACCGCAGGCGAATAGCGCAGCCAGCAGGACCATGAGCAGCGAAGGCGCAGGACGCGTCGGATCAAGCGGTCACCAGCTGGAAAGCGGACGGTTGAAGGATAGCATCCAGGTCATTCTCTCCACTGGCTCTCACCTCTCCCGCTTCAGCGGCTTGTCCCTCGTAGAGGGAGAGAGGTCGGCCAACGGCCGGGAGAGGGTCCCGATCCACTCGGCGAGCTGCTCCTCGGTGACGTCACCGGCGGCGAGCCGAAGAAACGTCGTTACACACTGCGCGTCAGTAGCCACAAGTTCGATGCCGTTCCGCTCCAGGAAAACTTCCGCGACGACCAGGCTCGTTCGCTTGTTGCCGTCCAGGAATGGGTGACTACGTGAGATGCCATAACCATAGCTGGCGGCCAGCCGCACAATGGATCTCTCGCCGTAAGCGAATTGATTGCGCGGCCGACCTAGCGCGGACTCGAGCAAGCCTTTGTCGCGAACTCCAGGCTGCCCACCGTGCTCGGCCAATTGCTCATCGTGGATCGCGAGCACAACTCCAGCTCGATCCAGACTGGCTCGGGCATGAGCGGTCAGCCCGCGCCTACTTTGCGAGTTCCCGCAACGCAGCGCGACGCTTCTTCATGATCTTGCGTGCGGCCGTCATCTGCAATTCAAACTCCGGACTGTACGGCGTCAGCCGAAAACCTTCCGGCGTCTCGGTGATGTAGAGCGTGTCGCCCTTGCCAAGCTTCATTGGCCAGCGCTTCCTTGGGCAGGACGACGCCGAGGGAGTTGCCGATGGCCGTCAGCTTGAGTTCGATCATGGGGTAATGTTATTACGCCCGTTATAACGACGCAAGCGAAGAGGCCCGGCACGTTCAGCGTGCGATGAGTCGTTTGCTGGATAAAGCCTCCAATAGGCTCAAATTCCGAATCGCATCCAGTGTCCCGGGTTGGTAAACTCCGTATTCTACGTATAATACGTTTTACGGAGGTGCCCAATGGCACGCGCGACTGCTCTCGAATTCCAGCGCCGGTTCGGCGAGTTCCAGCATCAGGCACGACGCGAGCCCGTGGACATCACGCGGCACGGTCGTCGGGAACTGGTATTGATGTCCGCAGATCACTATGACTGGCTCGTGGCCGCTGCCCGGCGTTCACATCGCACTTCCGCCACCTCCCCCGTCGTGCTCGAAGCCGTGCGTCGCGCGGAAATGGGTCCCTCGCAGGCGTTGTCCGATGACCTGATGAAGTAGTCGCGTGCCTCTGCCACGCCCCGCGCCGGGGCTCGTCATCCGATACGACTACGTCTGGTCGCGTGAGTCCGCGCGTGGGCGAACTCAAGGCAAGGATCGACCTGCATGCATCGTGGTCGCCACTGACGACGAAGCCACGCCGCGGCATGTCGTTCTACTCCCCATCACTCACTCGTCACCGCGCAAGGGCGACGTCGGCGTGGAGATCCCACCGAAGGTGAAGCAGGCGTTGGGCCTGGACGACGAGCCCGCGTGGATCATTGTCTCGGATCACAACGTTGATGCATGGCCGAGCCCGGGTCTTGCGCCAATTCCCGGCAAGTCCGATGTGTATGCGTACGGCTTCGATTCCGCAAGCGCTTTTCACACAGGTGAAGACAGCGTTCCTGGCGCTTGCCGAGAAATCGGAAACAGCGGGCGTCAATCGAACTCCGTGATGCCGCACGCGCGGGAAGCCCTCCCCCTGCCCTCTCCCGCCGAGCCGGGAGAGGGAAGAGCCCTCACCCTGCCCTCTCCCGCTGAGCCGGGAGAGGGGAAGAACTCAGTTCTGAATCAGCTCCGGCTCCCGCTTCAGCCGGTGCTCCCACTCGAGCTGCGTGCGGACGATGGTCTCGAGGTCGTCGAACTGCGGCGTCCAGCCCAGCACCTTGCGGATGCGCTCGGCATGGGCCACCAGCGACGGCGGATCGCCCGCACGGCGCGGCGCTCTCGATCGACCTTGAGCGGCTTGCCGCCGCTCACGCTGCTCGACCATCTGCAGCACCTCGCGCACGCTGTAGCCGTGGCCGTAGCCGCAGTTGAGCGTCGTCGAAGCGCCGCCGCCGCGCAGGTAGTCGAGCGCCTGCAGGTGCGCGGCGGCCAGGTCCTCGACGTGGATGTAGTCGCGCACGCCGGTGCCGTCGGGCGTCGGGTAGTCGGTGCCGAAGATCGACAGCTCCGGCCGCGCGCCGGCCGCGACCTGGCACGCGACCTTGATCAGCAGCGTCGCCTTCGGCGCGCTGTGGCCGATGCGGCCGCCCGGATCGGAGCCGGCGACGTTGAAGTAGCGCAGCGCGACGTAGCGCAGCTTCGATGCCGCCGCGAGGTCGCGCAGCATCCACTCGCTCATCAGCTTGGACGTGCCGTAGGGATTGATCGGCGCGGTCGGTGATTCTTCGCGCGCCAGGCCCTCCGCGGGCATGCCGTAGACGGCGGCGGTCGAGGAGAACACGAAGTGCTTCACGCCCGCGCGGTCGCACTGCTCGAGCAGGTTGCGCGTCGCGCAGGTGTTGTTGCCGTAGTACTTGAGCGGGTTCGCCGACCGACTCCGGCACGATCGTGTGCGCGGCGAAATGCATCACGGTGTCGATCGAGTGCTCGCGCAAGCACCTTCGCGACCAGCTCGCGATCGCCGTGTCGCCGACGACGAGCGGCGCGCCGAGCATGGCGCTGCGATAGCCGGTCGAGAGGTTGTCGAGGACGACCACGCGTTCGCCGCGCTCGACGAGCTGGCGGACGACGTGGCTGCCGATGTAGCCGGCGCCGCCGGTGACGAGGATGGAAAGCTGGGTCATCCAGGCGATTCTAACGCATGCGTCCCATCGCCTTTGTGGGCGCGTTCGCGCATTTCTGCGTCAGCTGAACGGCAGGGCGTCGTCCATCGCGTCGACTGGACATCAAGAACTGTGACCGGTCACACCGAAATCCGCGAGTCGGCACCCATAATCTGTTCATTTCACTTGGTGTGGGGGCCCTTCCGCGCCGTGCGTTGCGCGGCGCTCTGAATGAGTATCAGAAAAATGCCCCCGCCAATCCTCACGCAGTTTCTCGTAGCCGCACTTGCGGCAATCACCCTGTTCGTCGCCGGCTGCGGCGGTGGCGGCGGCGCCCAGCGACGTCGCCAAGGTCGGTGACCTCGTCGTGCGTGTCGCAGATGCGCGCCAGCCCGCGACGAACCTCGCGGGCGCCACCGTACGGTCACGGCCGGCGCGACCAGCAAGACGGCGACCACACCCGCGGACGGCATCGTCACGTTCCGGGACCTCCGGGCCGGCTCGGCCACGGTCGTCGTCACGCGGACCTCTACCGCGAATACACATCCACGGGCACCGTCCAGGGTGCCTCGGCGGTCGGCCTCACGGCCTTGCTGCAGCGACGCACGGGCCAGGTCAACGTCAAGGCGGTCGATGCCTTCGACGCGCCGGTCCCCAACGTGCAGTTCCTGGTGAACATCGAAGGCCAGACCATCTCGGCGATCACTGGCGCGACCGGTGAGGCGGTCCTGGCCGGCGTGCCGACGGCCGACGTGTCGGTGCAGGCTGCCGCAACCGGGTTCCTGCCAGAGCCTTCGAAGCCGGTCACTGTCGTCGAGAGTCCGGCCGTGAGCCTCGAGTTCGCGCTGGACCGCAAGACCGAACCGGCGGGCGGCATCGTGACACCGCGGCCGAATACTCCGCCGCCGCCCCGCCGGCCGACAGCGGACAGACGTTGACCTTCACCATCCGGGCGATCGTGCTGAACGGACAAGGTCAAGCCATCGAGGACCGGCAGGCCGCCGACTTCACGCTCGTCGCCTGCGCCGATACCGATGCGACCCGAGCCGAGTGCGTGCGCTCCTCGTCGCAGCCCGCGTTCGATGCGGCCTACCATTC
>CAWBKN010000026.1:0-144781 GCA_963789375.1 uncultured Gammaproteobacteria bacterium | reverse complement strand
CCTGAAGGACAACGTGCTCTCGGTCGGCAACACCGTTGATCCGGCCGATGCCTACCGCGCGTTCCGCGGCCGCGATCCGGGCATCGCGGCCCTGATGCGCAAGCGCGGCTTCCCGGTGCCGAAGGAAACGACGGCGCCCTAGGGAAGCGATTAGTGATCAGCGACTAGCGGTCTAGGACTGAATAGTGACAGTAGATGGGCCGACGATGCCGCTCCGTCTTTTTTACTATCCGCTATCCGCTAGTCCACTATTCACTATCTCGCTAGTCGCTTCCGACTCCTGCCTGGTCGAGCAGGAAGGCGTATTCCTCGGCGAGCTCGCGCAGGTGCTGGAATCGGCCGGACTTGCCGCCGTGCCCCGCCTCCATGTTGACGCGCAGCAGCAGCACGCGGTCATCCGTCTTGAGCCGCCGCAGTTTCGCGACCCACTTGGCCGGCTCGAAATACTGCACCTGGCTGTCCCACAGCCCGGTCGTGACGAACATCGCCGGGTATTCCTGCGGCATCACGTTGTCGTAAGGCGAATAGCCGAGCATGTAGTCGTAGAACGGCTGCTCGTTCGGATCGCCCCATTCGTCGTACTCGTTGGTCGTGAGCGGGATGCTCTCGTCGAGCATCGTCGTGACCACGTCGACGAACGGCACTTGAGCAACGATGCCGCGGTACAGCCCGGGTGCCATGTTGGCGACGGCGGCCACCAGCAGTCCACCGGCACTGCCCCCGCGGCAGAAGACGCGTCGCGGGTCCGCGTAGCCCTCGGCTACCAGGAAACGCGTGACGTCGACGAAATCGTCGAACGTGTGCCGCTTTTCCAGCAGGCGCCCGGAGTCGTACCAGCGGCGCCCGCGCTCCTGCCCGCCGCGCACCTGCGCGATGGCGTAGACGAAGCCGCGGTCGAGCAGCGACAGCAGCGTGGACGAGAAGATGGGGTCCGAAGAGATCCCGTAGGCGCCGTAGCCGTACTGGAGCAGCGGGGCCGTGCCGTTGCGCTCGAATGCGTCCCTGCGATAGGCGATCACCGCCGGCACCCGCTCCCCGTCCCGCGCCGGCACCCACAGGTGCTCCGTCGCATAGCGCGACGGATCGAAATCCCCGAGCACAGGCTCACGCTTCAACAGCGTGCGCTCGCCTGTCCGCACGTCGAAGTCGTACGTGGTGTGCGGCGTCGTGAGCGACGTATACGTGTAGCGCACGACCTCGCTGTCGATCTCCTCGTTCGACCCCAGTGCCATCCGAAAGGCAGGTTCGTCGGAGTCGATGTGAAACTCCCGCGCACCGTGCCAGGGACGGATGCGCACCTTGCGCAAGCCATCGACGCGTTCTTCGAGGGCGAGGAACTGCGTGAACACGTCGAATCCGGCGATGAAGACGTCGTCCTGGTGCGGCACGATCTCGCGCCAGTGCGTCCGGTCGCCTGCCGCACCGACGTCGGCTTCGCAGATCCGGAAATTTCGCGCCTGCCAGTTGGTGTGGATCACCCAGCGGCCGTCGACGTGGTCGACCGCGTACTCGTGGCCGCGCTCGCGCGGCAGCAGCACCTCGAACGCCAGGTCGGGGTCATCGGTACGTGCGTAGCGGACCTCGGAGGTAATCGTGCTGCTCGAGTGAATCAGCAGGTAACGCCGGTCCTTGGTCATCTCGACGGATGTGTAGAACGACTCGTCCTGCTCCTCGTACAGCAGGGCGTCCGTGGCCGGGTCCGTACCGAGCACGTGCACGCGGACGCGCAGGCCGAGCAAGGTGACCGGGTCTTTTTCCACGTACAGGACGCGCCGGTTGTCGGCGGCCCACGCCATCCCTTCGTCGACGTTCGGCACGGCGTCCGGCAGCAACGCGCCGGTGTCGAGCGACTTGAACCGCAGCGTGTGCTGGCGGCGACCGACCGTATCCTCCGTGTAGGCGAGCAGGCGGTTGTCGTGACTGGCTTCGAACGCGCCGAGCTCATAGAAGTCGAGCCCCCGGGCCTGCTCGCGCAGGTCGAGCAGGACCTGCTCGGGCGCATCGATCTCGCCCTGCCTGCGCGCGTAGATGGGGTATTCGTCGCCCGTCTCGAAACGGCAGTAATACCAGTACCCGTTGTCGCGGTACGGGACGGTCGCATCGTCCTGGCGCAGGCGACCGACGATCTCGGCGTAGAGCGATTCCTCGAGCGGGCGGAGCCTCGCCGTGATCGACTCGCGATAGGCGTTCTCGGCCTGCAGGTACTCGAGCACGTCCTGTGCCGTGCGCGTGTCGTCGCGCAACCAGTAATAGTCGTCGAGCCGCACGCCGTGCGGCGAACGGACCTCGTGCGGTTTGCGGGCGGCGACCGGCGGCGACGGACGCTCGCTCACGCCGTCATACCGCGGACGGCCCCATGGCGACCGGATGGGTCGGCCGGGTTCCTCCCGCCTGGTAGTAGGGCATCATCTTCGGCACCAGCGCGCCGAGGCGCTGCAGCCTGGTCTCGTCGCTCGGGTGCGTGCTCAGCCATTCCGGTGGCGCACCACCGCCCACCTGGGCCATCTTCTGCCACAGCGTGATGGCCGCACGCGGGTCGTAGCCCGCCTTGGCGGCGAGTTGGATGCCGATCTGGTCGGCTTCATTTTCGGAGGCGCGGCTGTTCGGCAACTTGATCGCGACCGTCGCCGCCGCGGCCGCCATCGCCATCGCCTGTCCGGGCTTGTCGGACATCAGGCCCACCGCGATGATGCCCATGTTTGCCGCCATCGCAGTCGACATGCGCTCGGCCGTGTGGTTTGCCAGTGCGTGTGCGATCTCGTGTCCCATCACCTGGGCGAGCTCGTCGTCGGTGGGGTCGACCTTGATGATCAGGCCGGTGTAGATCGCCATGCGGCCACCCGCCATGCACCAGGCGTTGACCGTCTTCGGATCGTCGATGACCTGCACGCTCCATTGCCACTGGGCGCTGTCCGGCCGCATCAGCACGGCCTGCGCGACCAGGCGTTCGGTGATCACGCGCACGCGCTTCAGCACGCGCGGGTCGGTGACGAGCTTGCCTTCCTTCTGGTACTTGCCCATTTCCTGCGCGTAGGCCTGGCGCGAGGCACTGATGGCCTGGTCTTCCGAGACCAGCATCAATTGCTTGCGCCCGGTCGGACTGGTCGCGCAGGCCGCGACCAGCAGCGTGAGGCAAAGGGTGAGCAGCGGCTTCGGGAATCTCATCCACGGCACCTGGGTGGGGAACGTTGGGTTGACTCATGATGCACCGTGGTCGCGGGTGACGGAAGCTCGTTCCTCCCCCAGGCGGACTGTTGTGATGTAAGCTTTTTCCATGCCGTGGTCGACGCGGCACGCACCCCGGAGGCAAGGATGAGCCAGCGGAGCGAAATTCGGGTCCACGGCAGCGGTGTAGTCCTCAACGTACGCGAGGCCGGGAAAGGCCCTGCTGTACTTCTGCTGCACGGCTTCCCCGACTCACGCCGGCTGTGGAACGACGTGTCGCCGCACCTGGTTGCCGCCGGGTACCGCGTCATTGCACCGGACCTCCGCGGCTACGGCCGCTCGGACGCGCCGACCGACGTCAATGAATACTCGCTGGGACACGTCGTCGCGGACCTGCGCGCCCTGATCGCCAAGCTGACACACGACACGCCGGTGCGGGTCATCGGCCACGACTGGGGTGCGGTGGCCGCCTGGTGCCTGGCGTTGGAGCACCCGAACCTGGTGGCCGCCAACGTGGTGCTCGAAATCGGCCACCCACGCGAGTACGCGGTGGCCGGCCTGGAACAGAAACTGAAGGGCCTGTACACGCTCGCGTGGCAGTGGCCCGGTCTCAGCGAACGCTGGTTGCAGCGCAACGACTTCGCGGGTTTGCGCGGCTGGGCACGGCACCATCCCCGACTCGAACCCTGCATAGCGGACATGTCGCGTCCGGGGCGACTGACGGCCGCGCTCAACTGGTATCGCGCAAACATGCGGCGCGTGTTGTTCGCTCGCTGGAGCGACTGCACGGTACCGACGCTCGGCGTATGGGGCGACCGCAACCACTGCCTCGCCGAGGACCAGATGCGCCTGTCGCAGCGCCGGATGCAGGCCCCCTGGCGCTACGAGCGCATCGCCGGGGCGGGACACTGGCTGCCCCTGGAGCAACCCGCGCGGGTGGCGGAACTGTCGCTCGCGTGGTTCGCGGAGCACGGGGGAAGTGAATAGTGACTAGTGACTAGTGACTGGTGACTAGTCGGAAGAACAGGCCGGCATCGCCGGCCTGTTCTTCCGACTTCACTAGTCACTAGTCACTAGTCACTGATCACTAGTCGACTAGTCACTTCCTCCTCGGGTACGCCTTCCGCGTCGCATACGCGGCGCGCAGCTCGGAGACGACGTACTCACGCATCGCCGCGCCGACCCCGAGGTCCGCCTGCGGGACGCCGCGTTCGGCGATCCGGAAGACCTGGCAGTAGTACCAGGCTTGCGCGGCGAACGCGTTGAGCGCCCGGGCCGCGGCCAGCGGGCTCGACGGTGCCAGCCAGCCGCGCTCGGCCAGGCGCAGGCGCCGGTCCTCGCTGGCGATGCCGTCGACCTCCCCCGCCAGCAGCCGGCGTGGAAAGGCCGGATCCGTGATCAACGGCCGACCGAGGCCGATCAAGTCGCAGTCGCCCGGACCCTGCTCGCCAAGTGCAGCCGCCATGCCGGCCCGGCTGCGGAAGCCGCCGGTGACCATCAGTGGCATGCGCGCGACGCGACGGATCGCCGGCGCGTACTCCAGGAAATACGCCTCCCGCGCGCGCGTGCTGGCACGAACCGGCACGACGTCCTCGCTGCGACCCTCGAAACCGATCAGGCGCGGCTGTTCGTAGGTGCCGCCCGAGATCTCCAGCAGGTCGACCGTCTCCGCATTCAGCCAATCGACGACGCGCAGGCATTCTTCGTGGGAGAAGCCGCCCTTGCGGAAGTCATCGGAATTGAGCTTGACCGCAACGGGATAGTCGCGGCCGACTGCTGCACGCACGGCGCGGACGGTCTCGAGCAGGAAGCGCGCGCGGTTCTCGAGCGCGCCGCCCCACGCATCGGTGCGGCGGTTCGTCACGGGCGAGAGGAAAGAGCTGATGAGATAGCCGTGGGCTCCGTGCACCTGTACGCCCGTGAAACCTGCCTCGCGGACGACGGTGGCGGCATGCGCGAACCGCTGGATGAGCTCGAGGATCTCTGCCTCGGTCAGGGCGCGCGGCCGCGCGTAGTTGCCCAGCAGGTCGAGTTGGACGGCCGATGGAGCCAGGGGCCGGCCAGTGACGTAGCGCGGCGCCTGGCGCCCGCCGTGCGCGAGCTGGACCCAGAAATGGTTGCCGGCGACGGTACCCGCCTGGGCCCAGGCCGACAGTCGGCGCCGGGCCTCGGCATCCCAGGTGCGCGGCTCCGAGCGATCGATGGCCACGTTCGCCGGTCGTTCGAGGTCGAAACGATCCACCTGCAGGTTGCCCGTGAGCAGCAGGCCTGCACCGCCTTCGCTCCAGGTCCGGTACAGGCGCTCGTGCGCCGGCGTGGCCCGGAGCAATGCGTCCGCCAGGCCTTCGGTCATCGCCGCCTTCGCCAGGCGGTTCGGCAGGACCGCCCCGCAGGGCAGCTTCAGCGGCGTCGAGAGCACATCCATCGTTTCATCCTGAACAGTTGCCACGGTATGATGCCCGTCCGGCACGCAGGGGATACCCGCGGTGCCGACCAGAACAGAAAGATCGTCGACGGAGGGGAAACCGATGCTGACCCGGGACAAACTGACTGCCATTCAATGGCAGGCCGTGCGCAATACGCCACACCACGTCATCATCGCGGTCTCCTCGTCGGGCGGCAGCCCGTTCGACGAGATGCTCGAGCGCGCCGCGGGCCTGCAGGCCATCGTCGACGCGATCAACGCCACCCACCCGCTGGTCAGCGAAATCGCCGGCAGCACGCACATCATGCATGCGCAGGACGAAGTGCGTCAGTGGTACTACACGCTCGACGAACACGCATCGGACCGTGGAAAAGCTGCAGGAAAAGGCGCTCGAGACGGCGAAGCACGCGCTCGAGGCGCTCGGCACCCACGGCTCGGCGGAAGACCTGATGCACTACGGCGCGTTCGTCATGTCGCTGGCGATGCGCGTGGCACGGGCCGCGAAGGAAGGCGACGTGCTCGGCATCGGCGGCGAACTGGTGAGCGAGCAGGAACGCCGGTTCATCGAGCGCCTCGACCAGATCGTGCAGGAACGCCGCCGTGCGCTGAGCGCGCGCACTGCGGGACTCATGGGCAAGCCTCTCCGCGACGCGGTCGCGGCCGGGGCTCTTCTTCGCCCATGGGCCTCAGGCCTTCGCCGCCGCCTTGGCGGGCTTCTTGTGGCGGTCGCCCACGAGGTACGCGGCCAGGGCCGGCAGCAGCAGGATCGCGCCGAAGGCGTTCACCAGGAACATGAACGCGAGCAGCACGCCCATGTCCGCCTGGAACTTCAGCGCCGAGAACATCCACGTCGCGACCGAGATCGTCATCGTGGCCGCCGTGAAGATCGAGGCCGTGCCACGCTGCTTGAGCGCCTCGACGAAGGCGTCCTCCAGCTTGAGGCCGTTGTCCTCCATCTCGTGCTTCATGCGCTCGAACAGGTAGATGCCGTAGTCGACGCCCACGCCCACGCCCAGCGCCACGACCGGCAGCGTATTGACCTTGACGCCGATGCCGAGCATGGCCATGAGCGCGTTGCACAGGATGGTGACCAGCGCCAGCGGCAGCACGATGCAGAGCGTGATCGGGAAGGAACGGAACGTGACGAGGCACAGCACCATCACCGAGGCGAACAGCGCGAGGTTGACCCACTTGTCCGCGGCTTCGACCGCCTCGTTGGTGGCGGCCATGACGCCCACGTTGCCGCTCGCGAGCCGGAACGTCACGCGGTCCGTGTCGCCGCCGCCCGCCTTGAAATCCTTCACCTTCTGCACGATGTGCTCGATCGTGGTGGCCTGGTGGTCGGTCGTGTAGATGCTGATCGGCATCGCCGTGCAGCGCGAGTTCATGAGCTCGTTGCCGAGGCGGGTCGCGTAGCCCACGCCCTGCGCGATCTGCGCGCGGCTCTCGGGGAGCATGCGCCATTTCGAGTAGGTCTCGGCGAACGACTGGGTGATCGACGTGACGAAGCCTGCCAGGCTGCGCACCGTCGCGACGCCTTCGACCTGGCGCATCTGGAAATCGAAGTCCTCGATCTTGTCCATGACCTCACGGTCGACGCAGGGCGAGTCGTCGTCGCTGGTGGGCTTCGCCTCGGCGATGACCTGCAGCAGGTCGACGCCGATCGCGAAGTGGCTCGTGATCATGCCGACGTCCTGGTTGTAGCGGGATTCCGGCCGCAGCTCGGGCACGCCCTGGCCGAGGTCGCCGATGTGCAGGTGCCGCGCCTGCGACAGGCCGAACACGAGCAAGGCCGCGCCGACCAGCAGCGGAATCCAGGCGAACTTCTTCGTGGCCAGCGGGCCGATGCGCTCCCACAACCAGTCGCCCGCGGTTTCCTTGCCGGCGAGCTTGGAGGCCTGCTCGGGCGTGAACCGGTAGTACGAGAGCAGGATCGGCAGCAGCATCTTGTTGGTGATGATCATCACCGTCACGCCGATCGTCGCCGTGAAGGCCAGTTCGCGCACCATCTCGATCTCGATGAAGGCGATGACCATGAAGCCGAGCGCGTTCGCGAGCAGCGCCATCGCGCCCGGGATGAACAGCTTCTGGAACGAGTGCGTCGAGGCCGTGACGCCGTCGGCGCCGTGCAGGGTCTCGAGCTTCCACGCGTTCGTCATCTGCACCGCGTGCGAAACCGCGATCGAGAAGATCAGGAACGGCACCAGGATCGACATCGGGTCGAGGCCCAGCCCGAAGACCGGCAGCAGTCCCAGCAGCCAGATCACGGGGACGATGGCGCAGATCAGCGCCAGCGCGGTGATCATCAGCGAGCCGGAGTACCAGTACAGCAGGACGGAGGTGATCACGAAGGCGACGCCGAAGAACACGAGGACGCCCGCCGCCCCCTTGGCGATGTCGCCCACCGCCTTGGCGAAACCGATGATGTGCACGCCGGTCTTATCGTCCTCGTACTTGGCGCGGATCTTCTCGAGATCGCCGGCCACCCGCTGCAGGTCGAGGCGCTCGCCCGTCTTGGGGTCGTTCTCCATGAGCGTCGCGACGACCATCGCCGCGGTGTGGTCGTTCGACGCGAGGCGCCCGATCCAGTCCGACTTCAGGAGGTTCTCGCGCACCAGCTTCAGTTGCTGCGGGGTGCCCGCGAAGTCGGCAGAGACGATGTTGCCGCCGCGGAAGCCGTCCTCGACGACCTCGTTGTAGCGCACGTTCGGGGTGAACAGCGAGGCGACCGAGCTGCGCTCCACGCCCTCGATATAGAAGACCTCCTCGGTGACCTTGCGCAGGTCCTCCATGAACTCCTTGTCGTAGATGTCGCCCTTCTTGTTCTGCAGCGCCACCAGCACCTTGTTGGCGCCGCCGAAGTCCGACCGGTACTGCAGGAACGTCTGCATGTACGGGTGCTTGAGCGGGATCATCTTCGTGAAGGCCGCCTGCACGCGCAGCTGGCTCGCCATTGCGCCCAGCGCGATCGTGATCAGGATGAACAGGATCAGCAGCGGCTTGCGGTGACGGAAGATCCAGTAGGAAATCTTGCCGACCCAGTCCGCCGAGAACTGCTGTTGCTTGATCTCGGAATCGCCGCTGGCACCGAGGTTGAGGTCGTTCGACATGTGTGACTCCCGACGCGGTCCCGTTACTGGCCCTGGAGCCAGGCCGGGTCGAGCGGCGTGACGCCGGTCTCGCCCGCGAGGATGATGCGATCGCCGACCTCCGCGGCGGCGGAAAACCCGCGGCCGCCCGGCGCCCAGTGCATTTCGAGGGTCTGCCCGTCGTCCTTGCTGACGGCGAGCAGACCGGAGTTGCCGACCAGCAGGATGCGTCCGTCCGCCAGCACGCGGCCGCCGTTGAGCGAGGCCGTCGTGTTGAGCTCGATCTTCTGCCACGTGGCGCCGAGATCGGTCGAACGCCAGACGTTGCCGCGCATGCCGAAGGCCAGGATCGCGCCGCCCGGGGTCGTCAGCACTCCGAAATAAGAGCCGACGTAGGGCGAAGTGATGGCGGTCCAGGTCGTGCCGCCGTCCTCAGAACGGGCCAGCGTCCCGGATTCAGCCACCATCAGCAGCGCCGTGCCCACCGGGACGACCTGCGAGATGTGCCACTGGAAGTCTTCCGACATGACCGTGTGCCTGGCCCAGGTCCGGCCCGCGTCCGTCGAGTCGAAGTACATGCCGAAGGCGCCATAGGCGGCGAAGCGGTCGCCACCCAGGCTGATGACGCCGAGCAGGGATTCCGGCTCCGCCTCCGGTACCGGTACCTGGGCCCACGTCTCGCCACCGTCTTCGGTGCGAATGAACGACCCGCCGTGGCCGACGGCGACGCCGACCTTGGCATCCCGGAATGCCACGCCCGTCAGAGTGCGCGTGACCGGCGTCTCCCGCGCCCGCCAGGTCTTGCCGGCGTCGTCGGACAGCATCGCGAACCCGCGCTCGCCCACGGCTACGAGCCGGTCACCGGCACGCGTGATGTCGATGAGGATGATGCGATCGGGCCTGATCTCCACCACCGTCTTGCCGCGGGCCGGAGCCGTGGCGGCTGCTTCTTCCGCGTGGACCGCAGGCAAGGCCATCATGCAGCAGGCCGCCCAGAGGCAGGCTGCTCTCATCCGGTACTTCATTCGCTTACTCTCCGTGCAGCCTGCAGTGGCCGCACCCCCCGTCTTGCGTCACTCCACGCACCTGCCGTGTCGTGACCCTGCCCCGCTGAGCCCCCCGGGGGCCAGCCGACGCCGGTGTGCAACACCGGCGCCGCCGACCGTCAGGCTGCGCCGGAACTCCCGGCGTGGCTCACTTCGTGCCGAGGCGCCGCAGCGCATCGGGCTGGAAGTCGGCCCACTTGCCGGCCTGGTCCCAGTTCCAGGGCGTCTTGATCTCGTTGTCCAGGCCCGCGAGATAGTAAGCACCGCTGTTCAGGTCGTGCCAGATGTTGGCGCGGAAGTACGGAATCTTGACGTCATAGAACTGCATCATCGGGTGGACACCGATGCGCCAGAGCTGCTTGCGGGTGTCGTACGCATCCTCGTACACCACCGTCCAGGTGTCCTCGTCGAGGTAGAACACACGCTTGCCATAAATGTGCTTGCTGCCCGGCTTGAGGTTGGCCTCCACCTCCCAGACCCGGTGCAGCTCGTAGCGCAACAGGTCCGAGTTGATCGTGCCCTTGCGGATGATGTCGTCCTTGTACTTGAGCTTCTTGTCGGACAGCTTGAACGAGTTGTACGGGATGTAGACTTCCTTCTTGCCGATCAGCTTCCATTCGAAGCGGTCCGGCGCGCCGTTCCACGCGTCGAACTGGTCCGAGGTGCGCATGCCCTCGGTGCCGTCCGTGAAGTTGTCGTACGCAAGGTCTGGCGCGCGACGGACGCGGCGCTGGCCCGCGTTGTAGATCCACGCGGAGCGCGTCTGCTTCACCTGGTCGATCGGCTCGTGCACGAGGAACACCGTACCCTCGAGCGTCGCGGGCATGGTGAAGGCCGACTGGAAGGCGAGCAGCAGGTTGTCCTGCGGCTGGTCCAGGCTGCCATTGAAGATCCGGTACTCGTGCGAGCCGATCTTGTAGAAGTCACCGTTGGCCCGCACCGGGAAGCTGTTGTAGTCGCGGACGACACCGGCTCCGAGGTACCGCTGCTGGTGATTGAAAATGGCCTCGACGCCGACTCTTCGGGATCGGGAACGGTACGTCCGCACGGCCACCGGTGATGCCGAACCCGACGAGCTCGAGCTTGGGCGCGTTCTCCCTGACGTTCGCGTACACGGAGTCGGGATAACAGGCCGTGCGGCGCGTCTCGTACACCGGCATCTTGAAGTTGTCGTGCTTGTTCAGCAGTGCCAGCGTGCCGGGCGTGAGCTTGTCCTTGTACTGCGCGGCGTTGGCCTTGGTGATCGTGAACTTCGGCTTGTCGCCCGGGAACGGGTCGATGTAGCCCTTGGCCGGCGTCCAGCCCGCGGGCGGCGAGCACAGGCCACCGGTCCACGCCGGGATGGTTCCGTCCTTGTTGCCCGCTTTCTCGGCGCCCATCGGCGTCAGGTCCGCGCCGAGGCGCGCGACTTCCGCGGGGGTGAGCCTCGCGTACGCCGGCAGCGCGACGCCGACCAGGCCTGCCGCCGCGATCGCGGCGGCTAGGATCGTGTTGATCGTCTTCATCTGCTCGTCTCCTGTCCTGGTCAGAACGTCACGCTCAGGGCCGCGGAGTAGTAATCGCGGTCGAACGTGGGATCGAAGGTGTTGTTGGCGTAGCTCACGTAGTTCATGTCGAACACGTACTTCTTGTTCAGGTTGAACTTCACGCCGAGGCCGAGGGTCTGGCGCCCTTCGTTGAAGGCCGGGTCGATCGAAACGCCTTCGACGTCGTCGGCCCAGAACACGCTGGGTGTCACGGTCACGCCGGAGTCGAACACGTTGTTGTAGTCCATCGACAGGCGCACGCGATAGCCCCACGCGAAGTCGGTGATGTAGCCGTCGTTGCGGCAACCTTCCGGGTGCGGGTTGTACAAGCGTGTTGGCAGACGGCACCGGCACACCGACGAACGTCGGCGAGCACAAGTTGCCCTGGGTGGCCGCGCCGAGCGTTGGCTGGCCCGAGGGCGCACCGCCGGCCGCATAGCCCGGGCCCGAGCCCGTGCCGTACATGAAGCCGCGACCGTAGCGGACGCCGCCCTTGGTGTAATCGGGGACGTTGTTCGACTGCATGCCGACTTCGCCGACGACCAGGAAGCTCTCGGCGCCGAAGACGTTGCTGAAGGTCTTGACGGCGTTGACCTGGAACTGCTCCTTGTTGAAGCGTCTCGTAACCCTTCAGGTAGCCGTCGACGTGGCCCTTCGAGGCCTTCCGAGGTCTCGGCGCGATACGGTCCGATGCCGAGGATCGAGCCGCCGATCAGGTCGTTGCCGTTGACCTGTGCCGGGATGTTCTGCGGTAGCTCGCCTCCGCCGACACGGACCAGCTGAACAGGTTCGTCGCGGCGCTGATACCGAAGACGTGCATGTCCTCGGGGTATTCCCAGAAGCCCGTGCCGGACTTGAGGTCCTGCGGGGCGCCAATCTCGCCAGGATGCCTTCGTACGCCGCCTCGAGGCCCGGCATCAGGTTGCGGTAGTAGCGTCGTCGAGGTCGGCAGTCTTCCAGTACGGACCGTAGGCGTCGTTGCCGACCAGGCCCTGGCAGTCAGCACTGAAGCGTCGTGCTCGTGGGACACCAGGAGCAGTGCAGCGGCCGGTGATGTCGTTCGGGTTCGTGCCCGACGGCCGGACGAATACGGCAGGCGGCTGTGGATGTTCATCGCGTAGAGGCCGATCTCGGTGTCGATGCTCTCGACCGGGAAGCGGATGGCGATGCCGAGCTGGCCGCTGTCCTTGGCCTCCCTGCCCTCGACCGCAGGCACGTACGTGCCGTTCGCCTGCAGGAAGGGCTGCGAGCCGAACTGCGGGACGATCGGCGAAACGGTGCCGGGTGCCAGGTTACCGAGCTGCCCGCCGACGACCGTGATGCTGCCGCACGACGCCGGGTCGGCACCGATCAGGGTGCTGGTCGCGGAGAAGTACGTGCCGCACGCGTCGACGGACGTGTTGGCCCACTCGAGCTGGTAGAAGGCCTCGATGGAGCCCCAGTCGAAGCCCCAGTTGAGGTAGGCGGCCCAGACCGGCAGCAGGATTTCCTTGAGCTCGGCGCCGGCGCGGCGCGCGGCGGGAACGTCGATCGGATTGATCTGGTTCACGCCCTGGATGAAGATGCTCTCGCCCCAGTTGATCACCTGGTTGCCGAGGCGCACCTGCATGTCGGTGCCGCGGAAGTCGAACGAGCCATAGACGTAGGCGTCGAGCAGCATCGCGTTGGTGAACTGCTGTTCGGTCTCGAAGCCGCGGTCGCTGAGTTCGGCCTCGGGCCAGAGGTTCTGCCCGGCGGGCGACATCGGGAAGCACGGCGCTGCGGCCGTCCACGTGCCACCGGGAGCGCACAGCGGGTTCGGCGACCGGGCCGAGCCCCGGGCGCACGCCGTTGTAGTTGTTGGCCTGGCTGCCGACGCGGACCTTTTCGTCCATCAGCGTGTAGTCGTACCAGGCCTTGGCGCGCAGCAGGCCGCCGAAGCGGCCCTTCTTGTATTCGAGGTCCGTGATCAGCTTGAACGGCGTGCTGAACCGGTCGCCCTTGTCGAAGTTCAGGTTGCCGTCGCCGGCCGCGTGGTTGCCGGCCAGGCCGTCGTTCGGGCCCACGGCGGTGCCGGGGACGAGGGGACTCGTGTAGAGGCCGATCAACGAACCGTCGGCACGCGTGTAGAGGCGGCGGCTCGGGTCTTCGGCGCGCCAGTTGGCGCCGGCGGATACGCGTCGTGTTCCAGTTCAGCTTGCCGCCGTTGTCGAATCTCGAATTCGAGCGCCATCGGCGCTGCCCGCATACCCGGCGAGCACGGAACCGATCGTGGCGGCGAGAGCCGTGCTGCGGCGATGCCGAATCTTCGTTTCAGTCGTCATTACAAATCCCCCAGTTGCCTGTGAGTCCAGCCTGATCCGTTCCCGCGGGGCGTCCCGGACCGATTCTTCGAAACCTTCCCATGCATGCCGTAGCGAGCCCCAGCCGGTCACGCGTCTTGTTGCGTCGTGTCACGGCTCACCCGGCTTCCCAACCAACGGGTCAGCCTGTTGAGGCTAGTCCCGGCAAGCTGCGGCCACAGTAGTGAGTATCCGAAATACCACTACCAATCATCCCCGTTGCGCAAGGTTGCCAGTGGCCAAGCCACATGACAACTCGGACTCGCGTTGCGTTTGTGCCATGCAGCAAAAACGGTGTCGAAAAATAGCCCGGCGGGGATCCGCCGTTCGGCGTTCTCGCTGCGGTGGGACGCAGCAGCAGGCGCTTTCCGCGACATCTCCGCGCAGGACCGCGACTCTTGTGCAGCGCAGCATAAAAATCGGCGCGGCCGGGTCGTCCCTGCGTGCAACATGCCATCGTGGCGCGCGCACGACGTCATCGGGCACGCGACGCAGGGCGGCGGGCCCTGCCCGGTGTGCGCAGGAAAAACGTCACGCACTCGCGGGCGAGCGTGTCGATGTCGAGCGGGCCGCCGGGCTGGTACCAGCGCACCATCCAGTTGAGCGCGCCGAACAGCAGCATCACGTCGATCTTCGTGCGCGTGGGCCATTCACCCGTGCGCTGCAGTGCATCGATCGCGTCGCGCCAGACGGCTTCGTAGCGCTTGAGCGGCACGGCCACGCGCCTGCGGGAGGACGCCTCGAGCGAACGCCATTCGTACAGCACGACCGGTATGAAGTCCTGTCCCGGCGCGAGCAGCGTGTCGAGATGCGTGCGCACGAGGGCTTCGAACTTGCGGCGTGGCGGGAGCTGCTGCGCCGCGATGGCCTCGATGCGTGCCAGCGCGTCGACCAGTCCCTGCTCCATGGCGGCGACGAGGATGTCCTGCTTGGTCGGGAAGTGGTACACCCAGCTGCCCGACTGCAGGCCGGTCGCCTGCGCGATGTCGCGCACCGACGTGCCATCGAAGCCCTTTTCGCGGAACAGCCGGGCGGACGCACGCAGCAACTGGTGGCGCCGGCTGTCGTCGTCGCCGGGGAGCGACCGGGGACGCCCGCGGGGACGGGCGGCCTTCGCCGGCGCGACTTTCCGCGACGGTGACTTGCGCGCGGCGGCCATCAGAACCCGAGCTGCCTCGCGGCGAGGTCCTTCATGATCTCCTCCGCGCCGCCGCCGATCATGTTGACCTTGACCTCGCGATAGATGCGTTCGGACTTGGTCCCGCGCACGTAGCCCATGCCGCCGAGCGTCTGCACGGCGGCGTCGGCGCAGAACTGCATCGTCTGCGTCGCCGTGTTCTTCGCCATGCACACCGACGCGACCGACGGCCGGGTCGCCTGCGGGCTCGTGATCGAGCCGCCACGCAACCTCCTCGAGCAGGGCCGTCGTCGCCTCGATGCGGGCACGCATGTCGACGAAGCGATGCCGCACGACCTGGTGGTCGACCAGGCGTTGCCCGAAGGTGTGCCGCTCGCGCGCCCACGCGAGTGCCTCGACGTAGCAGGCCCAGGCGAACCCGAGCGAGTTCGCCGCGAGCGCAAAGCGCTCGCCGTTGAAATTCAGCATGATCGCGCGGAACCCTTCGCCCTCCGCGCCGATCAGGTTGGCGACGGGGACGCGCGCCGCCGTCGAAGCTCAGGTGCGCGGTGTCCGAGGCCCACCAGCCCATCTTCTGCAGTGGCGTGCGCGTGAACCCGGGCGTGTCGCGCTCCACCAGCAGCAGCGAAATGCCGCGGGTGCCGCGCGCTGTCGGATCCGTCCGCACCGCGACGGTGTAGAAATCGGCGCGCATGCCGGAGGTGATGAAGGTCTTCTCGCCGCTCACGACGAAATCGTCGCCGTCGCGACGGGCGCTGGTCCTGAGGGCCGCGACGTCGGAGCCCCCCGACGGCTCGGTCACCGCCAGGGCCGCGATGCGCTCGCCGGCCAGGATGGAGGGCAGGACGCGTTGCCGCAGCTCGGCGGACCCGAGCGCCGCGACCGGCGGGGCGGCGATCGTGTGCGACATGAGCGAGGCGAGCACGCCGCCCGCCCCGCACTGCGCCAGTTCGACGCAGGCGATGAGACGGTGCGTCGCGTCCGCCGCGAAGCCGCCGTATTCCTCGGCAAACCCCATGCCGAGCAGGCCCGCCGCGGCCGCCCTGGCGTAGAGCTCGCGCGGGAACGCGCCCGCCTCGTCCCACCGCGCGACGTGCGGCGTCAGTTCCCGCGCCACGAAGCGCCGGACCGAGTCCCGGAACGCCGCGTGTTCGGGCAGTGAGGCGCGACGGGCTCAACCTGAGCAGGTCATCCATCGCCCGCATGCTAGGCTGGCCTCTTTATTCAAGCAAGCGCTTGATCTACGATCACCGGACTGCTCCCCGAGGTCGCCGATGCCCGCCTTCAAGTCGTCCGTGGACACCACCGGCGCCGCCTTCGCCGAGAACCGCGCGCACCTGCTCGCGCTGGTCGCGCGGCACGACGAGTTGCGCGACCGTACCGCCGCCGCCTCGAACCGGGCTGGCCCGCGCTTCGCCCGGCGCGGCCAGTTGCTGCCGCGGGAACGGCTCGGGCTGCTGCTCGATGCGGGCGCGCCCTGGCTCGAGGTCGCGGCGTGCGCGGGGTACCTGCTCGACGTGCCCGACCCGGACAAGACGACGCCGGGCGGCGGCCTGCTCGCCGGCATCGGCGTGATCGAGGGCGCGCATTGCGTCGTCGTCGTCGACGATTCGGGAATCGAGGCCGGTGCATTGCAGCCGATGGGACTCGAGAAGTTCCAGCGCGCGCAGCAGCTGTCGCTCGAGAACCGGCTGCCGTTCGTCCATCTCGTCGAATCGGCCGGGGCCAACCTGCTGCGCTACCGCGTCGAGGACTTCATCGCCGGCGGCTCGCACTACGCCCGGCTCGCCCGCCTGTCGGCCGCGGGCATTCCCGTGCTGACGATCGTGCACGGCAGCGCCACCGCGGGCGGCGCCTACATGCCCGGCATGTCGGACTACGTCGTCATGGTGCGCAACCGCGCGCGCGCCTTTCTCGCGGGCCCGCCGCTGCTGCGCGCCGCGACGGGCGAGATCGCGACCGAAGAGGACCTCGGCGGCGCGCTGATGCACGCGACGGTGTCGGGACTGGCGGAATGCCTCGCCGAGGACGACGCCGACGCGATCCGCGCCCTGCGCGAGCACGTGCGCCGCCTCGCCTGGCATCGCCACGAACCGGCACGCACTGCACGCGCCACCGCCGCGACTCGAGACGGAAGAACTCCTCGGCCTCATGCCCGTCGACGGCCGCAAGCCGGTCGACATGCGCGAAGTGATCGCGCGCATCTGCGACGACTCCGACTTCAGCGAATTCCAGCCGTCGTACGGGCCCGCGACGCTCTGCGCGCACGCCTCGATCGGCGGCCATCCCGTCGGCCTGCTGAGCAACAACGGTCCGCTCGACCCGGACGGCTCGGTCAAGGCGACGCACTTCATCCAGCAGTGCTGCCAGAACGACCTGCCGCTGGTCTACCTGCAGAACACGACCGGCTACATCGTCGGCACCGCCTCCGAGCGCGCGGGCATGATCAAGCACGGCTCGAAGATGATCCAGGCGGTGGCGAACGCGACGGTGCCGCAGGTCACGATCCAGTGCGGCGCCTCGTTCGGCGCGGGCAACTACGGGATGTGCGGCCGCGGCTTCGGCCCGCGCTTCCTGTTCTCGTGGCCGAATGCGCGCACGGCCGTCATGGGCGCCGAGCAGGCGGCCGGCACCATGGCCATCGTCATGGAAGCGTCGGCACGCGAACGCGGCCAGGAGCCCGACCGGGCGCAGATCGACGGGTTGCGCGCGAAGATCACCGAGACCTTCGAACGCCAGACCTCGGCGTTCTACACCTCGGGCCGCCTGCTCGACGACGGCATCATCGACCCGCGCGACACCCGGCAGGTGCTCACGCACGTCCTGCATCTGTGCCGCCGTGCCGACCGCGTGCCACTGCGGCCGTTGAGCTTCGGCGTCGCGCGGCCCTGAGCGAAGGAGCACATCCCATGTTGTTCACGCACGAACACGAAGAACTGCGCCGCACCGTCGAGCGCTTCTGCCGCGACGAACTCAATCCGCACGTCGACGAATGGGAGGAAGCGGGCATTTACCCGGCCCGTGAAGTCTTCCGGAAACTCGGCGCCCTCGGGCTGCTGGGACTGACCAAGCCCGAAGCCGTCGGCGGCTCGAACCTCGACTACAGCTATGCCGTCGCGATGGCCGAGGCGCTCGGCACCTGCCGCTGCGGCGGCGTGCCGATGTCCATCGGCGTGCAGACCGACATGGCGACACCCGCCCTCGCCCGTTTCGGTTCGCCCGAACTGCAGCAGGAATTCCTGGCGCCGGCGATCACCGGCGAGATGGTGGCCTGCATCGGCGTGTCCGAGCCGGGCGCGGGTTCGGACGTCGCCGCGATCCGCACGACGGCACGCAAGGACGGCGGCGATTACCTGGTGAACGGCGGCAAGCTGTGGATCACGAACGGCACGCAGGCCGACTGGATGTGCTGTCTCGCGACGACCTCGGAAGGCGCCCCACACCGCAACAAGTCGCTGATCATCGTGCCGATGCGCACGCCGGGCGTCACGGTCGAACGCAAGCTGCGCAAGATCGGCATGCACTCCTCCGATACGGCGCAGATTCATTTCGACGACGTGCGCGTGCCGCAGCGTTACCGGATCGGCGACGAAGGCCAGGGGTTCACCTACCAGATGCTGCAGTTCCAGGAGGAACGGCTCTGGGGCGCGGCCAATGCGCTGCAGGGCCTCGACAACGCGATCGCCGACACCATCGCCTACACCCGCGACCGCAAGATCTTCGGGCGCTCGGTGCTCGATCACCAGGTCGTGCACTTCACGCTGGCCGAGCTGCAGACGGAAGTCGAGGCGCTGCGCGCGCTGGTCTACCGCGCGACGGAACTGTACGTCGCCGGCAAGGACGTCACGCAACTCGCCTCGATGGCGAAGCTCAAGGCAGGCCGCCTGACCCGCGAGGTCTCCGACAAGTGCCTGCAGTACTGGGGCGGAATGGGGTTCACCTGGGAGAACCCGGTATCGCGGCTCTATCGTGACGGGCGCCTGGCCTCGATCGGCGGCGGCGCGGACGAGGTCATGCTGTCGATCATCAGCAAGCTCGCCGGCACGCTGCCCAGGGCATGACGATGTCCTTCGCGTCCGCCGATGACCCGGTGCAGTTCGAACGTCGCGACGGCTTCTGGTTCGCGCGCCTCAATCGCCCCGACAAGCGCAATGCCCTGTCGGAACCGATCCTGGAGTCGCTCGTGCGTCTCTGCGGCGAAATCGCGGCCGACCCGCAGGCGCGCGCCCTGGTGCTCTGGGGCGGCGGCGGGCATTTCAGTGCCGGCGGCGACTTCGGCCGCTTCCAGCAGATGATGACGACCCCCGCTCCGGCAGGCACGGACCCGATTGCGCAGCTGAACCGGCGTTTCGGCGCCGTGCTCGAGGCGATCGCGACACTGCCCGTGCCGACGCTGGGGGTCGTGCGCGGCTCCGCGCTGGGAGGCGGCCTGGGACTCGTCGCGGCGCTCGATCGCGTGATCGCCAGCGAGGACGCGGTGTTCGCGATGCCGGAGGTCACCCTCGGGATCGTTCCTGCACAGATCGCGCCGTTCGTCGTCCGCCGGATCGGCGCAACGCGTGCGCACTGGCTGATGGCCTCCGCGCAACGACTCGACGCGCAGGCGGCGCTCGCGGCGGGCCTCGTCGACCGCGTCGCCTCCGCGCTCGACCTGCCGGGCGCGGTGACGCACGACCTCCGTGCGCTGTGCGGCGTCGAGCCTGCGGCGCTGCGCGCCACGCGGCGCCTCACGCTCCGCAGCCTCGAACTGCCGCTCGGCCAGGCGCTCGATGCGGCTGCGATCGACTTCGCCGCGCTGCTGCGCAGCGGCACGCCCACGGAGGGCATGGCCGCCAGCCGCGAACGACGGGCGCCCCACTGGCAGGCTGCCTTGCCGACACTGCCGGAGTTCACATGAGCCGCGTGCAACGCATCCTGATCGCCAACCGCGGTGAAATCGTCGTGCGCGTCGCACGCACTGCGCGTCGGCTCGGCATCGCCACGGCCGCGGTGTATTCGGACGCGGACGTCGCGAGCCCCCACCGGCATGCGTGTGATGACGCGGTGGCGATCGGCGGCTGCGCGGCCGCCGACAGTTACCTGCGCGTGGACGCGCTGCTCGAAGCCGCGCGCATCGTCGGCGCGGACGCGATCCATCCCGGATACGGCTTTCTCGCCGAGGACGCCGCTTTCGCCGAGGCCGTCACCGCAGCCGGACTGACCTTCATCGGTCCACCTGCTGCGGCGATTGCAGCCATGGGCGACAAGGCCCGCGCCCGCCAGCGCATGGCTGCGGCAGGCATCCCCGTGGTCCCGGGCTACGATGGCCAGGACCAGGGCGAAGCGACGTTCGTGGCCGAGGCCGAGCGCATCGGCTATCCGGTCATGGTCAAGGCGGCCGCGGGCGGCGGTGGCCGCGGCATGCGACTCGTGGCCGTACCCGCCGATTTGCCCGGCGCCCTGCGTGCGGCCGCCTCCGAAGCAGCCAAGGCCTTCGGCAACGGCCGGTTGATCCTCGAGCGCGCGGTCGTCGAGCCGCGCCACGTCGAGGTCCAGGTGCTCGCCGACGCCTACGGGCACGTGATCCACCTCGGGGAGCGCGACTGCTCGGTGCAGCGCCGGCACCAGAAGATCGTCGAAGAGGCGCCTTCCCCTGCGGTCGACGCCGCCCTGCGCGCGCGCATCGGCGCGACCGCGGTCGCCGTCGCGCGCGCGATCGGTTACGTCGGCGCGGGCACGGTCGAGTTCCTGCTCGAGCGCAACGGCGACTTCCATTTCATGGAGATGAACACCCGGCTCCAGGTCGAGCACCCCGTGACCGAACTGCTCACCGGGCTGGACCTCGTCGAGCTGCAGATCCGGGTCGCCCGCGGCGAACCGCTCCCGCTGCAGCAGGCGGACGTCGCACTGCATGGCCACGCGATCGAAGTCCGCCTCTGCGCGGAATCGCCGGCCGACGGGTTCCTCCCCTGCAGCGGTCCGGTGATCGACTGGGCCGCTCCTCCCGGTGTGCGCTGTGATCACGCACTGGCTGCGGGGTCGGCGGTCCCGGCCTGGTACGACTCGATGGTCGCCAAGCTGGTCGCACACGCCGCGACGCGCGAGGAAGCGCTGGCACGGCTTGCCGATGCACTCGATCGCACGGTGCTGCTCGGCCTGCAGACCAATCGCGAGTTTCTCGCGCGCGTGCTGCGCCACCCCGCGTTCGTCGCCGGCGGGGAGGTCTCCACGGCCTTCATCGGCCAGCACTTCGCCGCACCGGCGAGCCGGGCCGGGGAGCCCGATGCGCGGACCTGGGCCCTCGCAGCGTGGCTTTCGGTGGCTGCAGCCCCCGAGGCGCTCGCAACCCCGCCGGACTGGCGTCACTGGACGAATGGCCGCGCCTTGCCGATGCCCTGGCGCCTGCGGGCCGCCGGTCACCCCGGGCCACTCGAGCAGCACGGCAAAGTTTTCGTCACCCGGTCGCACGCCATCGTGGAAGCGACCGCGACGCGCCACGAGGTGGCGGCACAGCGTTGCCGCGCCGTGCAGCAGCGCGCGGGCCGTCGTCGACGGGGTGTCGCTCGACTACCGGTACGGCTGGGACGGTGACACGCTGTGGCTGCACACGCCAGCGGCCGATTACGCGTTCGCGAGCCGTCGTCGCGAGCCGGCACGCTCGGCCGAGGCGGAGGGCGCGCGAGCGTCGACCGTCCATGCCACGATGAATGCGCGCGTGCTGCAGGTGTTCGTCACTGCGGGGAGCGAGGTCGCGCAAGGCGATCGCCTCGTGGTGCTCGAGGCGATGAAGATGGAGCACGAGGTGCGCGCGGCCCGCCCCGGCCGCATCGCGGAGGTCGGCGTGAGGCCCGGCGAACAGGTGGTTCCCGGCCAGGCCCTGCTGCGCTACGAGGGAGACGCCTGATGTCGTCGAAAGTGATCGTCACGTGCGCGCTGACCGGCGTGCTCACCGATCCGGCGCAGCACCACGTCCCGGTGACGCCGGAGGAGATGGCGCGCGAGGCGCGAGCTGCGTTCGACGCGGGTGCCAGCGTCGTGCACGTTCACTTCCGGCAACAGGCACCCGGACGGGGCCACCTGCCTTCGTGGGACCCGCAGGTCGCGCTCGAGATCGCGCAGGCGATCCGCGAAGCGTGCCCGGGCATCCTCTTCAACCAGTCGACCGGCGTCGTCGGTCCCGATATCTCGGGGCCGGCCGCGTGCATGCGGGCCGTGCGACCGGAGATCGCGGCGGCCAACGCAGGCTCGCTCAACTACCTCAAGGTCCGCAGCGACGGCCGCTGGGCGTGGCCGCCGATGCTGTTCGACAACCCGGTCGAGAAGGTCGCGGCGTTCCTCGAGGTCATGGCCGAGACCGGCGCGTTGCCGGAGTTCGAGTGTTTCGACGTCGGGATCGTCCGCAGTGTCGACATGTTCGTGCGCTCCGGCCTTTATCGCGGCCACGCGGACGTCAACTTCGTCATGGGCGTGGAGTCGGGCATGCCGGCCGACCCGGCCCTGCTGCCCATCCTCATCGGCCTGCTGCCGGCCGGCGCCACCTGGCAGGTGACTGCGATCGGCCGCGAGAACGTCTGGCCCCTGCATCGCCGCACGGCCGAACTCGGTGGCAACCTGCGCACCGGCCTGGAGGACACGTTCTACCTGCCCGACGGCCGCAAGGCACGCAGCAACGGGGAACTGATCGAGGCGATCGTCGGCCTGGCGCGGGCGGCGGGGCGTGAATGCGCGACGCCTGCCGAGGCTCGTACACTGCTGCACCTGGGCACCTGAACACACGCGGAGACGGCGATGCGAGTGTGGTTACGACGGATTGGCATCGTCCTGCTGCTGCTCGTCATCTACCTGCTGATCTGGCCCGTGCCGGTCAAGCCGGTGGCGTGGCAGGCCCCGAAGTTCGCGGGCTACGTCGGGCCCCATGCCCGCAACGAGCGCCTGGGCAGCCTCCGCCTCATCCCGGTCGCCCCCGAGGTCGGTCCGGAGCACATCGTCTTCGGGCCCGACGGCAAGTTGTACACCGGCGTGCTCTCGGGGGCCGTGCTGCGCATGAATGCGGACGGATCGGGCATCGAGACTTACGTGCGGACCGGCGGAAGGCCGCTCGGGCTCGACTTCGACGCGAGCGGCCGGCTGATCATCGCCGATGCGCTGCGCGGCCTGCTGGCCGTGCAACCCGACGGCAGCATCGTGGTGCTGGCCGACTCCGTGGCGCTCGATCCGATCCGTTACGCCGACGCCGTCAAGGTCGCAGCCGACGGCAGGATCCTGTTCACCGATGCCTCGACGCGGCTGTCACCGCGGGAGCACGGCACGTTCGATGCGGCGCTGCTCGACATCCTCGAGCACTCCTGCAGCGGGCGTGTCGTCGAGTTCGATCCGTCGACCTCCGCCACGCGCCTCATCGCCAACGGGCTCTGCTTCCCCAACGGCGTCGCCCTGAGTGCCGACGAAAAGTCGCTGATCGTGGCCGAGACGGGCACGTACCGGATCCTGCGGATTGCACGCGACGCGAATGTCCTGGACGTCGGCAAGGTACTGGCCAGCGGCGGCCCGCAAGCGCGCGTGCTCATCGACAACCTGCCCGGCTTTCCGGACAACGTGACGCGTGGCGCGGACGGACGCTACTGGACCGGCTTCACCAAGCCGCGCAGCCAGGCCGTCGACGACCTCTCTGGCCGGCCGCTGCTGCGCGAAATGACCTTGCGCCTGCCGCGATTCCTGTGGCCGGTCCCCCCGGTCTATCCGCACGTGATGGCCTTCGATGAAAACGGCGCCGTGCTGGCAGACCTGCAGGACCCGTCCGGCAAGCTGCCGGAACCGAGCGGCGTCACCGAACACGACGGCAAGCTCTACGTCCACAGCCTGCACGCCTCGGCGCTCGGCGTGCTGCCGTTCACTCCCGGCGCAGCGACTCCCCGATCTCCCTGACCGCGCGGACGACGATGGGCAGGTCGTCGCTGGTCGTGCGGAAATTGGTGATCGCAGCGCGCAGGCAATAGCGCTCGCCGAGCGTCGTATAGGACGGCGCAGCGATGCCGCTTTCGTGCAGCCGGATCAGCAGTTCCTGGTTCAGTGCGTTCAGCGCGGGCGTTGCCATGCCGCCCGGGTTGTAGCGGAAGCAGACGATGTTGGTGCGCACGGGCGCGAGCAGTTCCAGGTCCGGCTCGGCCGCGACCAGCGCCGCCAGTTCGTGGGCCTGCGCGATGTTGCGGTCGATCAACCGGCCGAAGCGGTCCAGCCCGTGCTCCTTGATGGTCATCCACACCTTCAGCGCCTTGAAGCCGCGCGACAGCTGCAGGCCGTACTCGCTGAACCAGTGCGCGCCGCTCGCGAGGCCGCGCTCGGTCTTCTCGAGGTATTCGGGAATCAGCGCGAAGGCATCGCGGTGCGCCTTGCGGTCACGCACGAGGATGCAGGCAGCCTCGAACGGCACGTGCAGCCACTTGTGGAAATCGAGCGTCACGGAATCCGCACGCTCCATGCCGCGCACCAGTTCCCGGTGCTCTGGCGCCAGCGCGAGCAACGCACCGATCGCGCCGTCGACGTGGAACCACAGGCCCTCGCGGCTGCAGACGTCGGCGAGGGCCGCGAGATCGTCCGTCGCACCCGTGTTGATCGTCGCCGCATTGCCGATGACGCAGAACGGCTGCAGGCCCGCCGCGCGATCCGCCGCGATCATGCGTTCGAGCGCAGCGCACGTCGATTTCGTACTGCTCGTTGACCGGGACCTTGCGCAGCGACCGGGCGCCCAGTCCCAGGGACTCGATCGATTTCTGCACGCAGCTGTGGACCTCGGTGGAGGCGTAGGTCACCAGCGGCTTCGGGATGGCAGCGACGCCCTCGGCCCGGACGTCGACCCCCGCGCGCGAATTCCTGGCCACGGCGAGCCCGACGAAGTTGGCCATCGAGCCGCCGCTGACCAGCAGGCCGCTCGCCGCGGCCGGGAAGCCGACGATCTCCTTCGACCACTCGAGCACCTGTGACTCGACGTGGTTGGCAACGTGGTTGCCGCCACCCATGTTCGGGTTGAGCACGGCCGCGAGGAAGTCGGCGACGGCCGTGAAGGGCGTGCCGTTGCCCATGAACCAGGCCCAGAACCGCGGATGGGTGTTACCCATGGGGTACGGCAGCACCCAGTCGCGGAAGTCGCGGTAGGCGGACTCGGCACCCTGGGGTTGGCGCGGCGCCGGCCCCTGCAGCCGGGCGACCACCTCGTCCGGCACGGGCTGCCAGACCGGGCGCTCCCGCACGTGCTGCAGGTGGTCGAAGCCGTCGTCGATGGCGCGATGGGCCAGCCGCCGCAGTGCTTCCCAGTCCTCGGGATCGAGCGATTCGGTACGGTCGGGGGGTTGCACGCGGGCTCCCTGGATGATCCCGGTCACTCACCGGGAAGCGGGAGCCTACTACGCCGGCCCGGGGCCGGCGCCCGACGGCAGGTGGAAAGGCGGTCAGGTCAGGTCATCGTCCACTGGGTCTGTACCGAGGACGGCGTGGGCCATGGCGGCAAAAGTCGCCACCGTGGCGAGACCGAGCCAGATCAGGAGCATCCAGCGGTAATCGATGCGTAACGGGCTCATACAAACCTCCAGCGATCGCGGGGTCGGCGCTGGCCCGGGGCCACTGAGGGGGATTCGGGAGCCCTTCGAACCGGCTGCCGACCAGGCGATCGAGGGCGTAGTTTACGCCTCTTTTGCTGCGCCGCAGCAGGATTTTTTAACCTGATAAGTGACTGAAAATAAAGCAGTTAGCGTCGAACTGGAGGGCAGTCCCCGCAGCCGCGGTGCGGCGGCTGCGGGAACTGTGGAACGGGTCACAGAAACGACTCGAAGCCCGCCACCGCCTCCGCGAGGACGGCAAAGACGGCGATGACGGACACGGCGAGGGTGGCCAGGACACACGTCGGGGTCAGGGCGAACTGGGTCTTGCGGTTGAACATGGTGCGATCCTCCTGTGGACGAGGCAGAAGGTAGACTCGTTCCATAGACAGATAAATCCGCATAACCGTTGCACTCTATTCACGATTTCGGAACAATCCCGGCGATGGACCAGTTGCTGGCGATGCGGGTGTTCATGCGGGTGGCCGAGCGCGGTTCCTTCGCGCGAGCGGCCGATGAGCTCGAACTGTCGCGGCCGGCCACCAGCGGCCACGTGGCCGCGCTCGAAAAGCACCTCGGCGCGCGCCTGCTGCACCGGACGACGCGCAGCGTGAGCCTCACGGCGGAGGGTGCCGATTTCATGCGCCGCTGCCGGCGCATCCTCGACGAGCTGCGCGACGCCGAAGAATCGCTGCGCGGGACGCGCACGCGACCGCAGGGCCGGCTGCGCGTCGACGTGCCCGTGGCGTTCGGGCACCACCTGCTCGTGCCCGCCCTGCCCGAATTCATGCGGCGCTACCCGCAGATCGAACTGGACGTCCGGCTCAACGATCGCGTCGTCGACCTCGTCGCCGAAAGCGTCGACGTCGCGATGCGAGTCGGGCCCGTGCGCCAGTCGGGCCTGGTGGCGCGCCGCGTGGTCAACGTCAACATCGTGACCTGCGCATCGCCCGCCTACCTGCGTGAGCACGGCGAACCGAAGACTCCGGACGACCTGCGCCAGCATCGACTGCTGGGCGTGGGGCAGGCTTCCGGGGCGCCCCCGGAGTGGACGTTCCCGCCGCCCTACTCGCCAAAGCGCCTGGGCCTGAAGTTCGCGATGGTGTTCAACGCGGCCGAGGCGCCGGTCATCTCTGCGGCAGCGGGCCTGGGTATCATCCACACGGCCGACCTGGTCGTCGCCGAATACGTCGCTCGCGGCCAGCTGCAGCTGATTCTCGAGGATTACATCCTGCCGGGACCGCCGGTGTCGCTGGTCTACCCGTCCGCCGGGCACCAGTCGGCGAAAGTCCGGGTGTTCGCGGATTTCGCCGCCGACCTGCTGCTGCGGTGGCACGAGCGGGTGCGGCCGTGGATCCGCCCGCCGCGGCCGCCGGCGCCGACCGCCTGACCGGATTCGAAGGACTCAAGGGGAGAGATACAAGATGACTTACCTCGTCGCCGGACTGCTCCTGTTCCTCGGCGTGCATTCCGTCGCCATCGTGGCGCCGGGCTGGCGGGACGGCATGGTCGCTCGCCTCGGCGATGCGACGTGGAAGGCGCTGTACACCGTCGTCGCGATCAGCGGATTCATCCTCCTCGTCCACGGCTACGGCCTGGCGCGGGCCGACCCGCAGGTGCTCTACACGCCGCCCGCCGTTCATGCGGCACGTCGCCGCCCTGCTGATGCTGCCCGTATTCCCCCTGTTGCTCGCGGCGTACCTGCCGGGCCGCATCAAGGCTGCGGTCAAGCATCCGATGCTCGCGGCCACCAAGGCGTGGGCGCTTGCGCACCTGCTCGTCAACGGCACCGCCGCCGACGTGCTGCTGTTCGGCGGCTTCCTCGCCTGGGCCGTCGCCGACCGCATTGCCGCAGGCAAGCGCACCGTGCAGCGCCGGACACCCGGCTCACCACCGTCACGCTGGAACGACCTGCTCGCCGTCGTCGGCGGACTGGTGCTGTACGTGGTCTTCATCGCCTGGGCCCACGAGCGGCTGGTCGGCGTCGCGCCGCTGCTGCCCCACTGACCGACATGCTCAAGTCGACGATCCGGGCTCTGCAGTCGCTGCTCGAGGAGCAGCGTGTGCTGGCCATCGCAGTCGAGGCCGATGGCGTTCCGTACGCAGGACTGCTGCCGTTCGCGCCGGTTCCCGACCGGTCCGGCGTGCTGGTGCACGCCTCACGGCTTGCGCGGCATACGCAGGGTCTCGTCGCGGATGCGCGGATCGGTGTCCTGCTGCACGAGCCCGACCTGCCCGGCAAGGACCCGCTGCAACTGCAGCGGGCGATGTTCGAGTGCGTCGTGCGGCCCCTCACGCGCGACACCGCCGAGTGGCAAACGGGGCGCGAGCTTTACCTCGCGCGCTTTCCTGACGGTGCAGTGACGTTCGGTCTCGGCGACTTCACGCTGTTCCGGCTGGACTTCCTGTCCGGCCTCTACGTCGCGGGCTTCGGCCGGGCAATCGCCGTGTCAGCGGACGACATCACGAGGCTGGCCGGGCGCGTGTGAGGGCGCTCAGTGATGCGCCTGCTCGTACTGCGACGGCGTGCAGCGCGCATGTGCCAGGTACTCGCGCAAGTGCCGGACCGCGCTCTTGTCGAGCGTGTTGCCGTGATGCGGCCGGTGCAGGATGCCTTCGACGCCGTTCAGCTTGACCCGCAGGCGCGCGCCCGAAAGGGGTTCGATCTCGGCACACAGGTGATGCAGCAGCGACTCGATCTCGCGCCAGTGGATGTTGGCGCTGATCGGGTCCTGGAAGATCGAACGCAACAGGTGTTCGTGTTTGTGACTCACGAGCAGCGCCTCCTGGCGTGGCCTGGGCGTTTGCGCCCTCGGGGCGAGCATAACCAAATCGCCTCCCTCCCACGTTAGCGGACTACCGCAAGCCGCTGATCACGGGCCTGCGGCTAACCGCGATGGTCACGGCGAAGGGCGCGCGCAGACTGGCCTCACGGATCGGGGCTGGCCGTGGTACTGGCGAGGTACTCGCCAAGGTACTGGCCTGGCCCCGGCTGCCTATGAGCACGCCACGCCTCGCACGCTGGCTTCCCTGGGTGACCGGCATCGCCGCCCTGGCCGTGCTCGTGCTCGTCGTGCTCAATGTCACCGAAGAGCGGGCATTCCTGCAGCTGCTCGAGCAGTCGCAGCCGCGCTGGTTGCTGCTGGCGCTCGCCTTCCAGGCATTCACGTACATCGCACAGGCCGAAGTCTGGCGGCTCGTGCTGCATCGCGCCGGGACCGGCCTGCGCTGGAGCTTCGCCTGCAGGCTCAGCCTCGCCAAGCTGTTCATGGACCAGGCGATCCCGTCGATGGGAGTGAGCGGCGCAGTGCTGGTGACGCAGGCGCTGCAGGAACGGGGCGCGGCACGTGGAGCGGTGCTGTCGTCGGTGTCGATCGACACGGCGGCCTTTTACCTGGCCTACATCGTCAATCTCGCGGTGGCGCTCGCGCTCCTGGCCGCCGCAGGTCACGCTGTTCCATTGATCCTGGCGCTCGGCGTCTTTTTCCTGCTCTACAGTGCAGCGCTGGCCACCGTCGTCCTGGTCCTGTCGGGGCGCCAGCCAGGCAGACTTGCACGAGGGCTGCTGCGCATCCCGGGTCTCAGGCGGATTCTTGCGGTCCTGCAGGACGCGGATCCGCGCCTGGCGCACGACCCCGCCCTGCTGAGCCGCGCCACTGCGTTACAGATACTCGTCGCAGTGGCGGACGCCGCCACGCTGTGGGCCTTGCTCCACGCACTGGGAGTCGACGCTTCCGGCGCCGCCGTTTTCTCCAGTTTCCTGATCGCCTCGGTGCTGCGGAGCATCGGGGTGCTGCCGGGTGGACTCGGGACCTTCGAGGCGGGATCGGTGGGCGCGCTGACGTTCGCCGGTGTCCCGATCGCCGCGGCGCTTGCGGCGACGCTGATGTTCCGGGTCGTGAGCTTCTGGCTGCCCATGCTGCCGGGGCTCGCCTTCACCCGCGCCCTCGGCCAGCGCTCCGCTGCCAGGACTAACGCGGGAATACCGCGCCCAGTCGGCCGCCGCCGAATTGAGCGCCCGCGTGCAGGTGCGAGCCACGTTGCTCAGGGACGGTGTGCCGCAAGCGGTCCCGCTCCGCGACGTCGTCCCGGGCGACGTCGCACTGCTCTCGGCAGGCAGCATCGTGCCGGGGGACAGCGTCCTGCTCGAAGCCACCGACTGCTTCGTCAACGAAGCCGTGCTCACCGGCGAGAGCTTCCCGGTCCAGAAGACTCCCGGTGCCGTCGCGCCGGAGGCACCGCTCGCTGCATGGTCGTCGCAACGGCACACGGTTGCCGTACGCGTCACTGGTCGGCTTCACGCCACTGCCGGTCGGCCTGGCGTGCGCCCTCGTCGGCATCACGCTGGTCTACGTCGCGGGCGCGGAAATCCTCAAGGCGAGCTTCTATCGCCGCCGGCTGCACGTCGCATCCGGCGGCGCCGCCTGACCGTCAGCCGGCCACGGCGAGCTGACCGCGCTGGTAGTCGATGACTGCCTGCTGGATTTCCTCCGGCGTGTTCATGACGAAGGGGCCGTACTGCACGACCGGCTCGCCGATGGGTTTGCCGGACAGCAACAGCGCCCGCATGCCCTCGGAACCGGCACGAACGCGGACGGACTCGCCCGGGGTGAGCAGGCCCGCCGCGCGGTACGGCAGGGGGCGCGCGTCGCTGCCATCGCCGACCACCGCCTCGCCTTCATAGACGTACAGGAAAGTGTTGTGGCCTGCCGGTGTCGGCAGCGTCACGCCGGCCGCTGCAGGCAGGCGCACGTCGAAATAGAGCGGCTGCGTGCTGAGGCCCTGGATCGGTCCGCGGGTCTGCACACCCTCCAGCGCGAAATCACCGGCGATGACGCGCACTTCGCCGCCACCACCCAGCGCAACGGTCGGGATTTCCGCCGCGGGAATGTCCCGGTAAGCCGCGGGCTTCATCTTCTCGCGCGCGGGCAGGTTGATCCACAGCTGGAAGCCGCGCATGCGGCCCTCGGTCTGCTGCGGCATTTCCGAGTGGATGATGCCGCGACCGGCCGTCATCCACTGCACGTCGCCGGGGCCGAGGTCGCCGCGGTGACCGAAGTTGTCCTCGTGACGCATGTGGCCGTCGATCATGTAGGTCACGGTCTCGAAGCCGCGATGCGGGTGCGAGGGAAATCCCGCGAGGTAATCTTCCGGGTCGTCCGAGAAGAACTCATCCAGCATCAGGAACGGGTCGAAGCGCTGGTTCTGCCGGCTGCCGAGGCTGCGGCGCAGCTTGACGCCCGCACCGTCGGAGGCCGCGACGGATTCGATGACGGCCTGGAGCTTGCGTGATGTCGTGGTGTTCATCTTGATCCTCCTGCAGTGCTGCGATTCGATCCGATGCCGGTGCCGGATGCGTCCCGGATCACCTGCCCGCGCGCGCGTCGACCGACCACCCGCCCGCTCCGCGCGCAACGAGGAACAGGAAGCCGCCCGCGATCGCGAAGTTCTTCATGAGCATGATCTGCTGCATCTGGTCGCCACCGCCGTGGAACAGCACGCCGGAGACGATGGAGAACGCTGCCAGCCCGGCCGCGACCAGGCGCGTACGGAACCCGACGATGATCGCGATCGCACCGAGCACTTCGAGCGCGATCACCAGCGGCAGCAGCGCACCGGGGACGCCGACCGACGCCATGTAGGCCTGCGTACCCGCGTAGCCGGCAATCTTGCCCAGGCCCGAGACCAGGAACAGGCCCGAGATCAGGACCCGGCCCGTGAGGTCGGCGGCGTTGGAGATCGTCTGGTTGCTCATCTGGAAATTCCTTCTGTTGAGTGATGGATGACGCTGCGGGCGGCGATTCAGGCCGCCAGTCGCTGGAGCCGCCCGCCCGCCTCGGCCAGCGCCGCGGCGCGGCTCTCGTCGCCGAGCGCGAGGCCCTCGGCGTAGACGAACTCGACCTCCGTGATACCGACGAAGCCGAGGAACTGCCGCACGTAGGCGCTCTGCAGGTCCTGCGGCGTACCGGAGTACTTGCCGCCACGCGTGGCGACGACGTAGGCCTTCTTGCCCTCCAGCAACCCCTCCGGACCCTGCGCGGTGTAACGGAAGGTCACGCCGGCGCGGGCGACATGGTCGAAGTACGCCTTGAGCGTCGACGGCACGCCGAAGTTGTACATGGGCAGCCCGATGACGATGACGTCGGCGGCCCGGAGTTCGGCCACCAGGGCATCGGACTCGGCCGCGACCTGCGCCTGCACCGGCGTGCGCTGGTCCGCCGGCGTGATCAGCGCCGTGAACCGCTCGGCGGTCAGGTGCGGCAGGGGGTCGCGGGCGAGGTCACGCGTGACGATGACGGGCTCACCGCGACCGGGGTCGTTGGCGTGCCGCCGGCCGTCGCGAGGGCCTCGACGAGGCGGGTCGCCAGCTGGGCCGACTGCGCGGCGTCGCCGAAGAGGCTCGTCTGTAACTGCAGGTAGTTGCTCATGTTCTGGTCCGCTCGGAGGGGTGGATGACGTGCTGGGCATTTTCCATCTATCCAATAGATAAAAAAGACGGTAATTTCGAAGCTTTAAATCGATTGGATCGATATATGTCTGGACCCAAGATCACCCTGGACCAATGGGCTGCCCTTGTCGCGGTCGTGGAGGAAGGTGGGTACGGACCCGCGTCCCAGCACCTGCACCGGACCCAATCGACGATCACGTACACGATCCAGAAGCTCGAGGACCTGCTCGGCCTGAAGGTGTTCGAGATCCGTGGCCGTCGGGCGGTCCTCACCCCCGCCGGCGAGGTGCTGTATCGCCGCGGCAAGACGCTGCTGGAGGATGCGACGCGCCTCGAGCGGTCCGCCTCCAGCCTCGCGCAGGGCTGGGAGCCGGAACTGCGGCTCGCGGTCGACATGATCTTTCCGACGTGGCTGCTGCTGCGCGCCCTCGCCGAGTTCGGTGACGAACGCCCGGAGGTGCGCATCGAATTGATCGAAGCCGTGCTCGGCGGCGCGGAGGAAGCACTGACCGAGGGCCGTGTCGACTTCATCATCGGCAGTCACGTCCCCGGCGGCTTCATCGGCGATCCCCTCATGCAGGTGCGGTTCGTCTGCGCAGCCTCGCCGTCGCACCCGTTGCACCAGCTCGAACGCCCGCTGACCCTGGACGACCTGCGTGCGCACCGCCACCTGGTCGTGCGCGACTCGGGCGCGCGCCGCAGCCGCTCCGGCGGCTGGCTCAACGAGCATCGCTGGACCGTCTCGAACAAGGCGACGTCGATCCGCGCTGCCTGCATGGGCCTGGGCTACGCCTGGTTTGCAGAGGAAAACGTCCGCGAGGAACTCGACTCCGGCACCCTCAAGCGCCTGCCCCTGGCGGAGGGTGCCGAGCGTTACGCGGCGCTGTACCTCGTCTACGCCGACCGCGCCGCCGCCGGCCCGGGCGCGCGCAGGCTGGTCGAGATCATCCGCGGCAAGGTCGCGGCCCTGCCGCGACCGACGTAACATCGGGTCCATGCGACTCCGCGACCCGCGTTCACTGCACCTGCTCGGCCTGTACCTGCTGCCGGTGCTGGTGGCGGCGTTCGGCTTCGGGCTCGGCGCGGCAGCGCTCGCCGCCCTGGCCGCCCTTCTGCTCGGCATCGGCGTACGGTTGTTCGTCTCGCTGCGGGCATTGCGCAGGCCCGACGCTCCGCTGCGGCTGCACACGATCACCTTCTCGCATTACACCGAGAAGGTGCGCTGGTGCCTCGACCGGCTCGGCGTGCCCTACGAGGAGGTGCCGAACGTCGGCATCCTCGGCGTGCTGCTCACGGGCCGCACGGTGCCGTGGCTCGAGGTGCCGCCGGGGCTGACGCGCATTGGTGACTCGCCGCGGATCCTGCGTTACCTGTGGGGCGAATACGCCGGGCGCCTGCCAGGCGAGCGCACCTGGTTTCTCGAACCGACGCCGGCCGCCCTCGAACTCGAGGCGCGCTTCGACCGCCGGCTCGGCAACGACGTGCGGGTCTGGGTGTACGCGCAGGTACTCGGCAACCGCGCCCTGACCCTGCGCTCGTGGGGCCTCGAGGAGCGGGCCATCCCCGCCTGGCAGCGCGCGCTGCTCGCCGCCGGCACGCCCGTGCTGCGGTTTGCGGTCCGTCGCATGCTGGGCGTGACCTCGCAGCGCGCGGTGCGCGCGCTCGAACGCACGCACGAGGCGTTCGCCGAAGTCGACGCCATGCTGGCCGATGGGCGCCGCTACCTGACCGGCGCGACGCTGACCTTCGCGGACATCACCTTCGCGAGCCTGGGCGCGCTCGCGGTGCTGCCGCCGGAATATCCGGGCGGCAGGATCGCCGGCCGGCGCCTGTTGCTGGAGGACCTGACCGACCCCGCCTGGCGGCAGGAAATCGAGCGGTTCCGTGCCCGGCCTGCCGGCCAGTTCATCCTGCGAATCTACCGCGAAGAAAGGTCGCGACCTGCTGCCTGACCCGCCTTGACCCGGGCGCGGCTGCGCGCGCACTATTTCCTGCCCAGGCAGTCACAGCCGAGGCCGAGGATGCCCGAGCAGTACTACCAGGCCACGACGTACCGTGTGCGCGACAGCGTGGCCTACCTCGTCCGCCGCCTTCATGCGATCTGGCTCGCCCGCTTCGAGCAGGTCCTGGCCCGTGCCGGGCTCACGCTGACGCAGTGGACCCTGCTGCTGCAGATGCGCGACGGCATGGTCCGGACGGCCTCCGATTTCGCGCACGACCTCCAGCACGACAGTGGCGCGCTCACGCGCGTCATCGACCAGCTCGAGCAACGCGGACTCGTGGCCCGCCGGCGCAGTTCGCGCGACCGGCGCCGCGTCGAACTCGCGCTGACGCCGGCCGGCGAGGAAATGATCCGGCACACGCTCCCCGGCGTCGTCGAACAGGCCAACGCCGCGTTGCAGCCCTTGTCGCAGGGCGAGTTCCTGCAGCTGCGCAAGCACCTGAGCCGCATGCTCGGGCACGTCGAGCAGCAGCGCGACGCTGCGAACGCCGTTGCGGTGTCGCCGGGCGGGCAGAAGGCCAGACGACCCCGCACGACTGCGAGCTCGGCAGCGAAGCCGGCGCGCAAGCGCCCTGCAGCGCGCAAGGCAGCCAGGGCAACGCGATGAGGGCCGCGCGACCCGGCAGGGTCCCGCGGGGAGGCCTTTCTTTCGTGCTGGGCGCGGTCCTCGCACTTTCTGCAGGCTGCGTCGGCTCCGGCGCGACGGTGTCACACGAGCACCCCCTGGACACCCGCGATCTCGCGCTGGCCGGACCGGCGTACGTGGCACCCGCCGATGGCTGGTGGCGGGCACTGGACGATCCACAGCTCGATCGACTCGTTGCCGCGGCGCTGGCCGGCAATCCGGGCCTCGCCGGTTCGATCGCCCGGGTGCGCAGCGCACGCGCGCTGGCCGACGTCGTGGGCAGTGCGGATTCGCCGCAGGTCGCGTTCGAGGCCAGCGCAGCGCGCATACGCGTCAGCGAAAACTACATCTTCCCGCCGCCGTACGGCGGCGGGACCTACTGGGACGGGCGCCTCGGCTTCAACCTCGGCTGGCACCTCGATTTCTGGGGCAGGCAGGCCGCACTCGTCGCGCAGGTCGAGCGCAGCGCCGATGCCGCCGAGCTCGATGCCGCCGGCGCGGAGTTGCTGCTCTCGAGCGCAGTGGCACAGGCCTACGTCGAGTACGTGCGCGCGGTGCACCTGGAAGAGGTTGCGGAACTTGCACGGTCGCAGCGGCGTTCGCTCGCCGATCTCACGCTGCAGCGCGTGAGTGCCGGCCTCGATTCGCAGGTCGAAGCCCGCACGGCCGAAGGCAACCTCGAGCAGACCACGCTCGAGATCGAGCAGGCCCGGCTGGCGCGGACGGCAGCCCGCCACGCACTCGCTGCGCTCACGGGCGCGAGTGCAGCCGCCTTTCCCGATCTCGCCGTGCCGACACTCGACCTCGAGGACGCGCTGCCGATGCCGGCCGCACTGCCTGCCGACCTGCTGGCCCGGCGACCCGACGTGCGCGCTGCCCGGTCGCGCGTCGATTCCGCCATCGCGGGCCGCGCGGCAGCGCACGCGAACTTCTACCCCAACGTGGACCTGATCGGCTTCGCCGGGGTCACGGCCATCGGGCTCGATCGGCTGCTCGAAGGCGACGCGCTGCAGTGGAGCGTCGGGCCGGCGCTGCACCTGCCCGTGTTCAATGCAGGCCGGCTCAAGGCCGAATATCGCCGCACCGGCGCCGACGTCGACGTAGCGATTGCCGCCTATAACGAAACGGTGTTGCGAGCCATACGCGAGGCCGCGGACCAGGCGGCGCGCATCCAGTCGCTCGACACACAACTGGCAGGCGCAGGGCCGTTCCCTCACGGCCGCCGCCAGCGCACACGCGATGGCGTTGCAGCGGTTCGAAGCCGGCATCGCCAGCCAGCTCACCGTGCTCAACACCGAAACACAGTTGCTCACCGCCCGCCGGCAGCGCACGCAAATGCTCGCGGACCGTACCGCGGCGCGTGTCGCGCTGCTCGTGGCACTGGGCGGCCACGTCCTGCAGGAGCCCGTGCCATGAACTCTCCCGATCCGGCAGTCGACGCCGTCCCGACCGGAGACGCCACGAACAAGCGCCGTCGCGGCTTGCTGCTGCTCGCCCTGGTCGTGCTCATTGCCGGCGCGGCCTGGTACGCGTACTGGTTCCTGCACGGCCGCTGGTACGTGGCGACCGAAGATGCGTATGCGGGCGGCACGATCGTGCAGATCACCGCGGAGGTCCCTGGCACCGTACGCACCATACGACCGCGGGAAACCGAAACCGTCATCGCGGGCCAGCCGTTGATCGAACTGGATCCCGCCGACGCCCGGATCGCGATGGACGCAGCCATCGCCGACCTCGGTGCGACGGTCAGGCAGGTTCGCGGCGCGTACCCGCAGACCAGCAGGCTGCGCGCGCAGATCGCTGCACGCGAAACCGACCTCGGGCGCGCGCGGGAGGACTATCGCAGGCGCGAATCCATCGCAGCCGGCGGCGCAGTCTCGGCCGAGGAGCTCGCTCATGCGCGCGAGGTCGTGAAGAGCGCGGAGTCCGCACTGCAGGGGGCGCGCGAAGAGCTGAACGTGGCCCTCGCCCAGACGGGCGGGATCGACGTGGCGAACCACCCGCAGGTGTTGCGTGCAGCGGTGCGGGTACGCGAGGCTGCCCTCGCCCTCGACCGGACGCTGATCGTCGCGCCGGTCGACGGCGTGGTCGCGAAGAAAGGCGTGCAGGTCGGCCAGCGCGTCAGTGCAGGCACACCATTGATGGCGCTCGTGCAGCTGCGGGACATGTGGGTCGATGCGAACTTCAAGGAAGTCCAGCTGCAGCACATGCGCATCGGCCAGCCGGTCGAACTGGAGTCCGACCTCCATGGCAGCGACGTGGTCTATCACGGGCGGATCAAGGGGTTCTCGCCCGGAACCGGCGCCGCGTTCGCCCTGCTGCCTGCGCAGAACGCCTCCGGCAACTGGATCAAGATCGTGCAGCGCGTACCCGTGCGCATCGAGCTCGATCGAGGGGAACTCGACGAGCATCCGTTGCGCGTCGGCCTGTCCATGCACGCGCGCGTGGACCTGCACGATCAGTCCGGTCCGGTCCTCGGTGCCCCGACGCAGGACACGGCCGGATCGATGCCGTCACGTGCGGCACGTGACGGCAAGGTCGAGGCCCTGATCGCGCAGGTGATCGCGGCCAACTCGGCGCACTGAGCGGCATGAGCGACGCAGCGGCCGCTGCCGCCGACCGCGCGCTGATCGAGCTGCCGGCAGGCAAGCGTGGCCTGACTGCGTTTGCGCTCGCGCTCGGCACGTTCATGCCGGTGCTCGATACGACCATTGCCAACGTGTCGCTGCCCACGATCGCGGGGTCGCTCGGCGTCAGCCCCAACCAGGGCACCTGGGTCATCACGTCGTTTGCCGTCGCGAACGGCATCTCGGTGCCCCTCACCGGCTGGCTCATGCAGCGCTACGGGGTCGTGCGGACTTTCGTGTGGAGCGTGCTGCTCTTCACGTTCGCCTCGTTGCTCTGCGGCCTCGCCTGGAGCTTCGAGTCGCTGATCGCATTCCGCGTCCTGCAGGGCGCCGTGGCGGGCCCCATGATCCCGGGGTCGCAGACGCTGCTGATGCAGATCTTTCCGGCATCGAAGCGCGGCACGTCGCTCGCGATCTGGTCGATGACCACGCTCACCGCGCCGGTGATGGGTCCGCTGCTCGGAGGCTACCTGTCCGACCAGTATTCCTGGCCCTGGATCTTCCTGATCAATGTCCCGGTGGGCCTGGTGAGCGGCTTCGCCTGCTGGAAGGCGCTGCACCGGAACGAGTCCGTGATCCGGCGCGTGCCCGTCGACGGCGTCGGCCTCGCCCTGCTGGTCGTGTGGGTGGGCGCGCTGCAGGTCATGCTCGACACGGGCAAGGACGCAGGCTGGTTCGATTCCACGCGGATCATCGCGTTTGCCGTGGTGTCGGCCGTCTGTTGCGCCGCCTTCATGATCTGGGAGCGCTACGAAAAGCATCCGATCGTCGACTTGAGCTTCTTCCGCAACCGCAACTTCGCGGTCGGGGTCTTCATCACCTGCATCGGCTACGCGCTGTTCTTCGCCAACGTCGTGGTGCTGCCGCTGTGGCTGCAGACGCAGCTCGGCTACACCGCGACCTGGGCGGGGCTCGTGCAGGCCCCGGCCGGGATCATGGCGCTGCTGATCTCGCCGTTTGCGGGACGGCTGGTCAACCGCTACGACGCCCGGTGGTTCGCGACGCTTGCGTTCGTGGTGATGGCCTTCGGCCTGTACCTGCGCACGCTGCTCAATTCGCAGGCTGCCTTCGGCGACTTCGTGATCCCCATGCTCTTCCAGGGCATCGCGATGGGTTTCTTCTTCGTTTCCGTCGTCACGATCCAGCTCGACGGCATTCCACCGCAGCAGGTGCCCGCGGCGACCGGGATTTCGAACTTCCTGCGCATCACCGCAGCCGCGTTCTCCACGTCGATCGTCACCACGACCTGGGACAACCGCGCCATCCTGCACCAGGGCAGGCTGGCGGAAGCCTCGAGCGTCTACGACCCCACGCTGCAGCGCTCGCTCGACGTGCTGCAGGGCGCGGGCCTCGGCAGCGACCAGGCGCTCGGCGCGCTGACGCGGGGCCTGGTCGAGCAGTCGTACATGCTCTCCTCGCTCGACGTCTTCTGGGCCTCGGCCTGGATCGGCGTGGCGCTGGTACCGCTGATCTGGCTCACGCGCCGGCCGCGCGTCGCGCACGGGGTGGTCGTCACTGTGTCGCGGTCTGATCTGAGCCCGGGCGCGCTCACTCCTCGGGCTCGTTCTCTTCCGCGCTCCAGCGGCGGCGGTGTTCCTGCTCCGCGGCGGCTCGCACGCCCGCGTGGCGATTGGAGAGCAGCAACGAAGACGGGTCGCAGACGCGCGCACGGATGACGCCGAGATCGACGGCGGCGTCGAACAGGCTCGGATACCACCGCTGCCATTCCGGAAAGATCTGCTCGACGTGCTCGCGCAAGGTCATGGGGGGAGAGTTTAACCTCGCACCCGCGGGCGGTCAGCGTCCCGCCGTGTACGCGCTGCACTGGGGCGCGTCCGCGGGCTGCGCCAGCGCGTCCGTTTCGATCTGCTGCAACGTCCCTTCGAGCGCGGGACGCAACGAGTCTGCCTGGGGGATTTTCTGCAGGCCCTGCACGAGGATGGCCCGGGCGAGGTTCGGGCAGCCCAGCCGACGCAGCGCTTCGGCTCGATTGTTGAGTGCCGTGGCCTGCGCCGGGTGGGCGGCCGCGACGTCGCGATAACGGCGCTCGGCCAGCTGCCAGTCGCCGCGTGCAGCCGCAACGTTCGCGAGCCCCAGCGCGGGAAGCGCAGCGTCGGGCCAGCGCTCTGCGGCCGCTCGATAGGCCTTTTCGGCGGCATCGAGCCGGCCGACGGCTTCGAGCCCGGCCGCCGCCGCCATGTACCGTTCGAGATCGGCATCGGCGGGCAGCGTGCCCGGCTCGAGCGCCACGAGTCCCCATCGGCCCGCGCGCTCCCAGGTCGTGTCGAAGACCGCCGCGGGCAGCGATTGGCGCCGCTCCTTGCCGGAACGCAGCAGGATCCGGCCCGCTTCGGTGTCGTAGCCCACGACCACGGCGTAATGCCACGCGGGCCAGGGCCCGACGCCGAGCCGCTGCAGGACCAGCACGGGCCGGCCGGCGGCCACCTCGGCCATCACCGAACCCAGCTCGGGTCCTGTCGGGTAGGGCACCAGGTCTCGTGCGCGCACCGCCGCGACGATCTCGGGCTGCAGCGATCCTTGCGCGTCCCGGGACGTAGACCTCGCCCGCCAGCGCGCCGGGCGCAACCTCGTGCCCGGCGGCGCCGAGCACACGTGGCCAGTGCGGCCGGACCGCACTGGTGCTCGGTCTGCGGATGAAACGGCGTGGCGTCCAGATCGACGGCGGGCGGCAGGCCGGCGGGCACGGCCATCTCCGCCAGGCGCGCGTTGCCGGCGCAGCCGGCAACCACGAGCCACGCCGATGCGCAGGCAGCGACGCGCAGCACCGCTCGTCGCGTTCGCGGTGGTGCGCGCCGGTCGTGCCTGGGCGCTCAAGTCTTCTTGAAGATGTCGATGACGCCGACCAGTTCGAGGATGATCAGGATCAGGAACACGACGCCGACGACGGCCAACGCATCGCCGCCCGCCGGCATCTGGTCCATGCGCTCGGCGAGCGAGCGCAGTTCGCCGTCGGTCAGCCGGGCGACGCGCGCCTCGACGGTGGCGCGGGTCGACGCCGAGCGCGACCATCTGCGAGCGGACCTGTTCGCGTGCGAGCGTCGCGGTCACCGTGGCGAGGTCCTGCGACCGGGTGCTGCCCGCTTCGACGGCCTGCAGCGTGCCGACGATTGCGGCGTTCGCCATGAGTGGCGAGCCGAGGTTCAGCAGGGCGATGCAAAGGACATACACGAGACTGCGACGCGGCATGGGTGCCCTCCGGGCATTGGACTGACCGCCCGATACTAGCGCAGCGGAGCGACGACAGACGGCGGCGCGGCTTTGTCCTACAACGCATGACAGCGGTCACGTTTTCCAGTCAGCTCAGCAGATTCCCAGCAGCCGCGTGTAGGCGGCCGGATCCGTCACCGCGACGAAGACGAGGCCGAACAACGCACCCCAGAGGTGTGCCGCGTGATTGACGCGATCGCGCTGAGCACGGTCGGAGTAGATGGACAGCGCCACGAACAGCACGGCGAAGACCGGCGCGGGAATGGGGATCGGGATCGGGAAGACGATCAGCTTGTTCAGCGGAAAATAGACGATCGACGCGAACAGCACGGCGGTGACGGCGCCGGATGCGCCGAGCGTCACGTAGCGCGGATCCGCGCGGTGCTTGAGGTACGGCCCGATCTCGCTGGCAGGCAATGCGAGCAGGTACAGGACCGCAAACGCCGCGCTGCCGATGACGCGCTCGAGGCCGAACGCGAAGAAATAGAACGTCATCGCGTTGAAGACGAGGTGCGGCAGGTCGGCGTGCACGAAACCGTGCGTGAACAGCGTGTGGTAATCGCCGCGGCGCGCCAGCCCGCACGGCCGGAACGCGAGGCGCGACTGGAGACCGGGCGCGGAATACAGCGCGAGCAGGCTGACGACCAGCGTGACCGCGAGGATCAGCAGCGCCACGCTCACGGTTGCTCCCGTACCCGGCGTTGCCGGGGCGCGTCGAAGCGCGGGCGCATCAGTGCTTCACGTAGATCAGCGCGTCGGTATCGAAGCCGAGCGCCGCTGCTTTCGCGACCAGTCGTTCGATCTCGGCCGGAGGCGGATTCGGCGTGCGCGACAGGATCCACAGGTAGGACCGGCTCGGGCCGGCGATCAGCACGTGCTGGTACTGCGGGTCGAGGTCGACGATGTTGTAGCCGCCGTAGAAGGGACCGAAGAACGCCACCTTCAATGCGCCGACGTCCGGGCTGCCCAGGAATTTCGCCTTGCCGACGGCATCCTTCCACTCGCCTTTCGCCGTGACGAAACCCCGGTTGGTCACCTTCACGGTGCCATCAGGTTGCAGCGCGTATTCCGCGGTGACGCGGTCCATGCCGCGTTCGAAGCGGTGGTCGAGCCGGGCAATCTCGTACCAGCGACCCATGTAGCGTTCGACCTCGAAGCCGGTGACCGGCTCGATGCCTTCCGGCACCTTGACGGCACACCCGCGAACAGGCCTGCGGCCATGTACGGCCGCGAGCGCCGGGCGGAACGAGCGAAACATCGGCAACTCCCGCAATGACGATCCGGCACAATGTACCGGCCCGGGCGAGGCCGCGCCAATCCGTCAGCGACGGCCGCCTCAGGCCTTCAGCGTGGTGATGCCGGTCACGCCCTTGGCGCGCGGCGGGATGGCTGCGATCCGCGCGGCGGCTTCGCGCTTGACACGCTCGAACAGCGCCGGATGGCGCCGCAATTCCTCGGCGCGCTCGTTCTTTTCGGCGACGAGTTCCGGCGTCAGGAGAACGCCGAACGTCCTGAGCGGCGCGATCTGGAAGTGGTGCCGGCGGAACAGGCGGTAGATTTCCTTGACGCGTTCCGGCGCGACGTCGCGGCCGAGCGTGAAGCACTCGAAACGGCCTTCCATCGCGAGCAGTGCCGCCTCGGCCAGGCAGGCGTACGCGACGCCCGGCGGCAGCCCGATGTCGAAACTGAAATTCACGGGCCCCGGGATGAGCACCTCGCCGCTCTCGACGACGAGCACGTCCGGACGGACGGCCGCTTCTTCGGCGGAAATGTCCGGCGGCAGCGCGACGTCCAGGATCACGGCACCGGGCTTGCACTGGCTGACGTCGAGCACGCGCTGGCCGAATGCCGACGTCGCGGTGACGATGAGGTCGCACTCGCCGACCAGTCGCGCGGTCGAGGTATCGAGTTCCACCTTGGTTCCCGGCGTCTCGGCTTCGATCTTCTGCTTGAGCGCGACGAGGCGATCAGGTTCGATGGAGACGAGCACGACGTCGTGCACCGCCGCCGCGAGCAGCCGCGAGCACACCGAACCGATGGAGCCGGTGGCGCCGACGATCATGGCCCGGCCGCGCGCGAGGTCGGGCCAGCCGAGGCGCCTGGCCGTGAGCTTGGCGGTCTCGAGCGTCGCCGCAATGGTCAGGCTGTTGCCGGTCGTCACCGGAATGGACGCGCGGCGCGCCACGGTCACGCCGGCGTCGCCGACGACCTTGGTGAAGGCGCCGAGCCCGACGATCCGTGCACCCTGGGCCGCGGCGTCGCGCACCGCCTGGTCGATCCGCGCGTACGTGAATTCCGGCGCCCGGCTCAGCATCTGGCGCGGCGTGGTACCCAGCGCGTAGATCGAGCCCGTCGACCGCCTGGCCCGTCGTCGGGCTGCGTCCGCCCGCGACCCGTCCGACGCGGGACGCCGGCATGTACGCAGCGACCGTCTCGACCAGGCCGCGCGGCAGGTGTCGCGTCCAGGCATAGCGCGGGTGCTTCGCGAGGTAATCGACCGTCAACGGGTGCAGCACGAACGCAAAGCGATTCGCGCGGAGCGGGCCCGCGCCGCCATCCTTGTGCTCGTCCCGGCTCGCCGTCACGCGCTTCCCCACCGAATCAGCAGGAGCGAATTCTTGTGCCGGCGGGGCCGAACGCCAATTCGTAATGCTCCCTAGGTCCGGTTCCTGCCCCTCGCCCGGAACTGGAGCTGGCCGGCATTGGCGGGAATGCGCGCCCGTTTGTCCGCATAGAAGCTGCGCAGCACTTCCAGGTCCCGCTCTTCGTCGCCGGTCATGCGGACGTACCGGTCGATGCCGACCTGCCGCCGGCCGTAGTCGATGTAGCCCAACCCGATCGGCAGGTCCTGGGCCAGCGCAAGCTGATAGAAGCCTGACTTCAGGTGATCCGTGGCCGACCGCGTGCCCTCCGGCGCCACGGCGAGCCACAGCCAGTCGCGTTGCTCGAACTGCTCCTGCAGGGACGCGACGACGCCGTGCGCCGCGCGCCGGTTGACCGGAACCCCGCCGATGCGCAGGAACAGCCTGCGTACGGGCCAGCGGAACATGGAGTCCTTCCCCATCCAGTGCGCCGGCAGCCCGCGCCCGATGCGAAACAGCACCCCGATCAGGAAGTCCCAGTTGGACGTGTGAGGGTAAACGAGGATCAGCCCGTGGGGCTCGGGAGGCCAGGTCAGGGACGTCGTCCAGCCGAACAGGCGCAGCAGGCCGAGGCAGGCTTTACGCAACATCGTCAGTCCGCCGGGACGACGTAAGCCGGCATGGGATCCTCGGGTTTCGGCGCAGCCGCTTCCTGCCGCTGCTTCTCTTCCTCGGCGTCCATCATGCGCATGACTTTCTGCATGCTGGTCAGGAACGCATCGAAGCCGAGCGTGATGATCAGCACGAGTCCCAGGGCAGCGACCAGCGCAACGGCATGCTGCAGCAACCGGCGCGGCCGTTCCTGATGGTCGAACTCGACGGCGCGGCGCGCCCGGTCCATGAGCTGGCGCTCGACGAAGGTCCGCTGCCGGCGCTCCTCGTCGTCGTCGTCCGAATCGGGCGACCAGCCTGCCGAATGGTCATTCATTCCACGCATTGTAGCGGGGTCGGCAATGGCGCGGGATCGAGCTTCCTGTGCACGAGATGCGCGCGCAGACGCGAGCTCACACGTCGGCGAGCACGCGCTCGATCACTGCCATCAGCCGGGCCCAGTCCGCCGTGAAGCCGATGGCCCCGAGTTGCAGCGCGCGTCGGCGGTTTTCCGCCTCGTGCCCGGCGCCGGCGAAGATCATCACGGGCGGCATGGGCTGGCCCGTCGCACGCAACCCGGCCGTGGCACGCAGCAGTGCCTCGCCGTTCGACATGCCGCCGGGGCCCGACGCCGTGCCCCCAGTGCGACAGGACCATGTCGAAGAAGCCGGGCCGCTGCTGCAGCAGCGCCACGGCCTCGTTGCACGTTGCCACTTCGACCAGGTGGTGCCCGACTTCCGCAGTTCCCTCGACCTCGCGGACCGCCGCGGTGATCAGCTGCCGGCCCAGCGCGTTGTGCTCCGGCGACGGATCGAGCCAGAGCAGCCGCCGGCCGCGCAGCAATTGCCCGAGGCGATGCACGGAGTTCGTCTCGCCGTAAATGCGCGCGAGGATCGCGTCGAAGCCGCTGTGACCCGAATGTTCGGGCCCGGTGCGATACGGCAGGACGCCGAGGCCTTCGTGTCGCTCGTAATACTTGCAGGCGACGTCGGAAACGTCCTCGAGCACGGCCCACGCCAGCGGGCGGCGCAACTGCGCGAGCCGCGGGGCGTCATGCCGCGGCGTCGGCAGTCGCCGCCGCGCTGGTCTGGAACGTCTCGATGAGTTCGGCGCGCAACTCGTTGAGGTAGGCATCGCGCATCGAGTAGCCGAGGAACAGCACGCTCGAGGTCGCGAGCAGCGCCTTGAGCGCCGTGAGGTAGGCGGGATTCGCATAAAGCCGGCGCCGGTACTGCGACCGGGTGAAGACCAGTGTCGAATCGTCCAGCAGCGTGCCGTGCAGTTGCACGACGGGGCGATCGGGCGCGTCGACGTTCTCGAGCGAGAAGTCGATGCCGAGCGCGGCACGCAACGTCGCTTCGCGCCACGCACCGAATCTCTCCGCGCGCAGCAGGCGTCGATAGGCCATGGCGTCCGGCGGCACACCTGGCAGCAGCGGATCGAAGTTGGTCGTGACGATGGCGCGGAACGGGATTCCGAGCAGGTGCTTGAGTCGCTCCTGCATGACGGGCGGCAGGCCTTGCGGGCGCAGCGTCTTCGCGCAGCAGGTGGCGGCAGCGTTCCTCGCCGAGTGCGTCGAACAGCAGCTGCGCCGCCATCTCGAGTTCGCGGTGCGAGCCTCTTGGTCTCCGCGCGTACCGAGCAACTGGTCGAGGGTCGACCGGTGCACGGCGGCGTCACCGGGGGGCAGTTCCTGCGCCATGGCCCGGACCAGCTCCGGCCACGGCGGCAGCCCGGCAGCGGCCGAGAAGCCGGCCCCGACGAAGGCCACGCAATTTCCCGCCCGGATGTCCTCGAGCAGTCGGGGATCGATTTCGGTCGTCCGCCCTGGTTCATTTCGGTATGTACCTAAATGCGAATCATTTGCATTAAGACCCGCCCTGCCCTACTATCCGTTTCCAGAGAGGTGCGGTCCATGTACGTCTGTCGTCTGCCACGGAATCTCCGAATCCCGCCTGCAACAGGCGATCGTCGAAGGGGCCCGCTCCTTCGAGCAGCTGCAGTCCTGCACGGGCGTGGCCACCTGTTGCGGCGCCTGCGAGCCCTGCGCCCGCGAGATGCTCGACTGCCCGAAAGCTTGATTCCGGACGCGCGCAGCCCGCAGGCTTCCTGACTTTGCAGGTCGCCGCCAGCGACCGCCCGCCACCTAGCCGGAGCCAAGCCATGAAGGGCGACGTCGACGTCATCGCTCATCTGAACAAGATCCTGCGCAATGAACTGACCGCGATCAACCAGTACTTCCTGCATGCCCGCATGCTGAAGAACTGGGGCCTCGAGAAGCTCGGCGAGCACGAGTACCACGAGTCGATCGACGAGATGAAGCACGCCGACCGGCTCATCGAGCGCATCCTGTTCCTCGAGGGACTGCCGAACCTGCAGAACCTCGGCAAGCTCATGATCGGCGAGGACGTGCGCGAACTGCTCGAGTGCGACCTGCGCCTGGAGCAGCTGGGCCACCCCGACCTCAAGGCCGCGATCGCGCACTGCGAGCAGGTCGGCGATTACGTGAGCCGCGAGCTGCTCGAGGACATCCTCGAGTCCGAGGAAGAGCACATCGACTTCCTCGAGACCCAGCTCTCGCTGGTCGACCGCGTCGGCCTGCAGAACTACGCCAGTCGCAGATGAAGTCCCGCCTCGTCGGGCGGGTCGCGCTAGGCACTTTCCGCGTTGACGGGCGCGGCGCGCCCTCTAGCATCGCGCGTGTCTCCAGAACCGGACACGCAAGATGCTGAAGCGTTCGCTCACGCCGCTCGCCGAGTGGTTCCCGCGCGGTACCGCACTGCTGCGCGACCCGACCCTGAACAAGGGCACGGCGTTCACCGCGCAGGAGCGCGACCTGCTCGGCCTGCGCGGGACTGCTGCCGCCGCACGTTTCGTCGCAGGACGAGCAACTGGCCCGGGCGCTGGAGAACTTCCGGCGCCTGCAGACGCCCCTGTCGAAGTACATCATGCTGTCGGGCCTGCTCGACCGGAACGAGGCCCTGTTCTTCCGCGTGGTCATGGAGCACGCGGACGAGATGATGCCGATCATCTACACGCCGACCGTCGGCCTGGCCTGCCAGCAGTTCGGGCACATCTATCGCCGGCCGCGGGGCCTGTTCATCAGTGCCGCCGACCGCGGGCGCATCGCGCCAGGTGATGCGCAACTGGCCGCACCGCGAGGTCGCGATGATCGTCGTCACCGACGGCGAGCGCATCCTCGGCCTCGGCGACCTCGGCGCGAACGGCATGGGCATCCCGATCGGCAAGCTCTCGCTGTACACGGCCTGCGCCGGCCTGCATCCGTGGAAGTGCCTGCCCGTCATGCTCGACGTCGGCACGAACAACGAGGCCCTGCTCGATGATCCGCTCTACCTCGGCCTGCGGCAGAAGCGCCTGAGCGGCGCGGCCTTCGACGAGCTCGTCGAGGAGTTCATCGAGGCCGCGCAGGAAGTGTTCCCCGGCATCATCGTGCAGTTCGAGGACTTCGCGAACCACAACGCGTTCCGCCTGCTCGACAGGTACCGGGACCGCGTCTGCTGCTTCAACGACGACATCCAGGGCACGGGGTCCGTCACGGTCGCGGGCATGCTCGCAGCAATGCGCGTCACGCGCGGCCGGATCTCGGAACAGACGTTCCTGTGCCTCGGCGCCGGCGAGGCTGCGACGGGCATTTCCGACATGCTGGTGAGCGCGATGGTCGAGGACGGCCTCGACCTGCAGCAGGCGCGCCGCCGCTGCTGGATGGTGGACCCGGACGGCCTCCTCGTCGCGGGCCGCCGCACGCTTGCCGTCGCACGCCGTGCACTTTGCGCACGAGCATGCCGCCGTACCGGATTTCCTCGGGGCGGTGCGGGCGCTCAAGCCGACCGCGATCATCGGCGCGAGCGCGGCACCCGGCCTGTTCACGCGCGCGGTCGTCGAGGAAATGTCGCGGCTGAACGAGCGCCCGATCATCTTCGCGCTGTCGAACCCGACCTCGAAGGCGGAGTGCACGGCCGAGCAGGCCTACGAGTGGTCGGACGGCCGCGCGCTGTTCGCATCGGGCAGTCCGTTCGCGCCGGTCACGCTGGCCGATGGCCGCCATTTCGTGCCGCGACAGGGCAACAACTCCTACATCTTCCCGGGCGTCGGCCTGGCGCTGGTCGTGGTCGGCGCCACGCGCGTGACCGACTCGATGTTCCTGACCGCGGCGCATACGCTCGCCTCCTGCACGACCGACGCGGACCTGGCGCAGGGCAGCCTCTACCCGCCGCTCAGTGGCGTGCGTGACGTGTCGGCGCGCATCGCGGTGGCTGTGGCAGAGATCGCCTTTCGCGAGGGTCTCGCGGGCGTCGAGCGTCCCGACGGACGTGGCAGCGGCGATCCGCGCGGAAATGTACGACCCGCGCTACTGAGTTCTGCCCGTCGCTCCGCCGGTGGCTACCTGCGCTCTTCGGTGATGCAGCGCGTCGACCATCCGCCTGGACTTGCGGCAGCCGGCGTCGGCGCCCTTGCTTGAACCAGCGCAGGGCCTCGGCCTTGTCCGGCTTCGTGCCGTAGCCGTAGAGGTACAGCGAACTGCCAGGTTGCCCATCGCGGTGTCGAGCCCCTTGCTGTGCGGCCAGCCGTGTACCACTTGGCCGCCTTCGCGTAACTCTGGCGACAGCCCAGGCCTTTCTCGAAGGCCGCGCCGACGTTGTTCTGGCCGGTCGCCGATCCGCCCAGCGCGCTCTCCGCGTACCAGCGGAACGCCTGCTCTTCGGGCTGAACTTTACGCCATGGCTGCGCCTCGCGATAGACGGTCGCCGAGCTTCCAGGCGGCATCCCGGTCACCCTTGCGGGCCTCGTCGTACAGTTGCGCGAAGTCCATACGTTGTGCACCGCTTGTCCGGCCGCGCGGCAGAGCGCGGCGTCGCGACCTTAATCTGCCGCAACCAGGGACCCTTGTGCGCGATATGGGTCCGCTTCGGATCAGGAATTGTGACGCCGCTGCCGCACGGTTCGGCTCGCTCGCTCACTCCAGTCCCTGCCAGGATCTCCTCGACCGTCTCGCGCCACACGCGGAAGCACATCTCCAGGTTTTCGGCCGTCACGCCGCCGCGCAGGATGAGCGGCGTCTGCACGAACTGAGGTCGACCGTTCCTCCGTCATCGACTGCTCGCCTTGACCGTCGCGAAGCTCGTGTTGATCGCATTCGCCATGCCGTCCGCGCACGTCCTCCCTCACGAAGCGCATGAACGTGCGCAGCCCGATCATGCCGTACTCCCCCGCACCGGCCGGCTTTTCGCCGACGAATGCGATCAGGTACGGCTGCTCCTGCACCAGGCTCTTGATCAGCGGCGCCTGCCCGACCCGCTCCTCGAGTTCCGTCGCTGCGAACCCCCAGCGCTGCATGAGTTTGACCAGGTCCGCTGGCGCTGATGGCCGTCGAAGGTGAAGCCCGCGCTCAGGCGCGTGCCGAGGTGCAGGTCGAACTCGTGCGGCGCAGTACCGTCGTACTCGAGCACCTTGCAGAGGATGGCGATGCGTCTCGCGCGCCAGGGCGCGGACGGCCTTCCGTCGAGCGATCCGCACGTTCTTGCTGATGTGGCCCGCATCACGGCCGCCGCGCGACACTCGCGAAGCCGTGGTCGCGCAGCAGTTCCTGCCGCGAGGTGTCCGAGGTTGGCCGTTCGCTGGCCTCCCAGAGCGGACGCACGTAAACGGCGAACGAGACGTTGGCAGTGTGCGTGCGTTCGTCGGGCTCCGACCAGAACTGCAGGTCATCGCAGCGAAATTGTGCCGTGAACTCGACTGCGTCGCACGCCGAAGTCGCCAGCCGCCAGGTCTTGTCGCCGTCTGCGCGCGTGCGCATAGGCACCGCCACCTTCTTGTTGGTCACCAGCCTCGCTGTTTCGCACGACCTCGTCCGAACAGCCTCGTCCTCGTGCAGCTGCTGCACGGCGAGGCCCGGCCCCGACCTGGCTACGTTCACGCCGCCGGTCGTCGGCGATCTTGATCACGGTCGCGCCTCGGCGGCCAACCTGCTCGGAGACTGTCGTCGGGCGAGCACAATTCCACGCCGTCGCCACGAGGTTCTCCGCGCGTATCGTCTGCTGCGTCTGCACCGAGCGAAGAGCTCGCGGTAGCCGAGTTCCTCGTCCATGTTCGACCCAAGTCCTGTGTGAGATCGAGCCAAGCTACCCCGCGCGACGATATCGGCTGACAATCTTTCACCGGGCGACGCGCGACCTGCGCCAGACGAGTCGCCTGGTTGTGGGCGGGCATCGCCACGTCGGCCAGCAGTTCGAGTGCCCTGCGCTGCGGCGAGCGCCGACACCGCCTCGATGTCCCGCAGGCCGCTCGCGGGGTCACGGGCGCGCAACGTCGGATCGAATGCGGCATTGCTCGGCTGTCGTAAACCTCCCGCCGTAGCGGAAGGGTCCATAGACGAACAACCAGCCCTGCTCGCACAAGGCCGCGCCGACACCTCGGAACAGCGCCTCCACGTGCCGCCAGCTCACGATATGCAGCGTGTTCGCCGTGAAGACGAAGTCCGCACCGCCGGGGCTGCAGGGCCAGCCCGGCATCATCACGTCGAGTTCCACCGGTGGCAGGAGGTTGGGGGTTCCTTCCCGACGGATGCGCTCGGCGAGAACGCTCGAGCGCGACGGCCTGCTCCGTGGGTTGCCACCGCAACCGTGGCAGGTTGCGGGCAAAGTGGACGGCGTGCTGGCCGGTGCCCGAGCCGATCTCCAGTACCGTGCCGTGCTGGTCGCCGATCCAGCATTGCAGGACCTCGAGGATCGGACCCTTGTTGCGTTCGCACGCGTCAGACAACGGCAACGCTTGCACGGCAGCGGTGTCCTCGACGCGGGATGGGCCGACAGTCTATTGTCAGCGTCAACCACCGTCCAAGTTTCCCGCCATCGCATGCTGCCAAGCTCCTGTCCGCCGGCACCGCTCCGGCACCTCGCGCTGTTCCTGCTGGCCGTCACCGCCGTGGCGTGCCGCAACAGCCCGGCCCTCGATACGCGGCCGGTCGAACCGCGTCCGTCGCTGCAAGCAGGCGTCGTGGCTGCGAATCCGATTGCGGTCGAGGCAGGCCTCGAAGTGCTGCGCGCCGGGGGCAGCGCGGCCGATGCGGCCGTCGCAGTGCAGGCGGCGCTGGGCCTGGTCGAGCCGCAGAGTTCCGGGCTCGGCGGCGGCGCGTTCATGCTCTATTACGACGCGCAGACCGGCAACGGTCACGGCCTTCAACGGCCGTGAGACCGCACCCGCGGGCGCGACGCCGGACATGTTCCTCGACGCGCAGGGCCAGCCCTTGTCTTACGCCGATGCCGTCACCAGCGGCCGTGCCACCGGAGCGCCCGGGGCCGTGGCGATGCTCGGCCTTGCGCACGCCAAATACGGACACCTGCCGTGGTCCGGGCTCTTCGACGGCACGATTCGCGTGGCGGAAGACGGCTTCCCGGTGCCGCAGCGCCTGGCGCGCTTCGCCAACAGCACGTTCCCGCAGGCCCAGTTGCAGCGATGCGACGGCGCTCTTCGCCCGCCCGACGGCACGCGCATCCAGGCGGGCGACACCTGGCGCAACCCGGCCTACGCCGCGACCTTGCGCACGATCGCCGCACAGGGCCCGCGCGCGCTGCTGGAGCCGCCGCTTGCCGAACACATCGTGGCGCGCACCCACGAAGAGCCACGGCCCGGGACGTTGACGGTGCAGGACCTCGCCGACTACCGGCCGCTCGAGGCGGCACCGCTTTGCCGCCCGTTCCGCGTGTACGTCGTGTGCGTGCCGCCACCGCCGTCCAGCGGGGTGTCCCTGCTGCAGTTGCTCGGCCTGCTCGAGCGCACCGACATCGCCGCGCGCGGGCCGACGGATGCGCAAGCCTGGTTCCTCTTTGCCGAGGCCAGCCGGGTGATGTTCGCGGATCGCGACCAGTATGTCGCCGACCCGGATTTCGTCGCGGTGCCGGTCGGCGGGCCTGCTCGACCCGGGCTACCTCGCCGAGCGCGTGCGCCTGGTCGGTCGAGCGCGCGAGCCCCGACCCCGCCGACCGCCGGATCACCTCCGGGCGCCGTCGATGACGCAGGCGGGACGCGACGCGACGCGCGACGTCGCCGGCACGAGTCATTTCGTCGTCGTCGACGACGAGGGCGACGTCGTCTCGATGACGACGTCGGTGGAGTCGCTGTTCGGTTCCGGCGCGCAGTGGGGGATTCTTCCTCAACAACCAGCTCACGGATTTTTCGTTCCGCGCCTTCGACGACGCGGGCAGGCCGATCGCCAACGCCGTCGCGGGCGGCAAGCGGCCGCGCTCGTCGATGTCGCCGGTGATCGTGCTCGAGCGCGGCTCGGGCCGGTTCGTGGCGGCCCTCGGCTCGCCGGGCGGCAACGCGATCCTCGCGTACAACGCCAAGGCCCTGGTCGGGCTGCTGCTGTGGGACATGCCGCTCGGCCAGGCGTTCGAACTGCCCAACGTCATCGCGCGCGGCGCGGACTTCTATGGCGAGATGTCGCGCATCCCGCCCGCGCTGGCCGAGGCGCTCGCGGCGAAGGGCGTCACGCTGAAATCGGGGCGCGGCGAGGAGTCCGGACTGCACGGGGTGGCAGTGCGGGGCTCGCCCGCCGGTTCGAAGCCGCGGCGGACTCGCGCCGCGAAGGCGTCTGGCGCCCGCGCTGAGGCTCAGCCCTCGCGGGCCGCCGCCATCGCTTCGGCGCTGCCAGTTGCGCAACCGGCCAGGGCCGGCGCTTCGTCGATCTCGGTGGGGATCTCGCCGCGACGCGGTTCCGCGTGCGCCGCGGCCCGCAGCGATTCCTGCAGCGAGCTCCAGTGGCCTGGATCGCGTTCGACCAGCGCGGCGCACAGCGCCCATTCGTTGGCCTCGCACGCCGTGCGCAACTGGTTCGGAGGTGCGGTGAACATCAGCGTGACGAGGCGTCCCTCGCGGCGGGCGACGAAGCGCGGCGCGGGCCAGCGCAGCCTCGCGCGGCGCGCTCGATGCGCCCCGCCACGCCTGGTGGAGGCCTTCCTCCAGATCGATGCCGACGACGTCGAGTGCCACGCCCGCTTCGGCCAGCGAGGCATTGCCCTGCGCCAGCGGGCGCGACGAACGGAACGGCAGTGGCAACGTGATCGTCAACGAGCTGCCTCCGTGGCAGGCCTGTCGACGAGTATAGGCCGCGGCGTCAACTTTGCAGTGCGCCGGCGAGCCCGGCGCGCGTCAGCCGGACGACGACAGGCGACAACGCGAGCAAGGCGACGAGGTTGGGTACCGCCATCAGTGCGTTGAGCGTGTCGGCGATCGTCCAGGCGAGATCGAGGTGCGTCACCGCACCGAAGAACACGGCGATGGTCCACAGGACGCGATACGGCTTGATGGTCCAGCTGCCCACCAGGAACTGCCAGCAGCGTTCGCCGTAGTACGACCAGCCGAGAATGGTGGTCAGCGCGAAGATCGCGAGCGCGATTGCCACGACCTCCCCGCCGATACCTGGCATGGCCGACTGAAACGCGAGCTGCGTGAGTGCGGCGCCCGTCTCACCGGACTGCCAGGCGCCGGATACGACGATGACGAGTCCCGTCATCGAGCAGACGACGATCGTGTCGAAGAACGTGCCCATCATGCCGATCAGGCCGCTGCGCACCGGGTCGTTGCTCATGCCGGCAGCCTGCGCGATGCCCGCCGTGCCCAGGCCTGCTTCGTTCGAGAAAATGCCGCGTGCAACGCCGTAGCGGATTGCGGCCATCATCGCCGCGCCGGTGAAGCCACCGATAGCCGCCGTGCCGGTGAACGCGGTTTCGAAAATCAGTGCGAACGCGCCCGGGATCCGATCCCAGTGCACGGCAAGCACATAGAGCGCGGCCACCACGTAGCCGATCGCCATGAACGGCACCAGCCAGTTGGAGACGGCAGCGATGCGCTTGATCCCGCCCAGGATCACCGCGCCGGTGATGACCGTGAGCACGAGCCCGGTGATCGCGGGGCTGATCGAGAAGGAATTCTGCAGCGCCGCTGCGATGCTGTTCGACTGCACCATGTTGCCGATGCCGAAGCCGGCCAGGCCGCCGAAGACCGCGAACAGCGTGCCGAGCCAGGCCCACCGCGGACCGAGCCCGTTGCGGATCGCGTACATCGGCCCGCCGACGAAGCGACCCTTGGCGTCGCGCTCGCGATAGTGCACCGCGAGCAGCACCTCGGCGTACTTCGTCGCCATGCCGACGAGCGCCGTCATCCACATCCAGAAGACCGCACCGGGACCACCGAGCGCGACCGCCGTGGCGACGCCGGCGATGTTGCCCACGCCAATGGTGGCGGCGAGACACGTCATCAGCGCGGAGAACGGACTGACCTCGCCGTGTTCCTCGTCACCGCCGCGGCCGCTCCAGACGAGGCGCAGGCCTGCAGGAATGCGCAGGATCGGCATGCCGCGCAGGCGGACCTGCAGGTAAAAGCCGGTGCCCAGGATCAATGCGAGCATGGCCGGACCCCAGACGATGGAGTTCAGCTCGTTCATCCACGCGTGCAATGCCTGCATTGCCGGCCCTCCCGGAGAAATTCTTTATAGGTCCGGCCGCCGCGGCCGGTTCGCAAGGCGTGGCACGTTACCCTAGTTCGGGGTCGCGCCGCGACAGGTCGCGGCACCCGAGTCGCGGACCCTGCCGTCTACGTCGATGAAGCGCCACTCGTACCGGCCCGGCGCCAGCGTCAATTGCAGCACGCCGTGGGTCAGCACCCTGGCGCGGCTCGCATACGGTGGCCGCCAGAACCCGTGCAGCGTGGCGCCGCCCGTCCCCACGGTGAACTGGCGGATTCCCGCGCCGTCCTCGCGTGCCGGCCCGCGTCCATCGGCTCGAACGCCTCGTAGAAGTGTTCGTGACCGCTCAGGACGAAGTCGGCCGCGTGCGCATCGAGCAGCTCCCAGAAGGGACGCATGCGTGCGCCGGAGCCTCGGTGCCAGCCGGAAGAGAACAACGGCGCGTGCCACAGCACCAGCAGGCATTGCCTGCTGCCGGCATCCCGGCGCGCCGAGTTTTCATCCAGCGTGCGCTGCAGCCACTCGTACTGCCGCTGCAGGGGTTCGCCGCTGACGTTGCTGTCCAGCCCGATCAGTTGCCAGCCCGGCGCAATTTCCCGCTCGTAGGCGATGAACCCCTGCGGGTCGGCCGCAAGGTCGAAGTACTGGAGGAAGTCGACCGCCTGGCCTCGTGGTCGATCATGGTTGCCCGCAATCGCGATCATGTTCGCGCGATGGCGACCCCAGGTGGGCTCGAAGCATGCGGTCAGCGTGCGGGTGTCAGCGTATTCGTAGGCCATGTCGCCGAGGCCGAGCACGGTCGCGCCAGCGGGGACGAGCTGCGCAGTGCGCGCGGCGGCGGTGCGTTGCGGTGGCTCGCGACGACAGTCGGCGATGTCACCGACTGCGTACACCTGCACTGCGCCGGAATCGGCGAGGAACGGCGCTGAAGAATCCGGAGCCGGCGTGACGATCCTGCAGGAAACGCAGGCCGCGGCGCACACCAGTACGCAGGAGCGGGCAATCGCGGCCTCACGTCGATCTGCAGGCCGTGGTTCCGCATGGAAAACATCCTGCTACGACAAGTGTGCGGCGACGATCCGCCATTGCTCGAGCTTCTGCTCGAAGCGCATCGCAGCGTGTGCAGGGCTGGTCGACGGCAGCGGCCGTACGGGCAGGGCGCGCAAGTCCGCTGGCAGGGTCGGGCAGAACCCGTCGCTGGTAGAGGCGCGTCGCCGTGCCGCCGTTCGTGCAGACGAGGCTGATCGCCGGATGCGCGCGCAGGAAGCTGCGGAAATCATTGGGGATGACGCTCGCCAGGTCGATGGCGGCATCGAGGCTGCCCTCGCGCACGGCAGCCTTGCACACGTCCCAGACCGCGACCCGGTGCGCGACCAGCCGCGCCGTGCGCTCTTCATAGGGCACTTCGGGACCCGCGCCGAACAGCGCGCCCATGAGGCGCCAGAACCCGTTCTGCGGCTGCGCGTAGTACTGCCGGCGCTCGAGCGACATCCGCCCCGGCAACGAACCGAGGACCAGGACCTGCGCATCGGGCGCGGCGATGGGCGGGAAACCGCGCGATCTTCCGGGCATCCGCCGTACGCTACGCCGAGCTGTCGCTCGAGCGGGAGAGGAGTTGCGCCCCTCCCCCGCTGCGTCAACGGACCGATCAGGCGGCCGCAGCCGGCTCGCGCGGCTGCGACGCCTCGCTCATCGTCTTCATTTCCGCCGGATGCTCGTAGTCGTTCTTGATCCAGTCGCGGTACTGCGGCGGGATCGGTTCGATCGAGCCTTCGGCCAGCCAGCCGAGCTTGCCGTCCATGAGCAGGCCCGCGACCTTGTCGTATGACCGGTTGAAGTTGCCCTTGACCGCGCGGAAGTTGCCTTCGATGCGACGGCGCGCCTCGCGACAGAACAGGTCGGCCAGCTCCTGTGACGAAGTGTCGGCAGGATTGAGGCCGACGAGATGGTCGGCGTAGGAGAGTGTCGCGCCCATCACGAACAGGTCGACGCCGATGTCGACGAAGTTGGCGAGGACGATCTGCTCCTTCTCGAGCTTCGGGCCGTACTTGGCCATCGTCGCGAACAGCCGCCGTGCGAGCAGCTTGCTGGTCTTCGCCGCGTACGCGAGATGCTTGCGGTTGTGCTCGTTCAGGTGCGGCGCATCGAGCCTGGCGCCGGTCCCGGGCATGAACAGCCCGGGCAGCCACGTCGAGTAGAACTTCGCGGCCTGCACCAGCGCGTCGCCCTTGCTGACCTTCTGGCCGGGCTTCGGCTGCAGGATCGGCATCATCAGCTTGAAATGCGTGTCGAGCGCCTCGCGCGCCATGATCAGGTGCATGACCTGCGACGAGCCCTCGAAGATGCGGTTGATGCGCGCGTCGCGCAGGCCCATCTCGACGGCGACCGGGCGCTCGCCCCGCGCGTACAGCGACTGGGCGTTCTCGTAGCCCCGCCCGCCGCGCACCTGCAGGTAGTCGTCGTACATCTTCCAGAGCGTCTCGGAACAGAAGTACTTCGCGGCAGCGGCCTCGAGGCGGATGTCGGCGTTCTTGTGGTCGGCGAACGAGCACGCCACGCCGACCATGGCCTTCATCGCGAACAGTTGCGCCATGAAGTTCGCGACCATCTTCGCGACGGCCTGGTGCTTGCCGACCGGCTGGCCCCACTGCTGCCGCGTCGACGTCCACCACTTCGCGTCCTCGACCAGCGCCATGCCGCCGCCGATCGCCGCGGCCGGAATGCCGAGGCGGCCGACGTTGAGCGTCGCCAGCGCGATCTTCGAGGCCTTCACCCGGCTTGCCGATCAGGTTCTCGACCGGAACCTTGACGTCCTTGAACGCGACGACGCCGTTGGCGATGCCGCGCAGGCCCATGAAGCGCGAGCGGCGCACGCGCTCCACGCCTGGCCACGCGGTCTCGACGACGAAGCACGAGATCTGCGGCAGCTCCTTGCCGTTCGGCAGCACCTTGTCCGGCGTGCGTGCGAGCACGGCGATCAGCGTCGTCTTCGGGTCGGTGACGTTGGTGCACCAGAGCTTGTCGCCGTTCAGCAGGTAATGCTTGCCGTCGGCCGACAGCTTCGCGGTCGTCGCCATGCGCGCCGGATCCGAGCCCACGCCCGGTTCGGTCAATGCGAACGCCGAGATTTCCCCGCGCGCCAGGCGCGGCAGGTACTTGCGTTTCTGTTCCTCCGTGCCGAATTCCTTGAGCGGCTGCGGCACGCCGATGCTCTGGTGCGCCGAGACGTAGGCGACGGTGCTCGCGCAGTAGCTGCCGAGGAAGCCCAGCACGCGCGCGTAGTTCGTGACGGAAAACCCGAGGCCGCCGTATTCCTTCGGGATCTTCATGCCGAAGAGGCCCACCGCAGCCATGGCATCGAGCGCCTCGGGCGGATACTCGCCCTCCGCGTCGATCTTCCAGGGATCGACGAACTTCTCGATCACGGGGCGGATCTTCTCGATGTATTCGTCGCCGATCCGCTTGTCCTCCGCCGACTGCGCCGGGAACGGATGCAGCAGGTCCCAGCGGAAACTGCCCTTGAAGACCTCGGCGGTGAAGCTGACGTTCTCCCACTCGGCCTGGCGCGCGTCTTCGGCCAGTTGCATCGAGACGTCTTTGTCCTTGGTGTCCATGCGGCCTCCCCGGAATCCGGGACAGTTGGTTTCAAACGAAATCAGTTCGCGCGAATATTGCGCAAACCGGGCGCGACCGATATTGCGGTTTTGTGCAGTGCAGCTAAGGAGGGCCGCGCCGCGCGGCGCAGACGCGGCCGGACGGCACGAAAGAAGGCGCAGCCGGGCTCAAGGATGAGTCCAGTTGTCAGGACAGCCCGCAGCCCGACCCTCTCCCGCGCCGGGAGGGCAGCGACCTCACCCCTCCCCACGCGAACGTGGGAGAGGTGCCGGAGTCAGACGCGCTCGAGGACCGTCGTGATGCCCTGGCCCAGGCCGATGCACATCGTCGACACGCCGAGGCTCGCGTTCTGCTGTTCCATGACGTTCAGCAGCGCAGTCGTGATGCGCGCACCGGAACAGCCGAGCGGATGGCCGAGGGCGATCGCGCCGCCGTTCAGGTTCACCTTCGAGTCGAAGGTGTCCATGAGGCCGAGATCCTTGATCACCGGCAGCGACTGCGCGGCGAAGGCCTCGTTCAGTTCGGCGACCTGGATGTCTTCCATCTTCAGGCCGGCGCGCTTCAGCGCCTTCTTCGTCGCCGGCACCGGGCCGTAACCCATGATGGCCGGATCACAGCCCGCGACCGCCATCGCGCGGATCTTCGCGCGCGGCTTGAGGCCGAGCGCCTTGGCACGCTCGTAGCTCATCACGAGCATCGCCGCCGCGCCGTCCGAGATGGCGGACGACGAACCCGCGGTGACCGTGCCGCCCTTCGGATCGAAGGCCGGCGCCAGCGCCGCGAGCGCCTCGACCGTGGTCTCGGGGCGGATCACTTCGTCGATTTCGCAAAGCTGGCGCACGCCGTTCGCATCGTGGCCTTCGATGCCGACGATCTCGTTCTTGAAGCGTCCCGCCTGGGTGGCTTCCCACGCCTTGCGGTGCGAGCGCGCCGCAAACTGGTCCTGCATCTCGCGCGTGATGCCGTGCATGCGGCCGAGCATCTCGGCGGTCAGGCCCATCATGTTCGACGCCTTCGCGTACTGCGTCGATGCGGCAGGATTCAGGTCGATGCCGTGCATCATGTTGACGTGACCCATGTGCTCCACGCCGCCGATCACGAACACCTCGCCCTGGCCCGTCATGATCTGCGCGGCAGCGGTGTGCAGCGCCTGCATCGACGAGCCGCAGAGGCGGTTGACGGTCTGGCCGGGCACGGTGTGCGGCAGGCCCGCCAGCAACAGCACGTTGCGGGCGATGTTCATGCCCTGCTCGAGCGTCTGGTTGACGCACCCCCAGATCACGTCCTCGACTTCCTTCGGGTCGACGGCGGGGTTGCGCTTGAAGAGCGCCTTGACCAGCTCGGCCGAGAGGACTTCGGCACGGACGTTGCGGAACATGCCGCCCTTGGAGCGGCCCATGGCACTGCGGACGCCATCGACGATGACGACATCGCGGGGATTGAGACTCATCTGTGATCTCTCCGTATTCTGTGGTGGCCGCTGCGGTCAGCCGAAGAACTTCTTGCCCGACGCCGCCATGTCGCGCAACAGCTGCGGCGCCTCGAACAGCTTGCCGAGCGGTGCGAGCCTGTCGGCCATCGCCACGAAGTTCGCCGCGCCCGTCTGGTCGACGTAGCGGCAGGCGCCGCCGCGGAACGGCGGGAAACCGATGCCGTAGAGCAGCGACATGTCGGCCTCGTACGGCGAGGCGACGATCTTCTCCTCGAGGCAGCGCGCCACCTCGTTGATCATCGGCACCATGCAGGTCGCGACGATGTCTTCCGGCTTGAATTCCTTGCGCGCGGCCACGACGCCCTTGATCAGCTCGTAGGTCGCGGGATCGACGGACTTCTTCGGCTTGCCCTTCTTGTCGGGCGCGTAGACGTAATAGCCCTTGCCGTTCTTCTGGCCGAGACGGCCGTTCTCGACCAGCACCTGCGTCGTGTTCTTCCACTCGTGGCGCATGCGGTCCGGGAAGCCCTGCGCCATGACCTCGGCGGCGTGCACGGCGGTGTCCATGCCGACGACGTCCATCAGGTAGGCCGGGCCCATCGGCCAGCCGAACTTTTCCATGACCTTGTCGACGGCCACGAAGTCGGCGCCGTCACGCAGCAGCATGTGGAAGCCGGCGAAATACGGGAACAGCACCCGGTTGACGAAGAATCCCGGGCAGTCGTTCACGACGACGGGCGTCTTGCCCATTTTCGACGCGAGCTTGACGGTGGCCGCGACGGCTTCGTCCGAGGACTGCCTGCCGCGGATCACTTCCACCAGCGGCATCATGTTGACCGGATTGAAGAAGTGCATGCCGACGAAGTTCTGCGGACGCTTCAGGCCTTCCGCGAGGTGGCTGATCGAGATCGTCGAGGTGTTCGAGGCGATGATCGTGTCGTCGCGGACGAGTCCTTCGACTTCGGCGAAGACCGCCTTCTTCACCTTCGGGTTCTCGACGACGGCCTCGATGATGATGTCGACGCTGCCGAAGTCGCCGTAGTTGAGCGACGGACGGATGCGACCGAGCGTCTCGCTCATCTTCGCCGGCGTCATGCGGCCCTTCTCGACCTGCTTCGAGAGCAGCTTGCCGGCCTCGTTCATGCCGAGCGCGAGCGCCTCGTCGCGGATGTCCTTCATGATGATCGGCGTGCCCTTGTACGCCGACTGGTAGGCGATGCCGCCGCCCATGATGCCGGCACCGAGCACCGCCGCCTGCTTGATTTCCTTCTTGCTCTTCTTCTCCCAGGCACCCGCGGCCTTCTTCACGCCCTGGTCGGCCATGAAGACGCCGATCAGCGCGTTCGCCTGCGGCGTCACCGCGGCCTTGGCGAAGTATTTCGCCTCGACTTCGAGCGCGGCGTCGCGGCCCAGGGTCGCGGCTTCCTGCATGTTCTTGATGGCGAGAATCGGCGCAGGGTAGTTGGGGCCAGCCTGCGCGCCGACGAACGCGAGCGACGAGTTGAACGCCATCGCCTGCTCGATCTGGTTGAGCTTCACCGGCGCCAGCTTGGCGGCGCGGCGGCCCTGCCAGTCCAGCTTGCCGGCGATGCACTGCCTGACCATCGCGATGGCCGCATCGCGCAGCTGCTCAGGTGCCACGACCGCATCGACCGCGCCGTCCTTGAGGGCCGCATCGGGCTTCTTGTCCGCGCCCGCGCAGATCCACTCGACCGCGTTGTCGACGCCGATGATGCGCGGCATGCGCACCGAGCCGCCGAAGCCCGGGAAGATGCCGAGCTTCACTTCGGGGAAACCCACGGACGCCGCTGTCGACATCACCCGGTAGTCGCCGGCGAGCGCGAGTTCGAGGCCACCGCCCAGGCACACGCCGTTGATCGCGACGACGGTCGGAACCGGCAGGTCTTCGAATCGGCTGAGAATCCGGTTGACCTCGAGCACGCCCTTGGCGATCGCCTCCTCGCCCGCAGCGAACATCGCACCGAACTCGGTGATGTCGGCGCCGACGATGAACACCGACTTGCCGGACGTTACGACGACACCCTTGACGCTGCTGTCCTTGGCGATCGCCTGGGTGGCGGCATCGAAGTCACGCAGCGCGGCCTGGCTCAGCTTGTTGACCGACTCGCCAGCGAGATCGAACTTCAGTTCGACGATGCCACCCTCCAGCGCCGTGACGCTGAAAGCGGGTCCGGAATACAACATGACAGTTTCCCCTTCGACTGAATTACGGGATGGGCCGAGGCAGTGAGGGCACCCGGCCGAGCGGCCAAAGTTTGCCGCAGCGCAATAGAATTGGATATGGTGACTTACCGCCCCTAGACTTTGTCCATGCGTCCGCCGTCTTTGCTCCGCCCGCTGCTGTGCCTCGCCCTGCTGTTCCGTTTCGCCGCGGTGTCGGCCGCCGCCGAGGACGACCCCGCCGCCGCGGTGCGCCAGGCTTTCATGGATGCCATGGCTGCCATCGCAGTGGCGCCCACCGTCCCGCTCGCCGCAGACAGTCCGGCCCTGCGTGAGTACGTGCTCTATCCCTACCTGCAGGCGGCACGCCTGCGCGGGGAACTGCGCCTCGTCGCGGGTGCCGCAGGCGGCCTCAACGAGCCGCTGCTGCCGGTCGACGACGCGGTCCGGGCCTTCCTCGAGCAACAGGCGTCGCGCCCCGTGGCCCAGAAGTTGCGCGAGGAGTGGCTCGAAAGCCTTGCCGGCCGGTCCGCCTGGCGCACTTTCATGGCGCACTTCGACAAGGGCCGTGACACGCAGCCGCGGCTGCGCTGCCATGCATTGACGGCGCGGATCGCGCTGGGCCAGACGAGCGGCCTGGCCGAGGACCTGACCGAGGCCTGGCTGGTGCCGCGCAACCTCCCGGACGCCTGCGATCCGGCGCTCGCCTGGTGGCAGGCGCGTGGCGGTCCAGGGGTCGAACTCACGGCGCGACGCGCGCGCCTCGCGCTCGAAGCGGGCCAGTCGGGGCTCGCCCGTGCGCTGGCCCGCGCCCTGCCCGCCGAACGCGCGGCGCCGCTGCTGCAGTGGGCAGCACTGATCGAGCAGCCTGCTCGTGAAATCTCGGCACTGATCGCCGAGCCCGACCGCGCGGTTGCACCAGAGGCACTGCTCGACGGCTGGCTGCGTTTCGCGCGGGCTGATGCTGACGCCGCTGCGGCAGCTTTCCCGGCGCTGGTGCAGGCGCGGCGCCTGGACGAGCGCAGCGCAAGTCCCTACGCGCTCGCCGTCGCGCTCGGCCGTTCGTGGAGCCGGCGACCCGGAGCCCTCGAGTTCTTTGCGCGCGTGCACCCGGACGACTTCGACGAGCGGGCCCACGAATGGCACGCCCGCGCGGCACTCTGGGCCGGAGACTGGCCACGCGTGGCGCGTGCTGTCGCTGCGATGCCGGAGCCGTTACGTACCCAGCCGCGCTGGCAGTACTGGGCAGCGCGGGCCCAGGAGAAGCTCGGTGACTTTGCCGGGGCAAGGACCGGGTATGCCGCGGTGATCCCGACCGACAACTGGTATGCCGCGCTCGCCGCCGCCCGCCTGGATCGCAAGTTCGCGCCGACGTTGCAGCCATTGCCGCTCAGCGACGCGGCGATCCAGCAGCTGGGCTCCGACCCCGGTTTCGTCCGTACGCGCGAATTGCTGCTCGCGACGATGGAACCGGAAGCGAGCCTCGAATGGCGCGCCGCCTACGACGAACTCGACCCGGGCCAGCAGCTGCAGGCCGTCGGCCTCGCCGCTCGCTGGGGCTGGCACCCGCAGGCGATCGCCACCGCCGCGCGGCAGAAGCTGTTCAACGATTACGACCTGCTGTACCCGCGCCCGTTCGACTACGACGTACGCGCGGCCAGCCGGCGCACTGGACTGCCGGAGTCGCTCATCTACGCGATCATCCGGCAGGAAAGCCTGTACCGCGTGGATGCGGGATCCGCGGCCGGTGCGCTCGGGCTGATGCAGCTGCTGCCGGAGACGGCGCGACTGACGGCGCGCCGGGTCGACCTGCCGGCCCCGAGCCGGGCGCAGTTGCTGCAACCCGCGGTGAACATCCCGCTCGGCTCGAGCTACCTGGCCTACATGGCGCACCTCTTCGACGGCGAGACCGCACTCGCCGCGGCGGCCTACAACGCCGGGCCGAATGCGGCGCGACGGTGGTTACCGGCGGCACCGCTGGACCTGGATGTCTGGGCCGAGAACATCCCGTTCAACGAAACCCGGGCGTACGTGCAGCGGGTTGCCTGGCATGCGCTGGTGTTCTCGTGGCTCGAGCAGCGCGCCCCGCAGGACGTCAAGGCGTGGCTGCGCAGCGTCCGTCCGCCGGACGACGCCGCGAGCGCCCGCTGACGGGCAACGCGGCGGTCAGGCGCTGCGCCAGTCCGCGATGAACTCCTGGATCGCCTGGCTGGCTGTGCCTGCACAGGCGCTCCACACGGCTTCCGCTTCGATGTGCGAAAGGCGGCCGCGGTACCCGGCTGCCTGCTCGAGCACGGCGACGTCGTTCAGGTCCACCAGGGCAGCAAATGCCGCGGCACGATTGAGCGGCAGCTCCCGTGCGATCCAGTCGAGAACGTCCGCCACCGAGCGCTCGCGGCGTTCCAGGCTGACGGGTGGCGTGCCGAGGTAAGCGAGTGTGGCTTCGCGCACGATCCGGAAGTCGGGGTCGCCGAGCGCCACGCAAGTCCAGGCGCGTGCCGTCGTCGTACCGCGCTTGATCGAGTCACGGACCTGGGCCACGAGCACGGCACGCCGCTGCCGATCGACCCGCGGCAGTGCGCACCAGTACGCCACCAGGGCGTGCGAGACGGCGGCGACGGGCGCGTCGCGGTGACCCGCCGCGCCGATCAGCGCGAGCAGCCGCGCCGTCGGGTCCGGCCAGCCGGCGGTGTCGTGGGAAGCTGCACCGGCCTGCGCCGGGACCTGCAAGATGCCAATGTTCACGTCAAACCTCCTGCCCCGAGGGCGTTGCCACCTGACCGGTTCTGCAACGAGGCGCACGTCACGGGGAGCAGGGCAAGAAAAGCCCGTCGCCGCTGTGCGCCGGAGGGTCCAGTGAGTTTGCACCCGCTTCGTTGCCTGCCGGCCGCATCTGCACCTTGCGGTGCGAGCCACCTTGCCCGGGGAGGCAGGTTGGCCGGGCGCGAACGCCCGTGTCTTGATGCTGGGCGCGATTATAAACCAGCGTTCCGCGGACCGCGCAATACGGTTGACCGAAATTCCAGGGTGACCTACCGAGCCGGGGGAAAAATGGCCTGCAGCAGGTAATGGGTCGGGATGAACACGAGGATCACGAAGCCGGCGAACAGCAGCGCCATGTAGACCGACGGCGCGAGGCGCGTGCGCGCCGACCCCAGGCCATACGTCCAGTTGATGTTGCGTTGCGGGCCGCTCACCGCGCGGCTCCAGGGCAGCACGATCGCCGCGAGGACGATCGCCCCCACCAGCCCGACCTCGGCATCGTAGCCGTACGCGTGGACCATCCAGAGCAGCACGAGCGGCAACGGCACGTGGAACAGCGACAGTCCGCGCAGGAGTCGCGGCCGTTCGGGCTCGAACATGTAATCGGTGAGCCCGGTGATGCGCCGGCGCAGCAGCAGTCGCCCGACGAAATCGACGTTCCAGAGGATTTCCGGGAGCAGCACCGCGACCGCAAGCACGCTGGCCAGGGCCGGGCTCTCCAGCCACATGGCCGGCACGGCCCCGATGAACGCGATGTCCGAAAACCAGAGGAAGTTGCGGGCGCCGTAGTGGCGCAGCCAGATCGCGCACACGAGCGCCACGAATGCGGAATAGCCGATCTTCCAGAGCAGTAAAGCCATCTGCATGCGCCTCGCGTCCGCCTCAGCCGGCGGGCCCGCGGCCCGTCGTGACGCGTGCGACCGGGAACGTCATCGCGAACTGCTCGATGCGCACGCACGCCAGCACGCGCGCATTCGAGACATCGGGAAACAGTTCCGGATCGAACTGCCAGCCGCGCAGACGGCACAGCCGGAACGAGCCGCGCGCACTGGGCTGGTAGTAGAACGCCCGGTCGTCGTGCAGTTGCGCCAGCTGGGTGAACCGCGACGGTAACCACGAGGTTGCAAGGGGCAGATGCGGGCCGCGGGCGGGTCCGAACTCGAGCCGGGCGATTTCGCGGCCGGCGTCGGCGACGCGAATCCGATCACCTTCCGGCCCGGGCTCGAAGAAGAAATCGGCGCGATCCTTCGGGATGCCCCAGTTGGCGCGGCCGTTCGCGACGCTCGACCACGTGGAGACGAGGATGCGGCTGATCGACGGGTAACGCCGGCCGTCGGGAAAAAGCATTGCACCGGGTATGAACAGCAACTCACGGTAGGGGCCACAGGGTGCGTCGACGTATTCGACGCACATCAGCACGGCCAGCGGCGAGCGCACGGAGGACCGCAACTGCGGCGGAACGAAAGCGTGCGTCGCGGCGGCGCCGCGCGGCAGCCGCAGCAGCACGCTCCACGCGTGTCCCTGCAGCGACCAGGGCGCGGCAAAGCGCTCGACGTCCGGCAGGCTTTCCTGTGCTTGCAGCATCGGGACCACTCAAGCCAGCGCGGCCGGACTCAGTGCCAGCAACAGCTGCGCGCAGTAGTACAGCGGCAGGCCCCAGGCGCGGTTGGAGAATTCCTCCCGGACGAAGCGATCGCGCGCGACGGAGATGTCGGATGCGGTGAACGCAGCCGCACCGACGGCCACCGTGACCGGCCCGCCGGCACCGGTGAAGGCACACGCCAGCGCCGCCATCGCGCCGATCACGACGAGGTACGCAGCCACGGGAATGCGCATGTCGGCGGGCAGCGTCGGCTGCAACCAGCGCCAGACGACGCTCAACGCCCCGAGCAGCATAGCCCCCGCGATCGCGAGCCAAGGCAGGCTCAAGGGCTGGCTGAGGAAGGCCGCAGCGAATGCGCCGTGTGCCGAACCGAACGCCACCACGCCGGCACGAAAGGTGCGGGGCCGGCCTTGCGGTATGAGCAGGAGGTCGCCGAGCAGGCTCAACAGCAGGCCGAGCAGGATCAGCTCGCCGTAGGTGGTATCGAGTGCGTTCGAAGCCAGTGCCGCAGCGACGAAAGCCAGCGATGCGACCGGCTTGGTGAGCCACTTGCCACGCTGCGAGCGGCGCCGTTCCGCCACCAGCAGTCCGGCGACTGCGATGGCACAGATCAGTATCGAAATACCGGGTCCCACGGTTCCCCCAGGGCGTCGCTGGCGCGGGGATCGTAACGCACCCCTGCGGATTCGTCGCGCAGACTGCTAGCATCGCGGGCCGCATGGCCTCCCATCCGCACCCTTTCGTCCTGCGTGCCGGGCCTGGCGCAATGCGCCACATCCGGGAGCACGGCCTGTCGCCTCGCGACATCCGCTGCATTCCCGCGGCCGCCGGTGGCCCCAAGGGCCTCGCCTTGCTGCCGCTGGATCGCCTGTTGTTGCGCGAGTGGCTCGTGGGCGCACCTGCCGTCGAACTCGTCGGCGCCTCGATCGGCGCCTGGCGCATGGCTGCCCTGGCGCGGCGGGACGCCGCGGCGTCACTCGATCGGCTGCAGCACGCCTACGTCCACGACCAGTGCTATACGGCCCGCCCGGACACGGCCGAAATCAGCCGCGCCTGCCGACGCATTGCGCGCGCCGTGCGCGGCGACGGGCCGCTCGAGTGGCGCGACGGCGTCTCGCTGAGTGTCGTGACGTCCCGCGCCCGCGGCCCGCTGCACGACCGCGAAAGCAAGCTGGCCTTCGCACGTGCCGTACTGAGCAACGCGATCTCGCGCAGCCGACTGGCCCGCTACCTCGAGCGGATCGTGTTCCATGCGGGCGCGAAGTCGAGCCTGCTCGACGGCGAGCCGTTCGACGAGTTCGGGCTGGTCAACGTGCCGCTCGACGACATCAACGCGGAAGATGCCCTGCTCGCCTCGGGCACGATCCCGTCGATCGCCGCCCCGGTGCGGGACATCCACGGTGCGCCGCCCGGCAATTACTGGGACGGCGCCTTGATCGACTACCACCTGCTCCTGCCCTATCCGCGCCTGGCCGCCCGCGGGGCAGGGATCGTTTTCTACCCGCATTTCAATGACTACGTGACCCCCGGCTGGCTCGACAAGCACCTGCCATGGCGCCGCTCGCCACGCGCGCACCCCTGGCTCGACGACCTGCTGCTGGTGGCGCCCTCCCCCTCGTTCCTCGCGACCCTGCCCAATGGCAAGCTGCCCGACCGGCAGGATTTCTATCGTTACGGGCCCGACCACGCGGCCCGCATCCAGGCCTGGGAAACGGCGATCGCGGAATGCGGCCGCTTCGCCGAGGCGGTCATCGGGTGGATGGAGCGCCCCGACCCTTCTTTGATGGAGCCAATCTGAGGCCGTCCCATTAGAATCAGGCCGATGCGAAGAACGAAATTCCAGACCGTCGCTCTCGACTGCCATCCGTCGAGCCCCAGCGTCGCCGTGACCGGGCTGACGGCCAGCGCCCGGGTCGGCGGCGCAGGCAAGCTCGCCGTGCGCTTTGCGCTCGAGGCCGACATGTCGCGGATCGTGTTGCCCTGGGCGCGCCCGCCGGCGCGGGCGGACGAACTCTGGCGACACACCTGTTTCGAGGTCTTCGTCGGGTTGCCTGAAAGCGAGGCCTACTGCGAGCTCAATTTCTCGCCTTCGGGCGAATGGGCCATCTACGGATTCGTCGGTTATCGACGCGGCATGGCTTCGATCGAGGTGCGTCGACCGCCGCGCATCGCCGTGCGGCCCACGCCGCGCGGGCTGGTGCTCGAGGCCGTGACCTATCTCGAGGAATTGCCTAGCCCGAAGCCCGGCTCGCCCCTGCGCGCCGGCGTCGCGGCCGTCATCGAAGAGACCGATGGGCGACTCACCTACTGGGCGCTCACGCACCCGGCCGCCCTGCCCGACTTTCATCACCGCCTCGGCTTCGCCCTGCAGATCGGGATCCCGCCGACCGGCGTCGCCGACATCCTGCACAGGCGCGGTCGGAACATCCTCGACGTGAATTTCGGGATCGACCGGCTCTGTGCCGACCCGGACCTGCGCAAGGGCCTGCGCGGGCGGCGGGTTGCCCTGCTGGCCCATCCTGCCTCGGTCACGGCCGACCTGACCCATTCGCTCGATGCGCTCGCCCGGCTCGGCGACGTCACGCTGACCGCCGCGTTCGGGCCGCAGCACGGCCTGCGCGGCGACAAGCAGGACAACATGGTCGAGTCGCCGGATTTCCAGGACGCCCGGCTCGGCATCCCCGTGTTCAGCCTGTACGGCGAGGTGCGTCGTCCGACCGGGCCCATGCTCGACACGTTCGACGTCCTGCTCGTGGACCTGCAGGACCTGGGCTGCCGGATCTACACGTTCATCACGACGCTGCGTTACGTGCTCGAGGAGTGCGCCCGCGCCGGGAAGTCGGTCTGGGTGCTCGATCGGCCGAACCCGATCGGCCGGCCTGTCGAAGGCCTGACGCTGCGCAGCGGCTGGGAAAGCTTCGTCGGCGCGGGCGCGATGCCGATGCGCCACGGGTTGACGCTCGGCGAGATGGGACACTGGTTCGTACGCAGGTTGCGTCTCGACGTCGATTACCGCGTCGTGCCGATGACCGACTGGCAACCAGACGCGGGCCCCGGCTACGGCTGGCCGCTGGGCGAGCGGAACTGGATCAACCCGAGCCCGAACGCCCCGAACCTGTGGATGGCACGCTGCTATCCGGGCAGCGTGCTGCTCGAAGGGACGACGCTTTCCGAAGGCCGCGGCACGACCCGGCCGCTGGAACTGTTCGGCGCACCGCGCCTCGACGTCGCGGCGATCCTGGCCGAGATGCGCCGTCTCGCACCCGACTGGCTGCGCGGCTGCCGGCTGCGTCCGTGCTGGTTCGAGCCCACGTTCCACAAGCACCAGGGCGAGTTGTGCGCGGGCCTGCAGGTGCACGTCGAGGACGTCGCCTATGACCACGACGCCTTCCGCCCCTGGCGGCTCCAGGCGCTCGCGTTCAAGGCGCTGCGCCAGGTGCATGCCGATTTCGAGCTCTGGCGCGATTTTCCCTACGAGTACGAGCAAGGACGGCTGGCGATCGACCTGATCAACGGCGGCGAGGGCCTGCGCCGCTGGGTCGACGAGCCGACGGCGTCCTGCGACGACCTCGAGGCACAGGCAAGTACGGACGAACGAGCATGGCTGGCCGAACGCGAAGACGTGCTCGTTTACCGGTGAAGCCGCAGCCGGCCGACTGCGACCTGCTGGTCGTCGGCGGCGGCATCAACGGCGCCGGCGTCGCACGCGATGCAGCCGGGCGCGGGCTGCGCACGGTCCTGTGCGAACAGCACGACATCGGCGCGCACACGTCCTCCGCGAGCACGAAACTCATCCACGGCGGCCTGCGCTACCTCGAGTACTACGACTTCGCACTGGTGCGCAAATCCCTGCGCGAACGCGAGGTGGTGCTCGCCTCCGCGCCGCACCTCGCCTGGCCGCTGCGATTCGTCCTGCCGCACGACAGTCACCTGCGTCCCGCGTGGATGATCCGCGCCGGACTCTTTCTCTATGACCACCTGGCCCGGCGCGAACGCATGTCCGCCTCGGCCGTCGTCGACCTGCGCAGTCACCCCGCGGGCGAACCGCTCGACCCGCGCTACCGCACCGGCTTCCTCTATTCGGACGGCTGGGTCGACGACGCCCGCCTGGTCGTCGCGAATGCGATCGATGCACGCGAGCGCGGCGCGCGGGTGCTGCCGCGCACGAAGTGCGTGTGGCTGCGCGTCGAAGACGAAGGCTGGCTCGCGACCCTCGAGACCGCTGACGGACGGCAGGAGACCGTGCGCGCCCGCTGCGTCGTCAATGCCGCCGGTCCCTGGGTCGCGAAGTTCCTCGACAGTCACACGCCGCTGCCGGCGCGCTACCACCCGCGCCTGATCCAGGGCAGCCACATCGTGGTGCGAAAGCTGTTCGAGCATCCGTATGCCTACCTGTTCCAGGCGCCTGACGGCCGCGTCGTGTTCGCGATCCCGTTCGAGCGCGACTTCACGCTGGTCGGCACCACCGAGCGCGAGTATCACGGCGATCTCGCGCGGCCCGCGATCAGCCCCGCGGAGACGCAGTACCTCGTCGACATGGTCAATCGCTATTTCAAGCGCGACCTGACGACGCGCGACGTCGTCTGGACGTTCGCGGGCTTGCGGCCGCTGCTCGCCGCCTCGACGCAGGACCCGAAGAGCGTCACCCGCGACTACGTGCTCGACCTGCAGGACCAGGGGCCGCCGCTGCTGTCGGTTTACGGCGGCAAGCTGACCACCTACCGCAAGCTCGCCGAGGAAGTGGTCGCGCGTGTCCTGCGCGCCCTCGGGCTCGCGGCGCCAGCATGGACCGAACGCGCGCCCCTGCCGGGTGGCGACATCCCCGGCGGCGACTTCGAGGGCTTCCGGACGCGCCTGGCCCGGCGCTACCAGTGGCTCGACCGTCCGTTGCTCTGGCGCTATGCGCGCGCGTACGGCACCCGCATCGACCGGCTGCTCGACGATTGCAGCGGCATGCAGGACCTCGGCGAGGAAGTCCTGCCCGGACTCCATGAGCGCGAGATCCAGTACCTGCGCCGGGAAGAATTCGCGCAGACCGCGGAGGACATCCTCTTCCGGCGTGGCAAGCTCGGACTGCACGTACCGCGCGCGGGCGTGGCGCGGCTCGACGCCTGGCTCGCCAGTCACTGACCGGCACCGCCATGGCCGCCGACTTCATCCTTGCACTCGACCAGGGCACGACCAGTTCCCGGACGATCGTTTTCGACCACGCCGGTCGCGTCGTTGCCCTGGCGCAGCGTGAATTCACCCAGCACTTCCCGCAGTCCGGCTGGGTCGAGCACGACGCGGAGGAAATCTGGGCGACGCAGGCGGCGACGATCACCGAGGCACTCGCGCGCGCACGTCTCGCGCCCACGGACATCGCGGCCGTCGGGATCACGAACCAGCGCGAGACGACGGTGCTGTGGGATCGCGCGACCGGTCGGCCGGTGGCGCCGGCCATCGTCTGGCAGGACCGGCGCACCGCCGGGATCTGTGAGCGGCTCAAGGCGGACGGCCTCGAGCCCGAGGTGGCGCGACGCACTGGCCTGCTGCTCGACCCTTATTTCTCGGGCACGAAACTCGCGTGGCTGCTCGAGCACGTGCCCGGCCTGCGACAGCGTGCCGAAGCGGGCGCACTCGCGTTCGGGACGGTCGACAGCTGGCTCGCCTGGAAACTGAGCGGCGGCAAGGCGCACGTCACCGATGCCACGAACGCCAGCCGCACGCTGCTGCTGAATCTTGCGAGCGGTGCGTGGGACGACTTCATGCTCGAGCTGCTGCGGATTCCGCGCGCGATCCTGCCCGAGGTCGTCGCCTCGTCGATGACCGGACCGGCGCCGACGGCGATCATCGGGGCGCACGAAGCTGCCGATCGCCGGCATCGCCGGTGACCAGCAGGCCGCGCTGTTCGGACAGGCGTGCTTCGAACCGGGCATGGCGAAGAACACCTACGGCACCGGATGCTTCCTGCTGCTCAACACCGGCTCCACGCCGCTGGCGTCGGCCAACCGGCTGCTCACGACCATCGCCTGGCAGACGCACGAGCGGACCTATGCGCTCGAGGGCGCGGTGTTCGTCGGCGGCGCAGTCGTGCAGTGGCTGCGCGACGGTCTCGGCATCATCGAGCGTTCGGCCGACGTCGAAGCGCTGGCACGCAGCGTCGCCGACGCGGGCGGCGTTTATTTCGTGCCCGCCTTCACCGGACTCGGCAGCCCGCACTGGGATGCCTATGCCCGCGGCGCCATGGTCGGGCTGTCGCGCGGCACGACCCGCGCGCACATCGCGCGCGCGGCACTCGAGTCGATCGCATTCCAGAGTGCCGAGGTGCTGCTCGCGATGCAGAAGGATGCCGGGCAACCCCTGCGGGAATTGCGCGTCGACGGCGGCGCGACGGCGAACGACCTGCTGATGCAGTTCCAGGCCGACCTGCTCGGCGTGCCGGTCGTGCGGCCGCAGGTGACCGAGACGACCGCGCTCGGGGCCGCCTACCTCGCCGGCCTCGGCACAGGCTTCTGGGACTCGGTCGCGACGGTGGCCGCGAACTGGCGTGCCGAGCGCACGTTCGAGCCCGCGATGTCGCGCGACGAGGCGCGGGCGCGACTGGCACGCTGGGGCGAGGCCGTCGAGCGCTCGCGCGGCTGGCACGTCGAGGCTTAGGATTCCCTCATGGGCAAGGCCATCGCGATCGCAACGCCCGTCTTCTTCCTGCTCATCGTCATCGAGTGGCTGGTGGCCCGGGCGCGCGGGATGCAGGGCGTCTACCGCTTGAACGACGCGATCAACAGCTTGAGCCTCGGCGTGATGAGCCAGGTCATCAACGTGTTCGTGCGCGTGCTGACGATCGGCATTTACGCGTGGGTCTTCGAGCACGTCGCGCTCTGGCGAGTGGCCACGCGAGCCCTGGTGGGCCTGGCTGCTCGCGATCGTGTTCTACGATTTCTGCTACTACTGGAACCACCGGCTCGGTCACGAAAGCGCGGTCTTCTGGGCCTCGCACGTCGTGCACCACCAGAGCCAGCGCTACAACCTCTCCACGGCGTTGCGCCAGACCAGCAGCGGCGCGCTGCTCGGCTGGCTGTTCTACCTGCCGATGGCGGTGGCGGGCGTGCCGCCCGGGATGTTCGCCGTCGCCGCGATCGTCGACCTGCTGTACCAGTACTGGATCCACACCGAGCTGGTCGGCAAGCTCGGCGCCTTCGACCGGTGGTTCGCCTCGCCCTCGAATCATCGCGTGCACCACGCGGTGAACGACCGTTACATCGACCGCAACTACGGCGGCATCTTCATGGCGTGGGACCGCCTCTTCGGCACGTTCGTCGAGGAAGCCGAGCCCTGCGTGTACGGTACGCGCGCGCCACTGAATTCGTGGGACCCGCTCTGGGCCAACCTCGAGGTGTATGCCGACCTCGCCCGCAAGTCCTGGTCGTGCGAGCGCTGGGTCGACAAGTTGCGCGCCTGGTTCATGCCGCCCGGCTGGCAGCCCGCAACAGCCACCGGCGAGGCGTGGCACAGACCACACTTCGACGTCGCGCAGGTCCGGATCTACGATCCACCGATGACGGGCGCGGTGCGGACGTTCGCGCTGCTGCACCTGGCCGCTGCCATCCTCGGCACCCTGCCGCTGCTCTGGTTCCTGCCCGAACTCGAGCCCGCGGCGCTGGCCGGCGGCGCGGGCGCGATCCTCGCCGCACTCTGGCTCACCGGTGCCGTCATGCAGGGCCGCGTCCGGGTGCGCCAGGCCATCGCGCTGGAGACGCTCGCGCTCGGCATCGTGCTGGCGATCGGCACTGCAGAGGCGGCAGCACCGGTCATACGGGACGACCCGCGGGTGCAGCGTGCCGTCGAGCGGGCACGGGCGGCGTACCTGCGGCGACAGCCTTTCGACCGCATGCAGGTCAGCGTGTTGTTGCGTGACGGGACGGGCACGTGGCGTCGCGGCTCCGTCGACGCGGAGATCGCGGCGTACCCGGCCAGCGTCGTCAAGCTCGGCTTCCTCGTCGGCGCGGTTCACTGGTGCCACGAGCAGGGAAGGCCGCCCGAGTGCCTGGACGAGTTCGTGCGACCGATGATCGTCGAGTCGGACAACGTCGCCACGGGCGAGGTGGTCGATCGCATCTCCGGCGCCCCGAACGCTGCCGCCGCGGGCGCGGACGTCGAGGCGTGGACGGAACGACGCCGCTATACCGAGCGCGTGCTCGACGCCGCGGGGTTGCTCGGGCCGCAGCGAATCTTGACCAAGACCTACCCGAGCAACTCGGGCGACGAACCCAGCGACCTCGAGCGCCTGGCCTGGCAGCGACTCGGCCGCAACGCGATGACCCCCGACCTCACCGCACAACTTTTGCTGCAGGTCGTCTCCGGTGCGATCGAACCGCAGGCGACCGGCTACATGCGTGCGCTGCTGCGCCGGCCGCGTCATTCGTCTCACAGCGGGCTCGGCGGAGGCCTGCCGCCGGGCAGCGATCACGAGAACAAGCCTGGCACCGCTTTCGACACGTTGCAGGACGTGATGCATGCCCGCCTTCCCGACGGGCGGGAACTCGTGATCGCGGCATTCACGAACGGCTGGGACCCGCGGGAGCCGGCGCCCTGGGACATCGCCAGGCTCAATGACTTCACCGTGCAGTTGCTCGCCGAGCTCGGCGGCGACGGCGGCAGCAGCCGCATCGTCGGGTCCGCGCGTCGCGACGGGAAGACGCGTTTCCGCTGGCACAACGGCAAGGCCGGCCGCTACGAGCTGTCGGTCTGGTATGACGCGGACCCTGGCAACAGCCCTCGCGCTCGGGCAACCCTGCATCCCTCCCGAACTGCAGCGGAGCCCGAGCTGGACGAATCCACGTGGGGACGCCGCTGGATTCCGCTCGGCGACTTCGACCTGCCGCGTGGCGCGAACGAAGTCGTCATCGAACCGCTCGCACCCGGCGCCCTTTCCGACGCACGCCTGCGCATCACGCCCTGGCCGCCTGGTCCTGCGACCTGAGCGACGTCGGCGCAGCCGCTTCTGCGCTTCCATCACGCCGAACAGGGTAACGGCGAGCAACGGCAGCGCGATCCATTCGCCCGCGGCCGGCGGCTGCACGTCGATGATGCCCTGCATCCAGGGCCAGTACATCGCCGCGACGTGCAGCCCGAGCGCGATGCAGACGCCCACCAGCAGCAGCGGATTGTTGCGCAACGGCAGCCGCAGCACCGAGACCGTTTCCGACCGCGCATTGATCGCGTCGATGTTCTGCATCAGGACCATGAGCAGCAGCAGGCTGTTGCGGACCTGCTCGATCGGCCAGCCCGCATCGAGCAGGAACACGAACAGGCCGAGGCTGAGCACGGACATCCACAGCCCGGCCAGCAACCCGCGCTGCAGCATCAGGGCGTTGAAGATCGGCTCGCGGGCCGGCCGCGGCGGATGGCGCAGCTCGTCGCCACGACCGCGCTCGAACGCGAGGCCGACGTCCTGGATGCCGTTCGTCACGAGGTTGAGCCAGAGCAGCTGCACCGGCAGCAGCGGCAAGGGCAGCCCGGCCAGCACCGCAAGACCGACGGTCAGCACTTCGGCGATGCCGGCGGCCGTCAGCAGGTACACGACGTTGCGGATGTTCTGGTAGGCGATGCGTCCTTCCTCGACGCCGGCGACGATCGTCGAGAAGTTGTCGTCGCTCAGCACCAGGTCGGAGGCCTGCCGCGCGACGTCGGTGCCGCCGCGTCCCATCGCAATGCCGATGTTGGCGCGACGCAGCGCCGGTGCGTCGTTGACGCCATCGCCCGTGACTGCGACGAAATGCCCGCTTGCCTGTGCCGCCGACACCAGCGCCAGTTTCTGTTCAGGCGTAGCGCGCGCGAACACCCGGGCCTGCCCGATCACCGCCCGCAGTTGTTCCGGCGTGGCCTCTGCGAGTTGCGCGCCGTGCACCACCTCCGACTCGTCGCTGGCAATGCCGAGTTCCCGTGCAATCGCGAGCGCCGTGAGGGGATGGTCGCCCGTGACCATGACGACGCGGATCCCGGCCTCGGCGCAACGCCTGACAGCGTCGGCCGCGCCTTCCCGCAGCGGGTCGACGAGGCCGACCAGTCCGCGGAACTCGAGGCTCGGTGGGCTCCGGCGGCGGCGAGCCGGAGTCCGGCGGTCCCTCGCGCGCAGGCGCTGGCGAGCGCGAGTACCCGCATGCCGCACCGGGCCATCGATTCGACGGAGTCGAGTTCGGCCCGTTGCTGCCAGGCGTCGAGCCGGCACATCGCGAGCACGCGCTCCGGGGCGCCCTTGACTGCAATCCAGGTCCCTCCCTCGTGCCGGTGGTAGGTGGCGGCGAAGCGCAACTCGGGTTCGTAGGCGATCCGGTGTACGAGCGGGCGCTCGAGCAGCAGCGCCGTGCGGTCGAGCCCGCCCTTGCCGGCGAATGCGAGCAGCGCGAGGTCCGTCGGATCGCCCCGTGCGCGCCACGCTCCGTCGTGCTCGGCGAGTTCCGCCTCGTTGCACGCCGCCGCGACCCGCAGCGCCTCGAGCACCAGCGCGTGCGCCGTCGCACCGGGCCGCGCGTCGTCGCTGGGCTCGATCACGCCGGTCGGCCGGTAGCCCGCTCCCGTGACGCGCCAGCTGCGAGCCGTCAGGGGTGCGCAGCAGGCGTACCGTCAATTCGTTGCAGGTCAGCGTCCCGGTCTTGTCGCTGGCGATCAACGAGCAACTGCCCAGTCCTTCGACGGCCGGCAGTTGCGCGCACGATCGCGCCCCGCGCCGCCATGCGCCGTGCGGCGATCGCGAGCGCCACGGTCACCGCCACCGGGAGCCCTTCCGGGATGGCGGACACGGCCAGCGCGACCCCGAAGGTGAACATCGTGAACGGGTCGTGGTGGTGTATCAGCACGGCCACGGTGGCGATCAGCACCGCAGCCAGCAGCACCACGATCGCGATCGTCCGGCTGAAACGCTCCATGCGCTCGGTGAGCGGCGGCTTGCCGGCATGGACGGCGGACATCGACTCGGCCAACCGGCCGACTTCGGTCGCGGCTCCAGTCGCAGTCACGATGCCATGCGCCCTGCCGCGCAGCACGAGAGTCGCGGCGAACGCGCAGTTCGCGCACTCCGATGGCGGCGCACGCTCCCCGGCGAGCGCTCCGGCGTCCTTGGTCGACGGCAGGGATTCCCCGGTGAGCAGCGCCTCGTTGATTTCGAGTCCGTGACTCTCCAGCAACCGGAGGTCCGCCGGCACGTACTGCCCGCTCTCGAGTGATACGACGTCGCCCTGCACGAGTTCGGCGGCGTCGACCTCGCGGGTCACGCCGTCGCGCACGACGGTGGCGCGTATGCGCAGCAGTCCCTGCAGCGCCTGGCTCTGCTGTTCGGCATTCCATTCCTGCCACGCCCCGAGCCCGGAGTTCATGCACAGCACGAACCCGATGAACCCGGCATCGGTCGAATGACCCAGGAGCAGCGACAGCAAGGCCGCCGCGAGCAGGACGTAGACGAGGGGACTCCTGAACTGGCGCAACAGGATGCGCAGCGGCGCCGGGCGTCGGGCTTCGCGGAGGCGATTGGGTCCGTCCCGGGCAAGGCGGGCCTGCGCAACGGCAGATGGCAGTCCGCTCGTTGCGTCGGAGTCCAGCTCGCGGACAATCGCCGACGCGGGCCTGGCCTGCCAGCCGGCCTGGAGTCTGCTGGCCCTCCCCAGCGCGGTCGTCGGACTGTCCATCGCGGAGCCTCGACCCGATTCTCGAACGGGCATGCCGCGCTCGAATCAGCGCATATTACGTACCGTGCAGCCCCGGGGCCGGATCGTTACACTGCGCGTCCCCGCCGCAGACCCGCCCGCGCATGACGAAGAAGACCGCCAAGCCGCGTTACGACTGCTCCCAGTGCCCGGGCTACTGTTGCAGCTACCCGCGCATCGCCGTGAGCGACTTCGACATCGAGCGGCTCGCACGGCATTTCGGCATCAGTGCCGCGCGCCGCACGGCGCAAGTTCACGTACCACTACCGGACCCGCGAGATCGACGAGCAGCTGCTGCGCCACCGCAAGGACCACGTCTTCAAGTCGACCTGCCGCTTCTTCGACCAGGACGCACGGCGCTGCACCGTCTACGAGGCGCGCCCGTCGGTCTGCCGGATCTACCCGGACCATCCGTCCTGCGGGTATTTCGACTTCCTGAAGTTCGAGCGGGAACAACAGGGCGACGAGGAGTTCATCCCCTCCGCCTGAGGGCAGCCGTGCTTCAGTGCGCGTCGAGCCAGCGGATCACGTCGGCGATCACCTGGTCGCGCTCGGGCTCGTTGAAGATCTCGTGGTACAAGCCTTCGTAGTACCGCAGGGTACGGTCCTTCGACGCGATGGCCTGGTGGACGGCCCGCGCGGGCCCTGGCGGCACGAGCCGGTCGGCCGTGCCGTGCATCACCAGGACCGGCAACTTCAATTGCGCCGCCAGCTCGCGCAAGGTGCCGCTCGCTGCCACGAGTTCGACGGCGGTCCGCGCCGGAATCGAACCGTGATGGACCAGCGGGTCCTGCTCGTACTGGCGCACGACCTGCGGGTCACGGCTCACGGCCGCAGGCGCAAGCGACAGCACCCCCACGTTCGGCGCCACCGCTGCCAGCACGCGCGCACACGCCTGCTGCCAGCGGGGAACGGTGTGCTCGAGGCCCAGCGCCGGCGCCGACAGGACCAGGCCATGCAGGCGGTCCTGCAGCCGCAAGGCGCTGGCGAACGCGATGGCTCCCCCCATGCTGTGACCGAGCAGGAACAGGTCCGCCCCGGGGTGCTGCCGCGCGGCGCGACCGGCGAACGCACAGAAGTCCGACACGACGTGATCGAAGCGCTCGATGTTTGCCCGGGGTCCCGGCGACTTGCCGTGCCCGCGATGATCGACCGCATACACCGCATAGCCTGCAGCGACGAGCCGCGCGGCCACGTGGCCGTAGCGTCCGGAATGTTCCCCGAGCCCGTGCGCCAGCGCGATGACGGCTCGCGGGCTCGCATCGGGTAACCACGCCTGCGCATGGAGATCGAGCCCTCCGATGCCGGCGGTCGTCAAATCCCGTTGTTTCATCGGCACGTCCCTGTGGATTGGGTCTTGTTCTTGCTGCGCAGGACGGTGGCTCGTCGATCCCTGAATCGCGCGCCGTCCTAGCCGACGACTTTATCACCGAGCGCCGCCAGTGCGCTCGTCGCCACTGTCTCGCCCCACTCCTGGACGAAGTGCCCGGCCTGCGGCAGCTCGAGCGGGGGCAGGCAGCCGCGGATCTTCCGTGCCAGCGCATGCATCACCACCGGACCGAGGACGGGGTCCTGCATGCCGATCGCCATGAAGGCCGGCCCTTGCCATTCGTCGCTCAGGAAAGCCGCGGCCCGTCTCGAGACTTCCACCCCGTCCATTCCGGGACTGACGGGCACGATGGCCGGAAACACGCGGGGACCCGCACGGTACGTGCGATCGGGGAACGGCGCGGCGTACGCGGCGGCTTCCGCGGCAGTCAGGTGCGGGCACGAGCGCTGCATCAATCCGGCAACGTCGAAATCCGGGTGCGAGGCGACGAATGCCTTCCAGGCATCGAAGCCCGCACCGGGCGAGCGGCCGACCCCTAAGCCCGTGTTCATGACGATTAGCCGGTCGATGCGCCCGGGAAATTCCATCGGCAGGGTCAGCCCGAGCAGCCCGCCCCAGTCCTGGACGACGAGCGTCACGCGCTCGAGGTCGAGGTATTCGAAGAGGCGCAGCAGCAGGTTGCGGTGGAACGTATACGTGTACACGTCATCCGCCACCGGCTTGTCGGAGCGGCCGAAGCCGAGCAGGTCGGGCGCGACCACGCGATGACCGGCGCGGACGAACGCCGGGATCATGCGGCGATACAGGTAGCACCACGTCGGCTGGCCGTGCAGGCAGAGGAACGTCCGCCCCGAAGGCTCACCCACCGGCAGTTCGTCGAGGTAGTGGACGCGCAGTCCTGTGTAACCCGGCAGGGTAGCGACGTAATGCGGCGCGAACGCAAAGCCGGGCAGCCGGTCGAAGCGCTCGTCGGGCGTGCGGACGGCGGGGAGGGTCATGGCGTCACTCCGTCGGGTTGATTGCCTGGAGCTCGACCAGCAGTGCGTCGAGCGCATCGGCCAGTTGCGCGCCGGTCGAACGCGCCGCTCACCGTCGTCGTCCCAGCCAGCGCTGGGCCTGCTCGGCATCGCGCAGGTCGCGGATCGTCTCGATGCGCAGGCGCGGCGCCGCTTCCAGCACGATCATCAGCATCTGCGCGGTCGCGTAGGCATCGGCGATCGCATGGTGCCTGCCGATGGGTGGCAGGCTGAAATACCTGACCCAGTCGTCGAGCGTGTCATTGTTGGTTCCGGGGAACACGGCAGGCAGCAGCGCGGCGAGGTCGATGAACCGGGGCCACGCGCGCAACCCGAGCTGCGCGCGAACCTCGCGCCGGAATACCGTTGCGTCGAATTCCGCGCGGAACGCGACGACACGTGACTCACCGATGTACTCGAGGCAGCGGACCAGGGCCTCGGACGGGTCGGTGCCGCCGAGCTGTTCCTGGCCCCCGATCTGGTGGATCAGGATGTTGTCTACCTCGCTCGAGCGATCCTGCCGCAGCAGGGCCTCGAACGCATCGTCGTGGCGGACGGTGCGCTCCGACACGGCCACCGCGCCGATCGAAATGACGCGATCGACGAGCATGCGCGGGCCGGTGGTCTCCAGGTCGAGGGCGACGAAGCGCGCCAGCGCCAGCGGCTGTCCCAGCCCGGGCCGTTCGAGGAAGCCGCGGCGGGCGTGCCGCAACCGCTCGCGGTACGCGCGCGGCAGCGCCTGCCGGGCTTGCCTCGCACGCAGCAGGTCCGCGAACGGCCAGTTCACCATGCGCGTCAGTGGCCGATGGCCTGGTCGAGATGGGTCTGCAATGCGCGCGCCTGCCGGAACGCTTCCCGCAGCATGCGCTGGTCGACCTCGTTGAGCGCGTACGGGTCGATCCGGTTCAGGCCCTGCCGTGCCTTTTCGTCGCCGTCGCCGGCATCGACGCCGTCCAACCCGCCGCGCTGCGCCCGCAGGCGCAGCAACTGCAGGAAGTGGTATGCGTCCACCGACGCCGTGATGTCCCGCTCGTCGCGATTGAGGCGCCGGCCCGCCATGCGGATGCGTTGCGCCGTGTTGGTCTCGCTGAGCCCGAGCGCGAGCGCGAACGCGCGCGCGGCATCGACGAAGATACGGGTGCCGTGGCTCTTGAGGTCGATCGTCCCGGCGAACTCGCCCTCGTCCGTGCGGAACGTCCGGATCCAGCCGAGCGGCGGTTCGGCCTGCAGCGCATTGGCCACCAGCATGCGCAGGAACAACCGGTTCTCGCCACTGGTGGCATCGAGCCAGCGGCGCAACTCCTCCGCGAGCGCGAAATTGCCGGCGAGCGGCCGGAAGTCGAAGAAGATGTTGGCTCCGAGCAAGGCCGTGGGCGTGGGTTCGCGCATCCAGGCTGCGAACCGGCCACGCCATTCCGTGAGCGTGAGGCAGTGCTCCGGATTGCTCGCCATGATGTTGCCGGGACACAGCGGGAACCCGAGGGCCGCGAGCCCGTCGTTCGCCGCGCGGGCGAACTCGAGCAGCCGCTTGCGCGTCGCCTCGGTCCCGGCGGGGTCGCAGCGAAAGACGATCGCGTTGTCCTGGTCCGTCGCGACGGTCTGCTCGCGGCGACCCTCACTGCCGACGGACAGCCAGCAGGCATCGATGTCGTCGAGACCGAAACCCGGCAGGACGAGCTCGAACAGTCGCCGCGTCAGGACATCGTTGAGCGCCGTGATCGTGTGCGTGAGCGGTTCGGCCGCGGCACCCTGCGCCAGCAGGTTGTCGGTGAGCAGCGCGATGTCCCGGGCAGCGCGCTGCAGCGCCGTGACGTCCCGGGCGAGCTTCACGGACTGGGTGATGTTGCGCATGGTCACGCGCTGCAGGCTGAACAGGTCGCGCTCGGAAACCACGCCGGCCAGTTCGCCGCCCCGCACGACCAGCAGCTGATGGATGCCGCGACTCGCCATGAGCGCGAGGCCTTCCTGCGCCGTGGCCAGTTCGTCGAGCATCGTCGGCGTCGTGCTCATCGCCTCGGCGACCGGGGTCTCCAGCGGCAGCCCCGGGAGCACGATGCGCTCCATCAGGTCGATGAGGGTGAACATGCCGACCGGCCGGCGTTTCGCGTCGACGACGGCAATCGTGCGAACCCCCTCCTCGCTCATGCGTTCGAGCGCGGTACGGACCGGGGTGTCCGTCGAGCAATAGACCGGGTCGCGTCGCACCAGGGACTTCAGCGGCTCGAGCAACGTCTGCTGGTCCGTCGCTCGCTGCGAGAAGTGGTTGCGCAGCTGGCCGAGCGAGTGCTGCACGATCGTCGCCAGCGCCTCGGCGCAGAACGCGCCGAACTCGGGTGAACGCGCCCGGAGTGCATCGAAATCGGCGCGCGGCAGCAACAGGCAGAACACGTCCTCGGTCGCCTCGAAGCGTCGCGTGCCGGGCGTATTGGCCGACAGCGCGGCGACGGGGAAGCATTCGCCCGCCCCGCGCACCTCGTCGTCCGCGGCGGCGGTGGGGTTGCGCACTCGCACGTGGCCGCGCTGGATGATGTGCAGGTTATCCGCGATGCCGCTCGCCGGATCGACGATCGTCGTGCCGACCGGAAAATAACCGAGGTGTGCGCGCTCCGCGATGAACTCGAGGTCCTTCGAGCTCATGCGCGAAAACGGCAGGTGGGCCCGGAGGAATCGGGTCGTCGATTCGACGATCAGGGGCGGAGTGCTCAAGGAAGTGGAGGAAGTGGAAGTGGGGGAAGCGGATAGCGGATAGGAAGAAGTGACTAGTGAATAGTGACTAGTGACTGGCAGGAAGTGAAGCCTCTCGCTGCAGCAGGTAGCCAGGAGCGTCGGCAAGAAAAAGCCCCCGGTCGCGCAAGCAACCGGGGGCCGTCCTCTTACTAGTCACTAGTCACTAGTCACTAGTCACTTCCCACACTAGTCACTCTCCCGCGCCGCCCCCGCCGGACGGCGGGGGGGCGCGGCGTGCGCTCAGTGCGACGAGGCCTTCGACGCGAGGATGCCGGTGTTCTGCCGGGCATAGACCTCGGGCCACAGTTCCTCCGACCGCTTGTCGCGGAACAGCAGGGACCCGAGCAGCACGGCCAGGAACCCGAGCGGGATCGAGATGATGCCCGGGTTCTTGAGCTTGAACAGCGGCGCCTCGAGACCCATGAACGACTTTTCCTTGCCCTCGACCTTGGCCATGTCGTCCTTGGCTTTCTTGACGGCCTTGTCGAGCGCCGCCTGGGCAGTCGTGCCGGTCTTGACGACTTCCGGATCCGTCGATGCCAGCTGGGCCGCGATCGCCTCGCGCTTGCCTGCCTCGGCGTCGAGCACCTTCATCGACGCTTCGCGCACCGCCTTCGGGTACGTGACGTTCGGCGACACCAGCGTGAGGCCGACGGCCACGACCGTGCCGACGATCATGCCGGCGACGATGCCGCTCGTGTTGCAGCGCTTCCAGTACAGCGTCATCAGCACGCACGGGAAGTTGGCCGAGGCGGCCACGGCGAAGGCCAGCGCCACGAGGTGGGCGACGTTCTGGCCCTTGGCCGCGATGCCGATCGTGATCGCCATGGCGCCCACGACCACCGTCGCGATGCGCGCGGCGCGAACCTGCTGCTGCGGGGACACGACGTCGCCACCGTGATAGACGCCGACGTACAGGTCGTGCGCGATGGCCGAAGCCGCGGCGAGCACCAGGCCCGCGACGACCGCGACGATCGTGGCGAAGGCCACGGCCGACACGAACGCGAGCATGAAGTTGCCGAGGAACGAGTTGGCGCCACCGCCCAGGTACTGCGCGAGCAGCGGTGCGGCCATGTTGCCGCCGGCGTCGATCGCCGCGATCGCCTGCGGACCGACGAACCTTGCCGCGCCGAAGCCGAGGAACAGCGTCAGCACGTAGAAGCCGCCGATGATGGCCATCGCCCAGAGCACGGACTTGCGTGCCTGCTGTGCGGTCGGCACCGTGAAGAACCGCATCAGGATGTGCGGCAGGCCGGCCGTGCCGAACACGAGCGCCATGCCCAGCGAGATCTGGTCGATCGGCGCCTTGAAGTACAGGCCCGGCTCGAGGAAACGCTGGCCCAGTTCGGCAGCCGTCATGTTCTTCGAGGCGTCGCCGAGCAGCGCCGCGACCTTCGCCTGCACCTTGGGATCACCGACGACGTCCTGCAGGAACGCCGGCAGCGAGAACCCGTAGGGCAGCCACACCAGCATCACGAGCAGCAGGGAGGCGATGACCAGCAGGATCGCCTTGATGATCTGCACCCAGGTCGTCGCGACCATGCCGCCGAACAGCACGTAGGCGAGCATCAGCACGCCGACCGCGATGACGGAGATCTCGTAGTCGATGCCGATCAGCGTCTTGACGAGCACGCCGCCGCCGACCATCTGCGCCGTCAGGTAGAACGTCGAGACGGTGATGACCGAGAGCGCGCCGACGATGCGCATCTTCTTCGGGATCGTTGCGGTACGCGAGGATGTCCGACAGCGTGTACCGGCCGATGTTGCGGCAGGGCTCCGCGATCAGCAGCAGCACGGTGATGTACGCCACCAGCCAGCCGACCGAGTACATGAAGCCGTCGTACCCGTACTGCGAGATCAGGCCGGCGATGCCGAGGAACGAGGCGGCCGACAGGTAGTCGCCGGCGATCGCCCAGCCGTTCTGCATGCCGCGTCACGCCGCCGCCGGCCGTGTAGAAGTCGGAGGCCGACTTCACGCGCTTCGCGGCGAGGTACGTGACGTACATCGTCAGGCTGATGATCGCCGCGAACACGGCGAACGTGAGCCAGCGGTATTCGGCCGTGACGGCGCCCTGGGCATAGGCCGTGGTGCCGATCACGGGCAGCAGTGCGGCCAGGCCCCAGGCCAGCCACTTGCGGTTCTGGAAGTTCATGCCGTCACCTTCCCTTTCTCGTAGTCGGCGGCAATTTCACGTGCCAGGCGGTCGAATTCGCCGCCGGCCCGCTTCGAGTAGTAGAACGCGACCAGCCAGGCCACGACGAACTGGAGCAGCGCGAACAGGATCCCGACGTTGACGGGTCCCCAGACCTTGACCTTGTAGAGGTCCTGGAAGTAGGCGGCGCCGATCGGCAGCAGGAAATAGAAAGCCACCGAGAAGATCATGAGCCCCGTCAGGAACCCCTGTTTCTTGCGGTGCAACGTCTGGAAACGCGGGTCATTGATGACGGCATTCCAGTCGATGGTGGGTGGTGTGGCCATGCGAGCTCCCCCTTCTGTTCTGTAGGCACGTGGCCGGAATCTAGCAAGGCCGGCCGCAAGCCGAACTGAGACATTGGTCTAAGATGGGACCCCATGAGTACAAAGACCTACGACATCGTCCTGTTCGGCGCCACGAGCTTCGTCGGCCAGATCCTGGCGCGCTACCTGCTCGAGGAATTCGGCTGCAACGGCGAGCTGCGCTGGGCTGCCGCGGGACGTTCGCGGCCCAAGCTCGAATCCGTGCGCGCCGAGCTGGGCGCGCAGGCCAGGCAACTGCCCTTGCTGGTCGCCGATGCCACCGACCTCGACGCGCTGCGCAAGCTCTGTCGCCAGTCACGGCTCATCGTGTCGACGGTGGGCCCGTACGCGATCCATGGCGAGCCCCTGGTCCGCGCCTGCGCCGAAACGGGCACCGACTACTGCGACCTGACCGGCGAGGTCCACTGGATCCGGCGGATGATCGCGACGTACGAAAAGCAGGCGCAGGAATCCGGCGCACGGATCGTCCACTGCTGCGGATTCGACTCGATCCCGTTCGACCTCGGCGTGCATTTCCTGCAGCGCGAGGCCCAGGCCCGTTTCCGCCAGCCGTGCACGACGGTCAAGATGCGCGTGAAATCGATGCGGGGAGGCTTCTCGGGCGGCACGTTTGCCTCGGTGATGAATATCGTCAAGGACGTCGCCGCCGACCCGGCGTTGCGGCGCGAGCTCGCCGACCCGTACTCGCTGTGCCCGGCGGGTTATGCCCCCCGGGTGCGCCAGCACAACGTCAAGTTCGCCGAATACGACGCGGACTTCGCGACATGGACGGCACCGTTCATCATGAGTGCGCTGAACACGCGCATCGTCCAGCGCACCAATGCGCTGCAGCGACAGGCTTACGGGCGCGAGTTCCGCTACGACGAAGCGATCATGACGGGCCGCGGGCTGCAGGGCCGGGCGACCGCCGCGGCGGTGTCCGCCGGCCTCGCGGCCTTCATGGGCGCAGGCGCCATCGGCCCGACGCGCAGGCTGCTGACGCGGTTCCTGCCCGCTCCGGGAGAAGGACCGAGCCCGGAGGCGCAACGCAAGGGCGGCTACGACCTGCGCTTCCTCGGGCGCACCAGCGACGACCGCGAACTGCGCGTCCGCGTCACCGGCGACCGGGATCCCGGCTACGGCTCGACGGCGAAGATGCTCGGCCAGGCCGCCGCCTGCTTCAGGCAGGACGTGGCGCCTGACGGGCCGGGAGGATTCTGGACGCCGGCCAGCCTGTTCGGCGACCGGCTGCTGGCGCGCCTGGAGCAGCATGCGGGCCTGGCGTTCACGGTACTGGAGTGAGCGAATCGCGCGAGGAAAGCGCGTGGCCACAACACAGGAAACCGGCGACGCCGCAGCGGCTCGGCCGGGTACTGGGGACATTCAGAGGAGCCGGGCTGCCGGCGGCGCTCGGCGCCTGTGCGCTCACCTTCGGTGCGGCAATCCTCGGGCTGGCGCTCGTCCATCGAGGCCTTGCCGTCCTGTGGCCCGCCGCCGGCATCGTCGCCGGACTGTGGCTGATCACTCCGCCCCGGTTACGCCTGCCCGTCATCACGGGGCTCGCGTCCGGGCTGTTCGCCAGCAATGCCGTCGGTGGGCGTCCCCTCGGCCTGAACCTGATGTTCGTCGCGGCCAACCTCGGCGAAGCCTGGCTGCTGGCGGGCCTGCTCGAACGCTGGACCGGCCTGCCGGCGCGGCTGGAGACCCTGCCCCAGGTCGCGTGGTTCATTGCTGCAGTGATGATCACCGTGACGGTCGGCGGCGCCATCGGCTCCGTGATCCTCGTGGCGATGCCCCAGGTCGGCTTCGATTTCGTGCAGAACTGGACGCTCTGGATACGCTCACGCGGCGTCGGCATGCTGACGGTGGCGCCGGCAGTGATCGCGTTCGGCACGATGGCTCGACCGGCGCTGCTGCAGGCCTGGCGCCAGCGGCAACTCCATCGCACCCGCGCTCGCCGCAGTCGCGATCGTTTCACTGGTGATCGTCAGCGTCGATTTCCACGGCAACGAGCTGCTGGCGCTGCTCGTGCTGCTCGCGCTCGTATATCCCCTCCTGCTGGTCGTGGCCGCGACGCAGCGAACCGGCCTGGACCTACGCCGGCCTGCTGCTGATCACGATCGGCATCGTCTGGCGGATGGGCCACGGCGGTGGCATCTTCGGCGACGACGTGGTTGCGGCGCAGGCATTTCTCCTCGTCACCAGCCTGTGGGCCCTGACGCTCGCGGTCGTGATGCACCAGCAGCGGCTGGCCCGCACCAGCGCGCAGGACAGCGAGCGACGCATGCGGGACGCCATCGCGGCAGGCCGGGGCTTTACGTTCGATTACGACCCGCAGCGTGATCACGTGCGTCGGGCGGATCCCGATCACATCCTTGCGCCGTTCAACGACGAGCCGGGCAGCAGCTTCTTCGAGCGACTGCTCCCGGACGACCGGCAACGGCTCATCGACCTCGTGACTTCGCTGACGCCGGCGCGGCCGACCTACGAAGCGACCTACGGTTCGCGGCGGCCCGACGGCAGGGTGGTCTGGCTGCAGGAGCGCGGGATCGGCGAATTCGACGCGGACGGGTCGCCTGGTTCGGCTGCAGGGCCTGACCATGGACGTCACGGCGCGTCGCGAGGCGGAGGAAGCCCTGCGGGAGGACGATCGCAGGAAGGACCGCTTTATCGCCACCCTTGCCCACGAGTTACGCAACCCGCTGGCGCCCATCCGCACCGCGGCAGACCTGCTGGGCTCGGCACGGGCGGGCCCAAGTGAGATCGACTGGGCTCGACGCGTCATCCAGCGCCAGGTGAGCCACATGGGGCGCTTGCTCGATGACCTGCTCGACGTCGCCCGCATCACGCGCGGCAAGCTCGAGATCCGCGAGGCAGGTCGTGCGGCTCGAATCGGTGGTGGACGACGGCCGTCGAAGTCGCCCGCCCGCTGCTCGACGCGCGGCGGCAGCGTTTGCGCATCGACCTGCCGCAGCCTGCGCCGTCGCTCGAAGCCGATCCGCTGCGCCTCGCGCAGGTGATCTCGAACCTGCTGACGAATGCAGCGAAGTATTCGGACCCGGAGGCGGAAATCATGCTCAGCGCAAGCGACGCACGGCGCGCAGTCATCGAACTGAACGTTCGCGACGACGGGCATCGGCATCCCGGCCGAGGCGCTGCCCGAAGATCTTCCAGATGTTCGCGCAGGTCGAGGGAACGGCGGGCCGCAGCGAAGGCGGGCTCGGCATCGGCCTGTCCCTGGTGAAAGAGCTGGTCGAGACTGCATGGCGGCACGATCACGGCGCAGAGCGGTGGACCCGGGCAAGGCAGCGAGTTCACCGTCACCCTGCCCTGCGTGTCCGCCGACGACGAAGCCCGGCACGACGCGCGGCGCGAGCGCCCTGTCGCGGGCGATCGCCGGCGCATCCTCGTGGTCGACGACAACCGCGATGCAGCCGACAGCCTGGCGATGCTGCTGGGCCTCGAGGGGTACGAAGTCACGCACGGCTTACACGGGGCGGGCGGCGCTCGCAACGGCGACTTCGTTCCGGCCAGAGACCTGCGTCCTCGACCTCGGCCTGCCCGACTTGAGTGGCTACGAGGTCGCCACGCAGGTGCGGCAGGATCCCCGGGATGGAGTCAGTGCGGCTCATCGCCCTGACGGGCTGGGGGCAGGACGAACACCGGCAGCGGGCACTCGATGCGGGCTTCGACCAGCACCTGACCAAGCCCGTCGATCCGGAGCAATTGTGCCGCTTGCTGGGCGAGCCCTGAACTGCGAACGGGTGACAGGAAATAGGCGACGCTCACCTATTTCCTGAAATAGGGGACGCTCACCTATCTCATTCGCGGTAGTGGCAGCCGCGGCTCGTCGGGTTTTCCCAGGCGGCCAGCGTCACGATCAGCGCGACACGCACCGCATTGCGCAGCCCGATGAGTTCGTCGGTCATCGCAGCCGCCCGGTAGAAGCGCTCGACCTCGACTTCGAGGTTGCGCAGCGCCTCGATCGCCCGGTTGAGCCGGCGATTCGTGCGGACCAGGCCGACGTAGTTCCACATGATGTGCTTGATCGAGCTCATGTCCTGCGCGATCAACGCAGGGTCGGGCAGCTCCGAGCCCGTGCGCTGCCAGGGCGGGACGTCTTCGTACCAGCCATTGCGGTGCGCCAGCCGCTCGATGATGCGTCGGGCCGAGCGGTGACCCCAGACGAGCCCTTCGAGCAGTGAGGTGCTGGCGAGGCGGTTGGCGCCGTGCAGGCCCGAGCACGCGACCTCGCCCACCGCGTAGAGGCGCTCGACCGTCGTTTCGCCGTTTTCGTCGACCCACACGCCGCCACACGCATAGTGCGCCGCCGGCACGACGGGCAGCAGGTCGCGCGTGATGTCGATGCCGTACTCCAGGCAACTCCGGTGCATCTCCGGGAATTCCGCGCGGATGCGCTCCGCCGGCACGTACGAAGCGATGTCGAGATAGACGTTGGGCACGCCGAGCCGGAGCATCTCGGCGTGAATGCCGCGCGCCACCACGTCGCGCGGTGCGAGATCCTTCCACTGCGCGTCGTAACGATCCATGAACGGGCGCCGCTGCTCGTCGACCAGGCGCGCGCCCGCACCCCGCACCGCTTCCGTGATCAGGAAGCACGGTGCAGTGCGGTGATAGAACGCCGTGGGGTGGAACTGGACGTACTCGGTATTGATGACGCGCGCGCCGGCGCGATAAGCCATTGCGAGGCCGTCGCCGCGGGAGCCGACCGGATTGGTCGTGCGCAGGAAGATCTGCCCCAGGCCGCCCGTCGCGAGGATCGTCGTGCGCGCGAGGCATTGGCCGATCTCGCCCGTGCGCTGGTCGAGGATGTACCCGCCGACACAGGACAGCGGCTCGTAGACTGCACGCCGGTCGCGCCCGTGGTGGGCCGGGGTCAGCAGGTCCACGGCCGTGTGATGCGTCAGCAGCTTGACGTTGGGGTACTTGCGCAGCTCTGCGATCAGGGAGTTCTCGATCGCGCGCCCGGTCGCATCGGTCGCGTGGGCGATGCGCGCGATCGAATGGCCGCCTTCGCGGCCCAGCGCCAGCGTGCCGTCCGGCGCCCGGTCGAACGGCACCTTGAGCTTGTCGATCAGGATCGACTGCACGAGCGGCGGGCCCGCGGTCGCGAGCGTCTGCACGGCCTGCTCGTGGCACAGGCCCGCGCCGGCGTGGAGGATGTCGCGGGCGAGCTGCTCGGGGCTGTCCTCCACTCCGCGGAAGATGATGCCGCCCTGCGCCCAGTAGGTGTTCGATTCCTCGGCGCGGTCGGCACGCGTGACGACCACTACGTCGAGCCCGGCCGCCGCCAGCTCGAGCGCAGCCGTGCCGCCGGCGATCCCGCAGCCGATGATCAGGACGTCACTGCGCAGGGATTCGCTCAATCGATTTTCGGTCCCACGGCGAGCATGCGCTCGACGGCGCGCAGCGCGCGCACGCGGATTTCCTCAGGCACCTCGATCTGCCAGCGCATGTACTTGAGCGAATCACGCGTCTGCTCGAGGGTGATCTCGTGCATGTGCGGGCAGCGGTGGCTGCACAGGCGCAGCATTTCCTTCTCCGGGTTCGCGGCGACGATGTTGTCGCCCATCGAGCACTCGGTCAGCAGCAGGAAGCGCTTCGCCTTCGATCTTCTCGACGGCCTTGATCATCGCCGTCGTGCTGCCGGAGAAGTCGGCCTTGGCCGTGACTTCCGGGCTGCACTCGGGATGCGCGAGGATGAAGACGTCGGGGAACTGCCTGCGGACGTCGTCGACGTCCTGCGGCGTGAACAGCTCGTGCACCTCGCAGCGGCCCTTCCACGCCACCATCGTGTGCTCGATGGTCGTGTCTTCGGCGGGCGTGCCCGGCTTGCGCAGCACGCTCGGGAAGATGATGTGCCGGCCGGTCTCGCGCGCGACGTTGCGGGCGAGGTACTCGTCCGGCAGGAAGATCACCGTGTCCGACTTGAGCGACTCGACCACCGCGGCCGCGTTGCTCGACGTGCAGCAGATGTCGCACTCCGCCTTCACGTCCGCGTAGGTGTTGATGTACGTGACGATCGGCACGCCCGGGTACGCCGCACGCAACGCGCGGACGTCGGCCGCCGTGATGCTCTCGGCCAGCGAGCAGCCGCCCTTCTCGGTCGGCAGCAGCACGGTCTTGGTCGGGTTCAGGATCTTGGCCGTCTCGGCCATGAAGCGGACCCCGCAGAAGACGATGACCGACTTGTCGGTCTCGGCGGCACGGCGGCTCAATTCGAGCGAGTCACCCTGGAAGTCGGGCACCGTGTGGAACAGCGCCGGCTCCATGTAGTTGTGGCCGAGGATGACGGCGTCACGCTCGACCTTGAGGCGCAGTACCTCGGCGGCAACCTCCGCCTTGAGCAGCAATTCGGCGTCGGGCAGCACGTCGCCGAGCTTGGCCTGGAGGTCGCGATAGATGTCCTGGGCAGTAGACACGGTCGGTTCCGGTCGCGGCAGCCGGCTGCCGGGGACTGGGATTCTATCGGACCGGGGCGAGTCGCGCCGCTCCGGCCACCCGGTCGAGACCCCGCAGTCCGCAGTGGTCCGCTGGCGCCGACGCCGGCGCACCGCATTCCCTGGCTGCCGATCCTCTGACTCGTGCTCGGGGTGCCCTGGCTCCTGGCCGCGGCTGCCGTCGTCGGACGGCCGCGGATCTAGATGAACGGCTTGGCGCGCTCGAGCAGCTCGTCGAGGCCCGGTTCGTTCGGATCCCAGGGCTTGCCGGGGTGGATCACCGACACCTGGCAACTCTCTGCGGCCTCGACCAGTTGCCGGTAGGTGCCCGCCTTCAGGTCCTTGATGTACGCCTGCTTGTCATCGTTGTAGGCGAACATCTTCGGCGCCAGCAGCGTGCACTCGTTGCACGTCGAGCAGCGAATCGTCTCGATGTAGGCCTCGTCCGGATTGCGCGCCGGCTCGGCCGCCACCGCGATCGAAGCCGCCTCGGCAGCGACGCCGGCGACCGGGCTGGCGGCCGCGGTCGGCGGCGGCGCGGCGGTGACTGGCGGGGCAGCGGTCGCCAACTCGCGGGCGCGCGCTTCGTCCCAGGCTTGCCGCTCCTGTGCGAGTGCGCGTTCGAGCCTCGGGTCGCGAATGCCGGCGAGCTCCTGCAGCCGGTGCCAGGTTTCCCGGCAGCGCAGCGCAGCCCGCATCAGCTGCTCGTCGACGACCACGCGACACAGGAGGTCGGCCTCATCGACGCCAGCGACGCTCGGCACCCCTGCCGACGGATCGCTCGGCGGATTTTCCAGCCATGCCGCCACCGGGACGAGCCCGTCATCCCAGTCGGCGCGGGCGACGACGCGGAAGTGTCCTGCGCAGCGCGGGTCGCAGAGCGCGAAATCGACGAAAGTGAACGCAACCTCTTCAGTGACGGACTGCAGGTCCGCGTCGGCGTAGCCGAGCACTTCGACCGGCCAGTCGCGCTCAGGCTGGGGATTGCCCGCGAGCGAGAAGCGTGACGCCATGTCGGAGCCCGCAGCCGGGTCGTAGCAGAACGCGGGGAAGGCACGCGACTGCAGTGCTGCAGCGGCCGCCAGGTAGGTCGGCACGGTGGCCTGGGACGCAGCGGGCCCGGAGTAGATGCTGAACACGGCGGGGCCGGCGAACCGCAATCCACGCTGGATCGCGTCGCGCGCCTGCAGCAGGTTCGACACCGGGCTCTGCAGGACGAACGCGTCGCCGAGGCTCATCGCTGCGGTGGCAAGACTTGCACCGCGCATCCCGAAGGCAAAACGGGCGCGGCCCGGCGCCGACTGCTCGAGCAGGTCGTCGAGCTGGACCATCACCTTGAGCGGAACGCCCGACGAGAGCGCTTCGGTCAGTGCGGCGTTCGACCCGGAAGCGGTGCTCGACGTGCAGACCAGGAAATCCGGGAAAAACTGCAGCGCGTCGGCCGTGAGCGACTGCTCGTCCATGCCCGCGAAGATGGGATCGTGCAGCTCCTCGACATAGAGGCCTTCGACTTCGAGTTCCGCCGCCTGCAGGGCCTTGTGCAGGGCCAGCATCTGCGGCAGTCGGCCGAGGAATGCATCGAGCGCCGCCCCGGTGCTGTCGAAGACGCAGTCGGCGAACTGTGCCCGCGGAGGCTCCGTCCGCAGTTGCGTAGAACGCCTGGGCCCGCAGGACGGAGAGCGTTGCCTCGATGCGCTTGCGTCGCAGCGGCGGCAGCCCGCCCCGGGGCTGCGCCTGCTGCAGCAGGCGCGACATGGCCTTGAAATCGAACAGCCCGCGATGCACGACGCCGAACGATTCCTCGAGGTGTGGTGCCGTCGTCGCCGCAGGCGAGCGCGCGTAGTCCGCGCGCAGGATGTTCTCCAGGCGCAGGACCAGCGGGTCGATGCGCTCGCGTGCTGCACGGGCTTTTCCGCGCTGCGCGATGAGCCAGGCGTGCCGCACGAAGCGTGCGGCCAGCGCCGCGTCGCATCCGGCCAGTTCGCCATCGACTGCGAGCGCATCCCGCACGCGGGCCATCTCGCGGCGGTAGGCCTCGGGTTGCCCGGGAGGCTGCAGCTTCTCGACGGCTGCATCCCAGAGGACGCGCAGCGACCCGGTCGCGCCGGACATCACCGAGCGGCGGAGGTCCCGTTCGACCTGCAGCGCGCGTTTGCGCATGGCTTCGCCCGCGGTGCCGGACGGTGCGACTGCACGCAGCGCGCCATCGACGGCGGCAGACAGCGAAACGACGTACTCGCCCTGCCCTGCCGCGAACACGACCGGGAAGTCGTGACGGAGCGCTTCGAGGTTGCGGTACGGTGCCAGCAGTGCCGGGCGCAGGCCTGCGGGAACGGCTGACGACGCGGCCTCGTCGGGACGGCCGGTGAGGTGGAAGACGACGTGCGACCTGAGCTGACTTGCCATGATCATTCCGGCCAGACCGTGAATTTGTCGAACTCGCCCTCGAGCGTCTTCTGGATGCTCGCGGCCGTGCGCAACTTGCCCGCCCCGCGTATGTCCTCGTAGCAGGGCACCGCCGCGTTGCGGTACAGGATGCCGACGGGGATCGGATCCTCGCTGGAAGCGACTTCGCGGGCCTTGTGGATGTCCGCCGGGTCGTGCTCGAGCTGGTTGCGGTAGATCTTCTGCAGTGCCGGGCTCGGCTTCAGGCCGTCGGCGTGCGTGAGCATCAGCACGCGGCCCGGGTCGTGCACCCAGGGCTCGTACATGTTGCCGACGAATTCCGGGCAGCGCTGCAGGATGCGCACGAACGAGAGGCCCTTGTGGCGATAGGCAGCCGTGATGATCTGGAACAGCGATTCCGGGATCCAGTCGACCGCCTGCGCGACGAACGACGCGTTCTGCACGCCGAGCGTGACCGTGAGCGGGCTCATGGGCGCGAGGTAGGAGCCGCGCGGGGTCGTGTTGCTCTTCGTGCCGAGCGGCGACGTCGGCGAGGCCTGCTTCTTGGTGAGCCCGTAGATGTGATTGTCGTGCAGCAGCACGGTGATGTTCATGTTGTAGCGGATCGCGTGCAGCCAGTGCGCGGCACCGATGCTGCAGCAATCGCCGTCGCCGGTGTTCACGAACACGTGCAGGTCCGGACGGGCGAGCTTGATGCCCTCGGCGATCGGCAGCGCGCGGCCGTGGATGCCGTGGAAGCCGTAGGTGCGCATGTAGTGCGGCAGCCGGCTCGAGCAGCCGATGCCGGAGACGAACACGGTCTGCTCCGGCCGCAGCCCTTCGTCGCGGCACATGCGCTGCACCGCCGTCAGGATGGCGTTGTCGCCACAGCCCTTGCACCAGCGCGTCACGCCGCTCTGGTAGTCCTCGAGCGTGTAACGCTGTTCGGCAAGGTGCTGGAGGTTGAGCGATGCGGTACTCATGCGTGCGTCTCCTCCATCTGCGCGAGGCGATCACGGATCGCCGCGTAGACGGTGCCCGGCTTGATCGGGCGGCCCCGGTTCTCGGTCCAGCATTCGACATCGACCAGGAAGCGTGCGCGCAACAGCATCGCCAGGGCCGAATAACGCCGGTTCGACTCGTCGATCAGCGGATCCCGCGGGTCGTCCGCCCAGTTGTTCTCGATCGTCATCACCCTGTGGAAGCCGTGCAGGATGTCCTTGATGCCGGGCTGCATGGGCTGCAGGAACTGCAGGTGCGTCGAGGACACCTTGTGACCCTCGGCCCGCAGGCGTTCGACGGCCTCCTCGATGGCACCCTTGGTGCTGCCCCAGCCCACGACCAGCAGGTCCCCGCTGCGGTCGCCGAAGACCGGCGGCGGGGTCAGCATCTTCTGCAGCGTCGCCAGCTTCATGCTGCGCGCGCGCAGGCCCTGCTCGTTGATCTCCGGGTCGTACGCGACGCGGCTGCCCTTGTCGTGCGCCAGGCCGGTCAGCGTGTGCATGCCGCCCGGCTGGCCCGGCACGAAGCGACGGCTGAGCCCGGTGACGGGATCCCAGTCGTACGGCTTGGCCCCTTCCGGGACCGGGTTCTGGTCGACCGGCGGTGCCAGCCAGTTCGGGTCGAACTTGGGACGGGTGAACGGCTGCTGGCCGGTGGAGAGCGCCGCGTCCGAGAGGACCACGACCACCATGTTGAACATCTCGGCGAGGCGACGGGCGGTGATCATCGAATAGAAGCAGTCCTCGATGGTGCTGGCCGCCATGACGACCTTGGGCGCGTCACCGTGGCTGCCGAACATCACGCTCAGCAGGTCGCCCTGCTCGACCTTCGTCGGCTGTCCCGTGCTCGGGCCGCCGCGCTGGACGTTGACGACCACCAGCGGGATCTCCGCCATCACGGCGAGGCCGATGGCTTCCTGTTTCAGCGAGTAGCCCGGCCCCGAGGTGATCGTCACCGCCACCTTGCCGGTGTACGAGGAACCGATCGCGAAGGCGCACGCCGCGATCTCGTCCTCGGCCTGGTGGACGATGCCGCCGGCGCGCTCGAAGCAGTCGGTCAGGTAATGCGACGCGGACGTCGCGGGCGTGATCGGGTACATCGCGCAGATGTCCATGCCGGAGGCGAGGACGCCGAGCGCAACCGCGGTGTTGCCGTTGATCACCACCTGCGGCACGGCCGCGCGGGTCGCAGGCACGCGGTACTTGAAATCGAGGTTGGCTTCGGCCCAGTTCCAGCCGGACTCGAGCAGCGCGACGTTCGACTGGATGACCTTCGCGTCCTTCTTGCCGAAGATGAAGGCGATCTGGTCGCGCGCCAGTCCCATGTCCATGCTGAACACGTTGCAGAGCATGCCCAGCACGAACATGTTCTTGCCCTTGCGCGGGTCGGAGACCAGCGTGCGGCACTCCCGCTCCATCGGCACTTCGACCAGGCGGTAGCCTTCCGCGACCAGCCTTTCGCGCGTCTCCGCGTACTGCGCGACGATCTTCGGGTCGTCGCTCTCGGCCCACATGCTCTCGAGCAGGATGATGCAGCCCGGCTTCAGCTCGCCGGCGTTCATGCGGCCGAGCAGCACCTGCTCGTTGAAGGCGATGGCGATGTCCGCCTCGTCGCCGCCGTTGGTGACCTGCTTCGAGCCGATGCGGATGCGGTTGCCGCTCGCGCCGGCGACGCTGCGCGCAGGCGGCTGGATCTCGGCCGGGATGATCTCGACCGTCCAGACACCGTTGCCCATGCGGGCGGCGATCGAGCCGAACGACTGGCCGCATTTCTGCGCGCCTTCGCCCGAGTCGCTCATGATCTCGATGACGTGTTCGTCGATCGTCTGGACGGCCTTGCGTGGCCGGAGCGGAGTCGCTGCATTCATCGCTGGATCACCTCGGCAGGCGGACACGGACGTAGCCGTGCTCCGCCCGGTCGATGCCGAACAGTTTCGAATCGGGTTCGCCCGGCGGGTCGGCGTACACGTGGTCGGAATCCCGCAGGCCCAGGAACGCCTTCATCGCGCGCGCCGCACGCCGGCCGGCACCCATGGCCTCGATCACCGTCGCGGCGCCGGTCACGATGTCGCCGCCCGCGAATACGCCCGGCACCGACGTCGCGAGGTTCGCATCGGTCGCGATGTAGCCGCGCTGGTTGAGCTTCAGCTTCGAGGTCTGGCCGATGATCGGGTTGGCGTTGGTGCCGATCGCATAGACGACCATGTCGGCCTCGATCTCGAACTCGCTGCCGGCTTCCGGCACGGGCCGGCGGCGGCCCGAGGCGTCGGGCTCGCCGAGCGTCATGCGGACGCAGCGCACGCCACGCACGTTGTTGCTTCGCATCACCGAGCACCTCGACCGGGCTGGCGAGCCAGTGGAACTCCACGCCCTCTTCCTCGGCGTGATGGATTTCCTCGGCACGCGCCGGTGCCTCGGCCTTGCTGCGGCGGTACAGGCAGCGCACGTTTTCGGCGCCGAGCCGCAGGCGAGACGCGCAACGCGTCCATCGCCGTGTTGCCGGCGCCGATCACGACGACGCGCTTGCCCGGCTGCAGCGGCGTGTCGAATTTCGGGAAGTCGCGCGCGTGCATGAGGTTGCAGCGGGTGAGCAGCTCGTTGGCGGAGAGCACGCCGTTCAGCGATTCGCCCGGGATGCCCATGAAGCTCGGGTAACCCGCGCCGGTGCCGACGAACACCGCGTGGTAGCCCATTTCCTCGACCATCTGCTCGATCGTGAACAGCCGTCCGACCAGGGTGTTGCACTCGAACTTGATGCCGAGCGCCTCGAGCTTGGCGATCTCGGCATCGACGACGGTGTTCGGCAGGCGGAAATCCGGGATGCCGTACTTGAGCACGCCGCCGGCCTCGTGGAAGGCTTCGTAGACCGTGACGTCGCAGCCGGCCTTGGCCATGTCCGCCGCGCACGCCATGCCCGCCGGCCCCGAGCCCACGATGCCGACGCGGAAGCCGCTCGGCTCGATGTAGGGCACGTTCGACCAGCCTTCCTTGATGGCCATGTCGCCGACCCAGCGCTCGAGACGGCCGATGGCGACCGGCTCGAGCGATTCACCGACCGTGCAGACGCCCTCGCACTGGTTTTCCTGCGGGCAGACGCGACCACACACCGCCGGGAGCAGGTTGGTCGAAGTGATCACGTCGTACGCGCCGCGGTAGTCCCGCGCGGTGATGCGCTCGATGAACTGCGGGATCGGCACGTTGACCGGGCAGCCCGTCACGCACGGCTGGTCGGGGCACATCAGGCAGCGCTCGGCCTCGAGCTGCGCGTCCTCGACGAGGTAGCCGCAGTTCACCTCGGCGAAATTGCGGGCGCGCTCCTTCGGGTCCTGTTCGTGCGCAGGCGTGCGGGCCTGCGGGATCATGCGGATGGTCTTCTTCTTCGGGCGGGCCGGTGCGGTGGACATCACTGTCACTCCACGATGACCGGGGTGGCCGAAAGACTGCGCATGCGGCAGTTCTCGTCGTAACGCGGCAGTCGCTTCGCGCTCGGTCTCGCGGTAGCGCTGCAGGCGGAACATGAGGTCGTCGAAGTCGACCTTGTGGCCGTCGAAGTCGGGGCCGTCCACGCAGGCGAACTTGATGCCGTCGTTCAACTTGACGCGGCACCCGCCGCACATGCCCGTGCCGTCGACCATGACCGGGTTGAGGCTGACGACGGTCTGGATCCCGTGCGGCCGGGTCACTTCGGCGCAGCCCTTCATCATCACGGGCGGGCCGATCGCGACGCACTCGTCGATGTCGCGGTGCTTCGCGATGGCGCGCTGCATGCCCTTCGCTGACGAAGCCCTTCATCCCCGCCGAACCGTCGTCCGTGCAGATGATCAGTTCGTCGCAGACGGCGGCGAACTTGTCGGCCCAGAAGATGAGGTCCTTGTTGCGGAACCCGATGATGCCGATGACGTAGGCCCCGTTCTCCTTGTAGCCGCGTGCCTGCGGGTACACGGGAGCGACGCCGAGGCCGCCACCGACGCACATGACCTTTTTCGCGTGGCCGAGGTGGCTCGGCATGCCCATCGGCCCGACCATGGCCAGCAGGCGGTCGCCGACCTTGCAGTCGCGCTGCATCTCGAGCGTGGTCTTGCCGACGGCCTGGATGACCAGCGTGATGGTGCCGCGGTCGCGGTCGTAGTCGGCGATGGTCAGGGGGATGCGTTCGCCTTCCGGGTGCGACATCACGATGACGAACTGGCCGGGCCTTGCGGCCTTGGCCAGCATCGGATGGTGCACCTCGAGCAGGAAGGTGACGTCCGAAAAATCCTGCCGGGCGACGATCTCATGCCCGGCGCCGTGCGCTGCCTGTTGCATTCCAGTCCCTCGAGTTGTCAGGGGGTTGTACCGAAGGTTTCACCCGAAACAAATTAGTGAATGTCCCGATGCTGGCGCCGGTCTCCGGCCCCCGGGGGACCGCTGCACCCCCGGGGGTCCGCGCGAGGCCCGGCGCTGCCCCCGGGACGGGGCAGCCAGCGAGGGGCCGATTTGATAAGCGGCACAAAAATTGCGACGCTTGCCGGCCGGGGCGGCGACGCAGCCCCAACCCCGTGCCACGCTGCTCACCCGAAGCCTGAGTCGATGACCCAAGAAACCTCGCGCCTTTCGCCGGGCCGCCCCCTGCCCGCCCTGATCTTCAGCTCGCGCTGGCTGCAGTTGCCGCTGTACCTCGGCCTGATCGTGGCCCAGGGCGTGTACGTGTTCCTGTTCATCAAGGAACTCTGGCACCTCATCCACACGGCGCCGACGCTGACCGAGCAGTCGATCATGCTGATCGTGCTCGGCCTGATCGACGTCGTGATGATCTCGAACCTGCTGGTCATGGTGATCGTCGGCGGCTACGAGACGTTCGTATCGCGCCTGAACCTGCAGGGCCACCCTGACCAGCCCGAGTGGCTCAGCCACGTCAACGCCAGCGTGCTCAAGGTCAAGCTGGCGATGGCGATCATCGGCATCAGTTCGATTCACCTGCTCAAGACGTTCATCGAGGCGGGCATGCTGGGCGGCATGCCACTGTGCGGCACGGTGGACGCCGCTGCAGCCGCGCAGGCACTCAGCGCAGCAGGCCTGGCAGGCAAAGGCTGCACGACCGTGACTGCCACGGGCGTGATGTGGCAGACGATCATCCACAGCGTGTTCATCCTCTCGGCGCTGGGCATTGCCTGGACCGACAAGATCATGAGCGACGGCCAGCGCCTGGCCTCGGCCGCAAAACATTGAACCCGGGTGCGCGCCGCCCGTTCCCGCCGGCTCGCAGCCTTGAGCCAACCGGTCGCTTACTCGCTCGCACTCCTGGGGACGTTCCTCGTCAACGTCCCGTTCGGGTATTGGCGCGCCGGCGTGCGGAAATTCTCGCCGGCCTGGTTCGTGGCCGTGCACGCCCCCGTGCCGATGGTCGTCGGGCTGCGGTTTGCCCTCGGCCTGCCGTTCCGCTGGCTGTTGTTGCCGCTGTTCGTCGCAGCGTTCTTCGGCGGCCAGACGGCCGGTGCGCGGTGGCGGCTGCGGCGTGACTCGGCTTGATTGCCATGTGATATCACTTTAATATTGCGTCCATCAGGGTTCGGGAGTCGGAAAACATGGTTGCCGCAAGTCAGTCGCGCCCCGCCAGCCGGGAACGTTCCGTTCAAGTCAAAAGCGGCTGGGTGATGCTCGTCGTGCTGATTGCCCTGCTGGCCGGAGCCGTGGCGCTGGTCGCAAACGGTATCCGCAGCGGGACCCCGTCCCTGGTGCTCGCCGGCTTCGTCACCCTGGTCGTCGATATCGTGCTGTCTTTCGGGCTCTTCACGTTGCAGCCCAACGAATCGCGCGTGCTGATCCTGTTCGGCAACTACAAGGGCACCGTGCGGCGCGAAGGCTTCCACTGGGGCAACCCCTTCTATACCAACGGACCGACCAACCTCGGTCAGCTGGCCGCGGCCATCGAGGCTGCGAAGAAGGGCAATGCTGCGACCTCCTCCGGCGGCAAGAAGCAGTCGCGCATGAAGGTCTCCCTGCGCGCGCGCAACCTGAACGGGGGCGTGCTCAAGGTGAACGACAAGCAGGGCAATCCGATCGAAATCGCCGCCGTCGTGGTGTGGCGCGTGCAGGACACCGCACAGGCCGTGTTCGACGTCGAGGACTACGAGGAATACGTGCGCATCCAGTCCGAGTCCGCGCTGCGGCACCTGAGCAGCCAGTACGCGTACGATCACGGCGAGGAGCACGAGATCACGCTGCGCAGCGGCACCGACGAGGTGTCGCACGCGCTCGCGGCGGAACTTGGGCGTCGCCTGGCACCCGCCGGCGTCGTGATCGAGGAAGCGCGCCTGTCGCACCTCGCGTATGCACCCGAGATCGCACAGGCCATGCTGCGGCGGCAACAGGCCGAGGCGGTGCTCGCCGCCCGCGCCAAGATCGTCCAGGGCGCGGTCGGCATGGTGCAGATGGCCCTCGAGGACCTCGCCAAGCGCAACGTGGTCGACCTCGACCCCGAACGCAAGGCCGCGATGGTCAGCAACCTGATGGTGGTGCTCTGCGGCGATTCGGAGGCCAGGCCCGTCATCAACACCGGAACGCTTTACGGCTGACCCGTGGCGCAACGGAAGGCCTTCCTGCTGCGCATCGACCCGAAGCTCTGGACGGAGCTCGAATCCTGGGCGGCTGCAGAGCTGCGCAGCGTCAACGGGCAGGTGGAATACCTGCTGCGGACGGCCGTCCAGCAGTACCGGGGACGGCGGCCCCAACCACGCGAGATGCCCAAGTCCCGCGACGAGTGAGCGCGTCGGTGCGACGCGTCAGCCGAGCCGGCCGTAGCCGGAAAACTTCTCGATCACCCGTTGCAGCTCGGCGGCATCCAGCAGTTGCGGCGTGAGCCCCGCCGCGAGCATCTGCAGGTATTCCCCGGCGAGATTCTCGACCTCGAGCGCCACGGACTGGGCCACGCGCAGCGACGGGACCGACGGCAATCACGCCGTGGTTGGCCAGCAGTGCAGCGCGCCGCCCCTCCAGGCCCCGCACGGCTGCCGCAGCGAGTTCGGCCGTGCCAAAAGTGGCGTACGGCATGCAGCGCACGTCGCCCCCGGCGAGCGCGATCATGTAATGAAACGGCGGGATGCCCCGCCCTGCGCACGCCAGCGCAGTGGCCTGCGGGCTGTGGGTGTGCACGATCGCCGAGACGTCGGGCCGTGCCGCATAGATCGCGCCGTGCATGCGCCACTCGGAGGACGGTCGGACAGCTTCCCGCGCGGGTTCCGCATCGAAGGCGACCTGCGCGATCGCGTCGACCGTCAGTTCGCGATAGGGCACTGCGGCCGGCGTGATGCAGAAGCCACCGGCGACGCGGCAGGACACGTTGCCCGACTTGTTCGGCATCAGGCCCATCGCGTCGAGTGCCTGCGCCACCTCGACGATCCGGACCCGGACGGGAAGACTGTCGTCGTTCATGTCAGTTTCCTCGGCGCTCCGGGTACAACGCCAGCAGTCCCTCGCGGCTGGCCGCGGTCACGCCGCGTTCGGTGATGATGCCCGTCACGAGTCGCGCTGGCGTAACGTCGAAGCCGGGGTTGGCCACCGCGCTGCCCGGCGCCACGATCTCGACCTCGGCCAGCGTGCCGTCGGCCGCGCGGCCGCGCACGTGGGTGACTTCGCGGGCTGCACGTTCCTCGATCGGGATGTCGCGCACGCCGTCCGCCAGGCCCCAGTCGATCGTCGAAGACGGCAGCGCCACGTAGAACGGCACGCCGTTGTCGTGTGCCGCAAGTGCCTTGAGGTAGGTGCCGATCTTGTTGGCGACGTCGCCAGTCGCGGTCGTGCGATCGCTGCCGACGATGCAGACGTCGACTGCGCCGTGCTGCATCAGGTGGCCACCGGCATTGTCGGCGATCACGGTGTGCGCAATGCCGTGCGCACCGAGTTCGAAAGCCGTCAGGAATGCGCCCTGGCTGCGCGGCCGTGTCTCGTCGACATAGACGTGCACCGGCAGCCCCGCTTCGTGAGCCGCGTACACCGGCGCCAGTGCCGTGCCCCAGTCGACGCAGGCGAGCCAGCCGGCGTTGCAGTGCGTGAGGATATTGAGCGTTGCCCCGGGCGGCTTGTGCCGCGCCAGGCGCTCGAGCACGGCCAGTCCGTGTCGGCCGATGGCCTCGCACGCGGCAACGTCCTCTTCGGCAATGTCGCCGGCCTCCGCGTAGGCCAGCGCCGCACGCAGCGCTGCGGGCTCCGGCAGCAGCACGGACCGCATGCGCTCGAGGGCCCAGCGCAGGTTGACCGCGGTGGGCCGCGTCGCCCGCAGCGTCTCGATGGCGCGTTCGAGGTTGGCGTCGCAGGCGTCCTCGCGCATCGCCAGTGCCACGCCGTACGCTGCGGTGACGCCGATCAGCGGCGCGCCGCGCACGACCATGTCGCGGATGGCGCATGCGGCATCCTGCATCGACTGCAGGGAGACGAGCTCGAACTCGAACGGCAACCGCGTCTGGTCGATCACCGACACCGTGCCCGCGTCGTCGGCGACGAAGATCGTGCGATAAGGCTGGCCGCCGATGCGCATGACCGTGCAGTCAGGCCTGCCGCAGCACGCGGCCGGCCACCGCATCGAGCTTCTCGACGATCTCCGGATCACGGTGCTCGGGCCGGGTGAAGATCGCGGCATCGAGTGCCCGGTCGGAGCCTGCGGGACACGGCACGTGCTCGGCCGGGAAATCGCGGGCCAGGCGCGCGAACAGCCGCTGCGCCCGGTCCTTGTTCTCGTGCATCACCTGGATCAGGCTCGCGACGTCCACCGGCCCGTGCGTGGCGTGCCAGCAGTCGTAATCGGTCACCATCGCGACCACCGCGTAGGTGATCTCGGCCTCGCGCGCGAGTTTCGCCTCCGGCATCGACGTCATGTGCACGATGTCGTAGCCGAGCTGCTTGTAGGTCAGCGATTCGCCCAGCGTGGAAAACTGCGGTCCTTCCATGCAGACGGCGGTACCGCCACGCGTGAAGCGAATGCCTTCGGCGGTCGCGGCGCGGGCGACGAGATCCTGCAGGGCCGGCCCGACCGGGATACGCGAACGACACGTGCGCGACACAGCCGCGGCCGAAGAACGAGCTCTCGCGGCGGAACGTGCGGTCGACGAAATTGTCGACGAGGACGAACGTGCCCGGGCTCAGCTCCTCCTTGTAGGAGCCGCAGGCCGAGAAGGAGACGAGGTCCGTGACACCGAGGCGCTTCATGGCGTCGATGTTGGCGCGGTAGTTGATTTCACCGGGCGGGATGCGGTGGCCGCGATCGTGGCGCGGCAGGAAGACGACCGCCGTCGTGCCGACGCGACCCACGCGCAGCAGGTCCGAGGGCTCGCCCCACGGCGTGTGCACGTGGCGTTCCTCGACGTCCTCGAGCCCCGGCAGGTCGTAGATGCCCGAACCGCCGATGATGCCCAGTACCGCTTTCGTCATCGCTGATTCACCCGTCGTGAAACGGCCAGAGATTACCCGAGACGGGCCAGCCGCTGGCGGCGGATCGCAACCGCCGGCTGCCGGGCTAAGCACAACTACCTAGCGCGGCCGTCGGGCCGTACCTGGCGCCCTCATTCGTTCGACTTCAGCCGCCGTCGCTGCACCAGCTTGCGCAGCTCCTCGAGCAGGCCGAACACGATTGCGAAACCGATGAGCGGCTGCCAGGTTGCAGCGGCGAAAGCCGCCGTGCCGAACGCGGCGTTGCCCAGCGGCGTGTAGACGATCGCGAGCAGCAGCAGGATCTCCGCCGCGACACCCACGAGCAGCAAGGGATTGGACAGCACTCCGAGCCGGAACATCGACACCTGCGGGTGCCTGCAGGCGAACACGTTGACGACCTGCGCCACGACGATCGCCGCGAGGCACGCGGTCGTGGCCTGCAGGTAGAGCGGATCGCGCGCCTGCAGCATCTCGCCGTATGTCCACCCGCCACTGCGCAGCACGATGAAGAATGCCGCCATCGCAGCAGCCGCCTGCAGCAGCCCCAGCCAGAGGTAGGCGCGTGCCAGCACGGGCCAGGCGAGCAGCCGCTCGTCGCGCGGCCGCGGCGGCTGGTCCATCAGCGAGCGATGCGGACGCTCGGCCCCGAGTGCGACCGCGGGCAGCATGTCCGTGCCGAGGTCCACCGCCAGGATCTGGATCACGGTGAGCGGCAGCGGGATCCGGAACAGCACGAAGGCCAGGTAAGGCACGAGCTCGGGCACGTTGGACGTCAGGATATAGGTCAGGAACTTGCGGATGTTCTGGTAGACCGCCCTGCCTTCCTCGACCGCGTCGACGATGCTCGCGAAGTTGTCGTCGAGCAGCACCATGTCGGCCGCTTCCTTGGCGACATCCGTGCCCGACAGCCCCATGGCGATCCCGATGTGCGCGGCCTTGAGCGCCGGCGCGTCGTTCACGCCGTCCCCCGTCACCGCAACGACCTGGCCCTTCGCCTTCAGCGCCTCGACCACCCGCATCTTCTGGTCGGCCGTCACCCGCGTGAACAGGATTTCCGGCGCGTCCAGCGCGATGCGCAGCTGCGCGTCCGACATCCGCTGCAGCCGGTCGCCGTGGATCACGACGGGCTCCTCGGTCCGCACCAGCCCGATTTCACGAGCGATCGCCACGGCGGTCTGCGGGTGATCGCCGGTGACCATGATCACCTTGATCCCCGCCGAGCGGCAGCGCTGGACCGCGTCGGGAACCTCGGGTCGCGGCGGGTCCCGCAGGCCGACGAGGCCCGAGAACGTCATGCCGGCCCCGTCACTGCTGCCGCCCGCCTGCAGCTCCCGGTAGGCGAACCCGAGCACGCGCAGCCCATCGCCGCGCCATCCCGGCATCTGCGCGTCGACGAGGCGCTGGCGATGAGCTTCGTCGAGGGCCACCGCGCCCGCGGCGGACTCGACCTTCTCGCACAGGTCGAGCACCGCTTCGGGGGCGCCCTTGCAGTACACCCACCGCCGGCCCGCGTGCTCGCACCACGACCGACATGCGCCGCAGGTCGCTGTCGAAGGGAATTTCCTCGACGACCCGCTCGGACCCCGCACGGGCGCCGCGCTCGCCGAACGAGCGGAGCGCGACTTCCATGGGATCGCCGAGCCAGGCTTCCTCGCTGCCGTTCCTGCTGCGCTTCAGGTTGTGGCAATGCCGGAGGCTGCGCAGCAGGTGCTCTTCGACGGCCAGCTGGGCGAGATCGGACGTGGGCGCAGCCATGCGCTCGACGAAAGCCTGCTGCACGGACATGCTGTTCAGCGTCAGCGTCCCGGTCTTGTCGCTGCAGATGACGGTCGTCGCGCCGAGCGTCTCGACCGAAGGCAGGTGGCGCACGAGTGCCCTGCGCTTCGCCATGCGCTGGGTTCCCATCGCCAGCGCCAGGGTGACGGTCGGCAGCAGTCCCTCGGGCACGTTCGCGACGATGATTCCGATCGCGAACATGGCGCTGTGCCAGACCGGCACGCCGACGGCGACGCCAATGGCAAAGAACACGGTGCCGATCAGCAAAGCCAGGCAGGCCACGAGCCGCGACAGGCGTGCGATCTCGCGCTGCAGCGGCGAGCCTGCCTCGCCCACGGTCTGCGTCAGGTGCGCGATGCGGCCGAACTCGGTGTGCATCGCCGTCGCAAAGACCACTGCCGTGCCGCTGCCCGACACGACCGACGTCCCGGCCAGCACCACGTTCTTCGACTCCCGGCTGCTCTCCGCCGGCAGGCCGTCCGCGGTCAGCGTGACCGGCATCGACTCACCGGTGAGCGTCGCGAGATTCACCCGCAGTCCCGAGGCTTCGATCAGCCGGCAGTCCGCCGGTACGTTGTCCCCTGCCTCGAGCAGGACCAGGTCACCCGGCACGAGCGTCGTGGCGGGCAACAGCCGCAGTTCGCCGCTGCGGATCACCTTCGTCGTGGCCGGAAGCAGGCGCCGCAGGGCGCCCATCGCCTGTGCTGCGCGGAACTCCTGCAGGAAGGAAAAGACACCGTTGATGAGGATGACCGCGACGATCGCCCACCCCAGCGCCAGCATGCCTTCACCGGGGTTGGCGTACTCGGCGAAGAACGCGAGCGCCGCCGCCACCCAGAGGATCAGCGCGAAGAAATGAGTGAATTCGCGCAGCAGCCGCAGCCAGGCAGGCTGGCCGCGCAGTTCCTCGATGCTGTTCGAACCGAATTCGGCCCGGCGCCTGCCCGCCTCGGCTTCATCGAGCCCTGCCGTGGACGACTGCAGGCTCGCCAGGACTTCCGCGGCTGGGAGTCGTGTGATTTCCATGGCGCGTGCCTAGACGGCGATGCCGTTGTCTCCTCACGTCCGGCGCGGGTCGAGTTGCGCAGACCGGACCCGGCTCAACCGAGTCCGTGCGTGGTCCGGCTGCGCGCTTCCTGCGACTTGAACGCGCGAAGCGCGGCAGGAACTTGTCCCAGTCGATGATGTGCGCGTCGAGTTCGGGCCCGTCGATGCAGGCGTGCTTGCGCACCATCCTGCCGTCGATGGTGACCGGCACCATGCAGGCGCCGCACATGCCAGTCGCGTCCACCATGATCGAGTTGAGGCTCGACACGGTCTTCACGCCGTAGGGCTTGGTGAGGTCGCTGACCGCACGCATCATCAACGGCGGCCCGATCGTGACCACCTCGGCGATGCGCCGGCCCTTGCTCTGCTTGCCGTCCTCGAGCATCGCCTCGAGCGGCGTCGTGACGAAGCCCTTGAGCCCGAACGAGCCGTCGTTGGACGTGTAGATCACGTCGAGCTGCTCACCGAACTCGGCCTGCAGCAGGCCGACGCGTTCGTCCGCGCCGGTCCAGAACAGCAGGTTCGCCGAGCGGAAGCCGGAAATCAGCGTCACGTGGTTACCGAGCCGCAGGTGTTCCCGCATGATCGGGTACACCGGCGGCAGGCCGACGCCGCCCGCCGTGAACACGACCGTCTCGTCGGCGGCGTACCTGTGCAACTCGCTCGGCCTGCCGAGCGGTCCCGCGATGCCGGCGAAACGAATCACCGACGCCCAAGCGGTTCATCAGCAGGGAACTGGTGCCCACACCCTGGATGACGAGGTCGATCGTACCGGCCTCTGCATCCCAGTCCGCAAGCGTCAACGGAATCAGTTCGCCGTCGCCCCAGCCGAGCACGCGGACGAACTGGCCGGCCCGGGCCGAACGCGCCACCAGCGGCGCACGCACCTTGAACTCGACGATGCCGCCGGCGAGTTCCGTCTTGCTGACGATCGTGGGCGTCGCCTGGCCGAGCTCGGTGTAGCGCGCCGCCTTTGCGACGCGCGCACGGATCTCCTCGGCCGTGAACGGGATGTCGCCGACGATCTCGCGCGCGGCCGCCTGGCCGTCGCCGGCGGCGCGAATGGCCGTGGAGCCGCCGCGTGCCGCGTCGCCGCCCGAGTACACGTCGGGGATCGAGGTCTGCTGCGAGCCTTCGCCCTCCAGCGAGATCGTGCCCCACTTGGTCGTCTTCAGGCCGGGCTCGGCCTCGGTCATGATCGGGTTCGCGGTGTTGCCGAGCGCCATGATCACGAGGTCGACGGGGACGCGTTCGGTCTGGCCGGTCTTCACCGGGCTGCGCCGGCCCGACGGGTCGGGGGGCCCGAGCTCGTTCACGTCGAGCACGGCGTGCGTGACGAAGTTGGTCTTGCCGTCGCCGAGGAATTCGCTCGGGGCACGCAGTTCGCGCACGCGGATGCCTTCCTCGAGCGCGTGGTGCAGCTCCTCGACGCGCGCCGGCATCTCCTTGAGGGTGCGGCGGTAGACGATCGTGACGTTGGCGCCGAGGCGCCGCGCGGTGCGGGCCGCGTCCATCGCGGTGTTGCCGCCGCCGATGACGAACACTTCCTTGCCGCGCGTGTCGGGCAGCGGCGTCTCGTACTTCTCGTCGATCGCGCGCATCAGGTTGACGCGCGTCAGGAACTCGTTCGCCGACATCACGCCGAGCAGGTGTTCGCCCGGCACGTTCATGAACGTGGGCAGGCCCGCGCCGGTGCCGACGAAGATCTTCCAGAAGCCTGCCGCCTTGAGGTCGTCGAGCGTCGCCGTCTTGCCGACGACGAAGTTGCGCACGAACCGCCCGCCGAGCAGCGTGATCTTGCCGACCACGTCGTCGATCAAGTCGTTCGGCAGGCGGAATTCCGGGATCCCGTAGCGCAGCACGCCACCGAGTTCGTGGAACGCCTCGAACACCGTGACGGGGAAGCCTTCGACGGCCAGCAGGTACGCGTTGATCAGCCCGGAAGGGCCGGAGCCCACGACCGCGATCGGCGGCTTGTCCGCCTTGACCCAGGGCTCGACGACCTTGGCGAAGCGCCCCGCCACGTCCGGGTTCACGAGCTTGTCGTGCTGCGGCAGGAACCACTCGAGCTGGCCGATCTCGATCGGCCGTCGCGTGTGCGTGCACACGCCCTGGCACTGCAATTCCTGCGGGCAGACGCGGCCCGTGACGTTGGGCAGCGGGTTGCAGCTCTCGATCAGCTCGAGCGCCTGGCGGAACTTGCCCTGGCCGAGCAGGTCGAGCATCTCGGGGATGTGGATCTTGACCGGGCAGCCGCCCTTCGGCTCCTTCTTGTTCTTGAACAGCACGCCGATCTCGCACGGCCGGTCCTGGCACTGCTTGTCGCGCAGCACCTCCAGCCAGACGAACAGCTCGACTTCACGCGCCGAGTAGCCGAGGTTCATGTACCCGAGGTAACCCTGGTTGACGAGCTCGAAATCGTGCGAGCGCTGCTCCGGCGGCCGGATGTACGGCGGGATGCACGTCTCGCCGGGCCAGCCTTCCGACAGCCCCTTGAACATCGGGTAGCGCTCGGACAGGTGCGTGTCGATCGCCTTGACGAACCGGCGCTTGAACTTGAGCGGCATGAACCAGATGAAGCGCAGCAGGATCGTGCTCATCGCGTCGTTGCGCACCAGCAGCTGCCAGAGCGTCTTCGTGAACGTGGCGCCGAGTTCCTCCTGCTGGAACTCCCAGGCGATCGCCTGCACGCCATCGGCGACGAACACGCTGCGCAACGACCTCGGGTCGCTCAACAGGTGCTTGCGCAGCAGCGTGAGCTGCTTCTGGAAGATCTCCTCCTCGCTGCCCTCGAGCGCGTCGAACTCGTCGCGCCCGCGCTGGGCGCGCAGGTCCTGCAGCGGCACCTCGATGCCCGTGCGGTCGCTCACCGGATGATCTCCGAGTCGCAGTTCGCGGCAATCTTCGCGACCTTGGCGACCAGTTCAGGCGTGACCTTGGTCCGCGCCAGCACGCCGGGGATCATGTGCCCGACCTCGGTGGCCTTGCCGTCGATGACGATCGTCGTCATCTCGAACAGCTCGGGGGCCTGCTGGTAGCAGGTCTTGCAGTTGACGCACTTCGCGACGTCTTCCTCGCGGATGTACATGCAGCCCGGAGCCATCACCGTTCGCCGCAGGCGCTGCGGCGGCCGAGACCGTGGACGGGTTCGGGCGCTGCGGCAGCCGTGCCCCCGCCAAAAGGGCGCCAGCGCGGCCGACAACGCGGCCGGGGGCGCCTTGGACGCCGCCGCCAGTTCGCTCATCGCGCGGGCGATCGAGTCGAGCGAGGTTTCGCGCTCGGCCACGGATTCCTCGTAGCGGTGCTGCAGGGCCTCCAGTTCGACGTGGTGTTCGGCATCGAGCTTCTCGACGTGCCGGCCCGCCAGGTACTGGAGCGTGCGCCAGTAGCGGCGGCGCTCCTCGACCAGGTGGACGATCGTGTTCGAGGCTTCGAGCTTCTCCAGCTGCTGCCCGGCATCCGTGGACCACACGAACGGCACCTTGCCTGCACGCGCCGCGGCGGGCAGGTCGATGTACTCGTGGATCGGCACGGCGTCCGGTTCCGCCGCCGCAGCCAGCTTGCGGAACTGCTTCTTGAAGCGCGTCTCCTCGCGCGCGAAGTCCGCCGGGGTCAGCGGGACCTCGAGCAGCTTCGTCGCGCCGTCCTCGACGTAGGTGAGCGTCGTCCGGACCCAGTCCCGGTCGACGTTGGGATTGCCGTCGAGCGAGAACCGCGCGTGCAGCGTGCCGCCGCGGCGCGGGTCGTGGACGAACACGGGATTCATGCGGCTTTCGACCGCCAGTCGCGAGCGTCGGCTGGCCGCCGCGTCCGCGATGCCGTGTTCCGCCTGGCACGGCGTGTACACGTCGAGCACGGCCGGGGACGCCGTGTAGTTGAGGTACTCCATGACGTTGCCGAGGAAGTGTCCCTGCAGCGCCGTCGAGGTCTGCACCACGAAGACGTTGGGATGGAACGCGGCGATCAGGCCGAGCTCCTTGCGATCCTCCTGCTTGCCGGCATGGGCGGCGCCGAAGCGAGTCAGGTCGGAGTCCTGCCCGGTGAGGCTCGCCGTGGAGGCCTGGCCGCCCGTGTTCGAGTACACGCCCGTGTTGAGGACCATGACCTTGATCGGCGTGCTGGTCGTGAGCAGTCGCGACAGCGCACCGAAGCCGATGTCGTAGGTCGCACCGTCGCCGCCGACGCTGAACGCGGTCGGCAACATCGCGAGTTCCTGCGGCGTGAACTGGTCCCAGCCGAACATCCGGAAGTAGCGGTCGTGGACCTCGGGCAGGTAGGCATCCTCGAGTTCCAGGCGCGCCACGCGCAGTGCCTTGATGTCGTCGGTCGCGCTCGCGGTCAGGCCTTCGAACAGGCCCTTGGCGACGGCCGGCGTGTCCTGGAACAGGCTGTTGACCCACGGGTCCTGGTACGGATTGAACGGGAACGTCGACGCATAGACGCTGCTGCAGCCGGTCGCGTTCGCGATCACGGCCGAAGCCGGGCCGTTGCCGGTCGGGCCGCTTTCGAGCAGGTACAGCCGCTTCTCGAGCGTGGCCAGCGTGAGGTCGATGCGGTCGCGACGGGCCGCGTCGTCCTGCACCGACGCACGCTTGGCGTTGAGCAGCTCGAGCAGCTGCTCGAGGTCGACGATGTGCTCCTTGCGGCGCCTGCCCTGGATCGCGTGGTTGGCCGACATCACGAGCCGGATCGCCGTCACCTCGCCGCAGCCGCGGCAGGCGCCGTGCCCGCCCGTCGTGGCGTAGTAGTTGCCGCGGTCGAGCATCATGCGCTTGATGTCGCCGTCGGGACGCACGGCCCCGTCGACGAAGCGGGCCGGCGTATTGGCCGTGTGGCTGAGGAACTCGAAGCGTTCCTGCAGTTCGTCGAGCACGGCCTCGTCCTGCACGCGCGGCTGCAGCGCGCCCGGGCCGCAGACGTCGATGCACTCCATGCAGCCGCTGCATTTCCACGGGTCGATGGCGACGGAATAGAGCCCGCCGCTGCCCGGCTTCTCCTTTTCCATCGCGTCGAAGAACGGCCTGGTGCGCGCGACCGGGAAACGCGCCAGCGCCTGCGCCAGCTTCGCGACGTTGCGGCGCACCGTCGCGTTCGAGCCGTCGAGGCCCGTCGCGGCCGCTGCCACGACTTCGTGCAACGGCGGGCTCTCCTTGGTGCCCTTGTACTTCTCACGCACCGCCTCGGTCAGCGGATAGACCTGGGCCTGCAACTCGCTGCGCTGGGCGTCAGGCAGGTCGAGTTGCCGGATCGCCGGTCTGCAGCAGGTCGTGGATGTCGTGCACCGTGTTCGGGATCGCGGCATCCGGGCAGACCAGCGTGCATTCCATGCATCCCGTGCAGAGCTCGGCGACGAACTGCGGCACGTCACGGCGGAACAGGCCCTTGTCCTTCCACGCGGCCGTGCCCGGCCGGCATGAACATGCCCGTACCCGGCAGCACCGGCGCCTCGGCGACCGTGCCGTCGCGGAACGGCGCCGCGACCATCTGTTCGTAATACTCGCGATCGAAGAAGCCGCCGTCCGGCGTGGCGCCGCCGATACGGCACATGCCGGCCGAGATCGCCACGCTCGCGCTTCGCCTTGACGAGCGGCTGGGAGTCGATGGCCAGGAACTCCGGCGCCTCGTAATCGACGCGCCGCGTGGCCTCGAGGCCTTCCTTCATGACGGCGAGGTTGCCTTCGACGACCGCGCCGCCCTTGCCGCCGAACTTCTTCGAGATCTGCTGGCGGATCTTCTTGAGCAGCGCTTCCTCGGACGCGCCTGCCTTGATCCGCTCGACGTGCCCGACGACGGCGCCGATGAAGGCGATGCCCATCATGCGGGTCTCGAGCTCGGGCGTCGGCGCGTGGCGCTTCGCCACGGCGAAGCCGTCGAGGATGAAGAACTTGATCTGCTTCGCGCGCAGCGTGCGGCGGGCCTGCTCGGGCAGCTCCTTCCACACCTCGAGCGGCGACAGGCTCGACTGCAGGATGAACGTGCCGCCGTGGACCAGGCCGCGCAGCGGATTGGTGTGCCCGAAGACCTTGTGGTCGGGCGAGATCACGATCTCGACGTCCTCGAGCTCGGCGTTGGTGAGCTTGACCGGCTCGGGACTCAGCGTGATGTAGTAGTTGGTCGGCGCACCGCTCTTCTCCGAGCCGTACTTGGGCGCGGCCTTCGAATGCATGCCGAGCACGCCGGCGAGGATGTCCGTGATCAGCTTGCCGGTGGCGATCGTGCCGTAGCCGCCGATCGAGTGGAAGCGCACGCGGAACGCTTCCGGCGGCAGCAGGACCGGGTTGGGCTCGGTCTCGAGCGCCATCAGTTCGGTCTCGGGATAGGCCGCCTTCAGGCGTGCCTGCAACGCCGCGAGCTGCGGCGGCGGGTTCTTCGCGAAGAACTGGCTGCCGAGGTAGACGAACGGGGCGTTGGTCGTCTCCATGTTCCTGAACGCCGCGATCATGTGCCGCGGCTGCAGGTCGTGCGCGCCGAGGCCGAAGATCGCCGTGGTCATCTTGGGCAGGCTGTGCAGCGACGGGATGCCCTGGTGGCGGATGCCGTTCGCGTTCTCCACGCCCTTGAACAGCGCCTGGGTCACGAATGCCGTGAGCGCGGTGGTCTCGGAACGCTCCAGGACCGTGACCGCCTTCTTGCCCTTCAGCGCCTGGACCAGCTCGGCCTCCGGGAACGGTTGCAGCAGCTTGATCGAGACGACGCCGACTTTCTTGCCCTGCTTGCGCAGGTGCGTCGCGACGGCCTCGGCGTCGTCGGTCACGGAGCCGAGGCCCGACGACCACGGTCTCGGCGTCGTCGCACATGAACGTCTGGACCGGCTTGTAGCTGCGCCCGGTCAGCGCGGCATATTCAGCCATCGCCTCGCGCACGAAATGCGGCACCTCGGCCACGAAGTGCGTGCGGTGATCGACCGAACCGGCCTGGAAGTCCGGCTGGTTCTGCACGCCGCCGGTCAGGCCCGGGTTGTTCACGTCGACGAGGGCCGGCACCCGCTGCCGCGTCCCTTTCTCGTGCGCGTTGACCCATTGCCGGCGCCACTGGCCGCGCAGTTCCTCGGGAACCCAGCCGAGCGTCGCGGCGACCAGCGTGCCGGCGTTGTCGGCTTCGACGGTTTCGTCTGTTCGCCTCGAGGTATTCGCCGAGCGCCGCCCAGGCCTCCGGCGTGAAGTCGTCCTTGCGGCGCGCCAGGTAGGCCTTGAGCTGGAACACGCGGCCCTTGGCGCCGAACAGGATCTCCTGTGCGACGGTCGGCGCCTTGATGCGGCCCTCCGGGTCGCCCAGGAACTCGCGCAGCAGTTCGGGCTCCGGCATCTGGACTTCGCTCATCATGTGGCTGGTGGCGAAGCCGTCCATCGCGTTGGCGACGGGGATCAGCGACATCGCGCTGACCTTGTATGAGATGGCCGCAAGGTCCGCCGCTTCCTGCGGATTCGAGCCGAACAGGATCGTGTAGCCGCTCTGCAGCAGCGCGTAGACGTCGTCGTGCCCGGCCATGACGTTGAGCGAGTGACGCGAGACGACGCGTGCGGCGACCTGCAGCACGAACCCGCCGACCTTCTTGCCGACGGTCACGTAGTGCGACTCGAGCCCGTAGAGGATGCCCTGGCTCGAGGAGGCATTCGAAATGTACTTGCCGCCGGTCAGGGACGCCCCGAGCGCCCCGCTCTGTGCCGAGTGCTCGCCTTCGGGCTCGAAGAAGAACGGGTGCTTGCCCCAGACGTTGCAGCCGCCGCCCGGCGCGGAACGCCTCGTACAGCTCCGAGATCTCGGTCGAGGGCGTGATGGGGTAGCCGATGACGCCGCCGCAGACGTGGCCCATGATCTCGGCGACCGCGCCGTTGCCATGGATGACGGTGGGAATCCCGGGAAATTTTACGGTCATGCGCAGTCGTCCGATTTCCAGTCGAAGCAGGCGCGAAAACTGCTCCAGACGCGAATCGGACGCAATCGGGGAGACTACGGTCACGGCGGCGCGCCGAGCCGTGCCGCACGCACCGTGCTCGGGCCGGTGCGCGCCCCGCTGCGGTGCAGCGCAACGAGCCGCCTACGTACATTTCCGGCGCGACGGGACCGGCGCGAACTGCTAGGCGCGTGCCGCCCGCCCGGCGCGGTCCCTGTTATCCTGCGCGCCTCCCGGCGACGGCGTCGCCACGCCAACCGAGCAGGAAGCCGCCTTGTCCGATGCACCGCACCGCCCCGCGCCCCCGCCTTTTCGCGCATCGCGGGCACCGGCAGCTACCTGCCGCGGACAGGTGCTGACCAACAAGGACATCGAGGAGAAGATCGACACGTCCGACGAGTGGATCTTCTCGCGCACGGGCATTCGCAACCGTCACGTCGCCGACGACGGCGAGACGACCTCCGACCTCGGCGTGCAGGCGTCGCTGCAGGCCATGGCCGCTGCAGGCGTGGCGGCGGACGACATCGACCTGATCATCGTCGCCACGACCACGCCCGACATCGTCTTTCCGTCGACGGCCTGCATCCTGCAGCGCAAGCTCGGCATCCGGCAGGGCGCGGCGTTCGACGTGCAGGCCGTGTGCACCGGGTTCGTCTACGCACTGGCCATCGCCGACAAGTTCATCGCCAGCGGCCAGCATCGCTGCGCACTGGTCGTCGGGGCGGAAGTGTTCTCCCGCCTGCTCGACTGGAGCGACCGCCGCACCTGCGTCCTGTTCGGCGACGGCGCGGGTGCCGTGGTGCTGAAGTCTTCACCGACGCCCGGCATCCTTTCGACCCACCTGCACTCCGACGGCGAGCACGGCGACATCCTCTGCGTGCCGGGAAACTTTCACGCGGGCGAAGTCGTGGGCCGCGCCTTCGTGCACATGGACGGACAGGCCGTGTTCCGCTTCGCGGTGCGCGCGCTCGACGAGGTGTGTCGCGAAGCCCTGGAGTGCAACGGCATCGACGGCAGCGAGGTCGACTGGCTGGTGCCGCACCAGGCCAACATACGGATCATCCTCGCGACCGCACAGAAGATGGGGCTCGCGCCGGAGCGCGTCGTGCTGACGGTCGAGAACCAGGGCAATACGTCGGCGGCTTCCGTGCCGCTCGCACTGGATGCGGCAGTACGTGACGGCCGCATCCAGCCGGGCCAGCTGATCATGCTCGCCGCCGTCGGCGGCGGCATGACCTGGGGCTCGGCGCTGCTGCGCTGGTGAACTCAGCTTGCCGCGGCCCTGGCCCGTGCCGCGCATCGCTGCCCTGGCCCTCGCGCTGGTGGCGCCGGCAGCCGGCGTCGCCGGGACCGACTCGCGACGCAAGTCGAGCGTGACGGCGACGGGCTGCAGGTCCGTTCCACCATCGAGGCCGGCGCGCCGGCCGCGACCTGCTTCGCCACGATCGCCGACCTGGATCGCCTCGCCGACTTCGTCCCGGGCCTCAAGTCGAGCAGGATCGTGAGCCCGCCAGGCGCGCCCATCCAACTGCACCAGGTCGGGGAGGCCAGGGCGGGACCTTTCGGGGTCACGCTCGACGTCACGCTCGCCGTCCGCCTGGATCCGCCACGCCTCATCGAATTCCGGCGCGTCGCCGGCAACCTCGAGCGAATGCAGGGCAGCTGGACCGTGAGCGGCGACGACCGTACGTTGCCGGATCGAATACCGCGCGGCGCTGCAACCGGCCTTCTGGGTTCCGCCGCTGATCGGCCCGCTGTTGATGCGACGCGAGGTGGACGAACAGATGGCGGGAATACTCGCCGAGATCTCGAGGCGCGCAGCGCTGACGCCCTGAGCGGCCGCGCGGCGCGTTACGCTCGCGCTGCGCCGCCGCCCATCGACGATCGAAGGCCGCACCGAGAACGTCGGCCCCCACGCTTGCAGCCTCGGTGATCTTGTGAGCCCCTGCCATTCGCGGCAGACGCGGCCGTTGCCACCAGCTGATAATATTGGCTTTTATCAAAGACTGAGCCGGTCTTCTCCCGATGCTCTATACCGTTTCAGCCCGCGGCAAGGATCCCGTCGACCCGGTGATGACGTTCCTGCGGCTGAACTTCGGGGATGTGCCGCTCGGCCGTATCGACAGCGTTTTCGGCTTCGTGGAGCAAACGACGCTCTACGGCGGTCGCGAGTTCCTCGGGCCGGAGCTCCTGGATCCGGATGTCCTGAACCTTTACATGGTCGGGATCGGCCTGCGCCTGCCGCTCACCAATCACTATGTCGAGCGCGAGGAGTACGAGAAGACTCGACCCATGCTCGAGAAATACCATCGCGAGCGGAATGCCGCGATCGTGACCAACGACGACCTGGCACGGTGGATCAGGGCCGATTTCCCGAAGTACCGGATCGAAGCCAGCGTGATCAAGAACCTGAATACGCCGGCCAGGATCGAGGGCGCCATGGCGCTCTACGACACGGTGGTCCTGCCCATGAGCCTCAACTACGAGACCGAGTTGCTGCGTTCACTCGAGCACAAGGAGCGCATCACCTTGTTCGCCAATGCGGGCTGCGCGCTCACCTGCCCGTCCAAGATCTGCTATCCGTCGATTTCGAAGAGCAACAAGTACAAGGGGCCGCCCGAGTTCCAGTGCTCGCAGCCGCTGAAGGAGCGCCAGCGCAAGGGCATGGTCGATTTTGACCTCGATGCGCTGCAGGCACTCGGCTTCTCGCGGTTCAAGCTGCTGCGAGCGCGCAAGCCGGGCCACGGCCTCAGCACCGGGTACTAGACGCTCGGGCATGCAAAACGCACGTATGGCCGATCCCCGTCGTGACTGCACGTCCATCGCCGCTTGCATCGCCGCCATCGGGCTGGCACTCGGCCCTTTTGTGCGACCAGTGATCCCCCGACGCCCCAGACGCTCCCGGCATCCCCGACAACCCCGGTTCCCGCACCGACACTCCCGGCAGAGGCGGATGTCGAGGAGGTCGTCGTCAGTGCCCCCGAGCCGCGCTACGTGGCGCCGACGACGCGCGACCGGATCGGTCGCATCTGGGCACCGGTGCTGCTGAACGGCAAGGGACCGTTCCGGCTGGTCCTCGATACCGGAGCAAGCCACTCCGCCATCGTGCAGCGAGTGGTCGACGAACTGGGGCTGCCCGTGAAACCCAACTCCATGCGCCTGAAAGGAGTGACGGGCTCCGCGGTCGTCTCGACGGCCAAGGTGGAGTCGCTCGAGTTCGGCGAACTGCGCATCGATCACCTCAAGCTCCCGATTGTCGCGGCAGCGTTCGGCGGTGCCGACGGCGTGCTCGGCGGCGACGGATTCAGGGACAAGCGGATCGTCATCGAATTCCGCAAGGACCGGATCACGGTGGCCCGTTCCCACCGGACGCCGGCGGCAGCGGACTACGCGGTCGTGCCGTTCAAGTACGAGCCGCTCAAGGGCATGCGCGTCGCGATCATGGTGGGCCGCGTCAAGGCTGTCGGGGTCATCGATACCGGCGGCCAGGCGACGGTCGGGAACCTGGCTTTGCGCGACGCGCTGGCGCGATCAGCCCGGGAAGGCGATGCCGGGGACGTCGGGATCGAGGGCGTGACCGAGGACATCCAGTTCGGGACGCGCATGCGGGTGCCGAACATCACCGTCGGCGGCCTCAAGCTGCATTCACCGCGCCTGCTTTTCGGCGACGTTCACATCTTCGAGCACTGGCACCTCGACAAGGAGCCGGCCCTGATCATCGGCATGGACGTGCTGGGCCTGTTCGACACGCTGGTCATCGAGTACAGGCGCAACGAGCTCCACGTCAAGACGCGTTGAAGCGGGCAGCACCGCGACCGGGGCACTTCGAGCGGTGCCGCCTTCCGCAGTCTCGCCAGTATCGCGCGCGCCCCGGTCCGTCGGGGCGCGGGGCGTTCGTCGCGGCCTGACAGCCCGGCCGCGAAGTCCTACCGCTTGGCCTTCTTCGCGGCTTTCTTTTCTTCCTTGGTCTTCGCCGGCTTCTTCTTGGTCTCTTTCTTTCGATCCATACCCTTGCTCATGGCATGTGCTCCGGTCATCGCTCGATGGGTTCGAAGGCGCTAGCATGCACCATGCAGCGACGGACTGAAATCCACCCGGCCATGATCGAGGGCGACAGCGAGCCCCCCTGGGTCGGCGACGTACTGGCATTCTGGTTCGAGGAAATGCGGGAGGCCGACTGGTTCGCCCGCAGCGACGCGACCGATGCGCTGATCCGGGCCCGGTTTCTCGCGCTGCACGAACGACTGACGCAGGCCGAAGACAGCGACGTGACGTCGCCCCGGACGAGCCTGGCGTCGGTCATCGTGCTCGACCAGTTTTCCCGCAACCTGTTTCGTGGCACGGCCCGTGCTTTCGCGTCCGATGAGCTGGCGCTTCGACTGGCGCGGCAGGCCATTGCACGCGGGTTCGACCAGGCCATGACTGCCGGGCAGAGGCTCTTCCTGTACCTCCCCTTCGAGCACAGCGAGGATGCCGCGGACCAGGCGCTTTCGGTCGAACTCATTCGCCGCCTCGGCCGTGACGACCTCACGCGTTACGCCGAAGCCCACAAGGCGATCATCGATCGCTTCGGGCGGTACCCGCATCGCAACGCCGCGCTCGGGCGGATTTCCACGGCGGCGGAGCTGGAATTCCTGCAGGAGCCCGGTTCGTCGTTCTGAGGTCGACGCGACCGTTCCGTTGCGACGAGACCGGCGAGACGCGCTGTCCCGGATTCAAAAGACGGGCTGCACGCCGCTGCGGAGGGCGAATCGTGCGCGCAGTCACGTTCCTGCCCGCCATTTCCGGACCGCGATCACGGTTGGATGGGGGTAACTGAGGCTTGATAGGCTTCGTTAACCAGCATCAGGCGCGCACGAAGCTCGCGCGCACTACAAGGCCGATGTCTCCAGGGTTGCAGATGACCGATGGCACGTCACGGCGCGAGGCTTTCCACTCCGGCTGGACCGGCGCGGTCACCCTCGCGCTGATCGCCTTTGTCGCAGTCGCCATCCCGCTGGTCTTCCTCGACGGCCGGGGCGGACGGTGGCTGGAACTCTTCAACCTCTACTCGGATTCGCTGGCAAGCATCGGCGTGACCATCCTGGCCGCGGCCGCGGCGCGCGGGTCGAAAGACCCCGCCGCGCGGCGCACCTGGTGGTTCCTGACGCTCGCGCTCTGCGCCTACAGCACCGGCAACCTGCTGCACTCGACCTACTGGCTGTTCGGCGTCGATCCGTTCCCGTCCGTCGGCGACGCGTTCTTCCTCGCCTTCTACCCGCTCGTCTTCGCGGCAGCGCTCACCGTGATTCGCGCGGCCGCCGTGCGGGTCCCATGGGGGCGGCTCGCACTCGACGCGACGATCCTCACGCTCGGCTTCGGGGCGTTCTTCTGGTTCTGCGTGATTGCCCCCACGTCCGGCGGCCAGCGCGATCCGGACCTGCTCAAGTACGTGCTGGCCCAGGCCTACGTCGCGCTGAACTGCATCACGCTGCTCGCGTGCGCGGTCATGCTGATGCAGTCCGGCGCCACCCCCGTCCGCCGGCGGACGGCCCTGCTGCTCACGCTCGGCTTCTCGTGCATGGCCTTCGCCGACATCGTCTGGGCGATGTCGAAAGTCCAGGGCAGTTACCTGCCCGGCGGGGTCTCGGACGCGATCTACCTTTCATGCTACATCTGGCTCGCCGCAGCGGCACGCGACCAGCTGCGCAATCCCGGGCAGGCCCGGCGGGCCCCGCACGCTTTCGGCAGCGCCCTGGCGCGCGGCATGCCGCACATCGCGATGATGATCTCCTTCGCGGTGCTCGTGTACGTCGAAAGCAGCGCGGCTGCGAGCCCCGTCAACACCATGACGGTCATCATTTTCGTGCTGACCTCGCTCGTCATGGTGCGGCAGGGCGTGATCTCGCGCGACGATGCGTTGTTGCGGGAGCGCCGGGCGGCCGGCATCGTCGAGGCGCGCTATGCCTCGCTGATCAGGAACGCCGCCGACGTCATCATGATCACGGCAGCGGACGGGCAGCTCCGTTTCGCGTCCCCGGCGGCCGAGCGCACGCTGGGCATACACCCGGACGCACTGGTCGGCCGCAACCTGCTCGACCTGTGGGCCGACGGCGAGCGCGAGCGAGTGGCGGCCTTCATTGCAGAAGTGGCCGCCACCCCCGGACGGGTCGTCGGCCCGATCGAGATCGTGCTGGCCAGCGGCGAACGCCGCGGCACGCTCGAGTGCGTCGGCAGCAACCTGGTCGACGACCCGGCGATCGCCGGCCTGGCCCTCAACCTCCGCGACGTCAGCGAACGCAAGGCGCTCGAAGAGCAGCTGCGCATGCTCGCCTTCCACGATCCGCTCACGCTGCTGGCGAACCGCAGCCTGTTCTGGAACCGCGTCGAACACGCCCTGGCGCTGGCCCATCGCTCGCAGCAGCACGTCGCGGTGATGTTCCTGGACCTCGACAACTTCAAGAACGTCAACGACTCGATGGGACACGACGCGGGCGACCGCCTGCTGCAGGCCGCGGCGCAGCGCCTGGTCAAGGCGACCCGGCCTTCGGACACGGTGGCGCGCCTCGGGGGCGATGAATTCGCGATCCTGCTCGAGGGGCTGCGCGACGAGCGCGACGTCGGCAACATCGCCGGCCCGATCACGGCCGCATTCAACCGCCCGCTGCTGCTCGACGGTCGCGAAATGGAAGCGACGGCCAGCGTCGGCGTGGCCTGCTCGCGCGCCGGTGACGATGCGGAGCAACTGCTGCGCAACGCCGACATCGCCATGTACAACGCCAAGGCCGCCGGCAAGGCGCGCTTCGCCGTGTTCCAGCCGCACATGCAGGAGCAGTTGCACGACCGGCTGCGACTGGAGCAGGACATCGACCTCGCGCTGGCGCGACGGGAATTCTTCGTCGAGTTCCAGCCCATCGTCGACCTCACCACCCGCGAATTGCTCGGCGTGGAGACGCTGGTGCGGTGGCGACACCCGGAACGCGGCATCGTCATGCCGGGCGCATTCATCCCGGTGGCCGAGGAGTCCAGTCGCATCATCGAACTCGGTCGCCAGGTGCTCGTCGACGCCTGCAGCCAGGTCCGCGCCTGGAGTGAATCGGTTGCCCACGGCCGGGGCCTGCGCGTGGCCATCAACATTTCCGGCCGTCACCTGCAGCAGGGCGACCTCGTGGCCGATGTCCGCCATGCGCTCGATCTTTCGGGGCTGGACCCGGGCAACCTCGTGATCGAGCTGACGGAAAGCACGATCATGCAGAACACCGAAGCCAACCTCGACCGCTTCCGCCAGCTCAAGGCCCTCGGCGTCCGGCTCGCGATCGACGATTTCGGGGTGGGCTATTCCTCGCTCTCCTACCTGCACCGCTTCCCGATCGACATCCTGAAGATCGACCGGGCCTTCGTCAGCCGGCTCACCGAAATCGACGGCGGGCCCGAACTCGCGCGCGCCGTCGTCACGCTCGGCACGACGCTCGGGCTCGAGACCGTCGCGGAAGGCATCGAGAACGAAACGCAGGTCGCCAACCTGCTCGACCTGGGCTGCGTGGCCGGGCAAGGGTACCTGTTCGCGCGCTCGAGCTCGCTCGAGGACGTGGCGAAGACGCCGTTCATGGCGCGGCGCGCCAGGTGTCGCACCGAGTACGGCGCCTGCGGTCGACCTCACCGCGACCGGGCGGTTCAAGGCCGCGGACCTCTGGCCTCATCTCGGCGGCCGGGCTGACGCAGCTCCCTCCTCGGGACGCAGGGACAGCTCACCTCGACGGTGTGTTCCTGCCGGTCGTCGATGAGCGCAACGACAGTCGCCTTCCTGGTCCCTCGCCGTCGAGTCTCACGGTCGACGGCGCCGGGTTCCCCGTCCGGCGTCGGACGCTGCGTGACCTGACGATGCGGTACGGCGTCTCACGGTAGCGGTAATTGATCGTTAACGCGGGCCAATGCGCGGGCAGGCACGGCCGGAAGTGCAGTTTGTTGGCCTCCAGGCGCAAGCCCAGCAGTGATTCGAGGATGAGCCGGTACATCCAGCCCGCCGAGCCCGTGTACCAGGTCCAGCCGCCGCGACCGACGTGCGCGGTCGCCGCGTAGACGTCAGCGGCGACGACGTAGGGCTCGACCTTGTACGTTGCCGCGTCCTGTGCCGTCAGCGCGTGGTTCGCGGGATTGATGATCGTCATCAGCTCCCACGCGCGCCGGCTATCCCCCAGCTCGGCGAATGCCATGGAGCCCAGATGGCCGCATGGGTGTACTGGCCGCCGTTCTCGCGGACGCCCGGCACGTAGCCGCGTATGTAGCCGGGGTCGAGGTTCGATGTGTCGAATGGCGGATCGAGCAGCTGCACGAGCCGGTCCGCTCGCCTGACGAGGTGCTCATCGACCGCGTCCATGGCCTGCCGCGCATCGCGCGACCTGCCCTGCGCCGGAAAGCACCGACCAGCTCTGGGAAATCGAATCGATGCGGCACTCCGGGTTGCTCGCCGAGCCGAGCGGCGTGCCATCGTCGAAATACGCGCGCCGGTACCAGCCGCCGTCCCACGCGTGCAGTTCGATGTTCGTGCGCAATTTCTGCAGCACCGCATCACATTCGTCCGCGAAGCCCGTATCGGCCCGCAGGCGCGCGAGACGGGAGAACTGCTGCAGGACCTCGCACAGGAAGAACGCCAGCCACGTGCTTTCGCCCTTGCCCTGGATGCCGACCAGGTTCATGCCGTCGTTCCAGTCCCCCGAACCCATCAGCGGCAAGCCGTGCACGCCGAACCTGAGGCCGTGCCGCACGGCGCGCACGCAATGCTCGTACAGCGACGCAGACTCACCCGACCGGACCGGCAGGTCGTAATAGGATTCGTCGCCTGGATTGACCGCGCGGCCTTCGAGGAACGGTGCCGTTTCGTCGAGGACGCCCGTATCTCCGGTCGCGAGGACGTAACGGCACGTCGCGAGCGGCAACCAGAGGTAGTCGTCCGAGCAACGCGTGCGCACGCCGCGACCCGCGGGCGGATGCCACCAGTGCTGCACGTCGCCCTCGACGAACTGCCGGCCCGCACAGCGCAGCAGGTGCTCGCGCACCAGTCCCGGCTCGGCGTGAACCAGCGCCATGACGTCCTGCAGCTGGTCGCGGAAACCGAAGGCACCGCCCGACTGGTAGTACCCGCTGCGCGCCCAGTAGCGACACGCCAGCGTCTGGTAGACGAGCCAGCCGTTGGCCAGCACGTTGAGCGACTGGTCGGGCGTGTCGACCTGCACGGCACCGAGCGTACGTTTCCAGTACTCCCAGACGGCTTCGAGCGCCCGACGCGCCGCCGGGGCGCCGCGAAAATTGTTCACGTGTGCGCGGGCATCGTCGCTGCCCCGGCCCACACCCTATGCGAAACACGACCTGGCGTTCCTGCCCGGGCGCAAGCTCGACGCTGACCTGGATCGCCGCACACGGGTCGAGGGCGGCACCGACCCGGCCGGACAGGCGCGTGCGCGCCATCGCCGCCGGATTCTGCAGCGAACCATTGCGACCGATGAACTCCGCGCGATCGCCGGTCACGGTCCTGCCGGGGTCATCGACGTCGAAAAACGCGGTTCGCCCCGGAAACTCGGAGTTGTAGGCATTGCGCGCCAGCAAGGCGCCGGTCTTCGCATCGATTTCCGTCGTGACGTGCATGGCCGTCTTGGCGCGCAGGTCGCCGAGCACCCACTCGACATAGCCTGTCACGCTCAGCCGCCTGGCCTGCGCCGAGTCGTTGCGAAGCTTGAGCACGGAGAACTTGACCGGCGCGTCGAGGGCGACGAACACGGTCATCTCGGAGTGAATCTCGGCGGCCTGGTGCTCGAAGACGCTGTACCCGAAACCATGCCGGCTGACGTATGCATTCCTGCCCGGCGCCGGCAGCGGCGACGGCGACCAGAACCGGCCGGTCTCCTCGTCACGCACGTAGAACGCCTCGCCGCTCGCGTCGGTGACGGGATCGTTGTGCCACGGCGTGAGGCGAAATTCGTGCGCGTTCTCGGCCCACGTGTAGCCGACCCCGTTCTCGGACACGACCGTGCCGAAGTTGGCGTTGGCGAGCACGTTGACCCACGGCGCCGGCGTCGTCTGCCCGGGCGCGAGCGTGACGACGTATTCACGTCCGTCGCGCGTGAACCCGCCGAGCCCGTTCGACAGTATGAGGTCGCGGCGGGGCGAAGCCGGCGGCGCTGGAGCCCCGGTTCCACGCGCGCGGGACCGACACCAGCAACGGCGTTCTCGCGTCCGGTGCCGGACGCCGCTTGAGCTGTTCGGACAGGCTGCCGCGGCTGTCGACGATGATGAGTCGCGCGACGGACTGCAGCAGCAGTCGATCTTCCTGCGAAATATGATCCGCGGCACGGACGAAGACGCCGCCGGGCCGGTCGATGACGTTGGCTTCGACGCCTGCCGCGATCAGCCCCATGATTTCGTCGTGCAGTTGCTGGCGATAGCCCGACTGGTCCTCGGTCCAGATCACGAGATCGACGACGAGGCCCTTCAATCGCCAGTACGCGCGCGCGCGCAGGAGCTGCCGGACGAGCCCGATGTTGGCCAGGTCCGCGATCTGCAGCAGCACGATGGGCAGGTCGCCCGAGATGGCGTAGCCCCACAGCCCGGATTGCCCACGGCGGTTGCGCATGATGACCCCGGCATCTGCGCGCAGGGCCGCGTTGGCAAAGATCATCGAACCCGCCAGGCGCTCGTACTCCTGCGCCTCCGTCTCCGAGATGCCGAACTGCTGCAGCACGACCTGGTTGTGCGTCCACGCGAGATCGAAGACGCGATCGGCCAGGTGACGATCCTGGTAGCGCTCGACCAGGTGCTCCGCGATGTCGCGCGTTGCCGCCGCGCCGGTGATCAGGTCGATCGTGGCCGTCTGGTCGGGCTCGAGAATGACTTCCTGGCGGATGGCGACGACCGGGTCGAGCACCGAGCCCTGGCTCCCCGAGAGCGGGCCCGGCGCGGCCAGCGCCACGGGACTCGCGAGCGACCGGCCCCGGCCGATGAAGCGTGCGCGATCGGTCTCGAAGGACAGCTCGCCCGTTTCCGCCCCGGACACCGACATCAGGTGCACGAGCCAGCCCGGCTGCTCGCCGTGGCCGCGGGCGCGGCGCGTGCACAGCACGGCCCGTCTTGGCCGCACGATTTCCGTCTGCACGAACAGCTTGCTGAAGGCGGGATGCAGTGCATCGGCGGCGGGCGGCGCGAGCGCCACTTCGACGTAGCTCGTGACCTCGAGGACCCGGCGCTCGTCCGAGCGGTTGATGAGCCGTATCCGGCGCAGCTCGATATCGTCCTCGGGCGAGACCACGATCTCCGTGCGCGTCTCGACGAGGCTGCCTGCGACGCGATCACGGCGGTGAAACTCCGCGCGCCCTTCCGTGAAGATCGCTTCGTACCCTTCGGCCGGCCGTCGCGTCGGCTGCGACGTGTTCGACCAGAACGCGCCGGTGGCCGCATCCCGGATGTAACAGAAGCTGCCGCAGTGGTCCCGGGTCGCGTCCTCCTCCCAGCGCGTCACGGCGAGGTCCTTCCACCGGCTGTAGCCGGCCCCGGCACCCGTGACGAGGACGTGGTAGCGGCCGTTCGAGAGCAGCTGTACCTCGGGGACCCGGGTATCCGGACTGCCGATGATGCGAATTGGCGGGGCCACCGGCTCGGCCGCCGCGCGTGTCGTCGACACGGCGGCGGGATGCGCATGGAACGCCGTGGACCGGGGGATGCGCTCGTGCAACAGCGGCAGCGTGGACTGGAACAGCGGGTCCGACGCGAACCTCTTCTGGAACGGGTGCTCGAGCAGCAGGTCGGCGAACGACAGCAGGCTCATGCCCTGGTGGTGCGCCATGTAGGAGCGGACGATCGCCTTCGACTGGCCGCGCGGTATCCGCGACGGCGTGTAATCGACGGCCTCGTGCATGCCGAACTGCCCGAGCACTCCCTCCGCCGCGAGTCGCTGCAGGTTGTCGCACGCCGCCAGCGGCTCGATCATCAAGGCGAGCGCGGACGCGTAGGGGCAATCACCAGCTCGTCACCCAGTCCGCGCTGCAATCCGAGCCCGGGCACCCCGAAGGCGCGGTACTGGTAATTGCGGCTCGCGTCGACCATGTTGTAGCCGGACTCCGACATGCCCCACGGCACGCCACGCTGCTTGCCGTACTCGATCTGGTGGCGCACGGCTGCGCGATTGGTCTGCTCGAGCAACGTGTCCGGATACGAGGGCATCACCAGTTGCGGCATCAGGTACTCGAACATCGAGCCGCTCCACGAGACGAGCACCGGGTCGCCGCCGGCGAGCGTCAACAGCCGTCCGAGTGCAAACCAGTTCTCCTGCGGCAGCTGGCCCTGCGCCACCGCCAGGAAGCTGCCGAGCCGCGCTTCGGAGGCGAGCAGGTCGTAGAAACTCGCGTCGCGACGCCGCTCGGTGACGCTGTAGCCGATGGCCAGCAGGCGGCGACTCGCGTCGTACAGGAATTCGAACTCGGGCGTCGCAAACTCGGCGGCCTGCGCCGCCAGTCGTTCGATCGCTCGCAATTTCCTGGTCCGGCGGTCGCACTGGCTGCCGACAAGGCATCCCGCAACGCCAGCAGCCACTGCGCGCTGGGCGGCATCGTCGCGGTGTGCCGCAAGCCGACGTTCGATTTCGGGGACGAGCCGCACCTCGAACCGCGCAATTTCACGCAGGGTCGGCATTCCTGCCAGCGCCTCCATGCCCTCGAGTTGCGCCGGCGCAGCGGTCAACGCGGTCCATGGGGCCATGTGGGCCAGCTCGTCACGGGCGGCCTGGCACTGGTCGAGCAGGGCGCGGGCCCAGTTCCGTGCGGCCTCGCTGGCGGCCGGCGTGACTGCCCCTGCAGTGCTACCACGGCGCCGGCGACATCCGCCGGCCAGCGTCACCATACGGTCGAGCCGTCGCCGCACTTCCGTCGAGCGACCTCACGCCTGCCGCGATGGCAGACGCGAGTTCCCGCCGCAGCTCCGCAAGCGATGCACCGGGCTCGCCGCCCTGCGACTCCCGCAATACCGCCAGGCGTGTCCACGAGCCCTTCGAAGACGCGCCGCGCAACGATCGGCTGGTCGGGCAGCGCGAGCAAGCCGATGCGCAGCGTCAGCAGGTGGGCAGCGAGATTGCCGCTGTCCACCGTCGAGACATACATCGGCAGCAACGGCTCCAGGGTCTGCGTGTCGTACCAGTTGTAGAAGTGGCCGCGGAAGCGCTCGAGCGCCGCCATGCTGCGCAGCGCCTTGGCGGTGCGCTCGAGCAGTCGGCCTGCAGGCAGGTAGCCGAAATCGTGCGCCGCCATGTTGGCGAGCAGCGCGAGGCCGATGTTGGTCGGCGAGGTGCGATGCGCGACCACCCGTCCGGACCGGTCCTGGACGTTGTCCGGTGGCAGCCAGTTGTCTTCGGGCCCGACGAATTTCTCGAAGAAGGCCCAGGTACGTCGGGCAAGCGTGCGCAGGAACACCTGCTGTTCACGACTGAGTTCCGGCTCGCGGTCGTGCGAGCGGACGGCTGACCCACCATGCGACGCCGGGCGCTGCCAGCCACAGCAGGAGGATCGGCGCGACCAGCAGCAGCACCGACGGCCGCGCCACCATCAGGTAAGCGCCGGTCGAGAGCGCCAGCGCTGGCGCGATCCACATCGACCGCACGGACTCCGAGCAGCCTCGGCGCGCCATGCGCATCTGCTCGCCGAACGGGCTCCACTGCAGCAGCCGACGGTGCGAAACCAGGACTCGCCACGTGTGCGCAGTATCGCGTCGGCGCTGTTGCCGGCCTCGTGCGGCAGGCAGGCGAGGCGAGGCCCGCCTGTGCCCATTGCGTCGTGGCCGACTACACGGCCGCCGCGACGTGCTGGCGCAGCACCACATCGCGCGGCTTCCGCACCAGCTGCAGCAGCGTATTGACCAGGGGCGATATGCCAGGACGATGACCAAGACCACGACGGTCCACGCCAACGGGAGCGGCAGCACGAACCAGCCTGCCAGCAACAGCAACAGCAGCGCGATCGGCACGACGCTGCGCCGCAGGTTGTCCGCGATCTTCCATTTCGACAGGGGGACAGCGGGTTGCGGCACTTCTGCCCGGCGCCGCCCGGCACGCGCGCAAACAACCAGCATGGCGATCTGCCAGTCGCCGCGGATCCAGCGGTGCCGGCGCGCAGCGTCGGCCGCATACGTCGACGGATAGTCCTCGAACAGCTCGACGTCGCTCAGCAGGCCCGAACGCGCGTAGCACCCTTCCAGCAGGTCGTGGCTGAGAATCCGGTTCCCGGGAACCTGCCATTGACGGCGCGTTCGAACGCATCGACGTCGTAGATGCCCTTGCCGATGAACGAGCCTTCGTCGAACAGGTCCTGGTAGACGTCCGAGACCGTGCGCGTATACGGGTCGATGCCCGGCTCGCCGCTGTGCATGCGGGCATACCGGGAACGATTGGTTCCCGGCAGGCTCGGGCTCACCCGGGGCTGCAGGATTCCATAGCCTTGCGCACCACTCCCGAGGTCGCGTCGAACAGCGGCCGGTTCAGCGGGTGGGCCATCGTCCCGACGAACTGCCGGGCGGCGTCTCGCGGCAACTCCGTATCCGTGTCCAGCGTGATCACGTACCGGGTGCCCGCCAGTGCCGCGATGTCGCCGACGACGAGCGAGAACCGTTCGGACACGTTCGCCGGGCTCGCTTCACGCAACAACCAGTTCAGATCGGCCAGCTTGCCGCGCTTGCGCTCGAGCCCCATCCAGGTCCGGTCGGCGTGTTCCAACGGCGCGGGCGATGGAACAGGAAGAATGCGCTTCGCCGCCGTACGTCGCATTCAATTCGTCGATCCGCGCTGCGCATGCTCGAGCAGTGCCGCGTCCCCCGGCATCGATTCGGACGCTGCGTCGCCGAAATCCGTCAGCAGGCCGAAACGCAGGTTCTCGTCGCGGTTTGCCAGGAAGCGGACTTCGAGCGCCTCGGCGAGGTCGTCGATGTTGCCGGCACTGCTGAGCATCGTCGGCACGACGACCAGCGCGCGCGACGCAGACGGGATGCCCTTGGAGAAATCCATGCGCGGCAGCGCGCGCGGCGTCACGAGCAAGGTCGCGAGCCAATTGACGAGCGTGAGCGCCAGCTGGCTGGTGCCGATCACCGCCAGGACGAACAACAGCCACAGGCGCCACCCGGCTGCGTCGCCGGCTGCCGCGCGATCAACGCCAGGTACCCGGAGAGCGCCGCCGTGATCGCGAGAATCGCCCCGAGATAGGCCAGCAGTGGCGCGCGGCGATCCGCCCGGCGGACGCCTATGCGACACGGGTCGCCGGAAACCCGCAGCGCGCTCCAGCTCGTCCAGTCCGCGATCGATCAGGTAGTGACCGACGTGCGCTTGCCGCACCACGTTCGCGTCGCCGCCACGATCCGCCGCGCGGCTGCGTTCCTTGCCAGCTGCAGGGCCGTTGCCGCCACCTGCACTTCCGTCTGCTCGCTGCGCCGGGCGATGCGCTCGATGACGGCGCGATATTGGTTGCGGGTGCCGAAATCCATCGCGGTATATGCGCCGACGGGATCCGGCGCGCAGCAGCCCGTCCACGGCGCTCATCGATTCGACGAAGTTGCGCCAGTCGACGGAGGAGAGAAAGCGCAGGCTGCCGATCGAGTTGCCGAGCGTGACCTGGTCGGCCGCCTGGCTCTGGTTACCCGCCTGCACCAGCTGCTCGATGGTCGTGCCATCCTCGGCCAGCCGCTGTTCGATCCAGTTCAGGGCGAGGGTCAGCGCCGGGCTCTGGCCCTGCAGGTCGCGCACGAATTCCGACACGAACGGCGCGGACATCGGCGGGTTTGAGCGCGCCATGTCCGCGATCACGAGGATCAGGCTCTTTGGATCCTGGTCGATGGTCGTGATCATCTGGCGGGACCACTCGTCCGCCAGGTCACGGTCGTTGCGCCCTGCTGCGATACGCAACGCCACGCGGCGCAGGTTCTCGATCAAGGCCAGCCGCAGCATGATCGGGATCGCCCAGAGCTCGCCCAGGTTCAAGGTCGTGACGTCCTGGTAGGCGGCCAGGAAGCGGCTCAGGCCGTCGAGGTCGACGCGCCCGTCGCCGTGCGCGATGGTCTCCAGCGCAATGTCGTACACGCGGGGAAAGCCGGCCGACGCCCCGTGCGCCAGCCGCGGCAGTTCCCGGCTGTAGTTCTTCGGCAAGTGCCGCTTCGCGGTGCGGATCTGCTCTTCGATCAGGTAGAAGTTGTCGAGCAGCCACTCACTGGCTGGCGTCACGTGCCGGCCGGCATTGACCGCTTCGCTCAGCTGCTGGAAAACCTGCCGGAGAATTTCCTCGTTGGCGGCCAGGCGCGGCAGCAACTGGTCGGGAGCGTGTTCGAGCGCGAGCGCATGGGAACTCGCCAGGTACCGGCCGTGCTGCTCCATCTGGTCGGCGCTGAAAAGCTCCGACCGCAAGGGCGGTTCCTCGAGCGGCGAGTCCGCCGCCAGGACGTTCGACCACAGCCGCGCCAGTACGCGGCGGACACCGTCCAGAACTCGAGCGCCAGTCAGCATCGACCCGTGTTACTCCTTGGCTGTCACCACGGCGCGCCTCGATCGGATCACGGCGACCCGAGGCGCGTCTGTGGTCGCTTCATGCGATCGTGGCAGTATGGGTGAACGCGTGCCGAGCGAGTGTCAGGAAATGACGACGCGACGCGGGACGATCGGCCTGGGCGCGGCGTATTGCCCGCCTCGCCGACCATTAAGCGCATATCAATCATCGGGTTGGACCGATTCTCGCCCGTGCGCACCTGGCCACGGATGGCGCGACGGGCACTGGACTAGAATTGGCCGACGCGACCTGCAGTGAGGCAACACCGTGAGCTCTGGGACATTGGACAAGGATCTCGTTTCGGCGGCGCTCGAGTACCACCGCCATCCGACGCCGGGCAAGATTTCGGTAGTCCCGACCAAGGGGCTCAGCAACCAGCGCGATCTCGCGCTCGCCTATTCCCCCGGCGTGGCGGCGGCCTGCGACGCCATCGTCGCCGATCCCCTCGAGGCCGCCGCACTGACCTCGCGCGGCAACCTGGTCGGGGTCATCACCAATGGCACGGCCGTGCTCGGCCTGGGCAACATCGGCCCGCTCGCCGCCAAGCCGGTCATGGAAGGCAAGGGCTGCCTGTTCAAGAAGTTCGCCGGGATCGACGTCTTCGACCTGGAACTCGCCGAAAGCGACCCGGACAAGCTGGTCGACATGATCGCAGCACTCGAGCCGACGCTCGGCGGGGTGAACCTGGAGGACATCAAGGCGCCCGAGTGCTTCTACATCGAGCAGAAGCTGCGCGAGCGCATGAACATCCCGGTTTTCCACGACGACCAGCACGGCACGGCCATCATCTCCGCCGCCGCGCTGTTGAACGGCCTCAAGGTCGTCGCCAAGGACATCGGCCGGATCAAGGTCGTGTGTTCGGGCGCGGGTGCGGCAGCCGTGGCGTGCCTCGACCTCATGGTCCGGCTCGGGGTGAAGCGCGAGAACGTCTACGTCTGCGACAGCAAGGGCGTGATCTACGTCGGTCGCGAGAAAAACCTCGAACCGAACAAGGCGCGCTACGCGCAGGCAACGGACGCGCGCACGCTCGGCGACATCGTCGTCGGCGCAGACGTCTTCCTCGGCTGTTCGACCGCGGGTGTGTTGACGGCGCGGATGGTCGAGACCATGGCTCCTGCCCCGCTGGTGCTCGCCCTCGCCAACCCGATCCCGGAAATCCTGCCGGACGTCGCGAAGGCAGCCCGGCCCGACTGCGTCGTGGCGACGGGTCGTTCCGACTTCCCGAACCAGGTGAACAACGTCCTCTGCTTTCCGTTCCTCTTCCGCGGCGCGCTCGACGTCGGCGCGACCCGCATCACCGAGGAGATGAAACTCGCCTGCGTCTATGCGATCGCCGACCTGGCCCACGCTGAACCGTCGGAGCTGGTCGCGCGCGCCTACGGCAGCACCGACCTTGCGTTCGGGCCCGATTACATCATCCCGAAGCCGTTCGACCCGCGCCTGATCGTGAAAATCGCGCCCGCGGTGGCCCGTGCGGCGATGGAGTCCGGCGTGGCGACGCGTCCCATCCTCGACTTCGACGCCTACGTCCGTGACCTGACCAACTTCGTCTACCACTCGGGCACGATCATGCGGCCGCTGTTCGACGCGGCGCGCAACTCGGGACGGCGCGTCCTGTACGCCGAGGGTGAGGACGAGCGCGTGCTGCGGGCGGCGCGAGTCGTGCTCGACGAGCACCTGGCCCGACCCATCCTGATCGGTCGCCCCGCCGTGATCGAAATGCGCATCGCCAAGGCCGGCCTCAACCTGCAGGCCGGACGGGACTTCGAGATCGTCAACCCGGAGTCCGATCCGCGGTACCGCGAGATCTGGGGCGAGTATTACCAGATCATGGCGCGCAAGGGCGTGACCCCGGCGATCGCCAAGGCCGAGCTGCGGCGCAACCCGACGCTGATCGGCGCCATGCTGCTGCGCCGGGGCGAGGTGGATGCACTGATCGCCGGGCCGTCTGGCCAGTACACCCAGCAGCTCAAGCCGATCGCCGACGTCATCGGCCTCTCGCCGAATGCGCGCCTGTTCGCGTCGCTCTCCGTGCTGATGCTGCCCAAGCGCACCCTGTTCATCACTGACCCGTACGTGAACGACGAGCCTGACGCCGAGGACATTGCCGCGATCACGGTGCTCGCCGCGGCCGAGGTGCGGCGGTTCGGCGTGACGCCTCGCGTCGCGCTGCTGTCCTATTCGAGCTTCGGCAGCGCGCCGTGCGCCTCCTCGTCGAAGATGAGTCGCGCGCGGGAAATCCTCGCCGGGATCGCGCCCGACCTCGAGGCGGACGGCGAAATGAAGGCCGACGAAGCCCTGGTCGACGAAATCCGGATCCGCGCCCATCCCGCCTGCAGCCTGACGGGCCCGGCCAACCTGCTCGTCATGCCGAACAGGGACGCCGCCAACATCGCGTTGAACCTGCTCAAGGCGGCCCAGGGCGACGGCATCACCGTGGGCCCGATCCTGCTCGGTGCCGCGAAGCCGGTGCACATCCTCACGCCGAGCGCCACGGTGCGCCGGCTGATGAACATCTCGGCGCTCGCAGTGGCCCAGTCTGCCGGCCAGCCTGCGTCGCAGTGAACGTGGGAGCCGCTGCCTAGCCTGCTTTGGTCGGGGGGTTCGACGCCAGCCAGTCGCGGACACGATTGGCATCGCCGATGCGCGTGAGCTTGCCCCAGGAATTGAGCAGGACGATGACCACGTCGCGACCATCGATGACGGCCTGCATCACCAGGCAGCGGCCGGCATCGGAGTTGTAGCCGGTCTTCTGCACCGTGACCTGCCAGTCGGGCTTCTTGACCAGGGAATTCGTGCTGCGGTACTCGAGCGCCCTGCCCTGCACCTGCACGGTGTGCGACGGATCGGTCGAATAGGCTCGGATGGTCGGATTTGCCGCGGCTGCCCGCACGAGCCTGGCGAGGTCCGCGGGGCTCGAGACATTGGAGCTCGACAGGCCGGTCGGCTCGACGAAACGTGCGGACTTCATGCCGAGCGCCTTCGCCTTGCGGTTCATGGCGCCGACGCAAGCCGCCACCCCGCCCGGATAGGTCCGGCACAGCGCGTAGGCCGCACGGTTCTCGGACGACATCAACGCAAGGTGCATCAGGTCGGCCCGGCTCAGCTTCGCGCCCGGCGCCAGTCGCGAAGCGCTGCCCGCGGTCTGCCTGGCGTCCTCGCGAGTCATGGCGATCTTCGCGTCCATCGGCAGTCGGGCCTCGAGCACGACGAGCGCCGTCATCAGCTTGGTGATCGAGGCAATCGGCACGGCGACACGCTCGTTGCGTGCCGCGAGGACCGTCGAGTCGGCCTCGTCGACGATGTAGAACGCGCTCGAGCGCAGGTTCGGGTTTGAGCGCGGCCTGGCTTCGACATTTGCCGTGGCGACTGCAGGTACCGACGACAGCGCGGCCAGCAGGCCCAGGGCCGCCGCCAACATCCCGAGCTTCAATCGCCGTTGCAAATGCTTGTCCCCCACCCCTGGGTTCGAATTACGCCACCCGGCAATCGCTGCGCCGTGCCGAGCCGGCGCGAAGCGTACCTGTTCTCGAACCTAGCGTCACGCGCGACGATTTGCCGAGTCGCGCGTCGCAGATTGGCGTTGAAAATGCCGCCGTTCTGGCTCAGGTACCGCTTGCACCCGGCGGCGGCGCGGTGCTGACGACGGGAGCGCCGTGCTTCTTCCAGGCGCCGAACCCGCCTTCGACATGGCACACCGGCGTGAGCCCCATGTCCTGCGCCGTCTTCGTGGCCAGCGCAGAGCGGACCCCTCCCGCACAGAAGAACACGAACCGGTTGCCGCTGGCGAAAAAGTCCTTGTGATAGGGGCTGCCCGGATCGATCCAGAACTCGAGCATGCCGCGCGTGACGTTGATCGCGCCGGGGATGCCACCGTCGCGCCAGATCTCGCGCGGGTCACGCAAGTCGATGAACGTGACATCGTCCCGGCCGTGCAGCGCAACTGCCTGCTCGACGTTGAGCGTTTCGATCTCGGACATCGCGTCCGCGAACATCTGCTTCACGCTTTTCCTGATCTCCAGGGGCATCGAATTTTCCTCGCCGTAGTGTGTTCGCCAGCGCACGGACGGAGACGCGCCGGTGCCGGAGCATGCGCTCGTGCGAAGACATATGCGCCCGCGGACCCGGTGAATACAAGATGACCAAGCTGGAAGCCTTTTTCAACCGCGAGATGGAGTTCGCGAGGCAGATGTCGCGCATGGAGAGGCCCGATTACTGGCGCGGTTACATCATCGGGCTGCTCCGGGGCTTTTACGGCCCGAGCGCGGTCAGGGACGATCGTTACGCTGCGCTGCTGAAGCAGAACTCCCTGGACGACGACGCTCGAGGGTACTTCGAGGCGTTCCGCACTTTCACGCAGGTCACCGGAGAGGAACGCGGCGGCGATCCATGTGGTGCCGATCCTTCCTGAGTCCGGTCGCCGAGCGCATGACGGGCTGGTCGACCACCGAGGCGGCCGGCAGGCCGCCATCGCCGCCGCACCTCGCATCGAGGGCCAGGACCTGCACGTCGCGGCAAGCGTGGGCACAACCGCCTGCCCCGTCGAACCTGGGCCTTGGGTGCGGCACCGCACAGACCGGCTTGACGGCTTCGGCAATATTACCTGCGATCGCTCAAAACCCCCCACCGGGCGCTCAGGAAGAGGCCCGGGAACGCAAGTTCCCGGGCCTTTTCCGTCCTGGGCGCCGGATCGTCCGCAGCCGCATGCCAGGGATCCGCTGCGGGGATATGCGGGCTTCGACTCGAAACGGCACGGACCCGGCGGACGACTTTCGGCGCATACGTAGGTGCAGCTTTGACCCGACCCTCGACGCGGTGCTAGCGTCCTGTCCACCGTCCACCGAGGGCAGCCCCATGTCCACCAGACTCGATCTATCCAAGCTGACCCTGATGGACGCCCTCGACCTCGCCTCCCTGATCGAGCTCGAAGCGAAACGGCGGTACACGGAATTCGCCGAATCGCTCGGCAGCCGCGGCGGAGACGACGCCGGCGCCGTGTTCCGCTCCATGGCCGTCAACGAAAGCAAGCATTGCGACGAGATCGCCGAACGCAGGCTGGCGCTGTTCGGCGACAAGCCGGCCCGGGTCAAGCTCGACGACATCTACGACGTCGAGGCTCCCGAGGTCGGTGAAGTCCGCTGGAACATGTCCGCGTTCAAGGCGTACCGTCTGGCTTTGTATTCCGAACAGAAGGCGTTCGCGTTCTACGACGAAGCGCTCGAGTACGTGGACCAGCCGGACGTCAAGGCCCTGTTCGAGGAACTGCGGGAAGAAGAGGCCGAGCACGTCAACATGCTCGTGAAGATCATCGCGAACCTGCCGCCGTCGGCCGAGGTCGAACTCGAGGACGAGGACGAGGACCCCAACCGACCGGCGAAGGACAGTTTTGAGGTCTAGATAACTCGCCTGAGGCCGGTCCACCCGGTGCGGTGGCCTCGTGATCGTTGCCCCCGCAGGCTGCGGCAGCGAGGAATACCGAGGCGCCCTCGTTTCCTGTTACCCCGACATCACGCCTATGTACGGAAGCGCGCAGACGGGCGGTGTTCGGCATGCTCGAATGCCCCTGCCGTAGACCCGTAGAGGATGTCTGGCGTCGATTCGCACGGCGCAAACATTCGGCGCAAACGCGCCATACGGTCGTGCGGCGCAATGAGACGGCGGTCAACAGGACGGATGATTACCATGCGATTGCTGCCGCTCATTGCCACGTTGACTCTGGCCGCCGCATCGCCCGCCCACGCCGGCCACGGCACGGTCGCTGATCCGAGCGAGATCAGGGCGTGTCTGGCAATCGCAGATCCGCTGGAGCGCGTCGGATGCTACGACCAGCTGTTCAGCGACCCGGAAGTCGAAGCAGCTGCTCCGGCCACCCTGCCGGGCGCCGACAGAGGCGAGGCCAATCCGGTCGAGAACGCGACGGTAGCCGGGCAACCGCAGGCTCAGCACACGAAAATGGCGATTCGCTGGGAACTCGACCCCGGCACCGACCGTGGGCTGTGGCTGCCGCGCGGTCATCGGCGCACGTACCTGCTCCCGGGGCGCTGGACCAACGACGTGAACAGGGCTCCTGCAAGTCCGACACAGCCTGCGAGCGCGGACTACGGGTCGGTCGACAATTTCGAGGCCAAGTTCCAGCTGTCGCTGAAGTTGAAGGCGGCCGACGACATGTTCGGCAGCAACGCGGACCTCTGGGTGGGCTACACGCAGCAGTCGCACTGGCAGGTCTATAACACCAAGGTTTCCCGGTCGTTCCGCGAGACGAATTACGAGCCGGAAGTGTTCACCACGATCCCGGTCTCGTTTCGGCTTTTCGGGTTGACGGGCCGCATGGTCAACTTAGGCCTCGTGCACCAGTCGAACGGCCAGGCGGACCCGGACTCGCGCAGCTGGAACCGTGTGTATGCCCAGGTCGGCCTCGAGCGCGGCCCGTTCTCGATGCTGGTCCGCCCCTGGTTCCGCCTCGACGAGGCCCCTGAGGACGACGACAATCCGGACATCACGTCCTACGTCGGGCGCGGCGACATCGTCGGCATCTGGTCGAAGGGAGACCAGACGGTTTCGCTGATGCTGCGCAACAGCTTCAAGGATGAATGGCGCGGCGCCGGGCAGCTCGATTACAGCTTTCCGATTGGCAGCAATGCCAAAGGATACCTGCAGGTGTTCTCCGGCTACGGCGAGAGCCTGATCGATTACAACCACAGGCAGACGACCGTTGGTCTCGGCTTGCTGCTGATCGATCTGCATTGAGCGATTGCCGGACGGCGGCACTCGCGCAGCCGTTCGTCAACGGGATCGTCCCGGTGACTTCATGCCGCTGCCAGTATCGTGCCGAACGGCAGGATGACCTCGTCGATGACGTGCATGATGCCGTTGGATGCGGCGATGTCCGCTCGTGAAATGCTGACACCATTCACGAAGACTTCGCTTCCGGCCCGCGCGGCAACCAGCGGCGCCCCGCCGATCGTCCTGATCTCGCCCGTCGATACGTCGGCCAGGGCGAGGGTGCCGGAGACCACGTGATGCGCAAGGAATGCGTACAGCCTTTGATTGTCCTTCAGGAGTGCGTCGAGCGCGCCCGGCGCGAGGCGCCTGAAGGCCGCATCCGTCGGCGCGAACAGGGTGTACGGGCCCGTCGTGCGCAGCGTGTCGATGAACGAGGCCGTCTGCAGTGCGCCGATCAGCGTCGTGAAATTGCCGGCATCCGCTGCCGTGTCGATGAGGGTCTGCATGAGTCATGTCCTTATGGGTCAGCCGAGACGTGGATCAATCTCGGCGCCTGCAGTGTGCGCGCGTTGGGAGTCGCGTGCCGCCGTCTTCCCGCATCGGTGCTCCAGCGTACAGACGCGACGGTCACGCCGGGCCAGACTTCGCTTGTGATGGGCGGCTCGCGGACCGTCCGGGAACGGGAATGTCCACATGGGTCAGGGCAACCAGGAGTCGGAAATTGTGGCCAACGACGTCCGCAAGTTCGATCAACCAATTCAAGGAGGCACGCGATGAAGTCCAGCACCTTGACTCGACTGGCATTGACAGTCGCGCTCAGCGCAGCGCTGGCGTCGATCAGTTTTGCCAGTCACGCCCAGCACGGGCAGGACGTGTCGGCACCGCACAAGGCCGCGGCGCAGCAGGACAAACAGGAAAAACAGGAGAACAAGGACGAAAAGAAGGAGGCGAAGACAGCAACAGCAGCATCGTCTCTCGCAGGAGCAGCAACAGGAGCGCATTCGCCAGCAGAAGCAGCTTCTGGCCGAGTACAACCAGCGTATCGCGCAACAGCAGGCGCTCGCGCTGCGCAATGCGCAGCAGATGGAGCAGCAGAAGCGGCTGGCCCAGTACCGCTACCAGCAGGCGTACTACGCGCAACTGCGCCAGCAGCAGGAGCGCCTCGAGAACGACCGCTACGACTACGAAAACGATCCTTTCTACTACACACCGCCGACGTACCAGTACCGGCGTGGCGACACCACCTACCAGACCAATCAGTACGGCGCCGACCAGCTCCGACAGGCCTCGAACACCGGGTACCAGAGTGGCTACGAGGCCGGACGCGCCGACCAGCAGGACCACTGGCGTTTCGACTACAAGGGAACGTTCGCCTATCAGGACGCCAACTACGGCTTCGACGGCCGCTATGTGCAGCAGGAGGACTACAACTACTACTTCCGCGAAGGATTCCAGCGCGGCTACGAGGATGGCTACTACGGGCGTAACACGTATGGCACAACTGCCAACGGTTCGAACTCACTGCTCGGCACGGTGCTGAACATGATCCTCAACCTCCAGCCGCTGCAGTAGAGCCTGTCCCTGCGGGTGGAAACGATTTTGATCGCAGGCAGCAAGGCCTATGCAACCCACTGACCATCTCGCCAAGTCAGCCCGGGCCCTGGCATCGATCGCCGTGATTGTCGCGGCGCTGTATCTGGCGAAGGGAGTGCTCGTTCCCATCACGCTCGCTGTGTTGTTGAGCTTCCTGTTGAGCCCGGTGTGTGATTGGCTCGAACGACACTGGCTCGGCCGCGTCCCGGCCGTGGTCGTCACGGCACTCGTCGGCTTCACGTTGCTCGGCGGCGCAACCTGGATGGCCGTGGTCCAGGTTGCAGACCTGGCCCCCAGGATGCCCGAATACGAGACGAACCTGAAAGCGAAGCTCCAGACGGCGAACGCTTACGTCGGTGCCACGCTGGGCAGGGTCACATCGACAGCACAGGGAATGACCGAGAACCTGTCGCCCGTCGAAACGTCGCAGGCGCCGCGGGGAACCAAGGAATGGCCCTATGCGGTCCGGATCGTTTCATCGCCGGCGAGCCCGCTGCAAGTCTTCGGCAGCATGTTCGGCACGGTGCTCCAGGTAATGGGTTCGGTCGGTGTGGTGATCATCCTGGTCGTGTTCTTCCTGATCCGTCGGGACGACCTGCGCGATCGGTTCATCCTCCTGGTCGGACAGGGCCAGGTGTCATGGACCACCCAGATGCTGGAAGACGCCGGTACACGGGTCAGTCGGTACCTTGCGGCGACGTTCCTGGTCAATGCCATTTTCGGCACTGCCGTGGGCGTCGGGCTCTACCTGATCGGCGTGCCGAACCCAGTCCTGTGGGGCATGCTGGCCACGATCCTGCGGTTCATTCCCTACCTCGGCCCGTGGCTTGCGGCGGCAATGCCGATTGGCCTGTCAATGGCCATATCGGGCGACTGGATGGCGCCCGGCCTGACGATCGGGTTGTTCGTGATCCTGGAACTGGTCACCAACAACGCGCTGGAGCCCTGGCTGTATGGCAAGCACACAGGCATCTCGGCTGTCGCGGTGCTGCTGGCGGCTGTCTTCTGGACCTGGTTGTGGGGGGTGGTGGGTCTGCTGCTGGCGACGCCGTTGACCGTGTGCCTGCTGGTCGTCGGCAAGCACGTTCCCCAGCTTTCCTTCCTGAACACGTTGCTGGGCGACAAGCCGGTGTTCGAGCCCACGAAACGAGTCTACCAGCGGCTCGTGGCGGGCGACGATGCGGAGGCGGCCGAACTGCTCGACGAATATTTCGAGCAGTCACCGCTCGTCGAGGTCTACGACACGGTGCTGATGCCGGCGCTGGTTTCCGCCGAAACGCATTGGCATCGAGGTGAGATCGAGGAGACCCGCCACAGGTTCATCCTGCAGACCCTGAGGTCCATGATCCAGGAGCGGGGTGAGCGCAAGCAGGAACTGCAGCAGGAGGCGAGGTAACGAGGACATGCAGGAGGCGGAGACAGATTCCGGCATTGCCGATCGGGCGAGCCTGCCAGGTGTCCGCGTCGTCTGTCTGCCGGCTCACGGCGAGGGCGGATGAACTGGCCGGGATGATGCTCGCGCAGGTCGTGGACATCCGCGGCTGTGTCATGGAGGCCGTCCCGGCTGCGGCAATGGCCGCGGCCAGCCAACTGGTCGATTACGTCGAACAGCGCGAAGCCGATGTGGTCTGCATCTCCGCCGCGCCGCCGGCGGCCGTGGCGCATGCTCGCCGCCTGCACATGCGTCTTCGTCGCCGGTTCCCGGACTTGAAGCTGGTCGTTGGATCTGTGGAATTCACCGGGCGAACTGAGCGAGGCGAAAGCGCGGATCGGAACCGGACCCGGGAACGCAGGTAGTCGCGACATTGGCGAACGCACATGAACAGATCCGACTGTTCGTAGAAGCGCGATCCAGGAAGCCCGGCCGGGATCCGGTGCTGCCGGCCGTCGGCACGGCTGCGCCCACAGCGTCAGCAGAGACTGGTTGAACGCGGCGGCTTGACGGCATCGCGACCGGGCTGTGTCCGAGCCGCGCGCCAAACGGGCCCGATGCCCTGGTCGCAGCTCACGTCGGACAGCAGGCGGAACAATTCCTGCTTGACCAGCGCGTAGCACTCGCACACGCGCGTCTCCAGCGCCGAGCGCTCGAGCACCGCGATGTGGCCACGCCGGTAACGGATGACCCCTGCACGCTGCAGGTTCCCGGCTGCCTCCGTAATGCCTTCCCGGCGCACTCCGAGCATGCTGGCGACCAGCTCCTGCGTCATGACCAACTCGCCGGAGGGTGCACGGTCGAGCGTCAGCAACAGCCAGCGACACAGTTGCTGCTCCACTGAATGGTGCCGGTTGCAAACCGCCGTCTGGGCCATCTGCGTCATCAGTGCCTGGGTGTAACGCAGCAGCAATTGCTGCATCAGGCCGGCGCGATTGAATTCCTGCTTGAGCAGTGGGCCAGCCAGCCGATAGGCATGGCCGCCGGTCTGAACCACGGCTGAGCTCGCCGTGGTCTCCCCGCCCATGAAGAGCGCGATACCGACGACTCCCTCGTTGCCCACTCCCGCGGATTCGGCCGTGGCACCGGACTCGAGGACATAGTGCAACGAGACGATTGCAGTGGTTGGGAAATACGCGTACTGCAGCTGCTCACCCGGCTCGTAGAGCATTTCGCCAAGCGGCAGCGCGACGAGTTCCAGATGCGCAGCCAGTCGCTCGAAGTCCGCCGCCGGCAGGTTGGCGAGAAGCTGGTTTCCGTCTTGACTGCAGGGTGCTGGCATTTCGATGCGTCGTGCGCCAGCGCCTTATCGCCCTGCCCCGATTTCAACGCCGATGCCGCGGTAGCCGACGAAGCGGCAGGATCGGCTGAACATCGGCTCCCCGCTCACCCGGTACTGCTGCCGCGAGCCATCGGCATTGACACGGCTGAGCTCCAGATCGATGAATGGTTGCCGTTCGGCAATCCTTGCCTGCAGCACCCCTCGCTCTTCCTCGTTCCAGCCGGTCACTCCGTCGTCGCTCGTTGTACCCACGAGCGGCTCGACCCGGATGCCGAGCATTTCCAGTACCGGGCCGGAGACCTTGGTGAAACACCCCGTTTCGTCCTGCTCCCAGTACCAGTCGGAGGCCAACTCGGTCAGGCTGCGATAGCGCGCCTCGCTCTCGCGCAGTTCGGCGGTGCGTTCCTGCACCGCCTGTTCCAGCACCTTGGCGTAGTTCTCAAGCTTCTTGTAAAGCAGCCGGACTTCCAGCATGTTGTGGATCCGCGTCTTGACCTCGACAAGATCGAACGGCTTGCTGATGAAGTCCTTTGCGCCGGCCTGCAACGCGCGCAGCTTGTGACCCGGCTGGGCAGTGAGCACGATGACCGGCAGGTACGAGTCGGCATCGCTCGTCTGAAGGCCGGACATCACGGCAAATCCATCCATCCCGGGCATCTGCAGGTCGAGCAGTATCAGGTCGTAGCGGTTCTTGCGATGCAGGGCGCAAACCTCGTACGGGTCCATCGTCGCGGCAACGCAGGTATAGCCGGCGTCGCCGAGCAATTGCTCGAGCAACTGCACATTGGCTTCCTGGTCGTCGACGACCAGGATGCGCGCGCCGAGAATGTCGAGCGCGCCGTCCATCACGATGCCTCCGCCTCGCCCATGCGTGCAGATGTGCGATTCCGCAAAATTCAGCGCTACTTCCAGGGTGTGCATGAACTCGTGGACCTTGATGGGCTTGGTGAGATAGCGGAAGAACCCTGCCTCCAGGCCTTTCTCGATGTCGCGCGGCACCGCGTTGGCACTCAGCGCAACGACCGGGATGTGCGCGGTCGCGGGATCCTCGGCCAGGATGCCCAGCGCCTGGATGCCACTGATACCTGGCAGATTGATGTCCATCAGGATGACATCCGGCAGCGAGGCGCGGGCAATCTCGATGCCACGGCTGGCGTCTTCTGCGGTGAGCAGGCGGATATCGGGCCGGCGCGCGACGAGATCTTCGACCAGCATCAGATTGGCCGGGTTGTCCTCGACATAGAGCAGCGTGCGCAAACGCGTCCGAACTGGACCGCTGCTCCAGGGCAATCGCCACGTCCGTGCCCGCGATGTCGGGTGGTTGCGGCTGACTGGTCAGGTTCAGCTCGAACCAGAACATACTGCCGCTGCCTACCGTGCTTTCCACGCCGATGGAACCGCCCATCAGCTCAACCAATCGCTTGCACACCACCAGGCCGATGCCAGTGCCTTCCTCCACGGTCGCCGCACGTCCGAGCCGGTTGAACGGCTGGAACAGGTGCGCGATGTCTTCGGACGACAAGCCCTCGCCCGTGTCCTGCACGCTGATGCGAACGTGCACCGGCGAGTTGACGACGCAGGCCACGACGACGGTCCCTCCCGCCCTGTTGTACTTGATCGCGTTGGAAAGCAGGTTTATCAGGACCTGCTTGACTCGCGTCCGGTCCGCCTTGACGAAGTGCGGGGTTTCCAGCCGCGGAAAACTCACCCGGATGCCACGCCCCTGGGCCTGCGGTTCGATCATCGTCTGGCATTCGAGCATGACGTCGGCCAGCGACACGGGTTCGGGCGACAGCGACAGCTTGCCAGACTCGATCAACGAGAGATCGAGGACCTCGTTGATCAGGTCAAGCAGGTACCAGCCGGCCTTGAGAATCTGATCCACACTGCGCTTCTGCGAGGGCGTCGGCTGCGGAGCGCCGGATTCGATGAGCTGGGCAAAGCCGAGGATCGCGCCGAGCGGTGTGCGCAGTTCATGGCTCATGCTGGAAAGGAAATCCGACTTCGCGAGGTTGGCCTTTTTCGCGACGGACATGGCCTCGCGCAGTTCCACCTCGACCCGCTTGCGCGCTGAGTTGTCAGTGCCAATCAACAGGTAGCCGATGACATCGTCGTAGTCGTCGCGCAGCGCCGTGATCGACACGATGGCCGGAAAGCGGCTGCCGTCCTTGCAGACGTATGTCAGCTCATAGATATCCTCGATGCCGCGCGACGCCTTGAAGGCCAATGCCTCGAAGCCCGGCGTGATGGGAGTGCCGAGTTCGACGCTCAACGCCTGGGCGCGCGCCATCACTTCCTCCGGATCGTGGATATCACTGGGCCGGATTTTGTTGACGACTTCCGCCGCCCGGTAACCCAGCATTCGCTCGGCGCCGACGTTGAACAGCTGGATGATGCCTTTCTCGTCGGTGGCAATGATCGAGAAGTTGGCGCTGGTGAGGATCGCGTTCTGCAGGGCCCCCGTCTTGAGCAACG
>CAWBKN010000025.1:0-41130 GCA_963789375.1 uncultured Gammaproteobacteria bacterium | reverse complement strand
GACACCTGACGACCGCTCTTAATGGCCATATCGAGCGCTGCAGCATTAGGGGTACGGAAGCTACGCCCGAGCACCTCAATAACGCTGGTCCTGACGTCCACGGAATCAACCGGGCCGACCAGGAGCAAAATCGTCCGGCCGGTGCCGATGATGGCGTCGGTGGAAACCTTGGCGAGCCGGTGCCGATGATCGCATCAGCGCCGGTGCCGATGATGGCGTCGGCACCCGGTGCCAATGATGGCGTTGGTGCGCTTGCCGTCGCGGCCGGTGCCGATGATGGCGTCGGTGGAAACCTTGGCGACGCCGGTGCCGATGATCGCATCAGCGCCGGTGCCGATGATGGCGTCGGCACCCGTGCCAATGATGGCGTTGGTGCGCTTGCCGTCGCGGCCGGTGCCGATGATGGCGTCGGTGGAAACCTTGGCGACGCCGGTGCCGATGATCGCATCAGCGCCGGTGCCGATGATGGCGTCGGCACCCGTGCCAATGATGGCGTTGGTGCGCTTGCCGTCGCTGGCCGGTGCCGATGATGGCGTCGGTGGAAACCTTGGCGACGCCGGTGCCGATGATCGCATCAGCGCCGGTACCGATGATGGCGTCGGCACCGGTGCCAATGATGGCGTTGGTGCGCTTGCCGTCGCGCCGGTGCCGATGATGGCGTCGGTGGAGACCTTGGCGATGCCGGTGCCGATGATCGCATCAGCGCCGGTACCGATGATGGCGTCGGCACCCGGTGCCGATGATGGCGTTGGTGCGCTTGCTGTCGCGGCCGGTGCCGATGATGGCGTCGGTGATTGGACGCCGGTGCCGATGATCGCGTCAGCGCCGGTGCCGATGATGGCGTCGGCACCGGTGCCGATGATGGCGTCGGTGCCGTGCTTGCGCGTCGCTGCCGGTGCCGATGATGGCGTCGGTGGACCTTGGCGACGCCGGTGCCGATGATCGCATCAGCGCCGGTACCGATGATGGCGTCGGCACCGGTGCCAATGATGGCGTTGGTGCGCTTGCTGTCGCTGCCGGTGCCGATGATGGCGTCGGTGGAGACCTTGGCGCACCGGTGCCGATGATCGCGTCAGCGCCGGTACCGATGATGGCGTCGGCACCGGTGCCGATGATGGCGTTGGTGCGCTTGCTGTCCCTGCCGGTGCCGATGATGGCGTCGGTGGACCTTGGCGACGCCGGTGCCGATGATCGCATCAGCGCCGGTACCGATGATGGCGTCTGCACCGGTGCCGATGATGGCGTCTGCACCGGTGCCGATGATGGCGTCTGCGCCGGTGCCGATGATGGCGTCGGTGCCGATGATGGCGTCGGCGTCTGCGCCGGTGCCGATGATGGCGTCGGTGGAACCTTGGCGACGCCGGTGCCGATGATCGCGTCAGCGCCGGTACCGATGATGGCATCAGCACCGGTGCCGATGATGGCGTTGGTGCGCTTGCTGTCGCTGCCGGTGCCGATGATGGCGTCGGTGGAAACCTTGGCGACACCGGTGCCGATGATCGCATCAGCGCCGGTACCGATGATGGCGTCCGCACCGGTACCGATGATGGCGTTGGTGCGCTTGCCGTCGCTGCCGGTGCCGATGATGGCGTCGGTGGAAACCTTGGCGACGCCGGTGCCGATGATCGCGTCAGCGCCGGTACCGATGATGGCATCGGCACCGGTGCCGATGATGGCGTTGGTGCGCTTGCCGTCGCTGCCGGTGCCGATGATGGCGTCGGTGGAAACCTTGGCGACGCCCGTGCCGATGATCGCATCAGCGCCGGTACCGATGATGGCGTCTGCACCGGTGCCGATGATGGCATCTGCACCGGTGCCGATGATGGCGTTGGTGCGCTTGCTGTCCTGCCGGTGCCGATGATGGCGTCGGTGGAAACCTTGGCACCCGTGCCGATGATCGCATCAGCGCCGGTACCGATGATGGCATCTGCGCCGGTGCCGATGATGGCGTCTGCCCGGTGCCGATGATGGCGTCGGTGCCGGTGCCGATGATCGCGTCAGCGCCGGTACCGATGATGGCGTCAGCACCGGTGCCGATGATGCGCATCAGCGCCGGTGCCGATGATGGCGTCGGTGGAAACCTTGGTGCCCGTGCCGATGATCGCATCAGCGCCGGTGCCGATGATGGCATCTGCGCCGGTGCCGATGATGGCGTTGGTGGAGCCCTTGGCTGCCACGACTCCTGGGCTCATCGATGCGCTTAGTGCAATTGCGGCTGCAATCGCATAAGCGCACTGGCCAGACCGATTTCCCTTCCTAATCATTTCCATATTCCCCTTGTTCTTCGAGTCGGTCCATCGACACAAATTGAATCAGTGTTGTGGTGCGGCTTCTTGTTCGTTCTGGTCGTCCGTCGGACGAACAAACATGTACATCGCTACGCCAAGTTTCACGCGGTCCGTGGCCCCGCTTCTGGTCGCTTCGGCTTCCCTAGTGGAAAGCCAGTCGTCCAGTGACTCCAGAAACTGCTGGCCTCGATCTTTAACGTAGATGTCGAAGTCCATCGCGTCCGATGACGTAATGCCATTCGGCGCCCAGACACGACGTTCGAAGATCTTGTGGTCTTCGTCGGGTCGAAGATTCTGATCAAGTGTTTTTGCCAGGTCCGTGAAAGCGACCGACATGGCGTGAAACTTGGCGGGATCTGCTGCCGACGGGATGTATGAGCGAATCAGCACCCGCAGATAGCCATTCCCGAGATCGAGTACGGCGCCGATTCTCTTCATCTCGTCGAGCATTTCATCTGCCGGCACGTCGCTCGTATAACGGCGCACGAGTTCGGTGAAACTTCGACGTCCCGGCGGACCTTCAAATTGGACTTCGTATGGAATTCCGTACGGGCCAGTGAAATCTGAGTCCTGGTGCCAACCGGTCAACAGGCGGCCAACGCGACTAAGCCGTCCTAACAGTGCCTCGGCGTCTTCATCTGTCTGAGTGAGGAGTCTGGAGACCTCAAGGCGGGTCAGTCCTGTGGTAATCGCGATTCGAGAAACGGACTGTCGTGAGTCAGGTATCTGCAAGACGTCCTGTGCCGATTCAACGAAAACAGCCTTTAGCAACTCCGAGAACTCGCCAAACGAGACGCCGTTCCGGACCAGAATCCGGATCAAGGGGCGCATCAACGGCTTGAACGCCGAGAGCAGGGTGGCTTTGAAGTTCTCGCTCATTCTCAGCCCGTACACGGGCGGCTCTATAGCGATTGCAAGTGCCGCGGTCATGTGGGTTTATTGTTAAGTAACCGGACTTAACTATATCGGGGAACCGGCCGCGGGTCAAGAGTTCAACATATTCGGGCAGTTACGTACGGGTATTCACCAAGGCTCTCGGAGGCCCGGATGTGGCGCCGCAGCATCAAAGCCGCATGCTTTCAGGGGGCTGGCGTCGAACGCTCGAAACGCCGCGAGGTAGGGGATTTGCAGGCCAGGCGGGCTCGATCGGGGCCATATGTAAAGCCGGCAGCCGCAGCGCGTTGAACGTAATCTCGGCCTGCGGCACCCAACTGTGACGCGGGTCACGGTTTTCACTCAAGCTTATAAAAAACAGTCGGTTATCGCGCCTGCTCTAATGCAGTACGCGAGGTAGCCGCCTGACGGCGTCGCGACCCGCCTGTGGTGACCGGCCCGCGGGCCGAATCGAGGGCGGTCGCGGTCGAACGCCGACCGGGATTTTCGGATCCCCCCAAAACGAAACGGCCGGCTTCCCTCGCGGGAAGCCGGCCGTGGGTGCGCCGGAAAAAAAGGCGCTTGACGGTCAGCCGGTCTTCTGGATCTTCGCGGTCTTGCGAAGCTCGTCCAGGTACGCCTGCAGCTTCTTGCGCTGGGCGAGCATCTTCACCTGCTCCTTCACGTCCTCGAACGCAGGCGCCTGCGGGGCGCGCGTGTCCTCGAGCTGGATCACGTGCCAGCCGTACTGCGTCTGCACCGGCGTCTTGGTGATCCCGCCCTTCTCCAGCGTGGCGAGCGCATCGGCGAACGGCTTCACCATCGACTGCGCCGGAGAACCAGCCGAGGTCGCCACCGTTGGCGGCGCTGCCCGGGTCCTTCGACTCGGCCTTCGCCAGCTTGGCAAAGTCACCGCCCGCGTGCGAGGTCGCGGATCAGCGACTCGGCGGTTTCCTTCTTCTCGACCAGGATGTGCCGCGCCTTGTATTCCTTCGGCATGCGTGGCGACCTGCGCGTCGTACTCGGCCTTCACCTCGTCGTCCGAGACGGGATGGGCCTTCGAGTACTTCTCGCTGGCCGCTTCCGCCAGCACCTGCGTGCGGATCAGGTCGAGGCGCGCCTGCACCTCGGGGTCCTTGGCGGCGCCGTCCTTCTCGGCCGCCTGCGCGGCGAGCGTCATCGCCACCAGCTGGTCGACCAGCGTGTCGCGCTGTTCCTTGGTGGCTTCCGTGGCGGGCTTGCCGGTCACGGCCTGCGACGAAGGTGTCGACCATGTGCTGGTTGATCTTGGTGCCGTTCACGGTCACGACCGTGGCCGATGCCGGGGGCTGCCGCGGTGCTGCCGGGCTTGGCGGCGTCGTCGGCCGGTTTGGTGCAGGCAGCCGTGCCGAGCGCGACGGCCGCGCCGAGCAGTAAAGCGGACTTCAGGTTTCGCATCGATGAGCCTCTGTGTGGAGCGTCAGTGCGTCGCAGGCGACGCGTAGGTGGGTTGAAAGCAAGCAATCGTTCAGGCGAGCGTCCCTTCGCCGGGGGCGAGGGCACGGATCGAAAGGGCGTGGATGTCGGTGGCCATCATATCGCCGACCGCTTCATACACGAGCCGGTGACGCCGTACGACCGGCAAGCCGGCGAATCGTTCCGCAACCAGGTGCACGGTGAAGTGGCCGCGGCCGTCGGCGGCCCCGGCATGGCCCGCATGCAGGTGGCTGTCGTCGATGACCTCGAGTTCGATCGGTTGCAGCGCCGAGCGCAGCCGCGCCTCGAGCCGGGCGACGCGCGTCTCGCGCGATCCCGCGCTCATGGCAGCACCTTCACGAACGGCCGGACGTCCCAGGATTCGAACACGCCCGTGGTCACGTACGGGTCGGCGGCGAGCCACGCGCGGGCGTCCGCGAGCGATGCGAACTCCGCGATGATCACGCTGCCCGAGAAACCCGCGGGGCCGGGGTCGGGCGAATCGATGGCGGGGCAGGGGCCGGCGACGAGCATGCGGCCGGCAGTCCGCCAGCGCCTTGGCGCGCGCCAGGTGCGCGGCACGCACGAGCTTGCGCTTCTCCAGCCCGTCGGGCGCGTCCTTGCCGGTCATCACGTACCACATCGTGTGTCTGCCTCACTCCGCCGGAGCGGTCCCGGGCTTTTCCGTGTGCTCCGCCTTGCGGGCGAGCCACACGCCCTGCGCCAGCGCAAAGACCAGCGTCAGCCCCAGCAGGCCGAACAGCTTGAAGTTGACCCAGGTGGATTCGCTGTAGGTGAACGCGACGTACAGGTTGAGCGCGCCGCAGACGATGAAGAACACGACCCACATCAGGTTGAGCTTGCGTCCACAGCGACGCCGGCTCGAGCTGCACCTGCTCGCCCATCAGCCGCTGCACGAGTGTCGGGCCCTTGATGAACTGGCTCGCCAGGAACGCGGCCGCGAACAGCCAGTTGACGATCGTCGGCTTCCACTTGATGAAGGTGGCATCGTGCACCAGCAGCGTGAGCCCGCCGAACACCAGCACGAGGATCGCCGAGGTGAGCAGCATCGGGCTCACCTTCCTGTGCCTGAACCAGCTGAGCGCCGTCTGCGCCAGCACGCCCGCGATCAGCACGCCCGTGGCGACGTAGATGCCGGCCAGCTTGTAGGCAATGAAAAACAGCACGACGGGCAGGAAGTCGATCAGCAGTTGCATGCAGTGGGACCCGCGGGGCGGGGTAGCAAGGGGTCGCGTATCATAGCAAGTTGCCCCTGGTTGCCCCCTGCAAGCGAGCCCGATGGCGTTCCTGATCGCAATCCACCCGCAGAATCCGCAGCCCCGGCTGGTGCGGCAGGCGATCGCGGCCATCCGGGACGGCAGCGTCGTGGTCTACCCGACCGACTCGAGCTACGCGCTCGGCTGCCTGATCGGCGACAAGGAGGCGATGGAGCGCATCCGTCGCATCCGCGACGTGGACGTCAAGCACCACAACTTCACGCTGGTCTGCCGCGACCTGTCCGAGATCGCCAAGTACGCGCGGGTGGACAACATCCAGTACCGGACCCTGAAGGCGTTCACGCCCGGGGCCCTACACGTTCCTGCTCGAGGCGACCCGCGAGGTGCCGAAGCGCCTGCAGAACCCGAAGCGCCGCACCATCGGCCTGCGCGTGCCGGACAACGCGATCGTGCAGATGCTGCTCGCCGAGCTGGGCGAGCCGATCATGAGCTCGACCCTGCTGCTGCCGGGCGAGACGGTCACGATGACCGACCCGGCCGAGATCAAGCAGCGGCTCGACCACCTGGTGGACGTGGTGATCGACGGCGGCACGGGCGGCGTCGAGCCCAGCAGCGTCATCGACCTCTCGAGCGACGTGCCGGTGATCGTGCGGCGGGGCAAGGGCGACGTCTCCGCGTTCGAGTGAACGGGCCGCGCACCGCCTGCGTATAATCGCCATTCCCCAGCGGCGGCCCGGTGCGTCCTTTGGCTGAAGCCAGCCTGAAGACATTGGTGTAAGTCATTGGGAAACAAAGACTATCCGCGACACAGTCGCAGGGAACCCGCTTGAGTTCTACCGTTACGTCACCGCGTCGAGTGCTCTCCGGCATGCGCCCGACCGGCAGCCTCCACCTCGGCAACTACCACGGCGCACTGAAGAACTGGACCGAGCTGCAGTACCAGTACGACTGCTATTTCTTCATCGCCGACTACCACGCGCTGACCACCGGCTACGAAGACACGAGCCACATCGAGGACTACACGCACCAGATGGTGATCGACTGGCTGGCGGCCGGGCTCAACCCGGCGGTGGCCACGCTGTTCGTGCAGTCGCGCGTCCCGGAGCACGCCGAGCTGCACCTGCTGCTGTCGATGATCACGCCGCTCGGCTGGCTCGAGCGCGTGCCGACGTACAAGGACCAGCAGGAGCAGCTCAAGGAAAAGGACCTCGCGACCTACGGCTTCCTCGGCTACCCGCTGCTGCAGAGCGCGGACATCCTGCTGTATCGCGCGATGGGTGTCCCGGTCGGCGAAGACCAGGTCGCCCACGTCGAGATCACGCGCGAGATCGCGCGTCGCTTCAATTTCATCTTCGGCCGCGAGACCGACTTCGAGGCCAAGGCCGAGCGCGCCATCAGCAACCTCGGCGCGAAGAACGCGGCGATCTACCGCGACCTGCGCAAGGGCTACCAGGAGCAGGGCAACGCGGAGGCGCTGACCAGGGCGCACGCGATGCTCGACGGCAACTCGCGCCTGACGCTCGCCGACCGCGAACGCCTGCTCGGCTACCTCGAGGGCACGGGCCGCACGATCCTGACCGAGCCGGACGCGCTGCTCACCGCGACGCCGAAGGTCACGGGCCTCGACGGCCGCAAGATGTCCAAGTCGTACGGCAACACGATCGGCCTGCGCGAAGACCCGGACGAGGTCGCGAAAAAGCTCAAGACCATGCAGACCGACCCGGCACGCGTGCGCCGCACCGACCCGGGCGAGCCGGAGAAGTGCCCGGTCTGGGACCTGCACAAGCTCTATTCGGACGCGACGACGCAGCAGTGGGTGCAGCAGGGCTGCCGCACGGCCGGCATCGGCTGCCTCGAGTGCAAGAAGCCGGTCATCGAGCGCATCGTCGAGGAAATCAGCGGCATCCGCCTGCGCGCACAGGAATACGAGGACAATCCCGACCTCGTCCGCGGCATCATTGCCGAGGGCTGCGAGAAGGCACGGGCCGTGGCCGGCTCGACGCTCGACGACGTCAAGCAGGCGATGGGCCTCACGTACCGCTGAGGAAGGCAGGACGCATGACCAAACCCGATCTCAGGGTCATCGAAGGCGGGCTCGGCAGCGCCGAGCCGCACCCGGAGCACTTGGCCGTAGAGCCGCTGCCGGCGCAGGACGAGATGCCGTTTGCGGTCGTCGAGGGCGAGCCCGTCACGCAGATGCCGAAGGACCTCTACATCCCGCCGGACGCGCTGCAGGTGTTCCTCGAGGCGTTCGAGGGCCCGCTCGACCTGCTGCTGTACCTGATCCGCCGGCAGAACCTCGACATCCTCGACATCCCGATCGCCGAGATCACGCGCCAGTACATGTCGTACATCGACGTGATGCAGGGCCTGCAGCTCGAGCTCGCGGGCGAATACCTGGTGATGGCCGCGACACTCGCCGAGATCAAGTCGCGCATGCTGCTGCCGCGGCCGGCCTCCGCCAGCGAGGAAGAGCTGGACCCGCGTGCCGAGCTGGTGCGGCGCCTGCAGGAATACGAGCGCTTCAAGCGCGCGGCGCTCGACATCGAGGAGCTGCATCGCGTCGACCGCGACACGTTCCCGGCCTCCGCCGAGCTCGTCGACCGTCGCGTCGTCAAGCTGGTGCCGAACGTGAGCCTGCAGGAGATGCTGGTCGCGCTGAAGGACGTCATGCAGCGCGCGCAGATGTTCGCGCACCACCACATCAGCCGCGAGCGGCTCTCGGTGCGCCAGCGCATGTCGGAAGTGCTCAGCACGATGAAGTCGCGCGCGTTCGTCGAGTTCGTCAGCCTGTTCCGCGCCGAGGAAGGGCGCATGGGCGTGACGGTCACTTTCATCGCGATCCTCGAGCTGCTGCGCGAAGGGCTGATCGAGATCGTGCAATCCGAACCTTACGCGCCGATCCACGTGCGCGCCGGTGCCCCGCGCACGGCCGACATGCTCGGCGACACTGACCGGACCGGTGGCGGCCCGCAGGGCCATGAACCATGAGTGAACATCCGCTCGCCAGCGTCGTCGAGGCCGTGCTGCTCGCGGCGGGCCGCCCCGTCAGCGTCGAGCAGCTGCTCGAGCTCTTCGACGAGACGCAGCGCCCGCCGGCCGAGGAGGTCGACTGCGGCACTGCGGGAGCTGCAGCAGGCCTATGCCGGCCGTGGCGTCGAGTTGCGCGAAGTCGCGAGCGGCTGGCGCGTCCAGATCCGCGCGCAGCACGCCGACGTCGTCTCGCGCCTGTGGCAGGAGCGCCCGAGCCGCTATTCGCGCGCGCTGCTCGAGACGCTGGCGCTGATCGCCTACCGGCAGCCGATCACGCGCGGCGAGATCGAGGACATCCGCGGCGTCACGGTCAGCACGACGATCATGCGCACGCTGCACGAGCGCGGCTGGATCCGCGTGGTCGGGCACCGCGAAGTGCCGGGGCGCCCGGAACTGCTCGGCACCACGCGCGAGTTCCTCGATTACTTCGGGCTGAAGAGCCTGGACGACCTGCCGACGCTCGCCGAGCTGCAGGACCTCGACGACATCAAGGAGCAGCTCGACCTGCCCGAGGCGATCGGCGCGGCGCAGGCCGCTGCGGTCCCCGCTGGGCGAGCGAAGCGACGTCGCGAGGCCGCGACGCGACCGGCGATGCGCCACGAGCACGGCGACCGCAACCCGGACGACACGGACCTTGAGCGAACGCCTGCATAAGCTGCTCGCGCAGCACGGGCTGGGCTCGCGCCGCCAGGTGGAAACCTGGGTGCGCGAGGGCCGCGTGCTGGTCAACGGCCGTCCGGCCGAGGTCGGGCAGGCGCTCAATCCCGGCGACCGCGTCGTCGTCGACGGCCGTGATGTCACCAAGCTGCTCGCGGTCGAACGCAAGCTGCAGGTGATCGTCTACCACAAGCCCGTCGGCGAGATGCTGCGCAGCCGCGCCGGCGACGATCGCGAAGGTGTCGAGATGAAGCTGCCCGCGCTGCACGCCGGGCGCTGGGTCGCGGTGAACGCGCTCGGCTACGGCGAGGACGGCCTGCTGATCCTCGCGAGCGAAGGTCCGTTCGCACTCGCCGTGGCGCGCAACGCCCACGAGCTCCCCGTCGAGTACCGCGCGCGCGCACTGCGCCCGAGCCAGGAAGTGGACTGGCCCGACATGCCGACCGAGATCGACGTCGAAGGCGAGCCCGTCAAGTTCAGCGTCGTCGAGCCCGCGGGCGCGAGCGGCACCAACATGTGGTTCCGCATCACGGCCGAGCGCACGCTGCCGCGCGGCGCGATCCGTGCGCTGTTCGATGCGGCGGGCCTCAAGCTCAACCGCGCGATGCTGGTGAAGTGGGGCCCCGTGGCGCTGCCGCGCAACCTGCCGCGCGGCCGGTCGCGCCCGCTGGAAGGCGAGGAACTCGACGCGCTTTATGCGCTTGCCGGACGCAGCCGGCACGAGGAGAAGACGCAACGCAAGCGTCGCGGCCCGCGCCCGGCGCCCGACCGCCGGCGCAAGTCGCCTACTGCGCGTCGAAGCGACAACCGCTGACGCCGCGGCTGTCGGGTCCGAGCAGGTACAGGAAAGGCGCGAGCACCGCCTCCGGCGCCGCGAGCTTCGCCGCGTCCTCGCCCGGAAACGCCTTGGCCCGCATCGGCGAGCGCGTCGCACCCGGGTTCACGCTGTTCGAGCGGATCGGCCGGTCCGTCGCGAGCTCGTCGGCGAGCACCTGCATCAGCCCCTCGTTCGCGAACTTCGAGACCGCGTAGGCGCCCCAGTACGCGCGTCCCTTCACCGACACGCCGCTGGTCGTGAAGACGATCGACGGGTCGGGTGCCCGCTCGAGCAGCGGCAGCAGCACCTGCGTCAGGATGAACTGCGCGTTGACGTTGACGTGCATGACCTTGAGCCAGGTCGGCACGTCGTAATGGGCGATGGGCGAGCGATCGCCGAGGATGCGCGCCGACGTGCGCCAGGCCGTCGAGGCGGCCGAATTCCTGCTGGATCGATGCGGCGAGCGAGTCGTACTGGGTCGCGTCGGCCTTTTCGAAGTCGAGCGGCGCGATCGACGGCCGGGGCCCGCCCGCGGCGACGATGTGGTCGTAGACCTTTTCCAGCTTGCGCACGGAACGACCGTTCAGGATCACCGTGGCACCGAGCCTGGCGCACGCGATCGCGAGCGCGCTGCCGATGCTGCCGCTCGCGCCCGTCACGAGGATCACTCGCTCCTTCAGGGCGTCGGGCGCGGGCTGGTATCGGCGCAGGTCGGCAGAAGTCGGTGCGGGCATCTCGGCTCCGGAAAACGGGGGGCGTGATTCTACTTCGGTCCCGTTCACGCGTGGCGTACGGCGGTGCGCCAGGCGGTCCAGAGCTTCGTCCACGGCGGCAACTCGGCCCGCGGTGCGCGCCAGCTCACCGCGGTGATCGATCCGCTCGACCAGCCTGGCGTGCAGTGCCGCAAGCACCAGGCCGTGGCGTTGCGCGGCACGTTGCTCGGCGGAAGCCAGCAGGGCAGGCAGTTCCTGCAGTTCCGCTTGCAGGGCGACACGCTTGGCTTCGAGCAACTGTGCGAGTGCCGGCGACAACTGCCCGGCGAGCAGGTCGCGTGGATCGGCGCCCGCGGCATCGAGGTCGTCGAGTGCCACGGGCAGGCGGCCGGCCGTGGCGTGGTGGCGCAGGTCGCGCAGCAGTTCCGTGCGCTTGATGGCCGAACCTAAGCGGCGCGCGAATTCGCGTTCCGGGTCGGAGAGGGCGCGCGGCGCGGCGCAGGCGATGGCCGCGAGCGTCTGCAGGCTGCCCGCGGCGCGGAAGCAGTACGCCTCCACTTCGCGCGGCGAGCCGAAGGTGAGGCGGGCGAGTTCGATGTCCGCGGCGACGAGTGCCTCGTGCAGCAGCGCGAGGTCGTTGCCCGCGACGTCACGCAGCGGTTCGAGCGCTCGCGTGACGGGATGCTCGGCATGACCCGCCGAGCAGCCGGTCGATTTCGGCGCGCCACCATTGCAGGCGCGTGTGCGCAACCTCGTGGTTCGACGTCCGCACCGTGTCGCCGATCTCGGACTCGAACGCGTAGAGCGCGACGAGCAGGGGTCGTGCGTGGGGCGGGGCGTAGGTCACCGCGAACTGGCGCAGCGATCCCGGTGGCGTGCCGCGCTGCAACGGCATCGTCCGCCGTCATCGACGGGATCTCGGCTCCGCTCCCTCTCCCGCGTCAGCGGGAGAGGGCGGGGTGAGGGTTCTGTCCCTCGCCCGCGCTGGGCGCGACCTCTCCCGCTGCAGCGGGAGAGGTGGAAACCAGTGTCCTGGCCAGCTTGTCGATCGGCACGACTTCCTCGAGTCTCCTTCGCCGGACGCAAGCCGAGTTCCGTGAACTTGCGCGCGCCGGGCAGCACCTGCCGCTCGAGCGACCCCACGGCCGAGTTGTACGCCTCGACACTCTGACCCAGCGTGCGCCCGACCCGCGCCAGGTGCGTCGTGAACGTCACCAGGCGCTTGTACGTCTCCGCGCCGAGTTCCTGGATCTGCAGCGCGTTTTCCGCCAGCGCGTTCTGGCGCCAGCCGTACGCCACGGCCTTGAGCAGCGCGACGAAGCTCGTCGGCGTGGCGATGATCACGTGCTGGCGGATCGCATCCTCGAGCAGCGACGGCACCTCGGCCACCGCGGCGCTCAGGAACTGGTCACCCGGGATGAACAGCACCACGAAGTCGGGGCTCTGCTCGAACTGGGCCCAGTACGCCTTCTGCGCCAGCTGGCGCACGCGCTCCTGCACGGCGGCGGCGTGCCGGCGCAGCGCGACGGCGCGGTCCTCGTCGGTGGTCGCCTCGGCCGCGGTCAGGTAGGCATCGAGCGGCGTCTTGACGTCGACGACGATCTGCCGGCCGTCCGGCATGTTGACGATCATGTCGGGGCGCAGCGCGCCGTCCTCGCCCTGCACGTGGACCTGCTCGATGAAATCGCAGCGCTCGACCATGCCCGCGAGTTCGGCGAGCCGCCGCAGCGTCATCTCGCCCCACTGGCCGCGGACTTCCGGTCGCCGCAGCGCGGTGACGAGACTGCGCGTCTCCCGCTGCAGCGTGACCTGGCCGAGCGCCACGCTCTCGAGCGATGCACGCAACGCACCGAAGCTCTCGGCACGCTCCTTCTCGATGCGCGCGATCTGCTCGTGCGTGCGGCTCAGGGCCTCGCGCACCGGGGCCAGCATCGAATCGACCGCCTTCTCGCGCTCCGTCAGGTTGCGCAGTGCCAGTTCCTGCTGCTGCCCGAGCGTCTGCCGGGCGAGCTGCAGGAACGTCTCGTTGTTGCCGCGCAGCGCCTGGCCGGCGACGCTGTCGAAGCCGGTGCGCAGCCGCTGCAGCGCCAGGTCCAGTGACCGCTCGCGCTCCGCAGCGACGTCCGCGGCAGACTGCAGCGATGCCTTCGCCGTGGCCAGTTCCACCTCCGCCGCGTGCGCGCGACGCCGGCCGAACAGCCAGCCGACGAGCGCGCCGAAGGCGAGCGCGAGCAGCGCGAGCAGCCACGGCGGAATCATCACTGCGGTCATTGCGGGAAGGCCCCTTCGTGTTGCGGCAGGTCCAGCCAGTCGGCGACCTGCTCGGGTCGGTCAATGATGCCGTGCGGGGCCCAGGCGGCGGGATCTTCCTCCGCGCCCAGGTAGCCGTAGGCGGCCGCAACCGTCCGCATGCCGGCCGCCCGTCCGGCCACGATGTCGCGCTCGGCGTCGCCGACGTAGACGCAGCGCCGCGGATCGACACCCGCGACCGCCGCGGCGTGCAGCAGCGGCAGCGGGTGCGGCTTGCGCTCGGCGACGGTGTCGCCGCTCACGACGCAGCAGGCACGCCGCGCGAGGTCGAGCTGCTCGAGCAGGGGGTCGGTGAGCCACGCCGGGCTTGTTGGTCACGACGCCCCAGGGCAGGCCGTCGGCCTCGAAGCGCCGCAGCACCGCGTCGAGGCCGGGAAACAGCTGCGTCTCGTCGGCCAGGTTGTCCGCGTACACGCGCAGGAACCGAGTCGCAGGCGCTCGAATTCCGCGCCCGCGGCGTCGGGGAACCCGACCTGCGTCAGGCGCAGGGCGCCGTGCGAGACGCGAGTTGCGCACGGCGGCGAAGGGCAGCGGCTCGCGGCCTTCCTCGATGCGCAGGCGATTCAGCGCGCCGACCATGTCCGGTGCGGTGTCGAGCAGCGTGCCGTCGAGGTCGAAGAGGACCGCGGCTGCGCGTGTCATGCCGGCGGTACCGCCCGCTGCCGGCGCATCGCGCCGCAGGTGCACGAGGTAATTGACGCTGGCGTCGCTGGTCAGCGTGGCCTTGCGCGCGAACGGGTCGTAATCGAGGCCGGCGATGTCGACCACCGACAGCCCGGCCGCCGCGGCCCAGCTGCTTGAGTTCCGACGGCCTGATGAATTTCTCGTAGGTGTGCGTGCCGGGCGTGCAGCAGCCGCAGCACGTATTCGGCGCCGACGATCGGCCAGCGCGTACGCCTTGGGCGTGCGGTTCAGCGTCGAGACGAAGACGTGGCCGCCCGGGCGGACCAGCTGGCCGATCGCCTCGATCACGGACGTGGGGTCGGGAACGTGCTCGAGCATCTCCATGCAGGTGACGACGTCGTAGCCGCCGGCATGGGTCGCCGCGTGCGTCTTCGGCGGCCTGCAGCAGGTAATCGACCGTCGACGCCCGCTTCGAGCGCATGCAGTCGCGCGACCTGCAGCAGGTCTTCGGCGAGGTCGAGCGCCGGTGACCTGCGGCGCCCTTGCGCGCCATGGCTTCGGCGAGCAGACCGCCGCCGCAGCCGACGTCGAGCACCTTGCGGCCGGCGCAGCGCGCCGGCTCGCTCGACGTACTGCAGGCGCACCGGGTTCAGGTCGTGCAGCGGGCGCATCTCGCCCTGCGGATCCCACCAGCGGCTCGCCGCCGCTTCGAAGCGCGCGATTTCCGCGGGATCGACGTTGCTGCGTCTCAGGCGCTGACGACATCAGTCTTCACTCCCGGCCGGCTCGGCGTCGATGCGGCGGCGCCAGGCATCGGCCCGCTCGAGCACGGCTTCTTCATCGATGTAACGCAGCGTGCCGTCCGCGTAGACGTGGCGGCCCGCGACCCAGGTGTCCGTGACCTGGCGCGAGCTGCAGGCGTAGACCAGCGTGCTCGGCACGTCGTGCACCGGCCAGCTGCCGGCCGTGCGCAGGTCGATGCAGCAGAGGTCGGCCCACTTGCCGGGCTTGAGGCTGCCCGTGCTGTCGCCGAGCCCGAGCGCGCGCGCGCCTTCGAGCGTCGCCATGCGCAGCAGGTCGCTGGCCACCAGGCGCCGGGCCGCGCGCCGACGCCGGCCGCGAGCAGCCCCGCGGTGCGCATCTCCGACAGCACGTCCAGGTCGTTGTTCGAGGCCGCGCCGTCGGTGCCGAGGCCGACCCGCACGCCGCGACCGAGCAGTTCCGCGACCGGGCAGACGCCGCTGCCGAGCTTCAGGTTCGATTCGGGGCAATGGATGACGGCCGCGCCGCAGGCGGCGAGCGTATCGAGGTCCGCGGGCTCGACCTGCGTCATGTGCACTGCCACGAGCAGCGGGCTGGCGAGGCCGAGCTCGACCAGGCGGGCGAGCGGACGCTTGCCGTGGCGCGCCTCGCCCTGCGGCGACTTCCCAGGCGGATTCGTGCAGGTGCAGTCGCCACGGGGATCTCGAGTTCGTCGGCCAGCCGGCGCACGCGCACCAGCGTCGCGTCGTCGATGCCGTACGGCGCGTGCGGCGCGAAATGCGTGGCGATCAGCGGGTCGCCGCGGTACTCGTCGCGCAGCGCCATGCCTTTCTCGATGTATTCGCCGGGCTCGGCGGCCCAGCGCGTCGCCGCCTCGACCACGACCAGGCCCGACGCTCGCGCGCATGTGCAGTTCGGCCGCCGTGCGGGCGACGATTTCGGGCCACAGGTGCATGTCCGCAAAGCAGGTGACGCCGCCGCGCAGCATCTCGGCGATCGCGAGTTCGGTTCCGTCGCGCACGTATTCCGGGTCGACCCAGCGCCGCTCGATCGGCCAGATCGCGTCCGTGAGCCACGGGCCGAGCGGCATGTTCTCGGCCCGGCCGCGCAGCAGCGTCATCGCGGCGTGCGTGTGCGCGTTGACCAGTCCGGGCAGCAGCGCGTGGTGCGGCCGCTCGATGAGTTCCGCCGGCGGCAAAGCGATTGCCGTGCCGTTGCCGCGGGCATCACGGCGACGATGCGGCCGGCGCGGATGGCCACGGCATGGTCTTCGAGCACCGAGCCGTCGGGTTCGACGGGCAGCACCCAGCGCGCGCAGATGAGGGTGTCGACCGGCTCCATCCGGGGTCTCGCAGATCGGGGCTCGCAGTATACCGGTGCGGGTGCGCCGGGCAGGCCGGAAAGCCTTGCTTGGAACGGCGTTTCAGGGGCCGCTTCATGGTATCATTTCGGATTCTTTTCGGGCCGGTCACGAACCGGCCCGATTCATACGTTGGGTCGCCCCGCAAGGGCGCCGGGACAGACGGATTACATGGCAGAAATCGCCCGCGAACTCCTGCACGTCAACCTCGAAGACGAGATGAAGCAGTCCTACCTCGATTACGCGATGAGCGTGATCGTGGGACGCGCACTGCCCGACGTCCGCGACGGCCTCAAGCCCGTGCACCGCCGCGTGCTCTACGCGATGCGCGAGCTCGGCAACGACTGGAACAAGTCCTACAAGAAGTCCGCCCGCATCGTCGGCGACGTCATCGGCAAGTACCACCCGCACGGCGACACCGCCGTGTACGACACGATGGTGCGCATGGCGCAGCCGTTCTCGATGCGCTACCTGCTCGTCGACGGCCAGGGCAACTTCGGCTCGGTCGACGGCGACGCGCCGGCGGCCATGCGCTACACCGAAGTGCGCATGTCGCGCATCGCGGGCGAGCTGCTCGCCGACATCGACAAGGAAACGGTCGATTTCGTCCCGAACTACGACGAGTCCGAGAGCGAGCCGTCGGTGCTGCCGACGCGCGTGCCGAACCTGCTGGTCAACGGCTCCTCGGGCATCGCGGTCGGCATGGCGACCAACATCCCGCCGCACAACCTCGTCGAGATCGTCAACGCCTGCGTCGCGTTCATCGACAACACCGCGATCACGATCCCCGAGCTGATGGAGTTCGTGCCGGGCCCGGATTTCCCGACCGCCGGCATCATCAACGGCGCGCGCGAGATCTACAACGCCTACACGACCGGCCGCGGCCGCATCGTGGTGCGCGCCAAGGCCGAGATCGAGGAATACGACGACAACGGCCGCGAGGCGATCATCGTCACCGAGCTGCCGTACCAGGTGAACAAGGCGCGGCTGCTCGAGCGCATCGCCGAGCTGGTGCGCGGCAAGCTGATCGAGGGCATCTCCGAGCTGCGCGACGAGTCCGACAAGGACGGCATGCGCGTCGTCATCGAGCTCAAGCGCAACGAAAACGCCGAGATCGTCCTCAACAACCTCTACAAGCAGACGCCGATGGAGTCGGTGTTCGGCGTCAACATGGTCGCGCTGCTCGACGGCCAGCCGCGCCTGCTGAACCTCAAGGACATGATCGAGGCGTTCGTGCGCCACCGCCGCGAAGTGGTGACGCGCCGCACCGTGTACGACCTGCGCAAGGCCCGCGACCGTGGCCACATCCTCGAAGGCCTGGCCGTCGCGCTCGCCAACATCGACGAGGTCATCGCGCTGATCAAGGCGTCGCCGACGCCGGCCGAAGCCAAGGCGGGCCTGATGGCGCGCGAATGGCGCGGCGGTGCGGTGCCCGAGATGCTCGCCCGCGCCGGCGACGTCAGCGCGCGTCCGGAGGGCCTCGAAGCGGCGCTCGGCCTGCACGGCGCCGATCTACCGGCTGTCCGAAGTCCAGGCCCAGGCGATCCTCGACCTGCGCCTGCACCGGCTCACCGGGTCTCGAGCAGGACAAGATCCTGGCCGAATACGCCGAGCTGCTCGACACCATCCGCGACCTGAGCGACATCCTCGCGCGCCCCGAGCGCCTGCTGCAGGTGATCCGCGACGAGCTGATCGCGATCCGCGACCAGTACGGCGACGCGCGCCGCACCGCGCATCGAGCGCGACGAGTCCGACCTGACGATCGAAGACCTGATCACGCCGCAGGACGTCGTCGTCACGCTGTCGCACGGCGGCTACGCCAAGTCGCAGCCGGTCAGCGAATACCGCGCGCAGGGTCGCGGCGGCCGCGGCCGCTCGGCCACGGCGATGAAGGACGAGGATTTCGTCGAGAAGCTGTTCGTCGCCAACACGCACGACACGCTGCTGTGCTTCTCGAGCCGCGGCCAGCTGTACTGGCTCAAGGTCTACCAGCTGCCGATGGCGGGCCGCGGCGTCGCGCGGCAAGCCGATCGTCAACCTGCTGCCGCTGCAGGAGGGCGAGCGCATCACCGCCGTCCTGCCGATCCGCGAGTACGAGGAAGACAAGTTCATCTTCATGGCCACGGCCATGGGCACGGTCAAGAAGACGTCGCTGGTCGCGTTCTCGCGGCCGCGCACGGCCGGCATCATTGCGGTCGGGCTCGAGGAGGGCGACAAGCTCGTCGGCGTCGACATCACCGACGGCAAGCGCGACGTCGATGCTGTTCACGACCGAGGGCAAGGCGATCCGCTTCCCCGAGGACGACGTGCGGGCGATGGGCCGCAATGCGGCGGGCGTGCGCGGCATCCGCATGCCGGAAGGCGAGCGCGTCATTTCGCTGATCATCCCCGACCCGCAGGGCCTGATCCTGATCGCGTCCGAGAACGGCTACGGCAAGCTCACCTCGGTCGAAGAGTTCCCGGTGCACGGTCGCGGCGGCCAGGGCGTCATCGCGATCCAGACCACCGAGCGCAACGGCCAGCTGGTCGGCGGCCACGCAGGTGACGACCGCCAACGAGCTCATGCTGATGAGCTCGAGCGGCACGCTGGTGCGCACGCCGGCCGCGGAAGTCTCGGTGCTCGGCCGCAACACCCAGGGCGTGCGCCTGATCCGCCTCGACGAAGGCGAGCGCCTGATCGGCGTCGAATCCGTCGATCCGGAGCCCGAGTCCGACGCGAACGGCGGCGACGAGGGCACGAGGCTGCGCCGCCGATGACGCGGCCGAAGGCGACGTCGCGCCCCCGGCGCCTTGAGCCCCGGCACCCGCGGCATAAGCACCGCAGGCGGTATAAACAAATGCCGCGGGGACCGGCATCGGCGCCGGGTCCTGCCTGCTAAACTGCAGTGCAAAATCCCGCCGCTCCCCGGAGACCTGCCCGCCATGACCCGCGTCTTCAATTTCAGCGCCGGCCCCGCCGCGCTGCCCCAGGAAGTGCTCGAGCAACTGCGCGAGGAGATGCTCGACTGGCACGGCCAGGGCATGTCCGTGATGGAGATGAGCCACCGCGGCAAGGCGTTCGTCAGCATCGCCCAGCAGGCCGAGGCCGACCTGCGCGAGCTGCTGGCGGTCCCGTCGAACTACAAGGTGCTGTTCCTGCAGGGCGGTGCCACGGCCCAGTTCGCGGCGATCCCGCTGAACCTGACGGCTCCGGACTCGGTGGTCGACTACGTCAACACCGGCGCGTGGTCGAAGAAGGCGATCGGGGAGGCGAAGAAGTACTGCAAGGTCAACGTCGTCGCCGACGCGGCGGCGTCGAACTACTCGCACGTGCCCGCGCAGTCCGAGTGGAAGCGCTCGCCGAACGCGGCCTACCTGCACTACACGCCCAACGAGACGATCGGCGGCGTCGAATTCCCGTTCGTCCCGGACGCGGCGACGTGCCGCTGGTCGCGGACTTCTCCTCGACGATCCTGTCGCGGCCGATCGACGTCAGCCGCTACGGCGTGATCTACGCCGGCGCGCAGAAGAACATCGGCCCGGCCGGCCTCGTCGTCGTCATCGTGCGCGACGACCTGCTCGGCCAGGCGCGCGCAAGGACGTGCCGACGGTGTTCGACTGGGAGGCGATGGCGGCGGACGGCTCGATGCTCAACACGCCGGCCACGTACTCCTGGTACGTCGCGGGCCTCGTGTTCCAGTGGATCAAGCGCAAGGGCGGCCTCGCGGCCATGGGCGAGCTCAACCAGGCCAAGGCCCGCAAGCTCTACGACGCGATCGATTCGTCGGGCTTCTACAAGAACCCGGTCGCGGTCGAATGCCGCTCGTGGATGAACGTGCCGTTCACGCTGCCGAGCGCCGAACTCGACAAGCCTTTCATCGAAGGCGCGAAGAAGGCCGGCCTGGTGACGCTCGAAGGCCACCGCTCGGTCGGCGGCATGCGCGCGAGCATCTACAACGCGATGCCGATGGCCGGCGTCGACGCGCTGGTCGAGTACATGAAGGAGTTCCAGCGGACGCAGGGGCTAGGTCGCATGTGTTCAAGATCCTGACCCTCAACAACATCTCCGTCCGCGGCCTCGAGCGGCTGCCGCGCGACCGCTATGAAGTCGCCTCGGAGATCGGTCATCCCGACGCCATCCTGCTGCGCTCGGCCGACATGCACTCGCTCGAGATTCCCGCCGAGCGTGCTGGCCGTCGGGCGCGCCGGCGCCGGCACCAACAACATCCCGGTCAAGAAGCTCAGCGAGCGCGGCATCCCGGTGTTCAACGCGCCGGGCGCCAACGCCAACGCGGTCAAGGAACTCGTGCTCGCCCGGCATGTTCCTGGCGGCGCGCAACGTCTGCCAGGCCTGGAACTACGTGCGCTCGCTCGAAGGCGACGATCACGCGCTCGAGGAAGCGGTCGAGAAGGGCAAGAAGAAGTTCGTCGGCTACGAGCTGCCGGGCGCGACGCTCGGCGTCGTCGGCCTCGGCGCGATCGGCGTCGAAGTCGCCAATGCGGCGCTCGGCCTGCGCATGAAGGTGCTGGGCTACGACCCGCAGATCACCGTCCAGCGCGCCTGGCAGCTGTCGTCGGGCGTCGAGCAGGCGCTTGAGCCTGGACGACCTGTTCGCGCGCTGCGACTTCGTCACGGTGCACGTGCCGCTCAACGACCACACGCGCGGCCTGGTCAACGCGGCACGCATCAAGCTCATGCGCCGCGGCAGCGTGATCCTGAACTTCGCACGCGGGCAGATCGTCGACGAGCAGGCGGTGCTCGCCGGGCTCGACAGCCGGCCAGCTGTCGGCCTACATCTGCGACTTCCCGACCAACGCGATCAAGTCGCACCCGAAGGTCGTGGCGCTGCCGCACCTCGGCGCCTCGACCGGCGAGGCCGAGGAAAACTGCGCGATCATGGTCGCGGACACGCTGCGTGACTTCCTCGAGAACGGCAACGTGCGCAACTCGGTGAATTTCCCCGAGGCCGTGCTGCCCCGCGTCGGGGAGAACCGCCTGGCGATCGCCAACGCGAACGTGCCGAACATGGTGGGCCAGATCTCGACCAGCCTCGCCGAGGCGAAGCTCAACATCGCCGACCTGCTCAACAAGTCGCGCGGCGACATCGCCTACACGCTGATCGATACCGACGCGCCGATTCCGCCGGACGTGCTCGCGAAGCTGCGCGCCATTCCCGGCGTGCTGAGCGCCCGACTGGTGTAACCATGGCGGCACGCAAGAAGAAGGCAGCGAAGAGTCCGAAGCCCAAGCTCCAGGCCGAAGAGCCCTCACCCGGCCTCCGGCCGACCTCTCCCGCGGGCGCGGGACGACGGCTGAAGAATAGAAGGTGCCGCTCGAGCAGATCCGCGAGCGGATCGACAGCGTCGACGCGCAGCTGCACGCGCTGATCAACGAGCGCGCGCACCTCGCGCAGCAGGTCGGCGTGTCGAAGCACGCCGCGGGCCACACGGTCGACTTCTACCGCCCGGAGCGCGAGGCGCAGGTGCTGCGCCTGGCGCTGCAGCGCAACCAGGACGAGGACGGCCCGCTGCGCGACGAGGAAATCCTGCGCCTGTTCCGCGAGATCATGTCCGCCTGCCTGGCGCAGCAGAACGCGCTGAAGATCGGCTACCTCGGCCCCGAGGGCACGTTCACGCAGCAGGCGGTGCTCAAGTACTTCGGGCACTCGGTGCGGCCGCTGCCGCTCACGTCCGTGCAGGAAGTCTTCCACGAGGTGGAATCCGGCGCCGCCGATTTCGGCGTCGTGCCGATCGAGAACTCGACCGAAGGCACGGTCAACAACACGCTCGACATGTTCCTGACCACGCCGCTCAAGATCATCGGCGAGGTCGAGCTGCGCATCCACCAGAACCTGATGGGCCGCATGACCATGCTCGGCGACATCCGCCGCGTCTGCGGGCATCCGCAGTCGCTCGCGCAGTGCCGCGGCTGGCTGCAGGAGCACATGCCGAGCGTCGAACGCGTGCCGGTCAGCAGCAACGCGGAAGGCGCGCGCCGCGCCCGGGACGAGGAGGGCACCGCCGCGATCGCCGGTGCGGCGGCGGCGGAGGTGTACGGGCTCAACCTGCTGGTGCCCGAGATCGAGGACCAGCCCGGACAACACGACGCGCTTCCTGGTGATCGGCCGCAAGGCGGCGAATCCCGAGCGAGTGCCGACAAGACCACGCTGCTCGTCTCGGCCGCGAAGACCGATGCACCCGGCGCGCTCTACCGCCTGCTCGAGCCGCTGACCGAGCACGGCATCAGCATGACGCGCATCGAGTCGCGCCCGTCGCGCAAGAAGAAGTGGGACTACGTGTTCTTCATCGACGTCGACGGCCACGCCGAGCGCGAGCCGCTCGCGACGGCGCTGGCCGAACTCAAGGCGCCGCGCCTCGCTGTTCCGCATCGTGGGCTCCTACCCGAAGGCGATCCTCTAGCGATGGGCTCGTACGTCGTGGCGCCCGCCGAGCGCGTGGCCGGGGAAGTCACCGTCCCGGGCGACAAGTCGATCTCGCACCGCGCCGTGATGTTCGGGGCGCTGGCGGAAGGCCGGACGCACGTCACCGGTTTCCTCGAAGGCGAGGATTGCCTGTCGACGATGCGCGCCGTGGCGCACCTCGGCGTGAACGTGCAGCGTCCCGGCCCGGGTGAAGTCATCGTCGACGGCGTCGGACTGCGCGGGCTCCAGCGCGCCCGGCGTCACGCTCGACATGGGCAACGCCGGCACCGCCATGCGGCTGTTCATGGGGCTGCTCAGCGCGCAGCCGTTCGATTCCGTGCTGGTCGGCGACGCATCGCTGATGCGGCGGCCGATGGAGCGCGTGGCGAAGCCGCTGCGTGCCATGGGCGCGCAGCATCGAGACGCAGGACGGCAAGCCGCCCGTGCGCATCAAGGGCGGCGCGCAGCTGCACGGCATCCGCTACGAAATGCCGGTGGCGAGTGCGCAGGTCAAGTCCGCCGTGCTGCTCGCGGGGCTGTATGCGGAGGGCGAGACCACCGTCGTCGAACCCGCCGTCACGCGCGATCACACCGAGCGCATGCTGCAGAGCTTCGGCTGCGCAGCTGCGCGCCCGCGACGGCGTCGTCAGCCTCAGCGCGCCCGCAGCGCTGCAGGGCACGCAGCATCCACGTGCCGGGCGACATCTCGTCGGCGGCGTTCTTCCTGGTCGCTGCCTGCATCGGTGCCCGCGAGCCGTTCACGATCCGCGGCGTCGGCGTCAACCCGACGCGCACCGGCATCCTCGAGATGCTCGCGCTGATGGGCGCGGACATCCGCCTGATCAATCACCGCACCTGGGGCATGGAGCCCGTCGCCGACATCGAGGTGCGGCCGTCGACGCCTCACGGGCGCGCGCATCCCGGAGCGGCTGGTGCCGCTCGCGATCGACGAGTTCCCGGCGTTCTTCGTCGCCGCCGCCTGCGCCGAGGGCGAGACGCTGGTCACCGGCGCCGAGGAACTGCGCGTCAAGGAAAGCGACCGCATCGCCGCCATGGCGCGCGGGTTCGAGGTGCTCGGCATCCCGCACGAGGTGCTGCCGGACGGCATGCGCATCACCGGCGGCCAGCCGGTTCGGCGGCGGCACGATCGACAGCCGCGGCGATCACCGCATCGCGATGGCGTTCGCCGTGGCCAGCCTGCGGGCCAGGGCGAAGATCGAAATCCTGGACACTGCGAACGTCGCCACGCAGTTTCCCGGGTTTCGACGGCACTCGCCAACAGCGTCGGCTGCAGATAGAAGTGACTAGGACTAGCGAATAGTGGCTAGTAAGATCCCGAAGGTGCGCTCAGCGCACGCTCACCTTCCTACTAGTCGCTAGTCACTGTTCACTAGCCACTCTCCGACTCACCCCTACCGCTCCATGCATTCCCATCATCGCCATCGACGGTCCCAGCGGCTCCGGCAAGGGCACCATCGCCCGCCGGGTCGCCGCCGCACTGGGCTTCCACCTGCTGGACAGCGGGGCGCTGTACCGCCTGGTGGCCCTGGCGGGGGCGCGGCACGGCGTGGCCCCCGACGACGCAGGCCGGCCATGCGGAGGTCGCCCGGGCGCTGGACGTCGAGTTCGGGGTGGACGCGGCCGGGGACGAGCGGATCCTGCTCGAGCGGCGACGACGTGACCCGCGCCATCCGCACGGAACGGCCGGGCGCAGAGGCCTCCAGGGTGGCGGCGATGCCGCCGGTGCGGACCGCTTTGCTGGTCCGGCAGCACGCTTTTGCCCGGCCGCCGGGGCTCGTCGCCGACGGCCGGGACATGGGCACGGTCGTCTTCCCGGCGGCGCCGCTCAAGATCTACCTGACGGCCAGCGCCGAGGAGCGGGCGCGCAGGCGTCATAAGCAGTTGAAAGAAAAGGGACTTACGGTTAACATCGCCGACCTTTCGCAGGAGATCCGGGAGCGGGATTTGCGCGATTCCAGCCGTCCAGTGGCGCCACTGCGCCCGGCGGAGGACGCGATCATCCTCGACTCGACGGGGCTCGGCATCGAGCAGGTCGTGGACCAGGTCCTCGGGCTCGCGCGCAGCCGTCTCTCCCCGCGATGAGTTTTGCCGGCACCGGCGCCCGCGTGCGGGGGCGGTGCGTTTTGTCGTTGGCGCATGGCAGGAAGCCGGGCGTCGTTTCATCAACCCAACCCTAGGCGGGCAGGATGCTCGCGAGGCAAAGGGCCACCGAGGCCCGAGAGAAGAGCATGAGCGAAAGTTTTGCCCAGATGTTTGAAGAGAGCCTGGCGAGTCAGCGGATTCGCCCCGGCCAGATCCTCACCGGCCGCGTGATCGAAGTCGGTCCCGACGTGGTCGTGGTGAGCGCAGGACTCAAGTCCGAAGCCGTCATCCCGACGCAGCAGTTCAAGAACGAGCGCGGCGAAATCGAAGTCGCCGTCGGCGACGACGTCGAAGTCGCGCTGGACAGCGTCGAGGACGGCTCCGGCGAAACGCGCCTCTCGCGCGAAAAGGCGAAGCGTGCCCGCACGTGGGAACGCCTCGAGACCGCGTTCGAGAAGCAGGAGGTCGTCCAGGGCCTCATCAACGGCCGCGTCAAGGGCGGCTTCACCGTCGAGATCGAATTCGTGCGCGCGTTCCTCCCGGGCTCGCTCGTGGACGTGCGCCCCGTGCGCGACCCGAGCTACCTCGAGGGCAAGGTCCACGAGTTCAAGATCATCAAGCTCGACCAGAAGCGCAACAACGTCGTCGTCTCGCGCCGTGCGGTCGTGGAGCAGGAATACAGCGCCGAGCGCTCGGAGCTGCTCGACAAGCTGCAGGAAGGCGCGGTCGTCAAGGGCGTCGTCAAGAACCTCACCGACTACGGTGCGTTCGTCGACCTCGGCGGCATCGACGGCCTGCTGCACATCACCGACATGGCGTGGAAGCGCGTCAAGCACCCGTCGGAAGTCGTCAACGTGGGCGACGAGATCGACGTGCGCATCCTCAAGTTCGACCGCGAACGCCAGCGCGTCAGCCTCGGCCTGAAGCAGCTCGGCGCGGACCCGTGGCAGAACATCGCGCGCCGTTACCCGTCGGGCACCCGCCTGTTCGGCAAGGTCACGAACATTGCCGACTACGGCTGCTTCGTCGAGATCGAGGAGGGCGTCGAAGGCCTCGTCCACGTGTCCGAGATGGACTGGACGAACAAGAACGTCAACCCGTCGAAGGTCGTGCACATCGGCGAGGAAGTCGAAGTCATGGTCCTCGACATCGACGAAGAGCGCCGCCGCATCTCGCTCGGCATCAAGCAGTGCAAGCCGAATCCGTGGCGTGAGTTCGCGGACAACTACAACCGCGGCGACAAGGTCAGTGGCCAGATCCGTTCGATCACCGACTTCGGCCTGTTCATCGGCCTGGCCGGCGGCATCGACGGCCTCGTGCACCTGTCCGACCTCTCCTGGGACGTCGCCGGCGAAGAAGCCGTGCGCCAGTACCAGAAGGGCCAGACGGTCGAAGCGGTCGTCGTGGCGATCGACCCGGAGCGCGAGCGCATCTCGCTCAGCGTCAAGCAGCTGGCGAAGGACCCGTTCTCGGCCTGGATCGCCGAGCACCCGAAGGGCACCATCGTCCGCGGCCTCGTCCGCGAGGTGGATGCCAAGGGCGCGATCGTCGACCTGGGCGGCGGCATCGACGGTTACCTGCGCGCTTCCGAGCTCGCGCGTGACCGCGTCGAAGACGCCCGCCAGCACCTGAAGGTGGGCGACGAGGTCGAGGCCAAGTTCACGGCCGTGGACCGCAAGGTCCGCACCGTGGCGCTCTCGATCAAGGCGAAGGACATGGCCGAGGAGCAGGAGGCGATGGAAAGCTATCGTTCCGACTCCACGACCGGCACCAGCCTCGGCGACCTGCTCAAGGAGCAGATCTCCGGTCGCGACGACGAGTAAGAGACCATGGGCCCGCGGCGGCGATGAGCCGCCGCGGGACCCACGCAGACATCAAAATACAAGATCCGGGGAGTTGCCGAGTGGACGCCGAGCGGAGCATGACGAAGTCCGAGCTCATCGAGCTCATTGCGGCCAAGCAGAGCCATCTGCCCGCGAAGGACGTCGAGCTGGCGGTGAAGCAGATCCTCGAGATCATGAGCGACGCGCTCGCCCAGGGGCAGCGCATCGAAATCCGCGGCTTCGGCAGCTTCAGCCTGCATTTCCGGCCGCCGCGCCAGGGGCGCAACCCCAAGACCGGCGAGACCGTCGCGCTCGCCGGCAAGTACGTCCCGCACTTCAAGCCCGGCAAGGATCTCCGCGAACGCGTCAACGAGCCGGACGAGAGTCGATGCCCCCGCAGCGCTCGGCCGCACGCTGTCGCAGTCACCGTCCCCGGTCGAGTAGCTCGACTGCCGGCATGCTGCGTCGTGTCGCCCTGGGCCTCGCCCTTGCCGGCATCGCCCTGCTCGCGATGCTGTTCACGTCGCTGAACCAGCAGCCGTTTCGACGTCGACGTCGCCTTCTTCCAGTTCGAGGTCTACTGCAGGCCTCGCGCTGCTGGTCGCTTTTGCCGCCGGGCCTGCTGGCCGGCGCGCTGGCCGCGTCGCGCTGGGTGGCAGCACTGCTCGCCGAGCGCGGTCGCCTGCGCCAGGCGCTGCGGCTCGCCGAGACGCCGGCTCGGCGCCACCGCCAACGCCGCCGACGCAGCAGTCGCGCCGACGGACCCGGCCAGGCTCGATGCACGCTGATTCGACGTTCTGGCTGACGCTGGCCGGCACGCTCGCCGCCGGCTGGGGACTGACCAGCTGGCGGACTTACGTGCGCCGCAAGCGCCGTCGTGCGCCGCCGGGCGCGCTACCTCGAAGGCGTGCGGTTCCTGCTCGACGACAAGCCCGACCGTGCGCTCGAAGTCTTCCTGAGCCTCGCCGAGCTCGACGACGAGACCGTCGACACGCATTTCGCGCTCGGCAGCCTGTACCGGCGCAGGGGCGAGGTCGACCGCGCCATCCGCGTGCACCAGCACATCGTCGACCGCTCGAGCCTGCAGCGCCTCGCACCGCGAGGCGGCGCTCACCGAGCTCGCCCGCGACTTACCTGCGGGCCGGCCTGTACGACCGCGCCGAAGCAGCTCTTCCAGGACCTCGCCGACCACGGCAAGGATCCGGCGCTGGCCCTGCAGCACCTGATCCGCATCTACGAGATCCAGCACGAATGGCAGCAGGCCGCGACGGCGCACGAGCGCCTGCGGGCGGTCGGCGTGCCCGAGCAGCCCGCTGCGATCGCGCACTACTACTGCGAGATGGCCGAGGCGGCGATCGCGCGAGCTCGATTACGACAAGGCGCTCGAGCACCTGCGCAGCGCGGGCCGCGAACAGAACGACTTCGGCCGCGCCGGCATCCTGCGCGGTGACCTGGCGCGCAAGCAGGGCGATCCGGCGCTGGCGCTGCAGCTGTACCGCCGCGTGGTGCGGCGCGACTTCCACCTGCTCGCCATCGTGCTGCCGCGCCTCGCCGATGCCGCGCGCCAGGCCGGCGAGCCGCAGCAGTTCGACGCGACGCTCGAGGAGATCATCAGCCTCGGCGCCGGCAACCACGCCGAGATCGCCTATGCCGCGATCGTGAGCGGGTACTACGACGACCCGGTGATCCTCGAGTGCGTGCGCGCGATGCTCTCGATCGACAGCGACCTGCGCGACATGGCCGGTGCGTTCTTCGCGGCGGGCGCCGAGCCTTCGCGCGACCAGTTGCGCGCGATCGCGGGCGCGTTGCGCAACGTCGTGCTGCGGCACGCGCGCTACAAGTGCAGCGAGTGCGGGCTCGACAGTTCCACGTTCCTGTGGCATTGCCCCGGCTGCCATTCCTGGGAGTCGCTGCGCGGCGTGGCGGCGCTCGAGTTCCTGCCGCGCGCGGCGCTGCCGCGGTCGCCCGGCCACTGAGCCAGAAACTCGGCGAACGCCGCAGATTTCGACGGCGCGCTGCGCGATCCCGCGTCGCTACCTTGGCTTCACCGCAGCCGCTCGGCCGCGGCAAGCAATGCCACCAAGGAGGCGCGCACATGAACCACAAGGCAACCCGGACGCTGGTGCAGGGACTCATCGTGAGCCTGATGCCGGTCGCGTCGGCGTGGGCAGGCCCGGTCAACGTCAATACCGCGGACGCGACGACCATCGCCCGGGAACTCGACGGCATCGGCCCGGCCAAGGCCCAGGCGATCGTCGAGTACCGGCAGAAGAACGGCCCGTTCAAGACACCGCGAAGACCTGCTCAAGGTCGAGGGCATCGGCGACAAGGTGCTCGACCAGAACAAGGGCAACATCCGCGTGGAACGCGGCGGCGCCGCGCCTGCGACGGCGAACGCCAAGGCGCGCCAAGCCGGCGCAGAAGCAGGGCGGCGGCAGCTGATTCGCCTTGCCGGGGCCCGGGCCGCCACGGCCCGGTGCCTCGTCAGGACGCCTTCCCGTTCGTGGAGGCGGTCCGCTGCGATCCAGTATCATGCCGGTCTGGACTCCGGCAGCTGGGAAGGATCGCAATGGCGAAGATCAGGACGGCAGTGTTTCCCGTGGCAGGACGCGGTACGCGGTTCCTTCCGGCCACCAAGGCCAGCCCCAAGGAGATGCTGCCGATCGTCGACAAGCCGCTGATCCAGTATGCGGCCGAAGAAGCGCTGGCCGCCGGCGCCGAGAAGCTCGTCTTCATCACCGGCTCCGCCAAGCGCGCGATCGAGGACCACTTCGACTCGAACCAGGAACTCGAGCAGGAGCTCGAAGCCCAGGGCAAGCGCGACCTGCTCGACGCCGTGCGCGGCATCGTGCCGTCCTACGCCAGCTGCATCTACATCCGCCAGCCGGCGCCGCTCGGCCTCGGGCACGCGGTGCTGTGCTCGCGCCCGGCCGTCGGCGACGAACCCTTCTTCATCCACCTCGCCGACGACCTCATCGACGCCGCCGGAACCCTGCCTGGCGCAGATGGCGCGCGCCTTCGACGCACGCAACGCGAGCATCCTCGGCGTCGAGACCGTCGAAGCGGACCAGACCGACAAGTACGGCATCGTCGCGGTCGAAGCCGGTCGAAGGCCGGTTGTCGCGGGTGAAGCGGATCGTCGAAAAGCCGAAGCCGGAGGACGCGCCGTCGAACCTCGCGGTCGTCGGCCGTTACATCCTGACGCCGGCCGTCTACGACAAGCTCGCGACCATCGGTCGCGGCGCCGGCGGCGAGATCCAGCTGACCGACGGCATCGCGGCGCTGATGGCCGACGAAGCCGTGTATGCCTATGCCTTCGAGGGCCGCCGCTACGACTGCGGCTCGAAGCTCGGCTACCTCGAAGCCACGGTCGAGTTCGGCCTCAAGCACGCCAACCTCGGCGACCAGTTCGCGGATTACCTCGCCCGGCTCGTCGCGACGCGACTGCGCGGCTGAACGGCCCGGACCACCAGGAGACGACATGTCCAGGAACCTCGACCTGCAGGCCCGCCGCGACGCGGCCTTTGCGCGCGGCCTCGGCAACCAGCTGCCCGTGTACGTGGAGCGTGCGCGCAATGCCGAAATCTGGGACGTCGAGGGGCGTCGCTACATCGACTTCGCCGCCGGCATCGCGGTGCTCAACACCGGGCACCTGCATCCGAAGGTGCAGGCCGCCGTCGCGAAGCAGCTCGACGCGTTCAGCCACACCTGCCTGATGATCACGCCGTACGCGATCGCCGTCGAACTCGCCGAGAAGCTCAACCGCCTCGCGCCGGGCCCGACGCCGAAGAAGTCGATCTTCGTCACGACGGGCGCCGAGGCGGTCGAGAACACGATCAAGATCGCGCGCGCCCACACGGGCCGTGCCGGCGTGATCGCGTTCGGCGGCGGTTTCCACGGCCGCACGTTCATGGCGATGGCGCTGACCGGCAAGGTCGCGCCGTACAAGGCGGGGTTCGGGCCGTTCCCGGCCGAGGTGTACCACGCGCCGTTCCCGATCGCGTATCACGGCGTCAGCGTGCAGGACAGCCTCGACGCGCTCGAGCACATCTTCAAGTACGACATCGAGCCCGCGCGCGTCGCGGCGATCATCGTCGAGCCGGTGATGGGCGAGGGCGGCTTCTACATCGCGCCGCCGGAGTTCCTGCAGGCGCTGCGCAAGCTGTGCGACGCGCACGGCATCGTGCTGGTCATCGACGAGATCCAGACCGGCTTTGCCCGCACGGGCCGCATGTTCGCGATCGAGCACGCCGGGCATCGAGCCCGACCTCATGACGATGGCCAAGAGCCTGGCGGGCGGCTTCCCGCTGGCAGCGGTCGTCGGCAAGGCGCACATCATGGATGCGCCGCTGCCGGGTGGCCTCGGCGGCACGTACGCCGGGTCGCCGATCTCGATCGCCGCGGCGCTGGCGGTGCTCGAGGTGATCGAGGAAGAACAACTCTGCGCACGCGCCGGAAGATGGGCGCGCTGATGGTGAGCACGTTGCGCGCGGCGCAGAAGTCGCTGCCGGCGATCGGCGAGGTGCGCAACCTCGGCGCGATGGTGGCGATCGAACTCGTGAAGAACGGCGATCCGCACCAGCCCGATCCGGATCTCACCAAGGCACTGGTCAAGCAGGCCGCGGCGAAGGGCGTCGTGCTGCTGTCCTGCGGCCTCTACGGCAACGTGATCCGGTTCCTCGCGCCGCTCACCGCATCGGACGAGATCGTGCGGGAAGGCTTGGGCCACGTGATCGATGCGTTGCGTGAACTGAGTGCGCCGGTCGCGGCAGGGCAGGCGGTCCGCGCCTGATTAGACCGAGTCCGACGAGCGCTGGTCCGTGGCGCCCATGCAATCCCATGCACGCCTGGCGTCGGAAGATTTTCCACAGCGCGCTAGTCATTTCTGCGTTTATCGCGCGCTGCTGCGCGGTCCTAGAATCCGCGAACCCTGATTCCGGCGAGGTCGGTCGTGTTGCTGAGACTGCAGTTGTCCAAGCCCATGGAGCGGGCGCAGGACTGGCCGAGTACGGATGCAGCCGGCACCGAAAGACGCAAGCAGCGGCGCCGCCGCGAGAGTGCGAACGGCCTCGACGTTCGCGGCGTGGCGAACTGGGACGATCGCCGCCTCGGTCTGGGCCGCCGCTGGGACGACTGGCGACGGCAGTAGGACGTCGGCAATTTCGACGTCGCTCCGCCTTCATTTGCAGCCGCCTCATGAATCGCCCGCAGGCAGCGAGTGTCTGCTTGTGGCGGTGACCTCAACCGGTCAGCGCAACACTTTACCTTGTTGGACAGAGGTGGAGTGTCATGCGACTACGACGGAAGCGACGATTTTTCACGGCCGTTGAGAGTGCCGAGATTTGGGATCGGTGGCAGCGAGGTGAAGGGCTTTGGACGATCGCCCGGGCCTTCGGCAAGAGCTCCAGCTCGATCTATGCTCACATCAGCCCGACGGGCGGCATCCGGCCGCCGCCGCGACGGCGCTCGCGGCTGGCTCTGACGATGGCCGAACGCGAGGAGATTTCGCGTGGCTTGGTGCACGGCCATTCGCTGCGCCAGATCGCCTGCGGGCTGGGGCGGGCGCCCTCGACGATCAGTCGTGAAGTGACTCGCAACGGCGGCCCAGGCCCGTACCGAGCGGACGCCTCGGATCGGCAGGCCTGGCGTCGAGCGCTGCGCCCCAAGCCGTGTAAGCTCGTCATATACCCGCACCTGCGCCGCATCGTGGACGCGCAACTCCGGCACAACTGGTCGCCGCAGCAGATCGCCGGGTGGCTCAAGAGTACTCACCCAGAGGATGAGGCGTTCCGGGTGTCGCACGAGACGATCTATCGCACGCTGTTCGTGCAGACCCGCGGGGCGCTCAAGAAGGAGCTGATCGAGCACCTGCGGTTGCATCACCCGATCCGCCGCTCACGTCACGCCACGGCCAAGGCCGATACTCGTGGGCGGATCCCCAACACGGTCTCCATCAGGGAGCGGCCGGCGAGCGTCGAGGACCGAGCGGTCCCCGGCCACTGGGAAGGCGACCTGCTGTGCGGCTCGAAGAACAGCTACATCGTCACGCTGGTGGAACGACACACCCGCTACGTGATGCTCGCCAAGATCCCGAGCCGGGACACGCAGACTGTCGTCAACGCCCTGATCAAGCAGGCCAAGAAGCTGCCCGATCATCTGTACCAGTCGCTGACCTGGGATCGGGGCGTAGAACTCACGGATCACAAGCGATTCACGCTGGCGACCGATATCCAGGTCTATTTCTGCGATCCGCAAAGTCCTTGGCAGCGCGGCTCCAACGAGAACACCAACCGATTGCTGCGCCAGTACTTTCCCAAGAGAACGGATCTGTCAGTGCACAGCCAGGCGCGGCTGAACTACGTGGCGAGAGAACTCAACGAACGGCCGCGAGAGACGCTAGGATTCAAGACGCCGAAAGAGAAATTTCAGGCCTGTGTTGCGTCGACCACTTGAGGCGACCGCGGTCCCGGGACGTTTCCGCGGAAACGTGAAGCTGCCCTGAAAAATGCCGTCAGCAGCGACTGTCGGCTTTCGACCCTGAGCCGTCAGTCGGATTCCTGGAAGCGGTCGTACGGACCGTTCGCGCGTGAAGCTTCTGAAGGCAGGCGAGATTCTAGGAATCCTGCACCGTTGCGAAATAGCCAGTTCGCGCGAGATCACCGGTCACGTAGGCCGAATTCGGCTGAAACAACTCGAGCAGGAGCCCGTCCGGCCCTTGTGCCATCGCGTAAACGGCTGAGGGTAGCTCGCGAATCTCCGTTACAGATACGCCGGCAGCCTTCAACCTGGATACGAGATCACGCAGTTCGTCGGTCTCGAGGCCCAGGTGATGCACGGTCGCTGGCCCCGAGTGCTTCGGAGGCTGCGCGTACAGGTGTAGCCGACCCTGACCCACGCGCATGAACACATTCCGCGCGCCAGCGAATTCGTCGTCAAAGACGACCGCCGCTCCGAAGTGGGTGCGCCAGAATGCGATTGTTGCATCGACGTCGGACGCCATGAGGTGGGTATGGTGCAGACTGATCATCGTGCCTCCCGCTCAAGGATTCGACTTCGTCCTGATTGCTGAGCACAGTAACAATTCGAGCCCGACCCGGACATTGTCGAGCGATCCGCCGACCCGACCAGCCCCCACCGCCGCGGAGGACTGCTTCCGACCCAAAGCAGACCTTAGAGGAAACGTCGACCTGTCCAAGGACTGGCTGTTACGGCGGCGTTAGTTTCGAGAATCTCGCGATCAATACCAACACCAGGCCGCCTACCCACGCACCAAGGAAGGCCGATCGAATTTGTTTGGTGCCCAATACCCGGCAACGGTGACTAGCATGAACAGAACCGCACTGATTCGACTCGCCGTAAACAGTTGCGCCCACGGCGTTGGCTTTCGAGATACGGAAACTGAAATTCAATGAGCCAACCCGAGATTGCAATAGAGAAAGACGAAGAAGCCGAGTAGCAGCAAGGAAATCCATGCGGAGAGCCTACCACTCAAGTATTCCGCTTCTTGGCCGAAAGCAGCCTGTCGCGGGAGTTCTAAATCGGGGATTCGATTGGCCGCGCTGCCAAGGACTTTGCGGATCGCAGAAATAGACCTGCGATATCGGTCGCCAGCGTGAATCGCTTGTGATCCGTGAGTTCTACGCCCCGATCCCAGGTCAGCGACTCGTAGAGATGATCAAGGCAGCTTCAATACAGTGTTGCGCTGACCGTTGAGGTCACCGCCAATAACGGGCATTCGGGACCATGGTGATGCTTCCCCACATGATGCGCAGGCTTTCGATTGCTCTAGGTTTGGCGCTGCTATCGGCGATCGCGTTTGCAGCTGAGAAGTCTCGCACCGAGGGGGCCACGACGTTCGAAGCCGCAGCAGAGCAGGTACAGAGTGGCAACGGGAGTGAGGCCATTCCAGCACTGGAGGCGTTGGCGCGTAACGGAGACTCACGTGCACAGTTGCTGCTGGGAGCTGCCTTACTGAACGGAAAATTGATTGAGCAGGACAAGGCTCGGGGATACGCATGGTTGCAGGTTGTGATTACCCCCCACAGAGGGTCATCCTTTAATGCCGCAACCTTCGCTCGCGCGAGCGAGATGACGACCAAGGCCGCGAAAGCACTGTCCGGACCTGAACTCATCAGCGCCGACCAGATTGCGTTGAACTACGTGACCGGACGAAATGCCGATTGGGACAAGAGTTTTCAGCGCGCGAAAGACGCGCTTGCCTCAGGTCTAAATAGTGGAGCGGACACGTTCGACTCGGACTTCCTCTTCGCCCCCGGGTGCGCCTTCGACAATTCGCTAGCTGGCTGCGGCCGAATCTCGAGGGTGGAGGCCGCTAAGCCGCACTGCACAGGGAATACGGTCGAACCGGACGTTGTGGCGACAGCGCAAGGCAGGGAAGCTCACACAATACGGCCCGTCTATCCTGGCAGGATGCCGATGTTCGATGGGTCAGTGGCGATACATGCGCACGTTGATCGCAGCGGCTGGATCTGCTTCGCCAAAGTGTCCGACAGCAGCGGCAATCTCAAGACCGACCGTGCGGCCTTGGAGGCCGCTACTCGCTGGCGTCTCATCCCGGCAGTCAAAGACGGCGTTGCGGTGGAGTCGTTCTTAACGTGGTACATCACACTGGCGTCAAAATAGAACGATGTCAGGTTCCGCTTTGGGTCGGAAGCAGACATCGGCGGCTTCAATTTGCGTGACCTGGCGTTCAAACCGGTACAAGGTCGCCTAACGGCCAGAAGCAGCCTCTGGAATGGAGTCCGGTGGCAGGGATGAATCCCACAGTAGCGAACTTCGGCTCCTCGGCGTTTAACAGACACGCATAGCAGTTGTTGGCATAACATCGGACGGCCCAATTGCGGTCAGGCTGCACCGGGCAACCTCGTCCCCGCGTCCACCTGAGCTCAAACCGAAGGAGAGCCGCCGTGCTTCAGCTCAAGCCGCTTGACCCAAGTGTCCCGATCTTCCAGCAGATCAATAGCGATGTCTCCCCGGTCATCCTGGTCAATATCTTTCATGTGGCTGAGTCAGACATCCCCGCTCTGATGAAGGCGTGGGAAGCGGACGCGAATTGGATGAAGAAGCAGCCTGGCTACATCTCTACCCAGTTGCATCAGGGAATCGCCGGAAGCAACGTCTTCATGAACTACGCTCTTTGGGAGTCAGTCGCCTGCTTCCGGGCTGCGTTCACGCACCCGGAGTTCACGGATGCACTGAGCCACTATCCGTCTTCAGCCGTGGCGTCGCCCCACCTCTTCACGCGCCTTACTGTGCCCAATCTTTGCGTTGGCCCGTAGCGGCTGGATGAGGATTCAAAAGCAACGAAAAAGGGGCTTGCCCTTGCAGGCAAGCCCCTTGGCGATATGTGGCTCCGACACGTGGATTCGAACCACGGACCCGCTGATTAACAGTCAGCTGCTCTACCGCTGAGCTATGTCGGAACGGTTATCGAGCCGCCAATTGTCCAATCAGCGGCGGGGATAGTCAAGAATTCGAGCCCTCACCCGGGCCCTCGACCCTGACCCTCTCCCACGAAAACGTGGGAGAGGGACAAGAACTCAGCCGACGACGGCCTTGCGGATGCGGTCGAGGGCCTTTTCCAGCGTCTCCATGCTGACCGCGAACGAAAACCGGATGTGGCCCGGCGCGCCGAAGCCGGAGCCCGGCACGCCGGCGACGCCCGCCTTGTCGAGCAGGAACTCGGCGAATGCCGTGTCGTCGACCAGGCCCAGCCGGTGCATGGCGTCGTTGATGTCGCACCAGGCGTAGAACGTACCCGCGGCCGGCAACACCTTGAAGCCCGGGATCGCATTGAGGCCGGCGTTGAAGAAGTCGTGCCGCACCTTGAAGTGCTTGACCATCTCGCCGACGCAGGACTGGTCGCCGCTGATCGCGACGCGCGGCCGCCTTCTGCGAGATCGACGACCGGGTTCGAGGTGCTCTGGCTCTGGATCGTCGACATCGCCGTGACGATCTCGACCGGGCCGCCGCAGTAGCCGATGCGCCAGCCGGTCATCGCATAGCTCTTCGAGACGCCGTTGATCGTGACGGTGCGGTCGTAGAGGTGCGGGCATGCGGTCAGGAAGCTGCAGAACGGCTCCTGGCCCCAGTAGATGTGCTCGTACATGTCGTCGGTGGCGATGATCACGCGCGGATGCTCGTCGAGCACCGCGCCCAGCGCCGCGAGTTCGGCGCGCGTGTAGGCCGCGCCGGTCGGGTTGCTCGGGCTGTTGAGCATGAAGATGCGCGTGCGCGCGTGATGGAGTGCGCGAGCTGGTCCGGGCGTGATCTTGTAGCCCTGGTCCGGGCCCGCGTACGGCATGACCGGCACGCCTTCGGCCAGCAGCGCCATGTCGGGATACGACACCCAGTACGGGCGCGGGGATCAGCACCTCGTCGCCCGGGTCGATCACCGCCATGAACAGGTTGTAGATCGTCTGCTTCGCGCCGGTCGACACCAGGACCTGCGGGCGCGTGTAGGTGAGGCCGTTGTCGCGCTTGAACTTCGCGATGATGGCGTCCTTGAGTTCCGGGATGCCTTCGACGGCGGTGTAGCGCGTGAAGCCGCCGCTGATCGCCGCGATGCCGGCCTCGGCGATGTGCGCCGGCGTGTCGAAGTCGGGCTCGCCGACGCCCAGGCCGATGATGTCCTTGCCCTCGGCCTTCAGCTTGGCGACGCGGCCGGTGAGGGCGACGGTGGGGGAGGGCTTGACGCGCTGACGCGAGCGGCGATTTCGACGGGCACTTTTGTTGTTCCAGGGGCGAAAAGGACCGCGGCATTTTAGGCTAATCTGGCCCGGCTCCCCAACTTTGATTGGATTGATCCCGGCGGGAATTCATGACCGACGCTCCGCGACGTTTCGAGCTGACAGCCGAGTACTCAGCCGGCCGGCGACCAGCCCCAGGCGATCGCCAAGCTGATCGAGGGGCTCGAGAACGGCCTGGCGCACCAGACGCTGCTCGGCGTCACCGGCTCGGGCAAGACCTTCACCATCGCCAACGTCATCCAGCACGTGCAGCGGCCGACGCTGGTCATGGCGCACAACAAGACGCTGGCGGCGCAGCTCTACGGCGAGTTCAAGGAGTTCTTCCCGCACAACGCGGTCGAGTACTTCGTCAGCTACTACGACTACTACCAGCCCGAGGCCTACGTGCCGTCGTCGGACACCTTCATCGAGAAGGACGCCTCGGTCAACGAGCACATCGAGCAGATGCGCCTGTCCGCCACCAAGGCGCTGCTGGAGCGGCCCGACAGCATCATCGTCGCGACGGTGTCCGCGATCTACGGCCTGGGCGACCCGCAACGCCTACCTGAGCATGGTGCTGCACCTCGTGCGCGGCGACCGCCTCGACCAGCGCAAGCTGCTGCGCCGGCTCGCCGACATGCAGTACACGCGCAACGACCTCGACCTCACGCAGGGCACCTACCGCGTGCGCGGCGACGTGATCGACATCTTCCCGGCCGAATCCGAGCGCGAGGCGGTGCGGGTCGAGCTGTTCGACGACGAGATCGAGGCCCTGAGCTACTTCGATCCGCTGACGGGCGAGGTGCTGCAGCAAGTCCCGCGCCTCACGGTCTACCCGGCGTCGCACTACGTGACGCCGCGCGAGCGCGTCGACAGCGCGATCGAGCCATCCGCGACGAGCTGCGCGAGCGCCTCAAGGAGCTGCGCGAGGCCGACAAGCTGCTCGAGGCGCAGCGCCTGGAGCAGCGCACGCACGTTCGACCTCGAGATGATGCGGGAGGTGGGCTACTGCTCCGGCATCGAGAACTACTCGCGCTACCTGTCGGGCCGCGCAGGCGGGCGAGCCGCCGCCGTGCCTGTTCGACTACCTGCCGGACAACGCGCTGCTGGTCGTCGACGAGAGCCACGTGACCATTCCGCAGATCGGCGGCATGTACAAGGGCGACCGCTCGCGCAAGGAAACGCTGGTCGAGTACGGCTTCCGCCTGCCGTCGGCGCTCGACAACCGGCCGCTGCGGTTCGAGGAGTGGGAAGCGCTGGCGCCGCAGATGATCTTCGTCTCGGCGACGCCCGGTCACTACGAGACCAGCCACGCCGGGCGAGGTGGTCGAGCAGGTGGTGCGGCCGACGGGCCTGGTCGACCCGGAGGTCGAGGTCCGCCCGGTGCGCACCCAGGTCGACGACGTGCTGTCGGAGATCCACCGCTGCGTCGCGCAGCACGAGCGCGTGCTGATCACGACGCTGACCAAGCGCATGGCCGAGGACCTCACCGACTACCTGCACGAGCACGGCGTCAAGGTGCGCTACCTGCATTCCGACATCGAGACCGTCGAGCGCGTCGAGATCATCCGCGACCTGCGGCTCGGCAAGTTCGACGTGCTGGTCGGCATCAACCTGCTGCGCGAGGGCCTCGACATGCCCGAGGTCGCGCTGGTCGCGATCCTCGACGCCGACAAGGAGGGCTTCCTGCGCTCGACGGGCGCGCTGATCCAGACCATCGGCCGCGCGGCGCGCAACGTCAACGGCCGGGCGATCCTGTACGCCGACCGGGTCACCGGCTCGATGCAGCGGGCGATGGACGAGACCGACCGGCGCCGCGCGAAGCAGATCGCGTACAACGCTGGAGCACGGCATCACGCCGCAGTCGATCGTCAAGGCGGTCCAGGACGTCATGGAAGGCGCCCGCGGCGACGGCGCAGGCGGGCGGCCGCGGCGCGCGTGGCGGAGGAGGCCGGCCTGCTGATGGGCCCGGAGCAGGCCATGAAGCGGATCAAGAAGCTCGAGGCCGAGATGTACAAGCACGCCCGCAACCTCGAGTTCGAGGAGGCGGCCGCGCTCCGCGACCAGATCGAGAAGCTGCGGCACCAGGCGTTCGGCGTGCCGGGCACGCGGCCGGGCTGAGCCGGCGCCGCACGTGCGGCTAGCGGATAGCGGATGCAGCGCGCGGTCGCAGCTCCGGTATCCGCTATTCGCTAGCCCGCTGTCCCCTGCCTTCCTGTATCCTTCGCGGCTCGTTTGAGGGCGCATAGCTCAGCGGTAGAGCACTACCTTGACATGGTGGGGTCCGTGGTTCGATCCCACGTGCGCCCACCACGATCCCGGCACTGGGTCATCGTGATTACTGAACGGGACCTTACGACCGATGCCGGTCATCACCCTGCCAGACGGCACGGCAGCCAACGCAGCTTCGAGCAGCCCGTCACCGTGGCCGCAGCTCGCTGCGAGCATTGGCGCGGGCCTGGCCAAGGCCGCGCTTGCCGGCCGCGTCGACGGCAAGCTCGTCGACACCTCGCATCGTCATCGACCGCGACGCGCAGCTCGCCATCGTCACCGGCAAGGACCCGGACGGCCTCGAGATCATCCGCCACTCGACCGCGCACCTGCTCGCGCAGGCCGTGCAGGCGCTGTTCCCGGATGCGCAGGTCACCATCGGCCCGGTGATCGAGGACGGCTTCTACTACGACTTCGCCTTCAAGCGGCCCTTCACGCCGGAAGACCTCGCGAAGATCGAGGCGAAGATGCACGAGCTCGCCAAGGCCGACCTCAAGGTCGAGCGCACGCTGATGCCGCGCGACGAGGCGGTCGAGTCTTCAAGAGCTCGGCGAGCACTACAAGGCCGAGATCATCGCCAGCATCCCGGCGAACGAGACATCAGCCTCTACGGGCAGGGCGACTGGTTCGACCTGTGCCGCGGCCCGCACGTGCCCACCACCGGCAAGCTCGGCGCGTTCAAGCTGATGAAGGTGGCGGGCGCCTACTGGCGCGGCGACTCGAAGAACGAGATGCTCCAGCGCATCTACGGCACCGCCTGGGCGAACGAGAAGGACCTCAAGGCCTACCTCACCCGCCTCGAGGAAGCCGAGAAGCGCGACCACCGCAAGCATCGGCCGCGAGCTGGACCTGTTCCACATGCAGGAAGAAGCGGTGGGCAGCGTGTTCTGGCACCCCAAGGGCTGCAGCTCTGGCGCACCGTCGAGGCCTACATGCGCGGCCGGCTGCAGGACGCGGGCTACGTCGAGGTCAAGACGCCGCAGCTGATGGACCGCGTGCTCTGGGAGAAGTCGGGCCACTGGGAAAAGTTCGGCGAGAACATGTTCATCGCCGAGTCCGAGGAGCGCATCCTCGCGGTCAAGCCGATGAACTGCCCGGGCCACGTGCAGATCTTCAACCAGGGCCTCAAGTCTACCGCGACCTGCCGCTGCGCATGGCCGAGTTCGGCGCGTGCCACCGCAACGAGCCCTCGGGCGCGCTGCACGGCCTGATGCGCGTGCGCGCGTTCACCCAGGACGACGCGCACATCTTCTGCACCGAAGACCAGATCAACGCCGAGACGGTCGCGTTCTTCGACGCTGCTGCACGAGCGTCTACCACGACTTCGGCTTCGACGAGGTGCGGGTCAAGTTCTCGGACCGCCCGGCCAAGCGCGCCGGCAGCGACGACATCTGGGACAAGGCCGAGGGCGGCGCTGAAGGCGGCCGCGAGGCCGCCGGGCTCGAGTACACCCTGAACCCGGGCGAGGGCGCCTTCTACGGCCCGAAGCTCGAATTCGTGCTCCGGGACGCCATCGGCCGGGACTGGCAGTGCGGCACCCTGCAGGTCGATTTCGTGCTGCCGGAGCGCCTGGGCGCCGAATACGTCGGCGAGGACGGCGCCGTGCACCGGCCGGTCATGCTCCACCGGGCCATCCTCGGCTCCCTGGAGCGTT
>CAWBKN010000024.1:0-136395 GCA_963789375.1 uncultured Gammaproteobacteria bacterium | reverse complement strand
AGCAGGGCCTGCAATCCCTTTTGATCCAGCAGGTTGAGCAACTTCACGGAGGGTCCGCTCGGCCGCTTCTCACCGATTTCCCACTGCCGGACAGTCGACAAGCTCGTGTTGAGAACGGTGGCGAGCACAGCCTGGCTGACTCGATAGCGGTCCCGCAGCTCGTGGATCCTCGCACTCGAGTATTCCGGCATCGGATCAAGGCAAGTGCCTCGTTGTTGCGATGCCCCGCTTGTCGATGAATCCGGCGGCATGCAGCTCGAGCGCGGTCTCGTGTACCGCATCAAGGATTCGACTACCCGTTGCCGGGTTGGTCACAGTCAATGATTTTGGAGCGCGCCGCTTTTCGTTTGGGCATCAATTTGTCTCTCGTTCAGTTCAAGCAGGTCATGCGCCAGTGCTCGCAGTGCATTCAGTTCACGGGACTGATGTTGGCTCGCTGGCTCTTCAAGAAGCCAAACATGAAGAACCACCGGTCGAGCTTGTTGGTTGCCAACAGAACCCGTGCGCCGCCGCCTTTGCCCCGGCCAGGAACCCCAACTCGCTTCTTCTGGACGCCGCCGCCCAGATCAACACACATCAGGCCGTGCTCGATCTCACTGACGGCAGCGAGCAAGGTCGCATCGGTCAGGCCAACATCAAGCGCCCAGCGCCAGAAGGCCGTGTCTTAAGGATTCTTCGCCGTCGCATACTATATCACTGCGTGTACTAGTTAGAGAACCACCGAATCGAGAGACAAACGTGGCGCTCCCGGCAGGCGGGTTCGAGTCGCATTTGTCGGCATCTGCGACGAATGGTGTCGGGCCCGGCTAGTCTTCAGGGTCGGGCATCCGCGACCGCGCCCGTTCAAGATCAAGCGATTTCTTTGAAGCGACCCGCATGTCAACCGAACCGAACGACCTCGTCGTCTGTGTCGACAGCTCGGGTTACGAAGCGGCCCTGGAGCGTCGCAAGTTGTATGCGCTGCTGCCGGATGCCGATGCGGAGGGTCGAGGCCTGCTCCGTGTCATCGATGAATCCGGTGAGGACTATCTTTATCCGGCAAGGAACTTCCACAAGGTCCAGTTGCCGGCTGCGGTGCGCAAGGCGGTGTTTCAGGCTGCCTGATTGCGCGGCGCGCGCTGCTGCCTTACTGAGCGAACACTACGGTGACCGCCCGCGCCGCGCCACACGGTGACGTGCGGCTACTCGATGTACGACGATTTCCACGTCGTGCCCGAGCTTCGTCAGGCAGTCCATGAGTTTTCGCTCGGAGACCCCGCGAAACTGGCCCCGCAGGATCTTCGATAATTTCGGCTGCGGCACGCCAAGGATGTCGGCGGCCTTGGTCTGCGTGTAGCCCTGCTCCCCGAGAATTTCGGCGATCTTCGCTACGAGTTGCGCCTTGACGAGCATGCCCTCGGGATCGCCTGAGCCAAGATCGGCATAGACGTTGCCACTTCCCGGTTCATGACTCGGCAATGCCTTGCGCTTGCTGCTCCGCTTCATGGCCTGTCTCTCCTGATCAGCTGTTCTGCCATCCGCAGTCGCTCGCGGATGACGTCCATATCCGCCTTCGGCGTGGCGCTGCCGGACTTGGACTTCTTCTGGAAGACATGAAGCACCAAAACATTCTCCGGGAATCGGGCTGTGTACACCGCGCGGTACGTAACGGCACTGGCTGACTCGATGACCTCGATGACGCTCGCATCCCAGAACCCTCGCAGAATCTTCGTGTCCGCATGATGGCCACCGGTTTGTGTCGAGGTACAAGGCAAAGCCGAATACGTCGATCACCGACGACGGTAACCTCAGCAAGTCCCTCTTGCTGCTGCCCATCCAGACCAACGGCTTGGGCGGCGCAACGTCGATTCGACCTGGCCTGATTATATCCATATAGATCTAAGGCGCAACTCGACTGACGGCAACTGCATTTGCGTGGCACCTTGGGCGGCGATGATTAGGTGGCGACTTGAGAGGCATTCGATGAACGGGCGCAATCTGTCGAGAAATGTGTCCAGGGCCAAGGCGCTGGGCACGCATTACAAGGCCCTGAGCGACAACGGCAACCCGGCCTTCACGACGGTCGTCAGAGTCGCTTCCGCGTTGGGATACACGTTCGAGATGCGAGTGGCACCGGCGAAACGAGCCGGGTAGGCGCAGGCGACCTCAAGTCACCGGCCGCACCGACAGCTTGAGTCCCGCCACTCTGAGCACGGCCACCAGTGTCAACAGGCGCGGATTGCCCGCCGCAGAAAGGGAGCGATACAGACTCTTGCGGCTGAGCCCCGCCGCCTCGGCGACCCGAGCCATGCCCTGCGCCTCCGCAATGCGCCGCAGGCCGAGCAATAATTCTTCGGGCGTGTCGGACTGCACGAGAACTTCCCGTAAATAGCTGCCGGCCAACTCGGCATCGGCCGCCAGCGCTTTGCGCGCCCACTGGTCGTAGGACGTTGCACTAGCGCCGAGTGACCGGCGCTTCATTGGCTTGATCGCCTTCTTGCCTCGTCGAGCCACTTTCTTGCCCTCCAAGAATACCGCTGCCACCGTTGGCGTTCCGGCAAACGATCTTCGACGGACGTCGTCGCACGATTGTAGCTTATAGATCACAGGCGGCAAGGCCCTTACAGGATGACCCACGACCTGGTCGGGCGCAGCCGGGCTTTCTGGTCAACATCCATCGAAACCATCGGCTGGACGGCATATGGGGACGGCGGCTAGTAGATCACGGCGTCGCGGCGATTGTCGGCCGAGTGCGCGCTCCGCGTCATGCACTGGTACATGAACTTCGAAGAATGCCATGCACCCGGCAGGACTCCGGAGTCTCCCCCGCCTTGATGCAACTCTGGAAGACGCGCTCCGCTCCGTCGTGGCGCTCGATGCGCCGCCGAAGCCGTCCCGGCCGAGGGCCACTGGCCCGGACTGCTGCGCATGGCGGCCTACGACCTCAACCGAGCGGAGTTCGAAGCGGCGGTCCGCGCCCGTGCAATCGCACCAGGACCTGACACTCATCGTTTCACCAGGCAGTGGGTTTGCTCGCCTGTGCCCGCGCGACCTGAGGAACTTTCCATGCGTCGGGATGCCGAAGACGATAGCAACGACGAGTGACGACGACCGCTGTCGCCAAACAGAAACACTCTGGTCACGCGCCACGCATCACGCTCGGCAGTCCTCCGTAGGTCACGCAGCGCTTCGATCAGTGGCAGCCGTTGCGGCGCACGCAGAGCCGGAGAAGGCCGAAGTGTGACGGTCCACACGACTTTGGCCAGGTCTTGATCCAGGCCTTGCGCTGACCCTGGCCGATCCGGTGTCTGGTGACTTTAGTACCGAGGTACGCCGATGCTCAGGACGAACCCATCCCTGCTGCAGAAGACCCTGGAGCAACTGCAACAGGCCACGCTCGACCACGCCGTGTGGCGCGATCACCTGCTGCGCGTGATCTCGGGACGGCGGCCGTGTGATCGGAACGACCTGGCCGCGGATGCGCACCGTCACTGCCTGTTGGGTCACTGGTATTTCGAACAGGCGCTTCCCGCACTCCGCGAACTGCCGTCGTTCGCCATGCTGGGGGCCGAGCACGAGGTTCAGCACCGCATCGCCGCCGGGCTGTTGCGAAGCGTGGCGGCCGGTGCGCCCGTCGGGCGGACAGCCATCGAAGAGTTCGAAGAAGCCAGCGCGCGACTGAGTTACGCGCTGTACTTCGTCAAGCGCGAGATCGAGTGTGCGTTGCACGGTCGAGACACGCTGACCGACGCGCACAGCGCCGGGGCGATGGTGCACGACCTGCGCGAGTGGCATGCGCTGGCACGGCAACCAGGCCGGCAATGCTGCATCGCCGTCATGGAACTCGACGGCGCCCGGGAGATCACTGCGACCCACGGCCACTCCGCGGGTACGCGAGTGCTCGTCACGGCGGTGAATGTCATTGCCGCGCACCTGCGCCCAACGGACAAGGTGTTCCGCTACGACGAGGGCAAGTTCCTCATCCGGCTGTCCGGGACGGATCTCGCGTCCGCCAAGAACGCTGATCCTGCGCCTGCGCGATACCGTCACCCACGGCGTCGCCTCGGCCGGCGCGGAGGGCGTGGCCTTCCCCGTCACGGCGTCGTTCGGAATCGCGCTGCTGGACCCGGAGGTGGACGCGCTGGAATCCATCGATCGCGCGGACCACGCGTTGACGCTGGCGAAGACGGCTGGGCGAAACCGGGTGATCGTCTGGGACCCGTCGGTCACGACCGGCGTACGGCTGCGGCGGCTTGAGCTGAAGGACGTCGAGGGCTAGGCCAGCGGTCGCAGTCTCGCTCCGGTACCTGATCGCGGCAGGTTGAATTTCCTCGAACGGATCGGCCCCGGTCTCGGCTGCCGGGTGCTCGGCGCACTCGCGAGCCCCGGGTGCACGCCACCGCAAGATCGTTGGCCCGCTGTCGCCAAACAGAAACACTCTTGTCATCGGCCTGACGTCGTGGCCGTCGGATAATCCTCGTATCGCAAGAGACGGCAGACGATAAATGAACTGGGCAGACAGCGTGAAGGCGACCGCTCTCGCCACCCTGGCCGAACGCACGACGCCAACCGCTCGAACCGCCGCCGACACGTCGTGGAGCTGGAATCCGCACGACGTCTGGCTTTCACGCGTCAAGCTGCCGCGCGACCGCCTTGACCAGTCATCAACGAGTCGTCCGACACCGTCGCGCCACGACACGGCGCTGCGCGACTGAATTGACCTGCCATGCGCCGACCCCGCCATGCCGCTCACCTCGACTGACACGCTCGGCTTCGTCGCCGGCGCCCTGACCACCACCGCATTCCTGCCCCAGGTCCTGAAGTCCTGGCAGACCCGCGACCTGAGCGGCATCTCGCTCAGGATGTACTCGCTCTTCACCGCCGGCGTCGCGCTCTGGTTGATCTACGGCGTCGCACTCGCCAACTGGCCGATCATCCTCTGGAACCTCATCACCCTGCTGCTGGCGGGTGGCGTGCTCATCCTGAAGCTGAAGCACCGGTAACGTCGCCACTGGCGCTGCGTTGACGGCGTCGCCCGGTCGCTGAAAGCGGCAGGCCGCGACGTCGAACCGCCGCCTACGCGGTCGCACCCGCCCAGCGCATTATCATTGTCACAATTGTACGAGCAGAGCCGACCGGAAACGTGAAACATCCCCTCTGGGCGCGCCGTGAAATCGAGCGACTCGATCCGGTGAAGGATGCTCGCCGCATCGCCCATCTGCTGTTCGAGGTGCGCTATGGCGTGCCCGCATTCATTCATCCGCTCTTCGCCCTGGCTTTTGCCCGGCAGGTGGCTGTTCCACGCATCGCGCGGGTGCTTCACCGTGGTGGCCGCGGCATCATCCTGAGCGATACGGCCCGGCGCAACGACGACACCCTCGTCTTTTTCGGGTTGCTGTTCCGGCACGGGGACAGCCCGGAAGGCCGAAAGGTCGTCGCCCGGATCGCGGGCATGCACTCCCGGTTCCCGATATCGAACGACCTTCATCTCTACACGCTGGCCACGCTGGCTTGCCTGCCGCAGCGTGTCGGCCAGCAGTTCACTGGCCGCGACCTGTTGTCGGAAAGAGAGAACCTTGCCGTCTATCACTTCTGGCGCCGCATTGGCGAAATGATGGACATCCAGGACATCCCGGCCTCCCCCGCGGCGATGTTGCGGTGGATGCTCGACTACGAGGCCTCCGAATATCGACATACGACGGAGGGGAGCGAGGTCACACGGGCACTCGGCAGGGAGTTCGCGCAGCGCTGGTTTCCGCCGCGGCTGCACGAACGGGGAGAACGCCTGTTCTACGCGCTGTTCGACCAGCATCTGCGTGAAACTCACCGGACGCCGCAGCCCTCCGCAATGGAGCGGCATGTCGTCACGACGGCCGTCAAAGGATTCCTGTGGGCTCGCACGCTGATGCCGGATCCATCGGAGCAGGATCTCATTGGCATGTTCGGTCAGCGCCGGACTGTTGCTTAAGCCGCCACCTGCTCGAACGTCACGTGAGGAATGTCCGCCCTGTCACGGGCGTGCTCTAGAGTGAGGCCGCAAAGATGGCCGTGGGCGTCGATATCGAGCAGCGTGTTCTCGTCGAGTTCGCGGGTCTCGGCAACCGTGGAACTGCGGAACTCAATGTAGAGCGTGTCCGTGTCCTGGAAGTACGTGATTTTCATGGCTTGTAGGATCGATCGAAGAACGCGTTGTGCACCGTCGCTCCGTCAGGCAACAGGATCACCCTCAGCACCCTGCCGCCCGCCTCCGCAATTTCTGCCCATCGACGAATCCTGCCATCGGCCTGGACGGACACTCGCACCGGTCGGTCAATGGCAATTCGGATCCACTCGTTGCGAATCATGGCACGGTCCGGGCGCATGCGCACGGCGCGGAAGTACTCGGTGGTCGGGAAGGGCTCGGCGCTCATTGAGCCGAGAGTCCGATCATTTCGTATCCGACTCCAGCCGGGAAAGCGACAGTTACAGCCAGAAAGGCGCCGAGGCTCGTATCGTCGGCAGAGTCCTCACAGACCCCGCATCGCGACTCACGCCTTCAGGTCACCGGTCGCTGTCGGTACAGCCGATCGAAAATCCGCTCGAGCTTCGGGTTGATCCCGCGCGCCTGGTCCACCACTTCCTTCGCCCACTCGAAGTATTTCCGGCGCCGGTCCAGCGACCATCCATCCGGCGGGCTCCCCAGCATGTCGCGCAGATTGCAGATCTTGTCGGCGAGCTTGACCAGCTTCGCCCGGTCGCTGGCGTGGCCGGCCCTGGACACCTGGATTTTCTTGCGCGAGGTCTTCTCGAGAAACTTGGCGTCGGTCACCTCCGCAACGAGGTCAGCAATGGCTTTGCCGAATTCCCCGCGAAGGTCGTCGTACGTGGTAGCGGTATCCTCGATCGTGTCGTGCAGCAGCGCCGCGGCCAGGACCTCCGGGTCGCGGACGCCGGCCTCGCTCAAGGTCGCGGCCAGTGCGATCGGATGGTTGATGTAGGGCGTCTGCTTGGCGTCCTTGCGCCGGTGATCCTTGTGTCTCTGCGCCGCAAATTGCGTCGCCCGCATCACGAGGCCGAGGTCGTCTTTGGCTTCAGGCATTTGCGCCTCTTCGGTTGGCTGCCTTTGGTGAATCGCCCGGTTCCGCAGGACCCGGTCCCGGACCTCGGCGGCCCAGTACGTCCTCTCGACACATGTGAACCCATAGCGCCGCATCAGGATGTCCTGCAATTCGAAATACGCCCGGTCCCCGGCGTCGAAGAGCTGGTAGACCATCGACTTCGCCAACGTCACCAGCGCCTCATCCGAGGACAGCAAGTCCGGGATCTCAGCGATAAGGAAAGCTCGCCAGGAGTCCAGCAACTCCAGGGATAGGTCACCGCCATCCTCATAGATCACACCCTCGCGTGCGATTCGCGGCATGGTCCAGCGGTGATAGGCCGCGATGTGCTCGTGCGGCACCTGCAGCAGCTTGTGGCTGAATCGCGTCGATCTTCCGTATTCGCTCCAGGTTCCTGTCGATCCAGGGAATGAACTGGACGGCGTCGTGCAGCCTGGCGCTGGACGTTCGCCCAGATCCAGCCCAGCGTCGAACTGCCGCCGATCGCGATTTCAGGTCGCTGAACGTACGCGAAGTACAGGTCGTGCTGCACTCCGGCCAGCGCCATGTCCACGTCGCCCTCGAAGCACGCATAAACGATCATGCGCATTCACCTCAGTCGGTGCGCGTCACGTGACTCATCCAGTGCCGCGTCACGCGCGGTTCCAGGGGCCGCCGTCCTCGGCGACCGTCGTCATCGTCAGTTGGTGGAGCCGGGCATGCTCCGATCGTGTTGCCCGTTGCGTCACCCCGCGGGGTGACTTGTTTGCCCTTTGGCCGTGTGCCCCGGTTGCCGGGGGAACCACCGCGCCCTTACGGGTCGGTTGGCTGGAGCGCACGCTCCACTCTTCACACCTCTCCTAGTTGCGGACATTGCCCTCCGCCTCTCAAGACCCTCGCTGCTTCCTTCATCCTCAGATTAGCGACTCCTGGGCTCACCACGTGAGCCCGCGCCCCCTCACTTCACGACCGGATAAACCGCATCTCCCCACAAGGTTTCCGGGTGATCCATCATCACCTCGATCACCAGCGGCACCAGCTTCCCCATCAGGTTCACGCAGTCCCGCAGCTGCTCGCGATTGACCGACCCGTTCCAGGTCGCCCCGCCGTGAATCAGCTGGTTGCGCAGCGTGTAGATCCGCGACAGCACGATCGACAGCACCGTCACCGTGTCCTGCCGGCCCAGCGCCACGTGCGCCGCCTTGTTGGCGGCCGCGAAGCTCGCTTTCCATGCCGACTCCGGCAGTGTCCCGTTCTGGAACTTCCAGAAATCCGCGAACACGTACGGATTGTCGAGCAGCACGCGGATGCTCTTCGGAAACTCGGTCCAGACCAGCGCCTCGAATCGCTTGTTCGCCGCGTCGAGCTGCGTCAGCTTGTCGAGAAACCCGCGAAACGTCTGCTGCTCTGAATCGCGATACTTCTCATCGATCTCCGTCGCGTACGCCGCGTTGAACGCAATCCACAGCAGGACGAACTGCCCGTCCGCATCGTCCTGGCCACCGAGCTGCTCGGCCCGGTCGAGCCAAGACAACGCCCGATGCACCCGCAAGCTCAGGTTCGGGTGCCATGCACCCCGCTCTGCTCGATGTCGCTCCTTGAGTTGCGCGTAATTCATCACATCCTGTCGGCGGCCGACCCTGCCGCGTCGAGCGCCTGCGTCGCGGCCTTCGCCTTCTCCAGCCCCTGCAGCATGGCGGCGGTCGCTTCGATCACCAACACGAACGATTGCTCGTTGGTCTCATCGAGCTCGGCGGCTTTCTCCATTTCGTCCGCGACGTCAGCCATGGCCGCCACGGCGCCCATCATCAAGGCTTCCATGCCGGCCAGGAGCTGCACTGCTGACGCAGCCTCCGCCTTGCCCTCACCAAGTTCAGCTTTGCAGCAACGCCAGCTCGAACGTCACACGACCGGACGCATCCTTGAGGCCTGCGCTCAGCTCCAGTGCGCTGGTCCGCAATCCCTCATTCATCGGCAGCTTTTGTAGCGCCTCCAGCAGACCCGCCGCTTGAGTCTCCATGGTGTCCGCGCAGTCTCGTACGGCGGCGATGGCCGCCCGCAGCAAGTTCCTGGTGTCTCGGGCCGCTATCGCCCGCTTGTCGCTACTTCTTTCCATAGGCCAGCTCATCCATCAGTTGCGCGAATCGACACCTCGGAGCTATCCAAGGAACCTATCCCCACCCATGACCCGGGGCAACCGGACTTTCCGCGGCAGCGAGACCATCGGCACGACTGATCAGCCTCTAAGGCTCCGCCGACAGGCACGGTCGTGTGCGGTGGCGTACAGTCGGCGCGGGTCGATCCTGCCAGACTTCCTTTCCAGTCCGTTTACGTAGGGGAGTTTGTCCATGAACAAGATCGTACTCGTCGCCGCTCTCGCCACCCTGGCCCTCGCGGGCTGCGCCAAGAAGGAAGGCCCGGTCTCCGAAGCGGCTTCCGACGCCGCTGATGCCGCGAGCCAGGCTGCGGACAGGGCCAGCGAGGCCGCTGCAGATGCCGCCGACGCGACCAAGGAAGCCGCTGCAAACGCCGCTGACGCGACCAAGGAAGCCGCTGCAGACGCGGTCGACAAGACCAAGGAAGTCACTGCGGATGCAGTCGACGCGACCGGCAAGGCCGTCGAGAATGCGGGCGAAAAGATGCAGGACGCGGCCAAGAACTGATCGCCCGCTCAGCACAAGCTGCAACGGGCAGGGCGGGTTTCGCACGGTCCCGCCCTTTCCTTTTCACGGCAGTCGGCAGGTAAACACCGCGGACGACGGCGTATCCTGCCGGGCATGGCCACTCCGTCCAAGCGCAGGCCTGCCGCGAAGAGCGCGCAGTCCACGAAGCTCGCCCCCGCTGCGTCGGGATCAGCCGTCAAGCCGTTCCTGCGCTTCTATCACTCCGAGGCGCTGCGCAAGAAGACGCTTGCGGTGCTCGCGTCCCTGGAGAGCGCTCGGGATCCCACCGAGCACCGTGGTGCGCTGGCCGACATCGCCGTGGAACTGACCAACGGCGGTCTCGACTACTTTTTTCTCCAGCCGCTCAAGGCCGCCAAGGCAGGCTTTGTCGTAGAGCAGTCCGCCAGTATCGGCATGACCGGTGTGCAGCAACTCATGGGGTCTGTCGTCCGCAACGTCATCGGGCGCATGACCGGCGCTCAACTCCTGTCGGTCGGGCAATCGCTGCGCCAGTTCATGCGGTGACCCCGGCGGCAACCTGGGAGCGGTGACATCACGCAACGCGCGACGTGCGCAATCTCGTTGGCACCGACTGGGCGAACCGAATTTGCAGGGACGGTCACGACCGCAAGCTCACCGGCGAGGGTCGCGAACTCCACCTCGAATCCGGCGTCTGCCCGGTGCACGAGCACAACCTACCAATGTCTCCCTGCTTGAGGCCCTCCTCAGGGATGTCGATTGTGAGCACCACCAGGTCGTGTTCTCGGATCGTCATTTCTGCACGCCTCGCAACGGGTATGCCGTGATGAGCCTCGGGCTGCGCTACTCCGACCTCGATGAACCAGACGCTTCGAATTGCCGCCACAATCCCGGTCGGCCCGAAATGAGACCGTCAATCAGGTACTTGTGCCCGAATGACGTACGCTGAACCGAGCTTACCTCATGCTTCGCGACGGCGATCCACGCACTATTCGCACGCCCAGCCAACCGTTACGCTACCGGCACCCACCGCGGAGGACGACGATTCATGGCCAGACCCCCGAACTATTCCCAGCAGAAGAAGCAGCGCGAAGAAGCGGCCCGCAAGAAGCGCGAAGAAAAGCAGGAGCGCCGCCAGCAGAAGAAGGAAGAGGAAGCTCCTCGGCCACCCGCCTGAGGCGCGGTCCGACGTCGACGACGCGGGGCGGGACGCGCACGCTCGCCATCGACCCTCGCGACAAATGCGAATTGCCTTTTCGCGTTCCGCGGCAGCGTAAGTAGATTCGGAACTTCCTTGCCCGTCGGGCCGGGCGTACAAAGGAATTGAGCCCGGAGCGCCCGCGCCTGCTGGCCGCCGGCGCAACGAGGCTCGGGCGGCTCGGACTGCAGGTTTCGCCCCTGCTGGAGGTCCCCCGCCGGAGGCGCCGGGACGGGCCGATGACCGGCGACACTGTCGCCGTCGGCAAGTCGCCCCGGCCAGCGAGAGCCAGCACCGAGGCCGAGCGCCAGGGAATGACGCTCGGCCCGCGCATTTCCGGGCGACGGAAACGGCCAGTCGGCGGCGATCCTGTATCATTTTGCCGCAATGAAAAAGCTGTTCTCCCGCCTGTTCCCCAAGGCCCCGCCTCCCCCGCCCCCGACCCCGCAGCAGCGCATCGCCTCGCTGCAGACCGCGCCCACCGCAGACGTCGTGAGCACGGCGCTGGGTGGCGACGACGCGAACATGCGGGTCGGTGCCATTCGCCTGCTGCCTGACGGTGACGCCCTGCGGGCACTGGCCGGCCTGGCAGATCCGCCGGGTGGCGCCGCCATCCGCACGTCGAGCACGGTGCGCCATGCCGCGCACGAGCGGCTCGCGCAGCTCGTCGATGAAGGCTCGGTCGACTTCGCGTCGCTGTTCAGCAGCCCGGACCGCCTGTCGCAGTCGCTCACGGTGGCTGCGCTTGTGCAAGGACCCCGACCGCCTGCGCCAGGCGCTGGCTCGCGTCGAAGACCCGACCGAGATCGCGAGGCTGGCCGTCGAAGGTCCTTCGAGCCGCGTGCGGCAGGCCGCCGCGTCGCTGATCGACGACCCGGCGCAGTGGCAGGCCCTGCTGCCGCGCGTCCGTGACAAGGACAAGGCGGTCTACAAGCTCCTGAAGCACAAGCACGATGCCCGGGTGGCCGAGCAGCGCCAGGCCGAGGAAAGCGCACGCGAGGCCACGGCGCTCTGCGCGTCGATCGAGCAGCACGGCACCAGGGCACACGACGCCCGCTACGCTGCGGCCCTCCAGTCCCTGGCGGCGCGCTGGCAGGCTCTGCCGACGAGGCCGGATGCTGGACTCGAGCAGCGCGCCGAGCAGGCCATCGAGCGCTGCCGCGAAGTCATCGCCGCGCACCAGCGCGAAATGGCTGAGCAGGCTGCGGCGCGAGCGGCCGAACAGGAGGCCCGCGAAGCCCGCGAGCGCGCCCTCGAGGTCGAGCGACAGGCTGCCGCGCAACAGGCCGCAGCCGACGCGGAAGTGTTGGCCGTGGCCGTCGCGGAGCAAGCCGAAGTCGCCGCCATTGCGTCGGCGGAGGCAGCGGCCGTTCACGAATTCGAGGATCACGCCCGGGCCGATCAACGTGCCGCGGAAGCGCAGGCCCATCGCGAGGTCGGCAGTCTCATTCGTCTTTCGAGCGCGGCACTGCATCGCGGCGATACGCGCAAGGCGGCCCGGCATCGCCAGGCGATCGAGGAAGCGCTGCCGACGACCCCGACGCTGCCGCCCTACCTGGCGCGGACCCTGCAGCAGCTCGACGAGCGGCTGAATGAGCTGCGGCAGTGGAAGAGCTACGTCGTCGCGCCCAAGCGCATCGAGCTGATCGAGGAAATGGAGGCGCTCGCGGGCGCGCAGGAAGAACCGGCCGAGCTCGCCGAGCACATCCGGGCGCTGCGCCAGGAGTGGCGCACCATCAACAAGGGCATCGCCAGCGACTCGCCGGAGGACGCCGAGCGCTTCGAGAAGGCATACGCCGTCGCGTACCAGCCGTGCAAGGTGTACTTCGCAGAGCAGGCCGCCGTGCGGCGCGAGCACCTGGAAGCCCGCAAGCAGGTGCTCGCGCGCCTGCAGGCGTTCGTCGCCAGCCAGGACGAACAGAATTTCGACCATCGGCTGGTCCTGCAGGTGTTGCGCGAGGCGCCGCAGGAATGGCGCAGCCACGGTCCCGTCGACCGCGAGGCCAGTCGCCCGGTCGAGCGTGAGTTCTTCCAGTCGCTGGATCGCCTGCGCGGCCTGCTCAACGCCTGGTACGAGCGCAACGCGGCCGAGAAGCGCGCACTCATCACGCAGGCGCAGCACCTGTCGACGATCGAGGACACCAACGAGTCCATCGAAGGCGTGCGCCGGCTGCAGGCACTGTGGAAGGACACCGGCCCGGTGTCGCGCGACCAGTCGCAGGCCCTGTGGGACGAGTTCCGCGGCGTGTGCGATGCGGTCTACCAGCGACGCGAGCAGGCCTACGCGCAGTACTCGGCGACGCTCGAGTCCGCCAGGACGCAAGCCGTCGCACTGTGCGAGCAGGTCGAACAGGCCTGCGCGGTGACGGCCACCGAACGCGTCGCCGCCCACGCGAAGATCCGCGAGTGGCACGCCGCGTTCGACGAGATCGGGGAACTGCCGCGAGCGGACGCACGCAACCTGCGCAACCGGTTCGAGCGTGCGGTCTCGACGTACGAGGCGGGCCTGGCGCAACAGGACCTGCGCGATGCCGAGGACGCCGAGTCGAACCTGTTCGAGGCCGGTCGGCGGGTCCTGGCCTACGAACGCGCCGTGATGCAGGACGCACCCGCGGCCGAACGCGAGACCTTGCGTCACGCAGTGGATAGTTTCATCGAAGGCGTACGTCGCTGGCCCAAGGGTGGCCTGCAGGCCTTGAAGCAGGCTTTGACGCGAGCGGATTCTGCGGTCGCCGACGGTGACGAGGCTCGTGAAGCCGCACTGCGGTTGCTGTGCATTCGCGGTGAAATCCTGGCCTCGATGCCGACGCCGCCCGAGGACGAGGAACGCCGCCGCGATTACCAGATGCGCCTGCTGATGGCGAACATGGGCCAGGGCGTGCATCGCGACGACCAGGACTGGGACGCGCTGCGGCTCGAGTGGATCGGCATCGGCGCAGCGGTACCCGAGGTCCACGCGGACCTCGAAGCCCGGTTCAGGCGCTGCCTGGCGCGAAGAGGTCGAGGCAACACGGCTCGCTGAGGGCTGCCACGTGCAGCGCTCGCCGGGGACTGCCCCGCAGCGTGCGCTTGCACGTCACGTCCGCACTTTCTCCCGCTTGCCCTCGCGGCCGGCATACCGCGTCTTCGCGTCGAACTCGTCGAAATCGACGGCGACGCTCTTGCCGCCGAACACGTTGTCCTTCAGCCAGGCGAGCTCGGCCTCGAGCCCGTCCTTCGACTTGAGGTCCACGTACCAGCAGCGCTTCGGCGCATCCCACCAGTAGCCGCGCTTGCGCAGCACGTCCTTCGACTCGAAGGGTGAGTTGCTGGCCCAGAGCCGGTACGACGGCGCCCGCGCGGAATCGAGCAGCACTTTGAGAGCCGTGGTCCCCGACTCGCCGAAGGGCCGTCGCAGCACCTCGAGCAGGGCCAGGCAATCCACCTCGGCGCGGTGCCCGTCGTAGAAGAACCCGTAGCGGTAGGCGAGGTACTCGAGTTTCGAGCTCTCGATGCCCGCGTCCTTCCACGGCACTTCCTGCCACGAGCACGCCCAGGGCAGCGACGCGAACACCGGCAACCGCCGCTCGAGGAATTTCCAGTCGAAGGCGGCGTTGTGCGCGATCACGACCCCGACGCCCTCGAGCAGGGCCGCGACCGCTGCGTCGTCGATCTTCCTGCCCGCGACCATGTCATCGGTGATGCCGTGGATGGCGGTGGACGACGGCGGGATGGGCATGCCCGGATCCTCGAGCCCGTCGTAGGAGCCGAGCACCGGCCCGACGGCGCCCGTTGCCGGGCAGTACTCGAACACGACCACGGCGAGCTCGATGACCTTGTCGATCGCCGGATCGGTGCCCGTGGTCTCGGTGTCGACGATCGCCCCGCGGCGTGTCGTCGCCGTGGCCAGGGCCGGGTTCGCCTGCTTGACGTCGAGCCGCTTGAGTACGCGGTAGTCGGGATGTCGCGCCAGCCGCGCCGCCAGCGCCTCTGCTTCGTCGTTGCGGTTCATGGGTTTAGAATGCTCCGGTCACGATCATGCCACACTGCATCCATGACGACCCGCAAGGCAGTGAATCCCGACCATGCCCGGCTCGACCGCGTCGTCGCCGATGCGCGCCGCGCCCGCGACGAGCGCGACCAGAGCTACCGCGGCCAGGCGTTGAAACTCTACCCGTGGATCTGCGGTCGCTGTGCACGGGAATTCGACCACACCAACGTCAACGAGCTCACGGTCCACCACAAGGACCACGACCACGACAACAATCCGTCCGACGGCAGCAACTGGGAGCTGCTGTGCCTGTACTGCCATGACAACGAACACCAGCGCCAGCTCGACACCCGTTCGTTGACCGCCGGGGCCGACCGCAGCACCTCGGGCGCCACGCACTCGCCGTTTGCCGACCTCGCCTCGCTGCTCAAGAAGGACGAGTAGCCCCAGGGAAGCATGCCGGCGTGACTGCAGGCCAGACCGTGATGCACCTGCACGTGCATCTCGTACCGAGATATCCGGGAGATGCGCCGGACCCGCGCGGCGGGGTGCGCTGGGTGTTGCCGGAAAAAGGCGGCTGTATTGGCTAAGATTGATCGCTGTTCTAGCCGCGCGATGGTGCTCGCGGGTCGGGGCTTGAATATCAGGCTGCTCGACGCTTCCGCGAAGCGGCATCGAGGTCGAACGTCGACTGCAGGTTCATCCAGAGCCGCGCCGACGTACCGAGGACTTCGGCCAGGTCGAGGGCAGCATCGGCCGTCACGCCGCGCTTGCCCTTGATCAGTTCGTTCAGACGCGCCTTGGTCCAGCCCACCTCGCGCGCGAAAGCCGCCTGGGACTTGCCTGCCGGACGCAGGAACTCCTCGAGCAACATCTCGCCCGGGTGGATCGGGTTCGTCGGCTGCAGGACTCGCTTCTTGGCCATCTCGCACCTTCAAGTCAGTGGTAATCGACCACCGCGACGTCTTGAACCAGCCCGTCATCCCAGCGGAAGACCAGGCGCCATTGATCATTGATCCTGATCGAGTGGAAGCCCGTCCAGCGACCCTTCAGCGCCTCGAGACGATTGCCGGGCGGCACCCGGAGGTCGTCGAGGTCGGCGGCGTCGTGCAGGTACAGCAGCTTCCGACGCGCCGCCCGCACCAACTCGGGAGGGAAACGACGCGTCTGGATCGACCTTCGATCGTAGAAGAGATCCTCGGCGAGCCGATTGCCGAAGCTCTCGATCATGTTTTCATATTATCGGAACCCGATAACCCTCACAAGCGCGGCGCGCTATGGAGAGGCTATGAGGTGATTCCGGCGCAGTCGCCCGTCATTCGAGGGCGCAATGGACACTTTTGCGTCACCCGAAACGCGGCTGCGCGCCTGAACGCCAGCACGATGCACCACACGCCGATGCCGCCGAGGAACAGGAGCACCTGCCCGTCCAGCAGGGTCAGCGGACGGGAGCGCACGATCGCATAGGCCATCAATGCAGTGAGGGTCGTCAGGCCCGCGCCGATGAAGAACCACGCCGGTCGCGAGAACAGCGTGCCGGTTGCGCCGCGTCGACCGAAGACCAGCCGATAGCCTGCCTGCCAGCACATCCCGCACAGCGCCAGCAGGACCAGGCCGAAGATCATCGACGAGCTGTTGAAGCTGCGGCGACTCTCGACATCGACGATCAGGTCGAAGAGCTGGTACGCGAGCCACGCCGTCAGTGCCACGCCGGCGACCAGCAGCAGTGCACCGGCCGCGCGCGCCCAGGACGTGGTGACGGGTTCAAGGTAGGGGTTGGTCAAGGCCTTCTCGCGCGGGAGGGATTCGTACTGCAACGCAATAGTAGCGTGGCGATGCGATAAAACGTGACCGTCGCACCGCAACAAGCGTAGCGTGGCGCCATTGATCCGTCGCACGCACGTGAGACGGTCAATGCAAAAAAACTCAACACGCAGGGAGAAGCTATGTTCACACGTATCGTTCTGTCGATGGCGCTGTTATGCGGTTTCGCAGGGGCGGCCACGGCCGAGACCTGGAATGCGGCGCAGCAGGAAGTCTGGAACCTCGAACTGCAGCAATGGAAGATGGATTCCGCGAAGGACACCAGCTGGATGGACACGATGGTCCACGACAACCTGCGGTACTGGAGCACCGGCGACGCAGTGCCGCGCGACAAGTCGTCGCTCAAGCTCTGGACGCGCTACAACGCGGAAGCGAGCACGACGCTCGTGCACGAGTTGTTCCCGCACTCCATCACCATCACGGGCAACGTGGCGGTCGTGCAGTACCACTACATGGTCGCGCGCGAGGATGCGAAGAAGGAGCGCGAGACGGTCACAGGCCAGTACACGGACGTGCTGATCAAGGAAAACGGCAAGTGGCTGTTCATCGCCTGGGCAGGCGGCGACCTGCCGAAAAAGCACTGACCTGGACGTCGGACGGGCTCGCGCGGTCGACGCCGGGCCCGTCTGCTTCCCAGTCCGCGTTCAGCCTTCGGTGTCGAACAGCGGCAATTCCGGCGACGGCGCCACCGCCTTCCGCTTCGCCGTGCGCTCTTCCTGGCGCGTGGCGAGATACCACCACTCCTCGGCGCCGTCTTCACGCTCGACGCGCCGGGCGCCGACCTCGTGCAGGAACTGCCGGATCGCGTCGTCCGAGTAGCCCGCCACCGATTTCTTCAACGTGTCGAACGAGCGCTCGACGTAACGGCGGTGGTTGAGCATTTCCGCGAGAATGGCCTTCACCATTTCCGCGCTGGTGCTCTTCAGCGTGAACATTTCCTTTTCGTGCGCGAACTGCCGGCTCTGCTGCAGCCAGACGACCAGTCCGGTCATCCCCGCTCCGACCGCGACGCCCACGAGTGCCCAGAGTGCGTTTCCCATGCCCGACCTCCTCGCTGGATGACACTCTAGCAGGGTGGCGCGGAATTGGTTCCCGGTCGGCGGGCCCGCGCCACGATCAACCCACCGCTACTGCACGGCCACCGGTGCCCGCAGGTTCATCACCGTGGGGAACGGCACCTCGATGCCGCGCTCACGGAGCGCATCGAGCACGGCAGGATTGATCTCGCCGGGCACGGGCCCGAAGTCCTTGACCGCGACCCACGGCTTGATCGCGATGTTCACCGCGTAATCGCCAAGCGCCGCGGCCTGGACGAACGGTGCGGGATCCTTCAATACGCGCGGATTCGCCGCGAGGACTTCCCGGATCGCCCCGACTGCGGCCTCGAGGTCCGTGGCGTAAGCCACGCCGACCCGCAGGTCGACCTGGCGGATCTCGCCATAGTTGTGGAGGATTTCGCCGGAGATCTTGCGGTTGGGGATCACGATCCGCGACAGGTCCGCATGCAGCAACGTCGTGCTGAACAGCGAGATCGCCTGGACGACACCTTCCTCGCCCGCAATCGAGATGTACTCGCCGACCTTGAACGGCCGCGTGAAGATGATCATGAGCCCGGCCGCGACGTTGCCGAGCACGCCCTGCAGTGCCAGCGCGATGCCGGCACCCGCAATGCCGAGGCCCGCGAGCAGGGGCAGCAGGTCGATGCCGAGGTTCTGCAGCGCCATGATCGCGAACAGCACGAACACCAGCACGCGGATGACGCGCAGGATCAGTTCGCGTACCGGCGGCTCGAGCGGGAACTTCGCGAGGCCACGGCCAGCCAGCTTCGCGACCCAGTGCGTCGCGAACAAGCCGGCGACGAGGATCAGCAGCGGCCGACAGCAGTCGGGGGCCGAAGTCGACCAGCAGGCGGGTCACGACGTCGGGCGTGTCGAGCAGGGTTTCGATGGATTTGTCCACGGGGCGATGCTACCTAAGCGCTGGCAAGGGAGCCAACCAAGGAGGAAGATGTCCCTGCGTCCGGCGACTCACATGCATGGCGACCCCTACAACCTGACCCGTTTCGTCGCAGCCCAGGAGGGCGGTGCGTACGAGCGCGCACTCGCCGAGCTGCGTGCCGGCCACAAGCGCTCGCACTGGATGTGGTTCATCTTCCCGCAGATCGCCGGGCTCGGCGTCAGCGCGCGGGCGCAGCGTTACGCGATCGGCAGCCTCGACGAGGTCCGCGCCTATCTCGCGCATCCAGTCCTTGGTCCCCGGCTCATCGAATGCGCCGAGGCGCTGCTGGCACTGGAGGGCAGGCACACGGTCGTCGAGGTCCTGGGCTATCCCGACGACCTGAAGCTGTGCTCGAGTGCAACGCTGTTCCAGCAGGCTTCGCCGGCAGGATCGGCCTTCGAACGGCTGCTCGAGCGGTACTTCGGTGGTCGGCCCGACGAACGCACCCTCGCGCTCCTGGCCGTGGCCGCGTCGACCGGCGAGGGAGATTCGGTCTAAGCGCCCGGTTGCTCGCCGCCACGCACGGGCCCGCCTTGACCGCGTGTCAGCAGAAGCCGACAGTGGCCGGCCGTTGCGGCCGCTTCACTGCGGACCGTGCCGGTCGATGATGCGAACAACGAATCAACCGCGGACGCCTCTGGACTCGCCAGGGGCCATCCGCGCAACGCACGAGGACCCTCCCCCATGAGTTCCAGACACCGCACCTACGGCCCGGCCATCCTCCTCATCATGCTTGCTGCCATCGGCACGTTCTCGACGTTGCAGGCGGAGCAGCCGGTCGCGAAGGCCGAGTCGCACGACCTTCCGCTCGCGCTGAAGCAGGCCGACAGCACCCTGAACTGGACGGACTGCCCGGCGATCTTCCCGCCCGGCTGCAAGCTCGCCGTCCTGCACGGTGACCCGGCCAAACCGGGCGCCGACGTGTTCCTGCGCGTGCCTGCCGGCTACACGATCCCCGCGCACTGGCACACCTCGGCCGAACGCATGGTGCTGGTCAGCGGCAGTCTCGATGTGACCTATGCAGGTCATCCCACGGCCCGGCTCGAGACCAATGACTATGCCTACGGTCCGGCCAAGTTGCCGCACGTTGCGAAGTGCCGAGCCGCGACGCCGTGCACGCTGTTCATCGCGTTCGACCAGGCGGTGGATGCACTGCCGTTCGAGGGCGACCTGGGCGAGAAGTCCTGAAGAGCGCCCTCGCCCCAACCCTCTCCCGCCACGGCGCGGGAGAGAGGTATAGACTCCCCCGAAAATAACGCAGGGGGATGCCGCCATGGACTCTGACGGTACTTCGCGCAGACGATTCCTGCAGGCCTCCGGCGGGACGCTCGGGATTCGCCTGGCTCGCGGCAAACTGGCCGCAGGTGGCCGCCGCAGCGCAGCATGGCCACGAGATGGCCACGGCGGTCGCCGCCGACCGCAGCAGATTCCAGCTGCTGACGCCGGCACAGGCGCGCGACGTCGAGGCGATCGCGGCCCAGATCATCCCGAGCGGCAGCACGCCGGGCGCGCGCGAGGCCGGCGTCGTTTACTTCATCGATCACATCCACGCGGGCGCCTGGTCGGGCGGCGCGAAGGATTTCATCGCCGGCCTGGACGATTTCCAGGTGCGCTGTGCGAGGCACCATCCGCGGGGTCGCGCAGTTCGCGGACCTCGCGCACGACGACCAGCTCGCTTACCTGCAGCACGTCGAACGCACGCCTTTCTTCGGCCAGATCCGCTTCCTGGCCGTGCTCGGCCTGCTCGCCCTGCCCTCCTACGGCGGCAACGCGGACACGGTGGGCTGGAAGCTCGTCGGCTTCATCGCGCAGCACGCCTGGCAACCGCCCTTCGGCTACTACGACGCGGGATACGAAGGCTTCAAGCCCTACGACACCGCCGCGGGGCGCGCTCGTGAGCGGCCGCAAGTTCGGGCCGGCCGAGACCGTCGACTTCGTCATCGTCGGTTCGGGCTCGGCCGGCGGCTCATGTCGCGCGAGCTCGTCGCGTGCCGGCTTCAAGGTGCTGGTGCTCGAGCAGGGCCCGCGCCTGACCGCGGCCGACTTCAAGCACGACGAGTTCGCGCTACTGGTACAACTCGGAGATCACGCAACAAGCTCGACAGCAACCCGCAGACGTTCCGCGCGTCGCGCCGCGCGACGACGGCGAAGCAGGTCCACGACTGGCCCGCCGCCTGGTACGCGCCGCATGGTCGGCGGCAGCAGCACGCACTTCACCGCCAACTTCTGGCGCTTCCACGCGATCGACTTCGACGACGCAGCCGCATCGGCGCGATCCCGGGCACGACGCTTCGCCGACTGGCCGATCACCTACGACGAACTCGAGCCGTACTACACGAAGGTCGACTGGGAGGTCGGCGTGTCGGGCCTGGCCGGCGCCTGCCCCTACGAGCCGCGGCGCTCGAAGCCGTACCCGATGCCGCCGCTGCCGGTGAAATCCTCCGGCGTCCTGTTCGAGCGCGGCGCGCGCAAGCTCGGCTGGCATCCGCATCCGGCGCCGATGGCGATCGCCTCGGTGCCGTATCAAGGACCGGCCGGCGTGCGCGCACTGCGGCTTCTGCATCGGCTTCGGCTGCGAGATGCGCGCGAAGTCGTCGACGATCGTTCACGATGATCCCGGAGGCCGAGGCCACCGGGCACTGCGAGATCCGGCCGCACAGCTACGTGGCGCGGATCGAGACCGAACGCCGCCGGCACGGCCACCGGCGTGGCCTATTTCGACGCGGACAGGCGCGAGCACTTGCAGAAGGCGCAGGCGGTCGTCGTCTGCGCCAACGGCGCCGAGACGCCGCGGCTGCTGCTGATGTCGGCCAACTCGAAGTTTCCCGACGGGCTCGCCAACTCGAGCGGCATGGTCGGCAAGCACCTGATGTTCAACACCTACGGCGAGGTGAACGCGCTGTTCGAGCACCCGCTGAACGAGTTCAAGAGCGTGCAGGTCACGCGCATCGTGCACGACTTCTACGACCACGACCCGAAGCGCGGCTTCTACGGTGGCGGCGGCATCGACGGCCGCAGTCGGACCGATGCCGATCGGCTGGGCGCTGTTCGCGCCGCCCGCCGGGCGCAGCCCTGGGGCGCGGGCTTCAAGTCGCTGCTCGAAGCCATGCCGCGCGCGATGGTCGTCGCGACGCACGGCACGTCGCTGCCGCTCGAGACCAACAGCGTCGACCTCGATCCGACGCTGAAGGACGCGTGGGGCCTGCCGGCGCTGCGCATCACCTACCGCGACCACCCGGACGACCTGACGATGACGCGCTTCCTGCAGGATCGCGCGCGTGGAGATCATGGAGGCCGCCGGCGCGAAGGACGTCTGGAAAGGTCCCGTTGCCGAAGCGACCGGGGCGGCCGCACCTGCTGGGCACGGCGCGCATGGGCAACGACCCGAAGACCTCGGTGGTCGACAAGTATCACCGCACGCACGACGTGCAGAACCTGTTCGTCTGCGACGGCTCGAGCTTCGTGACCTCGGGACGCGGCCAGCCGACGATGACGATCATGGCGCTCGCGTTCCGCGCGGGGACCACATCGCGCGGTTGGCGAAGCGCGGCGAGGTCTGAGCCCTCCCGCTTCAGCGGGAGAGGTCGGCCGCAGGCCGGGTGAGGGTGTCGATCACCCAGCCGCATCCCCGCGAGCCGCTTGGCGATGATCGCCTCCGCCTCGCCCATGATGCGGTCGACGAGTTCCTGGCAGCTCGGCACGTCGTGGATCAGGCCCGCGACGAGGCCGCACGACCACGCGCCCGCCTCGAGGTCGCCCTGCTGCATCACCTTCGGGTAGGCGCCGGCGACGTACTCGCGGATGTCGTCGATCGTGAGCGCAGCGCCCTTCTCCTTCTCGACCGCGACCACCTTGTCGACGGCCGTGTTGCGCAGCACGCGCTCGGTGTTGCGCAGCGACCGCATGATCAGCCGCGTGTCGAGTTCGGTCGCCTTGACCAGCGCCTGCTTGACGTTCTCGTGCACCGGCGCTTCCTTGGTCGCGATGAAGCGCGTGCCCATGTTGATGCCCTCGGCACCGAGCGCGAGCGCGGCGACGAGGCTGCGGCCGTCGGCCATGCCACCCGAGGCGACGAACGGCACCTTGAGCGCCTCGGCCGCCAGCGGCAACAGGATGAAGTTGGGGATGTCGTCCTCGCCCGGGTGGCCGCCGCACTCGAAGCCGTCGACGCTCACCGCATCGCAGCCGATGCGCTCGGCCTTGAGCGAATGGCGCACCGACGTGCACTTGTGGATGACCTTGATGCCGTGCTGCTTGAGCAGCGGCATGTATTCCTCGGGGCTGCGGCCCGCGGTCTCGACGATGCGCACGCCGTTGTCGATGGTGACCTCGATCAGTTCCTTGTACGGCGGCTTGGTGAACGCCGGCAGGAAGGTGAGGTTCACGCCGATCGGCTTGTCCGTCATCTCGCGGCAGCGCTTGATCTCGCGGTCGAGCTTCTCGGGCGTGCCTTGCGTCAGCGCGGTGATGATGCCGAGGCCGCCGGCGTTGGAGACGGCCGCGGCGAGTTCGGCGAGGCCGACGAAATGCATGCCACCCTGGATGATCGGGTGCTGGATGCCGAAAAGCTCGGTGATGCGGGTCTTCATGTGGGCGGCTCCCTGGATTCTCTGGGTGCCGACCGCCCATTATGCCCGCAGGTACCGGACGTCGTCTGCGCCCACCTGCGTTCGGGCCCCGGAATGAATGCGGCGCGGTTCACCCGACGGCCGCGATGGAGATTCCTGCCGTGCTGACGCTCGAAAAGCTGGCGGTGTATCAACGCTTCGGTGGCGACATCGACGCCTGGGCCCGGACGTCCGGTCCTGGCGATGCGTCGGGGATGACCGATCAGGACTGGATCCAGGTGGACGAGCTGCGACACGCGCTCTGCCCGACGAACCCACGAGCCCCGGCCGACGATCTGCAGATCGCGCTGGGCCTGCTCATGGTCGTACTGGTGGCCTGCGGGTCACGATCGCGGTGACCTCGCTGCGCGCGGACTCCGGCAGCGGCGCATCGTCTATCACCGGCGCCTGCGGATCTGAAGCAACCCCGGCGTGGCTTGAATCCAGCTCACGGGACGGGACTGCCGCCGCAGCCCCATCCCGTGGTTCGACGCATCCGTGCCTTGCGACGCGAGCCTGGTCGACGCTCACTCGAGGACCAACTCCCACAGGTCGTTGAGACCATAGGTCGTAGACCCCGGTCGAGTCGTATCCGGCACCGCCGAACAGCCAGGCATGCCCGGTGAAACCAGTCATAAAACACCGTGCCGCTGTCCCGCGCGCCGGGCACGTTGTTGGTGGATGGCGACGCCCAGCGTTCCATACACGCCCTTGGCGCCGGCCATGTTCGAGCCGCTCATCCAGGTCCACTGCCCCGTCTGCGGATCGAAGCGCCACAGGTCGTTGAGGTCGGTCGAGCCGTTGCCGACCGAGTCATACCCGGCACCTCCGAATACCCAGATATAGGGCTCCGACCACCCGACCATGCCGCCCCGGGCACCCGGAACGTTCCCGGCGGCCGGCGTGCCCTTCGTACCGTACACGCCCGAGGAGTTCGGGACGTTGGCCCCGCTCACCCAGGTCCACCGGCCGGTCGTCGATGTCGTACCGCCAGAGGTCGTTCAGGGCCACCGGCACATTCGATGCATTCACCGTGATGCCGCCGAACATCCACACGGCCCCGTCTGTCGGCACCATCATCGTGTAACTGCGTGCGCCCGGCACGTTGCCGGCCGCGGCCACGCCCTTCGTGCCGTAGACGCCCGTCGCACCGTACGTGTTCGACCCGGAGATCCAGGTCCAGCGACCGTTGGCGGGATTGAACTTCCACAGGTCGTTCAGGTAGCCGAGCAACAGGCCGTTCGAATCGACGCCGTAGCCGCCGAACATGTAGAGGTTCCCGCTGCCGAACTGGAACGCCACCGCGCCCCAGCGCGCGCCCGGCTGGTTGGTCGCGCTCTCGACGCCCAGCGTGCCGTAGACGCCGGCGGCGTCGACCAGGTTCGAGCCGCCCATCCAGGTCCACAGGTTACTGGCCGGCTGGTAGCGCCAGACGTCGTTCAGGTAGCCGAGGTCCCCACGCCGTCGAACCCGAAGCCGCCGAACAGCCAGAAGTCGCCGTTGTCGTCGATCCACGTGGCCATGAACTCGCGCGCTCCCGGTACATTGGCTGGGTCGGGCACGCCCTTCGTGCCGTAGAAGCCGATGCGTTGATGGTGTTCGAGCCGCTCATCCAGGTCCATTCGTCGGTCACCCGGTTCGTAGTCGCCACAGGTCGTTCAACGCGCTCGGAGAATGATACGCGTCGTAACCCTGCCCGCCGAAGATCCAGAACTGGCCCTCGGCGTCCACCCAGCTCGCGTTCCAGTTGCGACCACCGGCGCATTGGCCGTGGACGGCACGCCCTTGGTGCCGTAGACACCGCCGCGGCGCAACCAGCTTCGAGCCACCCTGCCATGCCCAGGCCGGCGGGCCGCGCGAGCAGGTCGACGCCGACGTTCGTCACGTTGGCCGACCGCGATCGTTCCCGACCCGTTGCTGACGATGCAGGTCTGTCCCGTCGGCTGGGTCCCGACCGTGACCGCATACGCCGCACCGTCGGCGAGCCCGTGTCGCGAACGTGAACGCGCCGTTCGCGTTGCGGCTCAGTGCATCACCGCGCGTTGTTCAGCAGCGTCACCGACAAGCCACTGCCGAGACCGCTGATCGTGCCACCGATCGTGTACCTGGGCAGGTCGGCGCAACTCACCGTCACGTTGGTGACGTTGGCACTGCCCATGGTGCCCGTGCCGTTGCCGACCGTGCAGTTCTGGCCCGCCGGCTGAGTGCCGACGGTGACCGCATACGCGGCACCTTCTTCACGGCCGTGCTGAACGTGAAACTCCCGTTGGTCGTGCGCGCCAGTGCATTGGCGCCGTTGTTCAGGAGCGTGATCGACAGGCCGCTGCCGAGCCCGGAGAGCGTCCCTCCGACCGTATAGGATTTCGGCGTCGACCCGTCGTTGTTGTCGCCATCAAAGCAGGCCCCCAGCGACAGCGCTGCGCAGAGAATCGCAGTCGTCGCCAGCAGGCGATGTGTCCGTCCCCACATATAGCCTCCTTTCCTGGAGTACTCGTTCTTGCCCTACCCTTCACGTCTCATGTTGGAATGCTACTGCTGGCTGACAGACCGTTCTCACGCCGGGCACGTGGCATGCACGAATGGCCCGACTGGGCCTGGAGGAGCACAATTCGACCCCTGAAGAAATCGCGGCAATTCATCTTCGCAACCAAGGTGAAACTGCCCGTGCAACGGACTCGGCGAACCGGTGCGCTCATGTCGCCGACCGATACGGTGGCCCTCGGGGGTCGGCATTTGTCCTTAGCGCGTAAAACGCGAACGCCCCTCGCGGGGCGTTCTGCTTTTGTGGCGGAGAGGGAGGGATTCGAACCCTCGGAAGGCGTTAACCTTCGGTAGTTTTCAAGACTACTGCCTTAAACCGCTCGGCCACCTCTCCATTGCAACCGTACGAGCCCGCCCGTGCGGGCACGCGCGCATTCTAGCGAAAACAGCGAGTCAGCCCCGAATGACCTCGGCGCCGTCCATGTACTTGCGCAGCACCGGCGGGATGACCACGCTGCCATCAGCCTGCTGGTAGTTCTCGAGCACCGCCACGAGCGTGCGGCCGACCGCGAGGCCCGAACCGTTCAGCGTGTGGACGGGCTCCGGCTTGTTCGTAGCCGGGTTGCGCCAGCGCGCCTGCATGCGCCGCGCCTGGAACGCCTCGCAGTTCGAGCAGGACGAGATCTCGCGGTACTTCTGCTGGCCCGGCAGCCAGACCTCGATGTCGTACGTCTTGGCGCTGCCAAAGCCGACGTCTCCCGCGCACAGCGCCATGACGCGGTACGGCAGGTCGAGTCCCTGCAGCACCTTCTCCGCGTTGCCGACCAGCAGCTCGAGTTCCGCGTACGAATCCTCGGGCCTGACGATGTGCACGAGCTCGACCTTCTCGAACTGGTGCTGGCGGATCATGCCGCGCGTGTCCTTGCCGTAGGAACCCGCCTCGCTGCGGAAGCACGGCGTGTGCGCGGCGTAGCGCCGCGGCAGCGTGTTCGCCTCGAGGATCGAGTCGCGCGCGAGGTTCGTGACCGGCACTTCGGCCGTCGGGATCAGGAAAAACTCGGCCTCGCCGGAGGTGACCTTGAACAGGTCCGCTTCGAACTTCGGCAACTGGCCGGTGCCGACCAGCGAACTGCGCGCGACGAGATACGGCGCGTAGATTTCCGTGTAGCCGTGCTGGCCCGTGTGCAGGTCGAGCATGTACTGGATCAGCGCACGGTGCATCCGGGCGAGGCCGCCCTTGAGCACGACGAAGCGCGCGCCGGAGATCCTGCCGGCGGCCTCGAAGTCCATCGCGGTGTTCGCCGAGCTTTTCGCCGATCGCGACGTGGTCGAGCGGCTCCCAGTCGAACTGGCGCGGCGTGCCCCAGCGACGCACTTCGACGTTGGCCGACTCGTCGCGGCCCTCGGGCACGCTCTCGTGCAGCATGTTCGGCAGGCCGAGCATGAGCTCGTCGAACTCGGCCTGGACGGCGCTGAGTTCCTTGTCGAGCCCTTCGAGCCTGCGGCCCAGCGCCTCACCCTCGGCCAGCAGCGACGCGATGTCCTGCCCCTGCGACTTGGCCTTGCCGACGCTCTTGGCGTGCGCATTGCGTGCGGCCCGCACTTCGTCGGAGGCGACCTGCGCGGCCTTGCGACGCTCCTCGAGCGCGCGGAAGCGCTCGACGTCGAGCTGGAAGCCACGGCGCGCGAGGTTGGCGGCCACTGCGGCAGGGTCGGCACGGAGCAGGCGGGCGTCGAGCATGATTTGAGGACGTCGTGCGGGGAAAGGCGGAATTGTAACAGGAGGGCAAAAAGAGCCCTCTCCCCAACCCTCTCCCGCCAAGGCGGGAGGGGCAGAGCCCTCACCCCAACCCTCTCCCGCCAAGGCGGGAGAGGGAGCCAGAGCCCTCACCCGCGCCTGCGGGGCGACCTCTCCCAGGCGAGCTGGGAGAGGTGAAGTGCGCCCTTACTTGAGCGGGACCGTGACCCGGACCATCCCGGCGCCGCGGTCGCGCAGGTCGGAGTGCTCGTACGTGTACGACAGGCTCAGGGTGTAGCGGTCCGTCGCGACGAGGGTGAAGCCGCCCTCGGCGAGGAAGTGCCAGTCGTCGAGACCCGTGTACACGTGCATTGCGTCGACGCCCGCAGGCGCCGAGGCAAAGCCGGCCACGACTTCCGCGCTGTCGCCGTCGAGGTAATACATCGCACCCAACCGGGCAAAGGCACGCAGGAGCTTGCCGCTCGCGAGGGTCGATGCCATGTCCACCGTGACCGACGGCTCGATCCACCAGTAGGACTCCGTGTCCTTCTCGATCTGGAGGTTCTGCGCGTCGGCGCCCGACTCGGTCATCGCATCGCCCCGCAGCATCGCCACCCCTAAGTCGACCGCAGGCGTCAGGCGCACGCCACCGGCATCGACCGGGTGACCGGCATCGACGACGAACGACATGAACGAAACGTCGCGGGCGCCTTCCGCCACGACCGGATCGGTGACCGACACCCGGCGCTGGACATCCTGGTCGCTCGTACCGAAGGTCATCACGCCGCCCACGGAGGTCCCCTCGAGGTCGCGCCGACCGGCGAGCCCCAGTGCCACGGTCGTCGTCTCGCCACGCCAGTTGCCGTCGTAGCCCGTCGAGTCGTTGTTCTCGGCGTCGAGGCCGATGCCGAACGTCCAGCCGCTGTCGACGGTTTTCTGCATGCCCTGCGACAGGCGACGCGCGATCTGCTCCGTCGCGGGGAAGCCCGCGTCGGGGTCGCGATCGGTCGTCTCGTAGTCGAAGCGCATCCAGAGGCAGCTGCCCGCGCTCGCCGAGTCGGTGAGCAGCGAGCCGCAGTCCTGCATCGAGCGCGAGAAGACATGCACGCTCTGCAGCGTGTTGGCCTCCTGCTCGGCGTAGAACTCCGGCCCGAGCTGCGTCAGCTCGGCGGCATAGGCGGCGAGGTCCGTCTCGCCCACGAGCGTGGTGATCGTGTCGCCGAGCACCGGTGCGCTGCCTGCCAGCTGCACGCGATTGACGTAGTCGCCGATCGCGATGCGGTTGCCGGCGAGCCCGTCCGGCGCGAAATCGACCTCGTAGCCGAGCGACACCGTCTGCGCATCGGGCCGCAGCAGTTCGGACGAGACCACCACCGAGGGCTGCAACTGGACGACCAGGCCCGCGTCGTCCAGCCCGCCCGCGCCGCTGTAGAGCACCCTTTCGAACGATCCGGGCATGACGCCCGCGGCATTGATCAACGCGACGTCGAGTTCGCCTGCCAGTTCGACCACGCCCGTCGCGATGACCGAGTCGACCACATTGGAGCTGAGGTCCACTTCGAACACGGACCGCCCGAACGCGAACTGCCGCAAGCTGCCGTTCAACTGCGTGACCTGCGCGACTTCGTCACCCGCCGGAGCGAACAAACCACCCTGCAAGAGCCAGTTGCCCGCACCACCGAGGTCCACCGTCGCACCGGGAACGAACACGGCATAGAGGAAGTTGCTGAACTGGTTGGTGCCACCCCCCAAGTCCACGCTCCCGACCACGATCCCGCGGTTCAGGATGGACTCGTTGCCCGCACCACCCAGGAACGCCATGCCCGCTACACCGGACGACGAGGCGACGGCGCCGGCATTGTCGAACACATTGTCCGCGCCGCCGTCGAACGTGACGGCCGTTCCGCCGACGCCCGCGATGACCTGGTGGCCTTGCGTCAGCACTCGCGCTGATGTTGCCACCGCCCAAGCTGCCCGCACTCTGCAGGAACACGGCGTTCGACCCGTCGCCGAGCGCGCCGACGTTGCCGTCGATGCTCAGCGAAATGGCGCCGCCCGCGCCGAGCCCGCCTGCGCTGCCCGCGTACGCGCCGTCGACGAAGCCACCGCCGCCGCCGAGGCTCTGCAGGACCATGCCGTAGCTGCCGTCGCCGAGCGTGACGATGTCGCCGACCTGCTCGAAGTCGATCGCGCCGCCGTCGCCGCTGTTGGCAGCCGAACAGCGTGACGTCCGGCTGCGCCACGTCGGTGAACACGGCACCGCCACCGCCGCCGATCGACTGCAGCACCACGCCGTGTGCGCGTGCACCGCTGGTCGTGACGTCGCCGGTGTGGACGACATCGACGTTGCCGCCATCGCCGCTGGCCCCGGCGCTGCCGCCGAGCTGCACCGAGACCGCGTCCACGCCCAGGACCGTCGCCGTGCCACCGCCACCACCGATGCTCTGCAGCACCAGTCCAGTCGCGCTGTCGCCGTCGGTCGATACGTCGCCCTCGAGCGTGACCGTGACGTCGGCCGCATCGAGGCCACTGCCGCCGTCGCTGCCCAGCCTGACCGACTCGTCGTCGGCCGTCCGCCGTGCTCGCCATCCGGGTCGGCTTGTGCCGGCCTTCACGTCGTCGCCGCCACCGTGCCCGGGCGCGGGCGGCTGCCACTCGCTGCGCCAGCACTCCGCCGCCACCGCCGATGCTCTGCACGATCGCACCGTGCGAGCCGTCCCCGCTGGTCGCGATCGTTCCCACCTGCGTGTGCGTCACCGCGCCGCCCGCTTCATCGAGCCCGCCGGTTCCGCCGAGCACGAAGCTGGCGCCACCGAACGTGCCAGCGTCGGCCGTGACGTGGACGTTGGCACGCCCACCGCCGCCACCGACCGATTGCAGGAACAGGCCCAGCGAGTTGTCGCCGAGCGCCAGCAGGTCACCCTGCTGCCGGCTGCTGATCGCACCGCCGCTGTTGTGCTCGCCGCCCAGGCCGCCGAGCGTCCCGGTCACGGTGAATAGCTGGTTGCGCGCCGAGCCGTTGTCGACGATGCCGAGGTTGAGGTCGACCGTGCCGCCACCGCCGCCGAGCGCCTGCGCACTGTTCGCGGTGCCGTCGTCGCCGACGACGGTGAAGTCGCCTTCGTAGCGGACCGCGACGTCGCCGCCGCTCATGGCGCTGAGGTCCTTTCCTCCCGCACGGAAATCGAAAGACGGTTTCGTGCTGGGTGCGCCCGCCACGGGCGCGGCCATCATCGTCGGCTTGGAGGAGCCCGAGGAGGCATCCTGGAAGCCATCGATGACCTCCAGCAGGTCGCTGACGACGTCGGGGATCAGGTCTTCCGGATCGAAGCTCGTGATGCTGTCGAAGTCGAGCGCGATGTGCCCGCCACCGCCGTTGATGTTCTCGATGCGCGTGGCGCTCGAGTTCTGGCCGAGCACGGTGATGTCGCCCCGCTGGTCGATGACCGCAGAGCCCACCGCGCCGGCTTCGCCGCCGTGCACGCCGAACGCCCCGGCCGCCCCGGCCACCGCCGAGATCGTGCCCGCAATGCGCGTGGTCGTGCCGCCAGAGGTCAGGCCGACGCCGATACCGGCATCGCCACCGCCGCCGCTCTGGGTCTGCGCGTAGATGCCGACCGAGCGGTCGCCGTGAACGACGATCGAACCGGTGTTGGTCACCTGCACGTTGCCGGCATCGCCACCGTCGCCGCCGAAGCCGCCGAGTGCGACCATCGGCGTCCGGTCGGTGCTGCCCGAGCCCACCACCGCGCCAATCGCCAGCGCGAGGCCGCCGTTGCCGCCACCGCCGCCGATCGACTGCGCGAAGATGCCGTGCGCCTCGTCGCCGAAGGTCTCGATGTCCGCCGCGTTGTTGACCTCGACGTAGCCGCCGGACTCGCCGGTGCCGCCCTTGCCTCCGATGTTGAGCCCGACGAGCGTCGAGCTCATGCCGCTGCCGATGTTGGCCGCAATGATGGAACTGCCGTTGCCGCCGCCGCCACCGACGCTCTGGGCATGGATGCCGTAGGCCTTGTCACCCTCGGTCACGATCACGCCACCTTCGCCCACGTCGGGCCGCGCGTTCGTCACGGACACGTTGCCGCCCGTACCGCCCTTGCCACCTTCGCCGCCGACGTTGATCGTGACGGCCGTGGACGAAGTCGCTGCCGAGACGGCGGACGCCCGCATGTTCAGGATCAGGCCGCCGTCGCCGCCGCCACCGCCGATGCTGTTCGCGCGGATACCGGTCGACTCGGAGCCCTGCGTATAGATGACGCCGGTGTTGACGACGTCGACATTCTTGCCCTCGCCACCCTCGCCGCCCAGGCCGCCGAAGTCCAGCGTCAGGGTGTGGGTGGTCTTGCCGATGGTCAGCGTCTCGTCGACGACCGCGCCACCGATGCCGCCACCGCCGCCCACTGACTGCGCGTAGATGCCGTAAGACTTGCTGCCCGTCGTGTGGATCATGCCGGAGTTCTGCACCGTGACGTCGTTGCCGGTCGCACCGACACCGCCCGTGCCGCCGACCGAGATGTTGAGCAGGTAGCTCTTCTTCTTGCCCTGCGGGTCGTCTTTTTCGGGCGTCGTGAACTCATTGATGCCCGCCTTGCCGCCCGTGCCGCCACCGCCGCCCACCGACTGCGCCAAGATGCCGTGCGCTTCGCTGCCGGTCGTGGCCAGGGCCGCGCTGTTGATCACATCGACGGTGCCAGAGACGGCGCCTTCGCCGCCGGTCCCGCCGACGCCCAGGTTGAAGCCGATGTTGTCCGTCGAGATGTGGCTGCTCGCGCTGCCGCCCTTGCCGCCACCGCCGCCGACGCTCTGGGCCTGGATCGCGTGCGCTTCCACGCCGGCCGTCGTGATCGAACCGGCGGTGTCGACCGCGACGTTGCCGCCCGTGCCGCCTACGCCTCCTTCGAGGCCGACCTGCAGGGCCATGCTCACTTCCGTCTCTTCCTTTTTCTTCTTGTCCTTAATCTCGCCTTCGAAACCGAGCGAGAACGAGCCGCTCTCGCCACCGCCGTTGCCGACGCTCTGCGCGAACACGCCCACCGCCCGGTTGCCCGACGTGTAGAGGTCGCCGTCGGAGGTCACGTCGACGTGGCCGCCCTTGCCGCCCGTGCCGCCGATGCGTCCGATCCCGATCTCCATCGAGGCCGTCGTCTCGTATGTCGTCGTCGAATTGGCTGCGGCACTGCCACCGCCACCGCCGACGCTCTGCGCATAGATGGCCGCGGAGTTGTCGCCCGCGTGACGATCGTGCCCGTGTGGTCCACGGTCACGGTGCTGCCTTCTCCGCCCTCGCCGGGCTTGCCGCCGACGGCCACGTTGATGCCCGAGGCCCCCTGCGCGTACGCGTAGCCGAGGTTGAAGTTGGCGTTGCCGCCGCCGCCGCCGATGCTCTGCGCGAGGATGCCGTCGCTCTGCCGGCCGTCGGTCAAGATCGTGCCGACGTGCGTCACGTCGACTTCCTTGCCGTGGCCCGGCGCACCGCCGCCGCCGCCGACCACGACCAGGAGCTGCCCGCCCTTGGACTTGTCGTCGGTGCGCAGTTCGAACGCGAGGTTGCCGCCGGCGTTACCGCCGCCACCGCCGATCGACTGCGCGGTGATGCCGTTGGCACCGTTGCCCATGGTCTGCAGCAGGCTTGGCGTGTTCAGGCCACGCGTCACGCTGACCGTGCCCGCGTCGCGCCCCGTGCCACCCGTGCCGCCGACACCGACCACGAGCGGGCTGCCCTTGTCGGTCGCCGCTCCGGTGATGTTCATGCCGCCGTTGCCGCCACCGCCGCCGATGCTCTGCACGAGGATGCCGTTCGCGTGCTCGCGGAAATCGAGCGCTGCGCGCTCCTCCGGGCTTCAGGTCGCTGCCCGCCGGGGCCGCGAGCCCGCCGTCGACGACGATCTGGCCGTCGCTCACCAGCGTGACGTTGCCTGCCGTGGATCCTTCGCCGCCGGAACCGCCGACGCCGATCGACGCCGCAAACCCTTTGCCCTTCGACAGGTTGCCCGACACGTTCAGGCCACCGTTGCCACCACCGCCCGCGACGCTTTGCGCGAGCACGCCGATGGCGCCGTCGCCCTCGACGTAGATGGAACCCGACTGGTGCGCCGTGACGTCGCCGCTCGTGTTGCCGTCGCCGGCGAAGCCGCCGAGGCCGAAGATCAGCGAGCTGGCCGACTGGTTGCTGTTGGGGTTGGGGCGGATGCCGCCGCTGATGTTGATGCCCCCGTTGCCGCCACCGCCACCGACCGATTGCGCCAGGAAGCCGACAGCGTTCGCGCCGACGGCCGTGATGTTCGCATCGGCGGTCGCGTCGACATCGCCGCCGGTGCCGCCTTCGCCGCCGAACCCGCCGACGCCCGCGGTGATCTGGCCGTTCAGCACGATACCGGCGGAGACGTTGAGGCCGCCGTTGCCGCCGCCGCCGCCGATCGATTGCGCGATGATGCCCGCGCGGCCGTCGCCGACCGCCACGACCTGGTTCGACGTCACGATCAGGTCGACGTCGCCCGCATTGCCGCCGCTGCCGCCGAAGCCGCCGACGCCGAGGTTCAGCGCCATCGACTTGCCCGGGCCGGCGTCGAGCGCGATGCCGCCGCTCACGTTGGTCGCGCCGTTGCCGCCCGAGCCGCCGAGGCTCTGCGCGATGACGCCGTTCGAACCATTCTTGATCTCGCGAATGGCGATGCCGTCCTCGATCCGGATGGTCGGATTGATGGCGCCGAGCGCGATCACGTCGCCATCGATTGTCGCCGTCACGTCCTTGCCCGCACCGCCGCCGCCACCGAACCCGCCGAGGCCGACGGTGACTGCGACCGCGTCCTTCTTCGGGGTAAAGGCGAGCGCACCGGACACGTTGACGCCGCCAGTTGCCGCCGCCGCCACCGACGCTCTGCACGACGATGGCGTCGGAGTTGGCGCCCTCGGTCCACGTTGGGCCCGTGCGCGAGAACGTGACTTCACCCGCATCACCGCCCTTGCCGCCGAAGCCGCCGACGCCGATCGAGGCCGCCGCCGTCGAGTCGAGCGAGAGCGACAGCGCGCCGCAGACGTTCACGCCGCCCTGTGCCGCCGCCACCGCCGACGCTCTGCACGAGCACGCCGGTCGAATCGTTACCGAACGTGGTGACGTAGCCGGTGACGTCGCCTGACACTTGCTGATGCGCCTTCGCCGTTGCCGCCCGAGCCGCCGATGCCGATCGGCCACCGCGCCGCCGAGATCCTTCGAGACGTTGACCGCACCGGAGACGTTGAGCCCGCCCGAGCCACCGCCACCGCCGACGCTCTGCATGAGCACCGCTGTCGAGCGGTCGCCCCACGTGATCGCGTCGCCGAGCAGCGTGCCGCGCACTTCGCCGCCGCGCCCGCCGTTCGCACCGGCGCCGCCGACGCCCACGGCGATCGAGCCCGAACCGGAGAGCGAGCCGCTGAGTCCACCGCTCACGTTGATGCCGCCGTTGCCGCCGCCGCCACCGATGCTCTGCACCGTGTAGGCGCTGGCATCGTCGCCGCGCGTCCAGATGTCCCCCTCGTGCGAGGCCGTCACGAGCCCCGAGGCGCCGCCGCCACCGCCCGGAGCCGCCGACGCCGACGACCACCGTCCCGGCGGCCTGGAACGAGACCGAGAAGCCGCCCGAGACGTTGATGCCGCCCGAGCCGCCGCCACCGCCGACGCTCTGCACGAGCACGCCGCCCGCGCCATCGCCCGCCGTCCTGACATCGCCGATCGAAGTGAGCGTCGTGTCCTGACCCGCCCCACCCTTGCCGCCGGAGCCACCGACACCGACCGACACCGTGCCCGTCGGACCGAGGCCCGCCGCGATCGCGCCACTGACGTTGAGCGCGCCATTGCCGCCGCCACCGCCGAGGCTCTGCGCCACGACTGCCGTGGCGTCTTCGCCGTAGGTCAACGCCGTGCCGTAGAACTTCGCGTCGACCTCGCCGCCGCTGCCACCGTCGCCACCGGAACCGCCGACGCCGACCGACACGGCACCGTTCGTCCCCGCCGAGGCAGAGATGCCGGCCGAGACGTTGAAGCCACCGTTGCCGCCGCCACCGCCGACGCTTTGCGCGACGAACGCATTGCTGCGATCGCCGAACGTCGTCAACTCGCCTCCTGCCGTACCCGTGACCTTCTTGCCCGAGCCTGCACCCCCACCGGCACCACCGACGCCGACCGACACGCCCGCGCCCGCAGAGGTCGATGCGGAAATCGCACCGCCGATGTTGAAGCCACCGTTGCCGCCACCGCCGCCGACGCTCTGGAACATGATGGCGTCGGAATCGTCGCCTGCGGTCGTCGCGTTGCCCTGGTACCGGGCGGTCACCGTATTGCGCATCGCCGCCGCCTCCGCCCGAGCCGCCGACGCCGACCGCCACCGCGCCGGCCGCGCCACCGGACGCAGCGACCGCGCCGGAGATGTTGAAGCCGCCGTTGCCGCCGCGACCGCCGATCGACTGCGCGACGAGGCCGCTCGAGCGCGCGCCCGTCGTCGTGATGTCGCCGCTCACGTCGGCGTTGACGACGCCGCCGAGGCCGGCCTTGCCGCCGGAGCCGCCGACACCGACCGCGACGCCGCCTGCGCCGGCGCCGGCCGCAGCCACGGCAGCGGACACGTTGAAGCCGCCATTGCCGCCGCCGCCGCCGACGCCCTGGACCAGGATCGCGTTCGAGTCCGCGCCTTCGGTCGTCACGTCGCCACGCCAGCGTGCATTGACGACGCCGGCGTCGCCGCCGTCGCCGCCACCGCCGCCCACGCCGACCGATACGGCACCCGCACCCGCGCCGCCAGCCGCGGCCGCCACCGTGACCGCGAAACCGCCGGTACCACCGCCACCGCCGATGCTTTGCGCGATGAGTCCCTCGGACTGCGCGCCCTGCGTGTGGATGCTGCCGCCCGCATCGACCTTGACCTCGCCACCGACGCCGCCGGTGCCGCCACCGCCACCGATCCCGACTCCGACCGCGGCCGCGCCTGTTTCACCGGCTGCCGCGGAGATCGACAGCGCGAAGCCGCCGTTGCCGCCGCCGCCGCCCACGCTCTGCACCAGCATGCCGTCCGAATCCGCACCGTCCGTCGCGACGTCGGTGAAGCCCGTGAGGTTGACGCGGCCGCCGTCGCCGCCCTTGTCGCCCGTGCCGCCGATGGCCACCGAGACGCTCAGGCCGTAACCGACCGTGCCCTGCGCGGCAAAGCCGCCGCTGCCGCCACCGCCGCCGACGCTTTGCGCGAGGATGCCCTTGGCGCGATCACCCGAGGTCTCGATCGTCGAGCCGTAGCCGAGGTTGACGTTGACCGCATCACCCTTGCCGCCCGCGCCGCCGTTGCCACCGATCGCGACGCCAGCGAAGGCCGACACCGACGTGCTGTTGCCGCCGCTGCCGCCGCCGCCGCCGATGCTCTGCGCGAAGATGCCGTGCGAGTCGTTGCCGGACGTATGCAGTTCGCCAGCCTGGTGGATGTTGACGACGCCGCCGTCGCCACCGGCCGCCGCATCGCCGCCGAGCGTGAACAGGCCACCGCCAGAGGTGCCGCCGCTGCCGCCGCCGCCGCCGACACTCTGCGCCTCGATGGCGTTGGAGACGTTGCCACGTCGTCGTGATGACGCCCGTGTTGGCGACCGTCACGGCCTTGGCCGTGCCGCCACCCTCGCCGGAACCCCCGATGTTCACGATGCCGGAACCGCCATCGCCGCCCGCACCGCCGCCGCCGCCGATGCGACTGCGCGAGCACGCCGCGCGACCAGGCACCGAGCGTGACGATGCTGCCGGAGTTCTCGATGTCGACCGTGTCGCCTTCACCGCCCTTGTCGCCGGTGCCGCCGATGGCGACGAGGCCCGAGGAGTCGCCCGCGTCGCCGCCGCCACCGCCGATGCTCTGCGCGTACACCGCGTCGCCGAACGCCCCCTCCGTGCGGATCGACCCGCTGTTGCTGCACCGACACCGGCTCGCTGTCGCCGCCGGCACCGCTGTCGCCGCCGATCCCGACGAGCCCGCCGCTCGAGTGCGCCGAGCCGCCGCCGCCGCCGATGGACTGGGCGAGCACGCCCTTGGAACCCGATCCCCAGGTGATGATCGTGCCCGCATTGTCGACGTCGACGTCGCCGCCGAGGCCACCCGCGCTGCCCTGGCCGCCGATCGCCACGAGCCCCTGGCTGATGCCGGCCGTGCCGCCGCCACCGCCGATCGACTGCGCCAGCACGCCGTGCGAGCGCACGCCCGCGGTCGTGATCACGCCGGTCGCGGCGTTGGTTACCGTCACGTCGCCCGCGTCGCCCTTGACCGAACCCGCGCCGCCGACGCCGCCCGTGCCGCCTTCGGCCACGATGCCGCCACCGGTGCCGCCGGTGCCGCCACCGCCGCCGATCGACTGCGCCATGATCCCGTGCGATTCCGCGCCCGTCGTGGTCGTGGTCGCAATGCGGCCCGCGTTCGTCACCGTCACGTCGCCGCCGTTGCCGCCGCCCGACGTCGAGCCGCCGACCGCGTAGATGCCGATAGGCCGAGCCGCCGTTGCCGCCGCCGCCGCCGATGGATTGCGCGAGGATGCCGATGCTGTGCGTGTTCTGCGTCGTGATGACGCTGCCTGCGGAGGTCGTGACGACGACTTTGCCACCGTCGCCACCCGCGTCACCGCTGCCGCCGAGCGAAGCGAGCGCCGCCCGCGGTGCCGCCGTCGCCGCCCGTCCCGCCGACGCTCTGCGCATTGATGCCGTGCGCCGCGACGCCGGAGGTCGTGATGATGCCGTTGTTGACGACCTCGACCCGGCCGCCGTGCGCCGCCGGCATAGCCCTCGCCCGGATCGCCGACGATGCCGTAGCTGCTGCCGCCGGTGCCGCCGCCGCCGCCGAGGCTCTGCGCGAGGATGCCCGTCGCGCCGAGGCCCTGGGTCGTGATCGTGCCGTTGTTCGTGACGCAGGACCTGCCCGCCCTGGGCAGGCTCTCCACCCGTGCCGCCTGAGGTCAGTCCGTAACCCTCGCCGCCCTTGCCGCCCGAGCCCGCCTGGCTCTGCACGTACATGCCGTAAGAGTGATCGCCGAGCGGTCCCGTGTTGATGCTGACCTCGTTCTCGACGGTGACGTTGCCGCCGTCGCCGCCGGCGCCGCCGGCAGTGGCCGGCAGGTTGACGCCGTATGCATCGCCGCCATTGCCGCCGTTGCCGCCCGTGCTCGCGATCCAGACGCCCGGCAGGTTCGGCGAGACCGTGGTGATGTAGTCGCCGGTGATCGCGCGGGGGATGGTCGGGCCCGGATTGCCCGCGCCGCCGGAGGTCGGGTTCACGCCGATCGTGAAGCACCAGATGATGCAGATCCGGATGCCGCCGCCGTCCTTGCCCGCGGCGCCGCCGGCGCCGTAGCGCCGATCGACGACGTTGCGCAGGTCCTTGACCGGGTCGACCGGGGGCGGCGGGTCACGCCGCCCGTCCTCGCCCGGTTCGTAGGTGCGGTCGTCCGCCGCATACGCGAGCGTGATGACGACCGTGCGCGGCGGATTCTTGCCGTCGCTGGCGACGAGTTCGTACGGGCAGGCCCGTCAGGGTGCTCGTTGCGCACCTCGGTCACGGTCAGCGTCTTCGTGTCGTCGGCGGGGTCCGGCACCGTCTTGATGAGCGTGGTGTTGCCGACGAAGATCGCATTGCCGACGGTCGTGTAGACGATCGGCAGCGTCGGCGTCGAGGTCGAGGATGGTTTCCGTCGCACCGGTCACCGGATGCACGACGGTCTGGCCGATCGCGCACGGATTGGCCGTGTTGTCACCCGTTCCGACGGGACAGGGATCGGCGGCGAGGCCGTCCAGCGGCAGCAGCAGCGCGACCAGCGCGAGCCAGGCCGCGGGTGGATGACAGTGGTGCGAACCCGAGTGAGAACCAGTCGCGATGCCTGCGTCGTTGCGACGCTGCTGCCATGCGTGTTCCATGGCTCCTCCGACAGGCGCGGGTCATCGCCGTCGAGCCGCGCGCCCCTTGTTCGACGTTGATCAGGCGCTGAGCCGCGCACCCCTGCCCCCGGGATGCGCATGACGTGCAACGTTAGTCCGTCTACCGCAACGGACAATTCGGGCTTGTGGAATCGGGGGAAGGTATTAATCGCTAGCGGGCGGCGCCGCGCCGCAGCGATCGCGGCGACGCCCGCCGCGCGGTCAGCCCTTCCTGGCGCGTTCCTGCGCGAGCGCGCGGAATCGCTCGAGCGCCTCGCCGATCCTGATCTCGAGGCCGCGCGGCACGGGCTCGTAATAGCGCGCGGGTTCCATCTCGTCCGGGAAATACTTCTCGCCCGCCGCGTAGCCCTCGGGCTCGTCGTGCGCGTACCGGTAGCCCTTGCCGTAGCCCAGGCCCTTCATCAGGCCGGTCGGCGCATTGCGCAGCTGCATCGGCACGTCGAGCGTGCCCGCGCTGCTGCGCGTCCGCCATGGCGGCCTTGTAGGCGACGTAGACCGCGTTGCTCTTCGCCGCACAGGCCATGAACACGACCGCCTGCGCGATCATCAGCTCGCCCTCGGGGCTGCCGAGCCGCTCGTAGGCCTCGGCCGCCTGCAGCGCCAGCTGCAGCGCACGCGGGTCGGCATTGCCGATGTCTTCCGCGGCCATGCGGATCACGCGCCGCGCGATGTAGCGCGGATCGCAGCCGCCGTCGAGCATGCGGCAGAGCCAGTACAGCGCCGCGTCGGGGTCCGTGCCGCGCACCGACTTGTGCAGCGCGGAGATCTGGTCGTAGAACTGTTCGCCCTTCTTGTCGAAGCGCCGATAGCCGCCGGCCGACACCTCGCCGGCGATCTCCTCGGTGATGACGCCGCCTGCCGCCTGCGCGAGGTCCGCGGCGACCTCCAGCAGGTTCAAGCGCGCGGCGCGCGTCGCCGTCCGCGGCGCGTGCGAGCGTGGCGATCGCCTCGTCGGTGCGCCGTGACGGCCGCGTCGCCGGCCGCGAATTCCCGTGGCGAGCGCGCGCTGCAGCACCGCGACGATGTCGTCGAACGTGAGCGAACGCAGCACGTAGACGCGCGCGCGCGACAGCAGCGCGCTGTTGATCTCGAACGACGGGTTCTCGGTCGTCGCGCCGATGAAGCAGACCGTGCCGTCCTCGACGAACGGCAGGAACGCATCCTGCTGCGACTTGTTGAAGCGGTGGACTTCGTCGAGGAACAGCACCGTGCGCCGGCCGTGCTCCCTGCGCTGGATCTGCGCCTGCTCCACCGCCGCGCGCACGTCCTTGACGCCGGCCATCACCGCCGAGAGCGCGACGAACTCGGAGTCGCAGGTCTTCGCGACCAGGCGTGCGAGCGTCGTCTTGCCGGTGCCCGGCGGACCCCAGAGGATCATCGAGTGCAGGCTGCGGCCTTCGAGCAGCCGCCTGAGCGGCTTGCCGGGTGCCAGCAGGTGCGACTGGCCGATGAATTCGTCGAGGGTCGCGGGCCGCATGCGGTCCGCCAGCGGGCGGAACGGCTCGGTGCTGCTCATCCGTCTTGCCTCACCTCTCCCGCCGGGGCGGGAGAGGTCGCGCAACGCGCGGGAGAGGGCTCATGGCAGCCACGCGTCGGCCTTCTGGATCCAGCCGCCGGTCGCGAACGTCGCCGCCAGCACGCCAGCCGCGACGCCTGCTGCATTGGCCGCCATGTCGAGCGGGTCGGCGGTGCGGCCCGCATGCATCGCGAACTGCGCGATCTCCATGGCGAGCCCGAGCGCGAGCAACGCCAGGACGACGGCCCAGTAGCGGTTCCTGCGCGCAAAGCCCGTGAACCAGAGCGCGAGCACGGTGTAGGTACCGAAGTGCTCGAACTTGTCGAAGCCCCCGGCCACCGGCGTCTTCACGCTGGTCTGCAGGCTGCCCCAGATCACGAGCAGCACCAGCAGGGCGCTCGCGACGACCCATGCGGTGCGGTAGCGGAGCGCGATCATTTCGCCGCGGCTGCGCCGATCACGTCCGCGCCCTTGGGCGGCACGAAGCTGAACGTCCTGTCGTCGAGCTTGACCCCGCGACGAAGCCCGCTGAACTCGATGGTCGTGGTCTGGCCGAGCTTGTCGACGAGTTCCATCGCCGCCAGCTCGTTCCTGCGGTCGAAGGCGAGGCTCACGCGCTCGAAATCGGAACCGTGCTGCTTCGGCAGCAGTGGATACCAGGTCCAGTCCCCGCGCTGCTCGACCGGGGCCGAAGTGAATGCATCACCGACCTTGCCCGAACCGGACAGCAGCATCGCCGGCGTCGCACCGAGGCCCTGCTCGAGCGGGCGCACGGTGACCTGCTCGAGGTCGGGGTCGTACAGCCAGAGCCTGCGGCCGTCGGCGACGATGGTCTGCGCGTACGGCTCGCGGTAATCCCAGCGAAAGCGGTTGGGCCGCGAGACCGACAGGGTGCCGGTCGCGCGATCGGTGACCTGCCCGCGCCTGTCCTGCACGACCTGTTTGAACTGCGCCGACAGCGTCGTGACTGAACCGAGGTACGCGTCGACCCGCGCCACGGCATCGGCGGCGTGGGGCGCGCCGGGCGCGAGCGCGAGCGCGACAGACCAGGAATGCCCTGGCCCGGTTTGCAGCAGGATTCCGGCAAGTCAGTCGACCTCGGGAGGGGGTGGCGCGTAGACCTCGCGCGAGCCATTGGAGTTCAATGGCCCGACCAGGCCCGCGGCCTCCATGGCCTCGATCATGCGGGCGGCGCGGTTGTAGCCGATCTTGAGCCGGCGCTGCACCCCCGAGATCGACGCCTTGCGCGACTCGGTGACGATCCTGACGGCCTCGTCGTACAGCGCATCCTGCTCCGCGTCGGCGCCCTCGCCGCCTTCGCCGTCACCCTCGCCCGGCAGGCCCGGGATCGGCGACGACGGCCCGTCGAGCACCTCGTCGAGGTACACGGGCGAGCTGTGCTCGCGCAGCGCGGAGGCCACCTTGTGCACCTCCTGGTCGGAGACGAACGCGCCGTGCACGCGCACCGGATGCGACGTGCCCGGCTGCAGGAACAGCATGTCGCCGTGGCCGAGCAGGCTCTCGGCGCCGCTCTGGTCGAGGATGGTGCGCGAGTCGACCTTGGCCGACACCTGGAACGCGATGCGCGTCGGGATGTTCGCCTTGATCAGGCCCGTGATCACGTCGACCGACGGGCGCTGGGTGGCGAGGATCAGGTGGATGCCGGAGGCGCGCGCCTTCTGCGCGAGCCGCGCGATCAGCTCCTCGACCTTCTTGCCGACGATCATCATCATGTCGGCGAGCTCGTCGACGACGACCACGATGTACGGCAGCGGCTCGAGCTCGGGGATCGACGCCGGATCGAGGCCCGGCGCCAGGCGCTTCATCTCGATCGGGTCCTTGAGCGGCTTGCCCGCGTCGAGCGCGTCCCTGACCTTGCGGTTGTAGCCGGCGAGGTTGCGCACGCCGGCGAACGCCATCAGCTGGTAGCGGCGCTCCATCTCGGCCACGCACCAGCGCAGCGCGTTGGCGGCCTGCTTCATGTCGGTGACGACCGGCGCGAGCAGGTGCGGGATGCCCTCGTACACCGAGAGCTCGAGCATCTTCGGGTCGATCATGATCAGCCGGACCTGCTCGGGCGTGCTCTTGTAGAGCAGCGAGAGCACCATCGCGTTGACTGCCGTCGACTTGCCCGAGCCGGTGGTGCCGGCGACCAGCAGGTGCGGCATGCGCGCGAGGTCGGCGACGACCGGGTTGCCGCCGATGTCCTTGCCGAGCACGAGCGCGAGCGGCGAGTTCATGTCGTCGTAGGCCTTCGACTTGATGATCTCGCCGAGCGTGACCATCTCGCGGACTTCGTTCGGGATCTCGAGGCCCATGGTCGACTTGCCCGGGATGATCTCGACGACGCGCACGCTGATCGCCGACAGGGCCCGCGCGAGGTCCTTCGCCAGGTTCGAGATCTGCGCGACCTTCACGCCCGGCGCGGGGCGCAGCTCGAAGCGCGTGATGACCGGGCCCGGGTGCACTTCGACGACCTCGGCCTCGACGCCGAAATCGCGCAGCTTCAGTTCGACGAGGCGCGACATCGCCTCGAGCGCCTCCGCGGAATAGCCGCCGACGCGCGCGGGCGGATCGTCGAGCAGCGACAGCGGCGGCAGGGCCGCCTTGCCGTGCTTGTCGAACAGCGGCACCTGCTTTTCCTTCTCGACGCGCTCGCTCTTCTCGACCTTCGGCGCCGGCGACTCGATCCGCGGCGGCTTGCGCTCGGCGACCTTCTTCTGTTCCTGCTGCACGACTTCCTGTCGCGCCTGCTTCACTTCCTTGCCGATGTTCTGGTCGCGGCGCTCGGAGGCCCGCTCGCGCAGGTAAGCGATGCCCTTGAGCGTCCACTCGCCGATCGTGTCCATCACGTCGAGCCAGGAGACGCCCGTGGCGAGCGACACCGAGCCGAGCCAGACGGCGAGCAGCAGCAGCGTCGCGCCGAGGAAGCTCATCGAATTCTCGAGGCCGACGCCGAGCAGCGTGCCGACGACGCCGCCCGGCCGTGTTCGGATAGCCGGTGCCGGAGAAGTGCAGCGTGGCGAGTCCGCAGCTGCTGGCGAGCGCGAGGAAGAAGCCGACGCCGCGGAAGGACGCCGCACGGCGGTCGACGGGCTCGAGGCTGTCGCGTTCCTGGAACAGGCGGTAGCCGGCGAAGCCCAGCATGATCGGGAAGAGGAAGGCCGGCGTGCCGAACAGCACGAAGAACAGGTCGGACAGCCAGGCGCCGAACGGGCCGATGAGGTTGGTGACGGGTCCCGGCTGGCCCGTCGAGGAGAACGCGGGGTCGGCCCGGTCGTAGCTGACCAGGGCGGCAAAGAGGATCAGCGCGAGCGCACCGAAGATCCAGAGCGCGCTCTCGCGCAGTCCGCGGGAAACGATCGCCGCCTGTGCGCCACCTGCGGCGCGCTTCGCATCAGCCTTGGCCAACAGTCATCACCTGGAGTTCAAGAGTCGCACGTAACCCGTTGGTTAGTAAGGTTACAGCTGGAAATAGGGGACGCTCACCTATTCCGCCGCTGCCCCAACCAGGACCGCACCGCGCTGGCGGAAACAGGTGAGCACTCCCCTGTTTCCCATAAGCTTTCCGGGTCGCGCGGGACCCCTTACCATGCCGCGCTTTCGCCGGCGCAATGCGCGCAAAAACAGCAAGGAATTGTACATGAGCGCCCCCCGTCACTCGCGGCTGATCATCCTGGGTTCCGGACCGGCCGGCTACGCGGCCGCGGTCTATGGCGCGCGCGCCAACCGCAGCCCGCTGCTCATCACGGGCATGGAACAGGGCGGCCAGCTCATGACCACCACCGAAGTCGACAACTGGCCGGGCGACCCGCACGGCCTGACCGGCCCGGGGCTCATGGAGCGCATGCGCGAGCACGCCGAGCGCTTCAACACCGAGGTCCTCATGGACCACATCAACGAGGTGGACCTGAGCCGCCGCCCGCTGCTGCTCAAGGGCGACCGCGGCGACTACACCTGCGACGCCCTGGTCATCGCCACCGGCGCCAGCGCGCAGTACCTCGGCCTCGAGTCGGAGCAGAATTTCCGTGGCCGCGGCGTCTCGGCCTGCGCGACCTGCGACGGCTTCTTCTTCCGCGGCCAGCGCGTCGCCGTCGTCGGCGGCGGCAACACGGCCGTCGAGGAAGCCCTCTACCTCTCGAACATCGCCGCGCACGTCACGCTGATCCACCGCCGCGACAAGCTGCGTTCGGAAAAGATCCTGCAGGACCACCTGTTCGAACGCCAGCGCGCCGGCGCGGTCGACATCGTCTGGAACCACACCGTCGAGGAAGTGCTCGGCGACGATTCCGGCGTCACGGGCGTGCGGGTCGCGGCCACCGACGGCTCGGGCACGAAGGACATCGAGGTCGCCGGCGTCTTCATCGCCGTGGGCCACAAGCCGAACACCGACATGTTTGCCGGCCAGCTCGAGATGAACAATGGCTACATCGTCGTCCGCGCCGGCTTGAACGGCGGCGCGACGGCGACGAGCGTGCCGGGCGTGTTCGCCGCAGGCGACGTGGCCGACCACGTCTACCGCCAGGCCATCACCTCGGCGGGCACCGGCTGCATGGCCGCGCTCGACGCGGACAAGTACCTGGACGCGCTGGATGCCGGCGCCGCCCACTGAGGTAGTTCTGCTCCCTCTCCCGCTCCAGCGGGAGAGGGTTGGGGTGAGGGCTTCCCCGTGACGATCGGGGCCAGCCGGTGTCGCTGACGGCCGAGATCGTCGAACGGGTCGCGGAGGTCGACGCGCCCGCGTGGAATGCGCTCGACGCGTCCGGCCATCCTTTCCTGCAGCACGCCTTCCTCGACGCGCTCGAAGCGACGGGCTGCGTCGGTGCGGACACCGGCTGGATCCCGGCGCATCTCCTCGTGCGCGAGACGAAGACCGGGCGGCTCGTGGCCGCGGTCCCGCAATACCTGAAGACGCACTCCTGGGGCGAGTTCGTCTTCGACTGGAGCTGGGCGCAGTCCTACCTGCGCGCCGGCGTCGAGTACTACCCCAAGCAGCTCGCCGCGATTCCGTTCACGCCCGTCACCGGCCCGCGCCTGCTGGTCGGTAACCTCGACGATGAAGCAGCGCAGCGACCTGCGCGGCGAGCTCGCCGCCCTCCTGCTCGAGACGGCGCGTCGAACCGCCGCCTCGGGTGCGCACGCCAATTTCACGCTGGAGGACGACCAGGCAGCGCTCGAGCAGGCCGGCTTCCTGCGCCGCCACGACTGCCGCTTTCTCTGGCACAACCGCGGCTACCGGACCTTCGACGATTTCCTCGCGACCTTTCGCGCCGACAAGCGCAAGAAGGCGAAGCGCGAACGACGCAAGGTCGCCGAGGCCGGCATCGGCTTCCGCACGCTCGCCGGCGAGGCGATCGACACGGACCTGTGGCGCGTGATCTTCGGCTTCTCCGAGCGCACGTTCCTGCGGCACGGCAACGGGCACTACCTCAACGTCGAGTTCCTCGAGCGCGTGGCGCGCGCCGTTCCGGGCTCGGTCATGGTCAAGCTTGCCGAGCGCGCCGGCGAGCCGATCGCCGCGTCGATCTTCTTCGAAGGCGGCGGCTGGCTCTACGGGCGGTACTGGGGCGCGGCGCGGCCCGAGGACTCGCTGCACTTCGAGGCCTGCTATTACCAGGGCATCGAGTACTGCATCGAACGCGGGCTGCAGTTCTTCGACCCCGGCACGCAGGGCGAGCACAAGATCGCGCGCGGCTTCGAGCCGACGCGGACGACTTCCGCACACTGGCTCGAGCACGCCGGCTTCCGCGAAGCCGTGGCGCGCTACCTGCAGCGCGAACGCGCGGCGGTCGATGACTACATCGAGTCGGCGCGCGAGCACCTGCCCTTCCAGCGCGGCCCAGACGCGTCGGCCACGGGGTCACCCGACGCATGATCACGTGGCTCAAGCGGACCGATCCGCCCGATGCGTTTCCGCCGGTCACCTCCGCCCTGACCGAGCCGGATGGCCTGCTCTGCGCCGGCGGCGACCTGCGGCCCGAACGGATCATCGCGGCATACCGGCGCGGGATCTTCCCCTGGTATGCGCGAAGGCCAGCCGATTCTCTGGTGGTCGCCCGACCCGCGCATGGTGCTGTTCCCGCACGAACTGAAAGTCTCGCGCAGCCTGCGCAAGTCGCTCCGCAACCGCGGGTTCCGCGTCACGTGGGACACGTGCTTCGAGCAGGTCATCGCGCGCTGCGCCGACAGCGGCACGCGCGCCTTCGAGGGCACCTGGATTTCGCCGGAGATGCAGCAGGCCTACGTCGAACTGCATGCGCTCGGCCACGCGCACAGCGTCGAAGTCTGGCAGGACGACGTCCTGGTCGGCGGCCTGTACGGACTGCTGCTGGGCCGGGTCTTCTTCGGTGAGTCGATGTTCAGCACCGCGACCGACGCGTCCAAGGTCGCCCTGTACTGGCTCGTGCAGGGGTTGCTCGAGCGCGACGTCGAGCTGATCGACGCCCAGGTGGCGAGCGAGCACCTGTTTTCGCTGGGTGCGCGGCTGATCCCGCGGGCCGAGTTCATCGCGCGGCTCGAACACGCGCTCGGCCCGGCCTAGGTTCGCCCGCCTGCGTGAGCATGCTGCAGCGCCGGATCACGGCAATTCACGTTGCTTTAGCGAGGGCCTTTCTGCAGAATTCGCGCGGCTTTTGGCCTGTGCGAGGGTGCATGGCGAAGGAAGACGCAATCCAGATGGAAGGCCGCGTGCTCGAGACGCTGCCCAACACGATGTTCCGCGTGCAGCTGCAGAACGGCCATGTCGTGACCGCACACATCTCCGGCAAGATGCGCAAGAACTACATCCGCATCCTCACGGGCGACACCGTCACCGTGGAAATGACCCCGTACGACCTGACCAAGGGACGCATCGTCTACCGCGGCAGGTAGGTCCTGCCCCCTCGGATGCACCACAGAAAGGCCGGCCCCGCCCGGCCTTTTTCGTTGGTGGGCCACGGCTTGCGGCGAATCCCTACCGCCAGCCGGGCCCCACTTGATCTCGGTCAAGGCGAGCCCGCACGGGCCCCGCCCACCATTCACGCCGACCCGCGCGAGGCCGCGGGACCGCCACTGGAGTGAATGAAATGACCGACACCCGCAACCTCTGGAAGATCCTGGGAGCGATCCTGCTGCTCTCGTTCGGGGTTCTCCTGTACATGGGGCGCGAGATCTATCTCGCCGCGCCCCCCATGCCGAAGGCCGTGCAGACCACGGCCGGCCAGACCGTCTTCACGCAACGGGACATCGAGACCGGGCGCGAAGTCTGGCAGACGACCGGCGGCCAGCAGCAAGGCTCGATCTGGGGCCACGGCGCCTACGTCGCGCCGGACTGGTCGGCCGACTGGCTGCACCGCGAAGCCACCGGGCTGCTCGAGCTCTGGGCGACGCGCGACCTACGGCAAATCCTTCGACGCGCTCGACGCCGGCCAGCAGGCCGCGCTGAAGGCGCGCCTGCAGCAGGAAATCCGCGCCAACACCTACGATGCCGGCACGGGCGTCGTCACCGTCTCCGCAGACCGCGCGCGGTCATCGCGCAGACGGCCGCGCACTACGACGGCCTCTTCGGGTCGGACGTGAACCTCGAACACGCTGCGCGCGCAGTACGCGATGAAGCAGAACCCGGTGCCGGATCCGGCCAGGCGCGCGGCGCTGACCGCGTTCTTCTTCTGGACGTCCTGGTCGACCGTGACCAATCGTCCCGGCGAGAGCGTCACCTACACCAGCAACTGGCCGTCCGAGCCGCTGGTCGGCAACACGCCGACGGCGCCGACGTTCCTGTGGACGTTCGTCAGCATCCTGGTGATGCTCGCCGGCATCGGCGCGCTCGCCTGGTACTACGCGATGAGCCACGGCAAGGACGCGCCGCCGGTCGTGCCGGACAGCGATCCGCTCAAGTCGCTGAAGCCGACGCCCTCGATGAAGGCCACGGCCAAGTATTTCTGGGTCGTCACCGCACTGATCCTGGTGCAGGTGATCCTCGGCGGCATCACCGCGCACTACGCCGTCGAAGGCCAGGCGTTCTACGGCATACCGCTCGCCGAAGTGCTGCCCTACGCGGTCACGCGCAGCTGGCACCTGCAGCTCGCGGTGCTCTGGATCGCCACCGCGTGGCTCGCCACCGGCCTGTACATCGCACCGGCGATTTCCGGGCACGAACCGAAGTTCCAGCGCTTCGGCGTCAACTTCCTGTTCACCTGCCTGCTCGTGATCGTCGTCGGCGCGCTCGGCGGCCAGTGGTTCGCCGTGATGCAGAAGATGGGCCTCGGCGCCAACTTCTGGTTCGGCCACCAGGGCTACGAGTACACCGACATCGGCCGCTTCTGGCAGGCCTTCCTGTTCGTCGGCCTGATGGTCTGGCTGGTGCTGGTCGGCCGCGCGCTGTGGCCCGCGCTCAAGGCGCGCGACGACAGCCGCTCGATCACGATGCTGCGTGTTCCTCTCCACGATCGCGATCGGCCTGTTCTACGGCGCCGGCCTGATGTGGGGCCGCAACACGCACCTGTCGATGGTCGAATACTGGCGCTGGTGGGTGGTGCACCTGTGGGTCGAGGGCTTCTTCGAAGTCTTCGCGACCGCGGTCATCGCCTTCCTGTTCACGAAGCTCGGCCTGGTGCGCGTGAAATCGGCGACGAACGCCGTGCTGTTCGCGACCGTCGTGTTCCTGACGGGCGGCGTGCTCGGCACGTTCCACCACCTGTACTGGACCGGCACGCCGACGGGCGTGCTGGCGCTCGGCGCCTCGTTCTCCGCGCTCGAAGTCGTCCCGCTCGTGCTGATCGGCTTCGAGGCCTACGAGAACTACAAGCACAGCAAGGCGAAGCCCTGGGTCGCGGCCTACAAGTGGCCGATCCTGTTCTTCGTGTCGGTGGCGTTCTGGAACATGGTCGGCGCGGGCCTCTTCGGCTTCCTGATCAACCCGCCGCTCGCGCTGTACTACATGCAGGGCCTCAACACGACGCCGCTGCACGGCCACACGGCGCTGTTCGGCGTGTACGGCATGCTCGGCATCGGCCTGATGCTGTTCTGCCTGCGCGGGCTCGGCCGCACGTCCTTCTGGGACGAAAAGCTGCTCAAGGGCGCCTTCTGGTCGATGAACATCGGCCTCGGCGCGATGGCCCTGCTGTCGCTGGCCCCGGTGGGCCTGCTCCAGGTCCACGCGGCCGTGACGCACGGCTTCTGGTACGCACGCTCGGCCGAGTTCCTGCAGCAGCCGCTGATGCAGACGCTCGTCTGGATGCGCATGCCGGGCGACGTGATCTTCAGCGTCGGCGTCGGCCTGCTCGTGCTCTTCGTCTTCCGGCTGTTCGTCGGCAAGAAGAAGGAGGACACCGTGGCGGTGGGGACGCCGGCGAAAGTCGAACAGACCGCCGGCTGAGGAGTTCACGCTCCTCGTCCTCAGGCAGCGGGCGTCCGCGCAGGGCGCCCGCTGTTTTCTTTCTGGCCCACTTCGCTTTGTCAAATGCACGGCATGAACCCAACGCAACCCAGCCCCGGTTGGCTCGCATCCTGACGGCCGCGCCGCATCGCACGCTCTTTTTCGCCGGCCTGCTGAGCCTGCTCGCGGCCAGCGCCTGGTGGGCGCTGCACCTGTGCGCCCGCTACCACGGCGCGCCGCTGTTCGCGCTCGTGCTGCACCCCGCGCCGATCTGGGCCCATGCGTACCTGATGCTGTTCGCCGTGTTCCCGACGATCTTCTTCGGCTTCCTGTACACGGTGTTCCCACGCTGGATGAACGGCCCGCTGGTGACCCGCATCGAATACGTCTCGACCGCCCTGCTGTTCGCCACGCGGCACGCTGCTCTGGCTCGTCGGGACGTTCGCTGGCGGGCCCTGGCTGCTGCTCGCGTGCGCGCTGACGGGCTCGGCTTGCTGACGCGGCATCGTCGCGCTGTTCCGCGTGCTGCTCGCCGCCCCGCAGATCGTCGCGCATGCGGTGGTCGTGCTGGTCGCGCTCTGCGTGCAGTTCGTGTGCGCTCGCGGGCTTTGCCTACGGCCTGGCCGAGGCGAATGACTTCGCGCTGCATTTCGCCGTGCGGGCTTCGCTCTGGGGCGGCCTGCTCCCGGTCTTCTTCGCGGTCTGCCACCGCATGATCCCGTTCTTCTCGCAGGGCGTGATCAAGGACTACGTGCCATGGCGCCCGACCTGGATCCTCGTTGCGGTCGTGGCGCTCGCCTACGCCCGGCTGCTGCTCGGCACGGCGGGCATCGCTCGCGCTGCTGCCGCTCGCCGACGCCGCATTGTTCGTGCTGACGGCCTGGTGCGCCCTGCGCTGGACCTCGCTCGAGGCCCGCGGCAACGCGCTGCTGTGGACGCTGTACGCCGGATTCGCCTGGCTGCCCGTCGCCGTGCTGCTGCAGACGGTGCGCGATGGCAGCTTCGCGCTGACCGGCGAATGGGCGCTCGGCCGTGCGCCGATCCATGCGCTCGGCATGGGTTTCTTCGGTGGCATGCTCGTCGCGATGGTCACGCGCGTCACGATGGGCCATTCGGGCCGGCCGCTGCGCATGGACCGCGTCACGCTCGCCTGCTTCGCTCTGCTGCAGGCCGGCGCGCTGAGCCGCGTGCTGAGCGAAATCGTCACGGCCCCGGTCGCGGTGCAGTGGTTCCTGCTCGGCAGCCTCGTGCTCTGGCTCGTCGCGATCGGCACCTGGGTCTGGCGCGTCGGCGGCATCTACCTGGCGCCCGCGCATCGACGGAAAGCCGGGCTGATGGCCGAGTACTACCTGTTCCTGCGTCACGCCCACATCGGGTTCGTGATCGCTTCGGTCACGCTGTTCACGATCCGCGGCAGCCTGATGCTGGCCGGATCGCCGCACGTGCACGCGGCCGTGCTGCGCTACACGTCGTACGCCATCGACACGATGCTGCTGACGGCCGCACTGATGCTCACGAGCGTGATCCACCAGTACCCGTTCGCGACGGGCTGGCTGACGATGAAGGTCGTGCCTGCTGGTCGTCTACGTCGTGCTCGGCAGCATCGCGCTCAAGCGCGGCAGGACGCAGCGTACGCGCGTCATCGCTTTCGTCGCGGCGCTCGCGACAGTCGCCTTCATCTACTCGGTCGCGCGGGCGCACCATCCCCTGGGGGTCTTCGCCTCGCTGGTCGACGGCCTAGTCAATCCGTAGTCGCCCTGACCGTCGCGACACGGCATTATCGCCGTCAGGCGCACGTCCTGACATCGACGGCGCCTGCCGTTGCGGCAAACTGAGGCGCGCATGAACCAGCCGAAGCCAGTCCGCTCGCGGGAATCCGCGCGCACCACCTGTTCGCGGGCCTCGCCCCGGCGCAGTTGCAGCGCCTGATGGCCTCCGCCCACATCGAGGACGCCGAGGCCGGCAAGCTGCTGTTCGACCGGGGACAACCCGCAAGGCACTTCTACATCGTGCTCGAGGGCCAGGTGAACCTGGTGCTGTACTCGAAGACCGGCGAGGAAAAGATCGTCGACATCCTCGGGCCCGGCCAGAGTTTCGCCGAGGCGGTGATGTTCATGGCCGGGCCGGTGTACCCGCTCTCGGCCGTCACGGCCGGCCCGTCGCGCATCGCACGCTTTTCGAGCAGCGAATACGTCTCGATGCTGCGCGAAAGCCCGGAAACCTGCCTGCGCATGCTCGGCCACCTGAGCCAGCGCCTGCACATGCGGATCCGCGAGATCGAATACCTGACGCTCGAGAGCGCCACCCACCGGCTGGTGCGCATGATCGAGGGCAAGCTGCCGCCCGGCGACCGACGGCCCGGCGGAAATCCAGTTCCAGGAGTCGCGGCAGGAGATTGCTTCACGGCTCTCCATGAAGCCCGAGACGCTGTCGCGCATCCTCCGCCAGCTTTCCGATGCCGGCGCCATCATCGTGCAGGGACGGACCCTGCAGGTGCCCAGCCGCGCGCGACTGATCTCGATTCTCGACTCCGGGACCTGACCGACGACGAGCCTCGAAACCCGCTTGATCCGCGTCAAGGCGCCCGGGTCGGCGGCCTCCTACAGTCCATCCTGAAGAACGATCGCAGAATCATCGTTCAGGACGACCAGGAGAAGAGCAATGTCCCCGATCCCGACCGTTGGCCACGGCACGCACGGCTCGCGTGGCTGACTGCGCCATTGGCAGCGACGCTCGCGTCTCCGCGACTGCCCAGGCAGCCGAGCAGTTCTCCGCAGGTCCACCAGGCCGAAGTCGCCGCAGGCGCCGCGCCGAGTGCGGAGCGCATCAAGGCGGGTGAAGAAGTCTTCAAAGTCGCCTGCATCGCCTGCCACCAGGAGACCGGCCTCGGCATGCCGGGCGCGTTCCCGCCGCTGGCGAAGTCCGATTTCCTGCTCGTCGAAGCCCGATCGTGCGGTCGGCATCGTCGTGCGCGGCCTGACCGGCGAAGTCACGGTCAACGGCCAGAAGTTCAACTCCGTCATGCCCGCCATGACGCAACTGACCGACCAGCAGGTCGCGGACGTGATCACCTACGTGCTCAACACGTGGGGCAACAAGGGCGGCAGCATCTCGGTCGAGCGCGTCGCGGCCGAGCGCGCCGCGGCGGCGAAGGAAGGCATCACCGCGGCGTCGCCGACGCAGCACCCGACGACGGTCGGCGAAACGGAGTACCAGGGTGCGCCGTCGCCGGCAGGCGCCGCAGGCGCGCAGGTGCTCATCACGCCGGGGGCGCCGACCATGACCATGGCCGAGTTCGACCAGGCGCAGAAGATCTACTTCCAGCGCTGCGCGGGCTGTCACGGCGTGCTGCGCAAGGGGGCGACGGGCAAGCCGCTCACGCCCGACATCACCCAACCCAAGGGCACCGAGTACCTGAAGGTCTTCATCAACCAGGGCTCGCCCGCGGGCATGCCGAGCTGGGGCAAGTCCGGCGAGCTCACGCCCGCAGCAGGTGGACATCATGGCGCGGTTCGTGCAGCAGACGCCGCCGCAGCCGCCGGAATGGGGCATGAAGGAGATCAAGAACACCTGGAAGGTGCTGATCCCGGTCGACCAGCGCCCGACGTCGCAGCAGAACAAGTACAACCTCGACAACGTCTTCGCGGTGACGCTGCGCGATGCAGGCGAAGTCGCGCTGATCGACGGCGACACCAAGCAGATCATCAACGTCATCAAGACGGGCTACGCGGTGCACATCTCGCGCCTGTCCGACTCGCGCCGTTACGTCTACACCATCGGCCGTGACGGCCGCATCGACCTGATCGACCTGTACATGCCGATGCCGGACCGCGTCGCCGAGATCAAGATCGGCCTCGAGGCCCGCTCGGTCGAGACGTCGAAGTACAAGGGCTACGAGGACAAGTACGCGATCGCCGGCGCCTACTGGCCGCCGCAGTACACGATCATGGACGGCGCGACGCTCGAGCCCCTCAAGGTCGTCTCGACGCGCGGCATGACCGTCGACACGCAGGAATACCATCCGGAACCGCGCGTCGCCGCGATCGTCGCCTCGCACGAACATCCGGAGTTCATCGTCAACGTCAAGGAAACGGGCCAGATCCTGCTGGTCAACTACGAGGACATCAACAACCTCAAGACCACGACGATCGGCGCCGCGCGCTTCCTGCACGACGGCGGCTGGGACAGCACCAAGCGGTACTTCATGACCGCGGCGAACCAGTCCGACAAGATCGCGGTGGTCGACTCGAAGGAGCAGAAGCTCACCGCGCTGATCGACGTCGACAAGATCCCGCACCCGGGCCGCGGCGCCAACCTGGTTGACCCGAAGTTCGGGCCGGTGTGGACCACGAGCGCGCTCGGCAACGACAAGATCACGCTGATCGGCACCGATCCGGAACACCACAAGGACAACGCCTGGAAGGTCGTGCGCGTGCTCAAGGGCCAGGGCGGCGGTTCACTGTTCGTGAAGACCCACCCGAAGTCGAAGCACCTCTGGGTGGACACGCCGCTCAACCCGGATCCGAAGATCGCGCAGAGCATCGCGGTGTTCGACATCGACAACTTCGAGGCGGGCTACAAGGTGCTGCCGATCGCCGAGTGGGCGAACCTCGGCGAAGGGCCGAAGCGCGTCGTGCAGCCGGAATACAACGCCGCCGGCGACGAGGTGTGGTTCTCCGTGTGGAACGGCAAGGACCAGAAGTCGGCGATCGTGGTCGTGGACGACAAGACGCTCAAGCTGAAGAAGGTCATCGACGACCCGCGGATCATCACGCCCACGGGCAAGTTCAACGTCCACAACACGCGGCGAGGACGTTTACTGAGTGACCTGCCACCTCCCGCGCCCGGCGCAGGAGAATCCGTCTGAAGCAGGCGCGGGCTGCAGCCCGCGCCTGCTTCGTTGCGCTCTAATCGAGCTTCTCCACGGTGACCCGGCCGTCTGCAGTCACGAAAACCCGGTAGCGGTTGCCGTTCTCGCACGAGGCGATGTAGTCGTCCTCACCCTGTCGGAGGGCGCTGACGACCCGCCCGCAGGGCATGCCCTGCAATGCAATCACCGCCGTCAGGTCCTTGGTGACCGACACGTCGCCGGAAGGCTCTTCCACGGCCAGTGTCGTCCCCGCGAACCCGGTCGTCATGACGCCGACCAGCGTCAGCACCCGTGTAAGTCTGGTCACGGCGTTGCTCCTGCCATCAATTCGGATTCAGTGAATTTCCGCGGATCCTCGAGGATATTCCAGATCGCCGCGCGAGACTTGACGATATCCCGGGCCAGCGTTGGATCGCTGTCCTGCAGAAGGGATAGCACCTTCAGCAGCAGCATGTCGTAGTTGCGGCGAATCTCCGCGAGCGTCGCAGTGCCCTGTCGCTTGTGGTACGCACGGACTTTCTCCAGCAAGTCGTCGACCTGGTTCTTGAGGGAAAGCTTGGTGAGCACCCCAATGGCCTTGGTCTGCCGGAGTCGCGATTCGAGCGACTTCAGGTCCAGCGGTGCCGCAGTCGGCTGTGGCGGTCCCACAGCGGTCGCCGCCTTCGGCACCGCCGCAGGAGGCGCCGGCGCGGGCACCACGGCGGCCGGCGTTTTGGGCTGCGGCCTGCGCGGCTCGGCCGTGACGGGGGGCGCGGCGGCGGAGGTTTTCGGGACGACGGCCCGCGGAGCTGGGGCGGCTTCGGCTGGCCGTGGAGGCGGCGGAATCGCGGGTGCCTGGGCTGGCATTGCCTGGGTTGCAGGTACCTCGACAGCAGGCGCCGGAGCCTGTGCATCCGGCGCGATTGCCGCGGACGGCTCGGCCAAGACGATCGGTGCGGCGGGCGCAGCGGGTGCGACTGGCTCGGTCGCGGGGGCGAGCTTCGAACCGGCGCAACCTGCGGCATACAGGCAGATCAGCGCAACCGCTGCCGTTCGCTTTGCCAGGTGAAATGGCACAAGGTCGATCATCGCCTTTCCCTCCCGGGCGCGACGGCCGCCGTTCAGCGAATCACACCGCAGGCGAGGCGCGGGCCCGCGTTGCCGGCCGGCTGCGTCTTGTAGTCGTCCGGGTCGCGATGCACGACGACGGCCCGACCGGCGATCGAGGCCGGGCCCGGCGTCAGCGTGGCGCCCGGCACGAGCACGTCGACCTGCGCTGCGCCACGCTTGTCCGCGACGATGTTCGGCATGTCGCCGGCGTGGTGCGCTCCCGCACCCATCTGGCCATGCGGCGAACTCGACGGATTGAAGTGCGGGCCCGCCGAACTCGCGTCCGCCGCCGAGCAATCGCCCTTCTCGTGCACGTGGAAGCCGTGGGCGCTGGCCGGTGCCAGGCCGAGCACTTCGCCCGTGATGCGTACGCCATCGGCCTTCTGCTGCAGGGTCAGCCTGCCCGTGACCGTGCTGCTGGAGCGGGACTCGAGCTGGACCTTCGCCGTGGGCGCGGCTTCCTGCAGCGAAGCGCAGGCCGCCGCCAGGGTCAGCGTTGCGAATGCTGCGGCGAACGCGATGCGAGGCTGTGTTCATGCGATCCTCCTTGACGGTGTGAGGCCGCAGTAGACGCGAGGCCGCCGGCGACCGCAAGCCGCCGCCCGCGACGGACGGATCAGAACCGCCAGTGCAGCGTGGCCGAGGCGTTGAAGCCTGCGCGCGTGTAATAGGGCACCAGCGGATCCGTCACGGTGCGTCCGCGCACGTCGGACCACACGATGTATTCCTCGTCCGTGAGGTTGAAGAGCCCGAGGTTCAGCCGCAGCGATCGCGTGAGCTGCCAGTTGACCAGCAGGTCGACCGTGGCATAGCCGTCCGTCGCATAGAGGTCGGCCAGCGTAGTCGTCTACCTGCGTCTGGGCCTCGACGGCCGTGACCATGAGTTCGCCGCCCCAGCGCGACGACGGCGCGTCGTAGCGCATCCCGAGCACGAGGCTCGGCGGGTCGATCGAATTGAGTGGCTCGTCGGTCGACGAGGTTGTCGCCGCGCGTCCAGGAAGCCGCCAGGCGCCCGGTCCAGCCCTCGAGCGCCGCGAGTAGCGTCGCCCGCGCGCCAGACCGCGGCGAGTTCCGCGCCGTAGATGCGCGCCTCGGCGACGTTCTGCGACTGGAACAGCGTGAAGCCGCTGCCGGGATCGACGCCGATGTTGACCTTCGACTGCGATGAAGTCGCTGTACTCGGTGTCGAAGACGCTCGCCGTGAGATCGCAGCGCCGTGGCCGCTCCGCCGCAGCCCCAGCTCGAAGCCATCGCTGATCTCGGGCTGCAGGTCGGGATTGGGCACCGCGCGGACCTTGAACAGCGGGATCTCGAGACCGATGTTGACTTCCTCCGGCGGCGGCGCGCGATAGCCGTGCGCATACTGGAAAAACAGGCCGACGGTGTCGTTGAGGCGGTACGTGGCGCCGAGCTTCGGCGCGAACGAGACATCCTCGAGGCCGACCGGCTGGGAACTCGGGTTGTCCTCGGCATAGATCGCGTCGACGTTCGGCGTGAGGTCGTAATAGTCGACGCGCAAGGCCGGCACGAGCGACCAGCGCGAGTCCGCGGGCCGGATCTCGTCCTGCACGAACATCCCCGATTCGACGACCTCGGTGAGCGGCAGGTCGCGCACGGGGAACGTCTCGCCCAGGATGACGTTCGTGGTTGTCACCGGTGGCGAGCGTGGTCTGCAGGCCGTCGCGCAATTCGTTCAGCTCCGAGCGCGTCGCCTCGAGGCCGTACACGACGTCGTGCACGAGCGCGGCGCCGCCACCGAGGCTGCGCAGCGCCGTGAACTCGAATCCCAGCGTCGTCTCGTCGAAATCGAACGCGCGGTCCAGCTGGACTGCAGGTGTGCGTGGCGGCACTGCGACGCGGACCTCGTACGTGTCCTGGTCGGTGGCGGTGTCCTGCCCGTACAGGCGCCACTCGGCGGAATCGAACGCGCTGCCCGCGGCGCCCAGCGCCTGGTGGACGCTGAGCCGCTGGCGCTGCATGCGGTCGTCGCCCGTCAGCGCCGTCGTCGCTGCGAAACGGCCCACGCCGAGAAACGCGTCGACCGACGTCTGCTGCTCGACCTGCCCGCCCTCGTAGGCGAGGGTCAGCGGGCCGCCGGCCATGTCCGCAAGCTCGACCTTGAGCAGCACGGAGTCGCTCGTGTAATCGCGCGGATCGGGCTCGACGTCGGCTGCCGTGTCGGCTTCGTGGCCCTCGCGCCGGCTGTAACCGAGCAGCCAGCGTCCCGGGCCCAGTTCGCCCGCGCCGATCGCGGCGAGGTTCCAGCCTGAGTCCACGGAGTCGTAACCCGCCTGGGTCCTCAGGCCGAGTCCGCCGGGGCTGCCGGCCAGCAGGTCGTCCGGCGTGAGCGTCGTCATTGCTACGACGCCGCCGATCGCGTCGCTGCCGTACAGCGACGACGCCGGGCCGCGCAGGAATTCGACGCGCCGCAGGAAGGCCGGGTCGACGAACGCACGGCCGCTGTCCGCATAGCTGCCGACGGCGAATCCCGGGGCTGCCGGGACCCCGTCGATTTCCACGGCGACACGATTGCCGCCGAGGCCGCGGATCGAAATCGTGTCGAGGCCGAACCGGAACGGATCGTTGCGCACCGTGAGGCCGGGCTCGTAGCGCACGAGGTCGCCGACGTCGGAGACCAGCGTCGATTCGATGCGCGATTGCTCGATGACGGTCACTGTTGCCGCCACGCGCGTCACGGGCATCAAGCGCCGCGCGTACACGGTGACGGTCTCGAGTTCCCCTGCCCCTTCGGCAACCGGTGTCGTCGCCCCGGCCGGCAGGGCGGCTGACGTCCCGAGCAGGGCGTAGAGGAAACGGCGCAGGCACAGCGACGTCAGGACACGGGGACAGGGCATTGAACGGCCAGGTTGTCTGTTGGGCTTGCGGTCCTGCTTCTCGAGGACAGCTTGGGCGGCGACCCGCGCGGCAGCATTGACCCAGGTCAATTGTCGGGTTTCGACGGCGCAAATGCCGTCAGCGGCGGCCGACATCGGCCGGTAAATCGGCTCAGAACCGGTGGTTCTGGTCCAAGAACGTGCGGCCGCGTTCGAAACGGGCACCTGCAGGCGTTCGGTACACTCCGCTCCGCCCTGCCACCCATTCATCGACGGAACCGCCCCATGAAGCTCGAGACCCTCGTCGTCCACGCCGGCTATGCGCCCGACCCCACCACCCGGGCCGTGGCGGTACCGATCTACCAGACCACCTCGTATGCGTTCGACGACACGCAACACGGCGCGGACCTGTTCGACCTCAAGGTCGCGGGCAACATCTACACGCGCATCATGAACCCGACCACCGACGTGCTGGAAAAGCGCGTCGCGGCGCTCGAAGGCGGCGTCGGTGCGCTGGCCCTCGCCTCCGGGCAGGCGGCGATCACCTACGCGCTGCAGACCATCACCGAGGCGGGGCAGAACATCATCAGTTCGTCCGCGCTGTACGGCGGCACGTACAACCTGTTCGCGCACACGTTCCCGCAGTACGGCCTGACCGTGAAGTTTGCCGATCATCGCGATCCGCAGTCGTTCGAGAAGCTCATCGACGCCAACACGCGCGCGATCTTCTGCGAGTCGGTCGGCAACCCGGCCGGCAACGTCACCGACTTCGGCGCGCTGGCCGCGATCGCCCATCGCCACGGCATTCCGCTGATCGTCGACAACACGGTGCCCTCGCCCGTACCTCTGCCGTCCGTTCGAGCACGGCGCCGACATCGTCGTGCACTCGCTGACCAAGTACCTCGGCGGCCACGGCACGAGCATCGGCGGCGCGCTGGTCGATTCGGGCAAGTTCCCCTGGGGCCGAGCACAAGGACAAGTTCCCGCGGCTCAACACGCCGGACGTCTCGTACCACGGCGTCGTCTACACCGAGGCGTTCGGCCCGGCGGCGTACATCGGCCGCGCGCGCGTCGTGCCGCTGCGCAACATGGGCGCGGCGATCTCGCCGTTCAACAGCTTCCTGATCCTGCAGGGCATCGAGACGCTGGCGCTGCGCATGGACCGCATCTGCGAGAACTCGCTCGCCGTGGCGAAGCACCTGCAGCAGCATCCGAAGGTGAAGTGGGTCAACTACGCGGGCCTGCCGGACAACCCGAGCCACGCGCTGGCGCAGAAGTACATGGGTGGGCGCGCGTCGGGCATCCTGACGTTCGGGATCGACGGCGGGCTCGCGGCCGGCAGCCGGTTCCAGGACGCGCTCAAGCTGTTCGTGCGGCTCGTCAACATCGGCGACGCCAAGTCGCTCGCCTGCCACCCCGCCAGCACGACGCACCGGCAGCTCAATCCCGCCGAGCTCGCCCGCGCCGGCGTCAGCGAGGACATGGTCCGCCTCTCGGTCGGCATCGAGCACATCGACGACCTGCTCGCCGACCTCGACCAGGCGCTCGCTGCCGCCTGAGGAAACAGGTGACACGAAACAGGTGACACTCTCCTGTTTCCCGAAACGGGAGAGTGTCACCTATTATCCGGGGATGGAAAAAGACACCGGTGACTTCGGCCTCGCGCGAGAACTGAGCCCGCGCCGCAACACGACGGGCGCAGCGGACATTGCGGGGCTCGTCGACGAGCAGCTGCGGCACTTCGCGGTCGACCCCGCCACCGCTTTCGGGCGCCGCCTGGGCGAGCTGGCGCGACACCTCTATGAGGGCAACGTCGCCGCGCACCAACTGTGGGAAGTCGGCGTGCGCGAGCTCGCTTCGCTCGACCAGGGCGACCGCGTGGCGCGCTTCAACGCCAAGCGCTTCCTCTGCTTCCAGCTCGCCAAGATCCTCGACACGCTGCAGAACCCGCTGCGCAAGACCTACCAGTCGCTGCTGCACGACCCGAACCAGGCCGCGGTCAAGGGTCCCTACCCGATCTTCGACAACGTCACGGCGCTGTTCAGCGCCACGCCCGTCATCACGCGCACCGCCACCTACATGTATGCGTGTACTGAATGGGTCGAGGACGCGTTCAAGGGCCGCGAGCCGCTGCACGAGATCTATTCACGGCTGCTCAACCCCACGTCGATCAGCCTCGCCAACCACATCGTCGACCTCGAAGCCGGGCCCCTCGCCGCCGAGTACCTGGCCTGGAACTTCAACTCCGGCATGGCGGCGATCGATTCGACGCTCGCGAACCTCGTCGGCTACCGCGACGTCGTGCTCGCGAGCCGCAACGTCTACGGCGGCACCTACCAGCTGCTGCACGACTGGTACGGCAAGAAGAGCAACCTCGACGTCGCGATCGAGTGGTTCGACGGCTTCACGGTCGAGGACTTCAGCCGTGCGCTGGATGCGACGCGCGCGCGGCACGCCGATCGCCTCGCCGATGGACGTCGCATCTACGTGTTCCTCGAGTCCCCCTGCAATCCGCACGGCTACGTGCTCGACGTGCCAGCCATCTGCCGCGCCGCCCACGAGTTCAACCTGACGGTGATCTGCGACGCGACCGTCGGCACGCCGATCCTGCAGCCGGTGCTGCGGCGCGAAGACCCGATGGAGCGCCCGGACTTCGTGATCCACTCGTACACCAAGGACCTCGCCGGCGCCGGCACGACCACGGCCGGTGTCTGCATCGGCCGCAACGAGCGCATGTTCATCCCGAAAGGCGACACCGTGACCGCGCGCGGGCCGGACGGCAATCCCTGCGAATACCGCTGGGACGAGTCGCTGTTCTGGAACGTCTACTACGTGAAGGGCGCGTTCCTCGATGCCGACAAGGCGTTCGAGGTGATCAACGGCATGCACACCGTCGAACTGCGCGTGCTGCACAAGGCGATCAACACGACGGTGCTGGCGCGCGCACTGGCATCGCATCCGGCCATCAACGTGTGCTGCGGCGCGGTCGAGGGCAACGAGAACTTCGCGCTGCGTGAAAAGCAGATGTTCCTCGGGCTGCCGGCGCCGCTGTTCACGATCGATTTCGATACCGAGCTCGGGCGCCGCATCGGACGGCACGCCTTCCAGCGCTTCTTCGACTGCCTCGAGCCCGCGTTCGGCCTGCAGGTCACGCTCGGCCAGTTCAACACGGTCGTCGTCTGCCCGGGCCTGACCAGCCACTCCGAACTGTCGCCAGCGGCGTTGCGCGAGGCCGGCATCCGGCCCACGACGATTCGCATCTCGGTGGGCGACGAAGACCCGCGCGCGCTGCTGGCCCACCTGATGGATGCGGCGGCCATCGCGATCGAGCCGGAAGTCCCGGGCTTCATGGCGCATTTCGCCTCGCCGCGCGAAGTCGACGCACTGTTCGAGTCGATCTACGTCGACGTGCACAGGCGCTACGCGGCCAGCCGGCCGCGCATGAAGGAATTGATGAGCTGAGGAAAAGAGCCGCCGGGCGGCAGCTAGATCACGGCGTGCCCGGGATCCGGCCGCAGCGTCCACAGCACCCACTTGCCGAGCACGGTGAACACGGCGACGAAGGCGAACGCGAGCGCCGTCGCCTCGAGGAACTGCATCGGCGCGTATTCTGCATCCACGGCGACGAGCAGCACGAGGATCGGCGTGAGCAGGAAGCCGCGCCAGTGCGAGCGCCGCGGCCCCATGGCCAGCACGGCCACGATCATCACCACCGCGCCCGCGAGGCGCCACAGCGGGTCCAGCAGGGTCTCGAACAACGCCAGCACCAGCAGCGTGCCCGCGAGTGCCAGCGCGAGGCGCAAGACCGCGCGCCGCGGCAGTGCCTTCGAACCAGGGATCCCCCAGTGCAGCCACCGTCAGCGGCAGCCACCACGCGTATTCGATTGCGGCCACCCTTGCGGTGAACCAAGCGACCAGTACCAGTGCGGCCAGCAGGACCGAGTAGCTCGAGGCCGTCCTGGCGCTGGACCGCGCGCGGGTGGGTCGCGAAGCCGTTGCCCAGGGTGGCGACCAGCACCACGCCGTACAGGCAGCCGGCGAACATGCCGAGCGTCCGCCCGAACACGACGGGAGCGGACGCCGGCTCGAACGAGCCGATCAGTGCGGCCGCGAGCACCGCCAGCAGCGCCCGGTGATAGCCGAGGGAACTGGCGGCTCCCGTTGCAGCGGCGATGGCGACGATCAACGCGGCCACGCCGCCGGTGAAATTGGCGGTAAGTGCCGCGGCCGCATAGACCACCGGGATCAGCACGCCGAAGCGGGCGATCGGCCGCGCCAGGCTACCCATGAAATAGGCCAGGACCGCACCGACCACGGCAACGCGCGCGTAGTCGTCGAACCCGGCCAGGAACGCGGCGACAGCCGGCAACAACAGCAGGCAGGCTATGCCAATCGCACGTGGAATCATCGGCTCCCACCCCTGTCGGTCGAGTAGAGCCCCGACCAATTCTTCTGCACCGACCCAGTGCAAGAATGTTGCCATGGATGTAACTTGCCAGTAAAATCAATGGCTTGGCGCAAGGCGCACAACCGCGTGGCCATAATATGTAAAAAAGCCCGACGAGCGCGCCGGACCAGAACTGGCCCCCTGCGCTCGCCCCGAGTCGACCCTTGAGTGAAACTGACAGCCTGTGATCGAAGGAAACCGCATGACCGACCCGGCCCGCCTGTTCCATCAACTGACCGCCCTGGCCTGCGCCGGCACCCTGACGCTCCTCGCCGCCTGCGGGTGGCGGGGGCGGCGGCGGCGGCAGCGGGCGGCACCCCGCGGCGAGCTGCAGCGAAACGGCGCGCAAGCAATGGGTGCTCGATGTCGCGCGCGACTGGTACCTGTTCCAGGACACGCTGCCGGCGACGGTCAACCTGGCCACGTACGCAACCGCCGAGGACCTGCTCGACGCGCTGACGGCTGAAGCGCGCGCCCAGGGCAAGGATCGCTACTTCAGCTACCTCACCACCCGGGCGGCCGAAGACGCGCTGTTCGGCTCCGGCGAGTTCGTCGGCTTCGGCTTCCGCAACCGGACGGACGACGGCAACCGGCCGTTCGTGCTCGACGTCTTCGAAGGCAGTCCCGCGGCCGAACAGGGCCTGCAGCGCGGCGACGAAATCGTCGCGGTGGACGAAGGCAGCGGCTTCGTGCCCGTCGCGCAGACGCTGGTCGACGGCAAGACCATCAGCGACCTGCTCGGACCCGCCGAGGCCGGGGTGAGCCGCGGCCTGCGCCTGTCGCACGGCGGCACGGCTGCGCGAGGTCTACCTCACCAAGCGCGCGGTCGCGATCGACCCGGTGCCCGCGTTCGGCGTCAAGGTGTTCGACCTGAACGGCGTGCCGAGCGTCGGCTACCTGCACCTGCGCAGCTACATCTCGCCTGCCGATCCGCAACTGCTCGAGGCGTTCCAGGCCTTCGCCGGGCTGAAATATTTCGTGATCGACCTGCGCTACAACGGCGGCGGCCTGGTCAGCACGGCCGAGCTGGTCGACAACCTGCTCGGGGCCGCGCTGCAGGGTGACGTCCAGTACCGCGTGATCCACAACTCGAAAAAGGCTGCGCAGAACGCGACGGTGAGGTTCGCGCCGCGGACGCAGTCCGTCGCGCCCGTGCGCATTGCGTTCCTGACCACCGAAGCGACGGCGTCGGCGAGCGAGATCAACATCAACTCGATGCATCCCTGGGTCGATGCCGTGCTCGTCGGCAGCGACACTTACGGCAAGCCCGTGGGCCAGCTGGCGTTCGACCTGGGCGGGTGCCAGGACCGCCTGCGGCTGATCTCGTTCAAGACCGTCAACGCGCTCGACCAGGGCGATTACTACGATGGCCTCGCCGCCACGTTCGGCGCCACGTGCGCCGCGGCCGACACGCTCGATGCCCCGCTCGGCAGCCCGGACGACAACCTGATCCGCACCGCGCTGGGCTGGCTCGGCGGCAACGAGGCCACGACCTGTACGCCGATGATCGCGAGTGTCGATGGGCAGGCCAAGCCGTTCCTGGAAAGGGCAACGCGCTATCCGCGACCGCTGCAACCTTCAGCGGCCGAGCACTGGCTGCCCGGCGTGAACTGACGCTGGGTCCGGGTCACGCCCGGCCGCGGTCGAGGAGTACCAGGCACTCGACGTGGTGGGTGACCGGAAAAAAGTCGAACGGATGCGAGCGAGTCGACGCTGGTAGCCGGCCGCTTCCAGCGCGCGAGGTCCCGCGCCAGCGTGCCGGCACTGCAGGAAAGGTAGGCGATCCGCTCCGGCCGCAGCTCGTCGGCCAAGGCGCGAGCCAGTTCCGGCTCGAGTCCCGGATCGTGGCGGATTGACGTAGACGACGCGCGGCCCGGCTGCGCGCCCCACCACTCCCGCACCTGCGGCAGGCGCTGCACGCAGGTTCCGCGCAGCACGATCGCGCGCGGCGCATTGCGTACGGCGCATTCGACTGCGCCGCCCGCCAGTTCGATCCCCAGCGCGTCCGCCCCGCCTCCGTCCAGCGGCGCAGCGTGGCGCCGATGCCGCAATAGAGATCGAGGACAGCGATCGCCGGCCGCCGGCGCAAGGTGACACACGCCAGGTCGATCGACGCCGCGTGCAGCGCCGGCAGCAACTGCTGGAACGCGGTCGGGCCGTGCACGAGCCCGTCCGGAGTCGAGCGACTCCGCCAGCCCCAGGCGAGGTGCCAGCCCGAGCGCGCGAACAGCCTGCGACCGGCCGCAGGATGGCAATGGACCCACAGCCCTTCCATGCCGAGTCGCGCAAGATGCGCCCAGCAGCGTCTCCAGCAGGTCCGCTGCCGAAGTTGCGCGCCTTGACGATCAACGTCGCCTGCGCACCGGCCACGTGCAGGTAAGCGAGCGGAAACACCGCCGTGCGGCGGCAACGTGCGCCCGCAACGTGCCAACCAGCCGGTTGACGCGCGGCGTGTGCACAGGGCAGTCGTGGATCGCGATCAGTTCGTCGCGCCGCATCAGGCCGAAGCGCCAACCCTGACTCGCCGTCCCACCGCGCCGTCAACGTGACGCGGTCGCGATAGCCCAGCCGACGCGCCGGCGCCGGTGCATGCGACCGGCGAGTCGTCGCCCCAGGGCGCGAGCACGCGGCCGCAGGTATTCGCGACTTTCTGCGCGAGGCTCGCTGCCGGCCGCAGGTGCCGATGACGGCAACCATGGCAGGTTGGCTCGCAGCCCGGCGGTAATCGATTCGTGTACGCTCACGCGCGTATGTTGCGACGTAATCGCTGGACGCCGACAGGGGCGCGCCGCGGCATGACGCGGATCCCGGATTTCGACGACGTGCGCGCCGCGGCGCAGCGGACTGCCGGGCCACGCGCGACGCACGCCGCTGCTCGCCGGGACGCCGCTCGATCGGCTCACCGGCGGCCGCATCCTGCTCGAAGCTCGAGACGCTGCAGCACACGGGCTCGTTCAAGTTCCGCGGCGCCTGGAACCGGCTCGTCGCAGCTCGACGAGCAGCAGCGCGCGGCCGGGGTCGTCGCGTTCTCGTCGGGCAATCACGCGCAAGGCGTCGCCGAAGCGGCCCGGCGCCTCGGCATCCGCGCGACGATCGTGATGCCGAGCGACGCGCCGCGCGTGAAGATGCAGAACACGATCGACATGGGCGCCGAGGTCGTCGCAGTACGACCGCGCGCATGAAAGCCGCGAACAGATCGCGGCGAGGCTCGCCGCGGAGCGCGGCGCCACGCTCGTGCCCTCCTTCGACGATCCCGACGTCATCGCCGGGCCAGGGCACGGTCGGGCCTCGAGATCGCCGAGCAGGCGGCGGCACTCGGCCTGACGCTCGACGACGTCGTCGTCTGCTGCAGCGGCGGCGGACTCACCGCCGGCGTTGCGCTCGCGATGCACGCAGCTGCGCGCCGCACGCGACGCTCTGGACCGCCGAACCGGAAGCGTACGACGACCACCGCCGCTCGCTTGCCGCCGGGCGCCGCCAGCGCAACGAACCGGGCACGCCCGCCTCGATCTGCGACGCGCTGCTGGCGCCGATGCCCGGCGAACTCACTTTCGCGATCAACCAGCCACTGCTGCGCGGGCGGCCTCGCCGTGTCCGACGACGAGGTGCGCCACGCGATCGGCTTCGCGGCGCGCACGCTCAAGCTGGTCGTCGAACCGGGCGGCGCGGTGGCGCTCGCCAGCCGTGCTCGTCCGGCAAGCTGAGGCCTGCGCGACCGCACCGTGGCCAGTCACGCTCTCCGGCGGCAACATCGACGACGCGCTGCTCGCCGCAGATCCTGCGGCAGCTGAGCTGAGCGGCGTCCGGCAGGCTCGTTCAGATCCAGCCGAACGCTGCGCCGATCGCGCCCAGTGCCACGAGCGATGCCGCGGCCAGCGTTCCGACGAACCGCCAGCGCTGCCGCGGGCGTCGGCGCATCGTGCGCGCGTGCCGCGGCCAGGAAGAACCACAGGTAGCCGAACACGAAGATCAACGGCAGGCCCCACGGCACGTCCCAGAACCACCAGTGCCAGTTCAGGTGGCCCCAGGCGTTGAGCACGATCTCGGTGACGACGGCGAACACGCGACAGCTGCAGCGCCCAGAACCAGCGCGCGTTCATGCCGCGCGATCCGCGGGCGCTGCGATCCGCCGGCAGCAGTCGCGCGTACACGAGGCCGAAGACCAGGAACAGCATCGACGTCTCGATGTTGAGCCCGACCAGCAACTGGAAGGCCGTCGGGCCCGTCTCGATCCACAGCGCGTGCACGCCGGTGAACTGCAGCACGAACGAATTCAGGATCTCGTTGATCCAGTCGGCGAGCCACAGCGCAAGCCCCGCGGCGACACGGTCCCAGCGCCCCGCGCCGATCTCCGTCGCGTAGAGGTACATCACGACCAGCAGGAAGAACGGGATATGCCAGGCGAACGTCGTCGGATCGCGCAGCTGCGCCAGCGCGGCCTGGGCAGTCGGGTGTCATGGTCGCCTCCCCTCGTCGATCGTTGCGCGTGCGAAACCGGGAATCACGGCGCATGCCCGAAACAGGGTCGGTGCGCCGCTGGCCCTTGGTGCAGCACCCGCTGCCTGCGCTAAGGTGCGCCTCGCTTGCGACCCGCCGCAAGACCGAGGTGTACTCGAATGATTTCGCCCCTGCTGCATGCATGGCTGCAGGCACTGCCACTGGCTGCTCGGCGCCGCCGGCTCTACCTGGCTCGCGAGCGTCTCTCATGCGCAACGTGACCATCGTCGACACGCTCTGGCCGCTGCTCTTCGTCGATCGCCGCCTGCAGCTACGCCGGACCGGGCCCGCATTCGACGGGCCGCGCGGCCGCTGGCGCTCGCCCTGGTCATCGGTCTGGGGCCTGCGCCTGGCGGTGCATCTCGGACGTCCGCAACTTCGGGCACGCGGAAGACCGGCGCTATGTCGCGATCCGCCGCCGCAACGACCCCGGCTTCGCCTGGAAGAGCCTGTACCTGGTCTTCGGCTTGCAGGCGCGCTGGCCTGGGTCATCTCGCTGCCGCTGCTCGGCGCCATCGCGGGTGACACATCGCCCGCTCGGCTGGCTCGACTTCGCGCGGCGTGCTGCTCTGGCTCGTCGGCTGCTTCTTCGAGACGCGTCGGCGACTGGCAATTGGCCGCTTCAAGTCCGACCCGGCGAATGCCGGACGCGTCATGGACCGCGGGCTCTGGCGCTACACGCGGCACCCGAATTACTTCGGTGATTTCTGCGTCTGGTGGGGCTTCTACCTGCTCGCCCTGGCCGCGGGCGCGTGGTGGTCGATCGCCGGGCCCGCGCTCATGAGCTTCCTGCTGCTGCGGGTCTCGGGTGTCTCGCTGCTCGAAAGGACATCGGCGAACGACGTCCCGGCTACGCCGAATACGTCCGCCGCACCCACTCATTTTTCCCGGGCCGGCCCCGAACCTGACCACGCCCCCTCCTTCCTCGCTTCGCGCCCGCGACGAAACATCGCACACGGTCGCGCCCTTGCGGACCTGTGCAGAGCTTCCCTAGAGTGCGCCGATGGTCTCGGGCTTCCTGCTGTCGGCGCTCGCCATCGGCTACCTGCTGGTGCTGTTCGGCGTTGCGTTCTATGGCGAGCGGCGGGCCATCTACCCCGGCTTCGCGCGCCTGCGGCCCTGGATCTACAGCCTGGCACTGGGCGTGTACTGCACGACCTGGACGTTCTTCGGCGCGGTCGGCACGGCCGTCCGCGGTGGCTGGGGCTACCTGCCGATCTACCTGGGCCCGGCGCTGTTGCTGCTGTTCGCCTCACCGTTCCTCGAGCGGCTCGTCGCGATCGTCCGCGCGCACAACATCACCTCGATCGCGGACCTGATCTCGTCGCGGTTCGGCAAGAGCCCGTCGCTGGCAGCGCTCGTCGCCGTCATCGCGTTGACGGCGGGCGTGCCCTACCTGGCGCTGCAGTACAAAGCCGTCGGCACCAGCATCGACGTACTGACCGGCTCGTGCCGGCTTCACCCATGCCTGGCATCACGACACGGCGCTCTGGGTCGCCGTGCTGATGGCAATCTTCGCGATGCTGTTCGGCACGCGGCGCCTCGACGCCACCGAGCACCACGAAGGCGTGATGCTCGCGATCGCGTTCGAGTCGATCGTCAAGCTGCTCGCCTTCGCCGCGGTCGGCGTCTTCGCGCTGCTGAATTTTCCGACGCTCCGGCCCCTCGCGCAACCCAGCTCGGCGTCGGCCGCATGCGGTCTTCTCGAGCGACTTCTTCGTCACGGCGGCGCTCGCCGCGGCGGCGATTCTTCTGCCTGCCGCGCCAGTTCCTGGTCGGCATCGTCGAGTGCGCCGACCGCGGCCGACGTACGCAAGGCACGACCTGTTCACGTCGGGCTACATGCGCTCGTTCACCCTGCTGGTCGTGCCCATCGCGCTCGCCGGGCATCGGCGGAGGCATGGCCGCAGTCGCACAATCCCGACTCCTTCGTGCTCACGCTGCCGCTCGAGAATGGTGCGGAAAGCCTGGCGATCGCGTGCTCGCCTTCCTCGGCGGCCTGTCCGCCGCGACGGCGATGGTGATCGTCTCGAGCATCGCGCTCGCGACGATGGTCACCAACGACCTGGTCATGCCGCTGCTCTGGCGCACCCGCTGGCTCAAGCCCACCGAGGGCCGCGACATCGGCCGGCTGGTGCTCTGGCTGCGCCGCGCCGCGATCCTCGGGCTCGCATTGCTCGCCTACGCCTACCACCGCAACACGCTTGACACCGGCGAGCCTGGCGTCGATCGGCCTGCTCGCGTTCGCGGCAGTGGCGCAGTTTGCGCCGCCGATCCTGGCCGGCCTCTACTGGCGTCGCGCGTCGCGCGCCGCGGTGTTCTGGGGCCTGATGACGGGGTTCGCGATCTGGATCTACGCACTGCTGCTGCCGAATTTCGCGGCGGGTGGCCTCATCGGGCCGGGGTGCTCGACGCGGACGGCCCCTGGGACCTGCTGCTGGCGGGACATGCAGGCGTGGCTCGGACTCACGCACCTGAGCCCCACCGGGCGTGGCGCGCTGCTCGCACTCGCCGGCAACGTCACGGTGCTGGTCGCGTTCTCGTTCCTGGCCCGCTCCTCGCTGCGCGATCGCATCGCTGCGACTGCCTTCATCCGGCCGGCCCTGCCGCAGGTGCAGTCCCCGCGCGCGGGCAGCGCGCAGCGTCGGCGACGTGCTGACGATCGCCGAGCGGATCGTCGGCGCAGGCGCAGCCGAGGCCGCGATGCGCGATACTACGCGCAGATGCTGCGTCCGCCGCCGCGCCCGGCCGATCCCGCCGACCGCGGCCTGATGCAGCACATGGAGCGCGTGCTGGCGGGCGCGATCGGTGCCTCGTCCGCGCGCCTGATGTTCACGCATGCGCTGCGCGGCCGCGGCCTGGCCGCGGAAGAAGTCGCCGAGATGCTCGACGAGACGTCGCAGGAGCTGCGCTTCAGCCGCCAGTTGCTGCAGGCGACGATGGAGAACGTCTCGCAGGGCATCTCGGTCGCCGACGCCGATGCGCATCTCGTCGCGTGGAACGGGCGCTACCTCGAGATGTTCGACTACCCGCCGGACATGGTCGGCATCGGCACGCCCGTCGCCGAACTGATCCGCTGGAATGCGCTGCAGGGCGAGTTCGGGGAGACCGACCCGGAGGAGCAGATCGCAAAGCGCCTCGCGCACATGAAGGCCGGCACGCGCTACGTGATCCAGCGCCAGCGCCGCAATGGCCGCGTGTACGAGATCCGCGGCCAGCCCATGCCGGACGGCGGCTACGTGACGACGTACACCGACGTCACCGAGTACAAGAACACCGAGCAGGAACTGCTCGAGGCCAAGCAGACGCTCGAGCAGCGCGTGACTGGAGCGCACGCTCGAGCTGTCGAAGGCGCTCGCCGCGGAAGCACGAGGCCAAGCGCGCGGCGGAGCAGGCCAATTCGACCAAGACGCGCTTCGTCGCCGCGGCGAGCCACGACCTGCTGCAGCCGCTGAACGCGGCGCGGCTGTTCGCGTCGGCGCTCGCCGACACGCCCGACACCGCCACGGTGCAGGCGATCGCCGGCCGCATCGAGGGTTCGCTGCGCGCGGCCGAGGAAGTGCTCGACGACATGCTCGACATCGCGCGGCTCGAGAGCGGCGCCATGCGCAGCGAACTGACGGTCTTCGCGCTCGACGACGTGTTCGCGGACGTCGAGCGGCAGTTCTCGCCGGTCGCCGCGAAGCGCGGCCTCAGCCTGCGCATCCGCCGGCGCCCGGTATTCGTGCGCAGCGACCGCGTGCTGCTGCGGCGCCTGCTGCAGAACCTCGTCTCCAACGCGTTGCGCTACACGCAGCGCGGCGGCGTCATCGTCGCCTGCCGGCCGCGCGGCGGTCGCGTCGAAATGCAGGTCTGGGACACCGGGCCCGGCATCGCGGAGCAGCACCGCGACCTGATCTTCAACGAATTCCGCGGCCTCGACCGCCCGTCGCCGTGGGGCGAGAAGGGCCTCGGCCTCGGCCTGTCGATCTGCGATCGCATCGCGCGCCTGCTCGATCTCGAGTTCGGGCTGCGCTCGCAGGTCGGGCGCGGCTCGGTGTTCAGTGTCCGCCTGGAGCCGGTGCAGCCGCCTGCGCCCAGCCCGCAGCCGGTCGGCCGCGCCCCGCCTCGCCCGCGAGCCTCGTCGGCGGCACGGTGCTCTGCGTCGACAACGAAGCAGGACATCCTCGACGGCATGCAGACCCTGCTCGAGCGCTGGGGCTTGCGCGTGCTGCGGGCGACGAGCGCGGACGAAGCGCGCCGGCTGTTCGTGCAGCATTCGCCCGACGTCGTGCTGGCCGACTACCGGCTCGGCGACGACAGCGACGACGGGCTCGACCTGTTGCGCTCGCTGCGCGTGGGAGGCGTCGCCGGCGGTGCCGGGCGCGCTGGTCACGGCCGACCACGGCGCGGCCGTGGCCGAGCAGGCCCGCGAACTGGGTTACAAGGTGTTGCGCAAACCGGTGAAACCGGCCGCGCTGCGCGCGCTGCTCGGCGCGCTGCTCGCGTCTGCCAAGCCGGCGTCCGTCAGTCCAACTCTTCCGGCGGAGGCTTGACGCTCGAGCGGTCCACCGCGAGCCGGCCCGCCGCGAGCACGGCCTGCGTACGCGTCGTGACGCCGAGCTTGCGCAGGATCGCGGTGACGTGCGCCTTCACGGTCGCCTCGGACACGTCGAGGTCGTAGCCGATCTGCTTGTTGAGCAGGCCGGCGCACAGCATGCCGAGCACGCGGAACTGCTGCGGCGTGAGGTCGGCGATCCGGCGCGCGACGACGAGATCCTCGTCCGAAGCGTTCTGCGCGCGCGGCGGCTGGTACCCCGGCGGCGTGTAGATTTCCCCGGCGAGCACCGCTTCGATCGCGCGACCGATCTGGCCGGCCTCGGTCGATTTCGGGATGAAGCCCTGCGCGCCGAAGCGCAATGCGGCGGCGATCGTCTGTGGATCGTCGTCCGCCGAGACGATCACGACCGGCAGTTCCGGGCCGGCTGCCCCGCACGTGGGCCAGCGCGTTGAAGCCGTACGCGCCGGGCATGTTCAAGTCGAGCAGCAGCAGGTCCGCGCCGGGATTCGCCTCCGCCGCGGCCAGCATCGTCGCCGACCGAGTCCGCCTCGACGAACCCGACGCCGCGATCGAGGCGCCCGACCGCGGCCTTCAGCGCCTCGCGGAACAGCGGATGGTCGTCGGCAACGATGATCTGTCGGGACATCGTGCAGGGAATTTACACGCAAGCGGATCGCCGCAGGCTGCGACCAAAGGCGAATATCCCCGGCGGCGGCCGGGGGATCAACATCGGGCACTACGGCAAGCCTAATAAGGGGGAGTTCCGCCATGTCGATTCCTAAGTCCGTGCACCGTTCGTCCACGCTGCTGCGCCGCTCGGTCGCGGTTGCCTTGAGCCTCGCGCTGCTCGGCACCTCGGCGGTCGCGGGAGCACAGACCGCGAAAGAAGTGGAGCTCGAGAAGCGCGTTGCCGACCTGGAAAAGATGGTCCAGCAACTCGTGGCGGAAAAGCAGGCCGCGCCTGCACCGGCCGCGGCGCCCGTCGCAGCCGCTCCGGCGAAGCCCGACCCGAAGGCGATCCAGCCGGGCGCGATCCTGCCGAACGCGGCGCCCGGGCACGAGCTTCGTGATGACGGGCTTCGTCAAGGTCGACGGCCTGTGGACCGACACGCCGGACGGCGAGATGGCTGGACAGCGCGAGCGGTCGCTTCTACTACGTCCCCGGGGAGATCCCGGTCGGCGGACTCGACGAGGGCGACCGACTTCAACGCCCACGCCAAGCAGACGCGCATCAATATCGGCACCGACACGGTCCTGGCGAGCGGCGACAAGGTCTCGACGCGCTTCGAGTTCGACTTCTACGGCTCGTCGAGCGGCGAGCCAGAACGTCAGCAACGCCTATCAGCCGATGGTGCGCCATGCGTACGTGACGTGGCGCGAATGGCTGGTCGGCCAGACCTGGACCAACTTCATGGACGCCAGCGCTGCTGCCCGAGACGACCGACTACATCGGCCCGACGGACGGCACGCTCTTCGTACGCCAGACGCAGGTGCGCTGGACGAAAGGCGGCCTGTCGCTCGCCGCTCGAAAACCCGCAGACGACGTTCACGAAGCTACGGCAGCGGGGCGAGCGGCAGTTCCAGCGACGACAACTCCTTCCCGGACATCACCGCGCGTTACACCTGGAAGGGCACCTGGGGCATGCTCGGTGTCTCAGGCCTCGCACGCGAGCTCAAGTACGAGACGACGGGCACCGGTGCGATCGACGCCAGCACCTGGTCGATGGCGGCGAGCGCGTTCGGCAAGTTCATGATCGGCAAGGACGACATGCGTGCTTCGATCTCGCGCCGGCAACCTCGGCCGGTACGCCGCACTCAACTTCACGAACGACGCGGTGCTCGCGGCGGACGGCGACTTCGAGACGATCGACGGCGTGATCGGCTGGATCGGCTACCGTCACCTGTGGTCGGACAAGTGGCGTTCCAACCTGTTCTTCGCGATGGGCGACTACGACAACCCGGACGAATACACGGGCGACAAGTCGAAGATCAGCAAGTCGAGCTCGAGCTGGGCCGTCAACCTGTTCTACTCGCCGTTGCCGAAGCTCGACATCGGCGCGGAGTACCGCATGGCGCAGCGCGAGACTGGAGAACGGACGAGGAAGGCGACCTGAACCGCCTGCAGTTCACGACGAAGTACTCGTTCTGACCTGACCGTCGCTAGCTCGTCGCCAGCAGCTTCATGCTGGCGACGAGCAGCACGACCGCAAGCAACGCGACCAGCTCGCGCGCCGGCAACCGCTGCGTTCCCAGCCGCGTCCCGACGAAGCCCCCCGCCAGCACCGCCAGCACGAACCAGGGCAGCCCGCCGGCAGGCTGGCGTCGCTCCAGCCCAGGCCGGCCAGTCCCGCCGATCGAATTGAGCAGGATGAACGGCGCGGCGAGTCCCGCCGTCCGCCGCGGCCCGGCCCAGCCAGCCAGCAGCAGCAACGGACTCAGGAACAGGCCCCCGCCCGTTCCTGTCAGGCCGGAGAGCAGGCCGATGCCGCCGCCGATGCCGAGCGCCGCCGGCAACGGGATCGTGCAGCGGCGGCTCCGGCAGCGTGTGACGCTCACGACGTTGCGCCACGCGCGCCAGGCCAGCACGAGCGGCCGACACCAGCAGGACCGGCCGACGAGTGTCCGATAGCCCGGCAGCGACAGGTGGTGCTGCCACCGATGAACGCCATCGGCACGGAGGCCGCCACGAGCGGCAACAGGGCACGCCAGCTGATCAGGCCGGCGCGCGCGAAGCGCCAGGTGCCGAGGCCGCGACGACGACGTTCAACACCAGTGCCGTCGGCCGCATGACCTCCGGCGCCACACCGGCCAGGGCCATCAGGGCCAGGTAACCCGAAGCCCCGGCATGCCCCACGCTGCTGTAGAGGCCGGCGACGATGGCGAAGCCGAGCGCGAGCACGACGAACGTCGTCAGGTCCATTGGGTTCGGCGACGGAGTCCTGTGAAGGTGGAGGTTCAGTCCGCCGTCACGGCCAGTGACGACGCGGCCGCGGCATGGGCCTTGCCGAAATGGTACCGGGCCGGCTCGACCCTGCGGGTCTCGAGCCAGTAACGCCACGTCGACCACGGCCAGATCGTGAAATTCCTGCCGTCGTCCTGCTGGTACCAGCTCCTGCAGCCCGTGCTCCAGACGGTGCTCTTCAAGTGCGTCCTGCAGGCGCGCATTGAATTCGGACTGTGCCTGCGCATCGACGACGAGGTAGTCGGCGCCCCGCTCGCGGACCGCGCGCATGCAGTCGAGCACGTAATTCACCTGCGCCTCGATCATGAAGATGATCGAGTTGTGGCCGAGCGCCGTGTTCGGCCCGACCAGCTGGTGCAGGTTCGGGAAGCCTGCCACCGAGATGCCGTAGTACGCCTCGGCCCCCGCCTTCCAGTCGCGGGCCAGATGGTGGCCCGGCAGACCCGTGACCGGGAAGCTCCTGCATGTAGATGCGCGGATCGACCACGAACCCCGTGCCCAGGATGATGCAGTCGACCGGTCGCTCGACGCCGTCGGTCGTGACGATGCCCTGCTCGGTGATCTCGCGGATGCCGTCCGTGACGAGTTCGACGTTCGGCCGCCGGAACATCGGGTACCACTCGTTCGAGATCAGCACGCGCTTGCAGCCGATGGTGTAGTCGGGCGTCAGCTTGCGCGCGAGCTCGGCGTCGCCGACGCGAGCGCCGGATGTTCCACTTCGCCAGCACGCTGGACCACGCGTGCCAGCGCGGGATGGAAAATGGGCCACACGCGCGACTCATTGGTCCAGTACAGGCGTGCCCGATGCAGCTTGCGCCAGGCGTCGAAGCGCGCGAAGCGGCGCTTCGCGCCTGCACCGTACGTCCGCGTGTCGCGCGGGATCACCCAGGCCGGGGTGCGCTGGAACACGTGCAAGCGGGCGACGTCGGGCGCGATCCGCGGGCAATACTGGATGGCGCTGCCGCCGGTGCCGATCGATGCCACGCGCTTGCCCGTCGAGGTCGTAGCCGTGGTCCCACTGCGCGGAATGAAAGACGCGTCCGCGGAAACGCTCGAGACCCGGCAGCTTCGGCAGCTGCGGCACGTGCAGGGGGCCTGTCGCCAGCACGACGTGGCGCGCCACGAACTCGAGTCCCGACGCCGTCATCACGCGCCAGCGGCGCCTGGGCGGCATCGAAGTGCAACCCGGTCACCTGCTGGTGGCAGCGGATGTACTGGCGCAGCGAATGTCGCTCGGTGGTGTCGAGGATGTACTGCTGGATTTCCCTCCAGCCCGCGTAGCGCTGGCTCCAGTCAGCCTTCGGGGCGAACGAGAACGAGTACAGGTGCGACTGCACGTCGCATTCGGCGCCGGGATAGGAGTTGTCGCGCCACGTGCCCCCGACCTCTGCACCCTTCTCCAGGACCACGAACTCGCGCACCCCGCGCGCGAGCAGCTGGATCGCCATGCAGAGGCCCCCGAAGCCGGCGCCGACGATGACGACTTCGAGATTCCGTTGCAGGTCTTGCGGGGGACCGCCCGCTGCGTCCGACGGTGACATGCACAAAACTGTGCTTGGTTTTGCTGCAGCGCGCAACCCGGTTGCAAAAAAAGCACGCGCAGCGATATCCGCTGCGCGCCCTGCCGTCAGCCGGGCGGGTTGGTGCCACCCTGGCGGGTCGTACCCTGGCGCGAGCCACCCTGGTTGCCGCTGCGATTGCCGCCACCGCGCGAAGCCTCGCCACCCTTGCGGCCTGCCTCGGCCGCCCGCGCGGGGTCGTTCGCAAAATTGCCGCCCGAAACCTCGCCGCCCTTGCGCCCCGCCTCACGGGCACGCTCGGGATCATTGGCGAAATTGCCGCCCGATGCGGACCCACCCTTGCTCGCGATCTCGCGCTGCTTCCGCTCGTCCATCGCAGCAAACCCTCGGTTCGAGGTGCGCTTGCCGCCACCTTCATTGGCCATGACTGTCGACCTCCATATCAACGTCGCCTGCATTGAAGACCGGCAGCAGACCCTGCGATCCACCACCGCCGTACCTGTTGCGACCGCGCGAAGCGTGCGTAGTTCACTCGGAATCAGTTTAAAACGAGGCTTTCCCCTTGATTGGCATGGACCTTTTTTTCAAGGCGCCAGGCCGGGCCGCAGGATCATCCGGCCGGGCGCGCGCGCGATTCCGTCCGGTTGACACGCCGTCGCGATGCGTATTTGCTGCGCAGAGGGGCGGGAACCCCTCGACGAGCAACCACCGGAATCGGAGGCCTGACGCATGAAATTCAGTCTCGCAGCGGCATTCGGGCTGGCCTGCAGCCTGGCGCTTGGATCGCCCGCGGCGCTCGCGGAGGACACGGCCCCCGCGCCTTCGCTCTCGAACAAGTGGCGCATCGAAGTGAGCGGCGGCGCGAACTCCGACGGTCATTTCCTGTTCCGCATCACCCCCGACCAGGGCACGCCGGTCGACGTGAAGGTCGTGATCGACGACGGGCGCGGCGAGAACGCCGTCGCCGGCGACATCAAGCGCGCGATGAAAAAGACGCTCGACGACAAGACCTACAAGGCCGAGGTCGACGACGGCGAGGACGTGCTCGTGAAGAAGAAGAAGGGCCCGGACTTCGCCCTCGAACTCGTGGAGTCCACGGTCAAGAACACGAAGATCCACATCGAGAAGGAATGACCGCCGGCCGGGGCGCGGGACCTGGACGGTCCCGTGCGCCCGTCGTGACGCCGGTCAACCCGCGGTGACGCTGAGCACCGCGACGAAGTGGCAGGCGACGCCCGCCAGCACGAAGACGTGCCAGATCGCGTGCGTAAAGGGCCGGCTTTTCCACAGGTAGAACGCGACGCCACCGGTGTAACAGAGCCCGCCGGCCACGAGCCAGAACAGTTCGTGAGCCGTCAGCTGCTGCGCCAATGGCTTCGCGGCGATCACCACGATCCAGCCCATGACCAGGTACAGCGCCACCGAGGCTTTGGGGAAACGGAACCCCAGCGCAGTGGTCTTGAAGGCGATGCCGAGCACCGCGAGGCCCCAGACGATGCCGGCGATCGTCCAGCCCCAGGTTCCCTTCATGGCGCCGAGCGTGAACGGGGTATAGGTCCCCGCAATCAGCAGGTAGATGGCGGCGTGATCGACCTTGCGCAGCCGCAGGCGCCGCGCCGCGTCCCGCGTCGAGTGATAGAGCACGGACGTGCTGAACATCAGCAGCGCGCTGAGGCCGAAGGCCAGTGCGCCGACCAGCAGCCAGGGGTCATCGGCATGGCGTGCTGTAAGCACCAGCCACGGCAGGGCGACGAGGCTGCCGGCGATGCCGAGCCCATGCACCGCACAATTGGCGAGCTCCTCGCTGCGGGGATACGTACTTTCACTCATGCGCGGCATCTCCCGCCGGCGGATTCAGCCGCTAGGGTACTGCAGGCGGGTCGCCAGGGAACACCCGCGGAGCCGGATGCGACCCCGCTCCCTTCCCGCCCGTTGTCGTTACGGCCGCTTCAGGCTTTAATGTGCACGCGCGCCGCATGGCGATCCCTACCCTCGAGGAATTCCGACGATGAACAAACTCCCGATCTTCGTGCTGCTCTCGGCCGCTGCCCTGGTCGCGGCTCCCGCCTACGCAGGCGACGCCGCAGCCGGCAAGACGAAGTCCGAAGCCTGCGTCGATTGCCACGGTGATGACGGCAAGGGCGACGACGAGAGTCCGTCGATCGCGGGCTGGCCGGCCGACAAGTTCACCAAGGCCATGGTCGAGTACCAGGACGGCACGCGTACCAAGGACGCCAAGATGGCGAAGGCCGCGAAGAAGCTGAGCGCGGCCGACGTCGCCGACCTGGCGGCCTACTACGGCAAGCTGCCGAAGTAACTGCTGCTCCTCGACGTTGATCGAAGGGCCCTCTCCGGAGGGCCCTTTGCGTTCGTCCCGGGTTCTTTAATCAGGATGCGGCCGCTATGCTTGGCCGCATGACTTCCCTGCTCGTCCTGTACATGAGCCGCGGCGGGCACACCGCCCGCATCGCACGTCACATCTGCTCCGGCGCGGCGGCGGCAGGCGGCAATGCCGAGATGATGGACATCGTCGAGGCCGGGCACGAAGGCGTCGACTGGGCGCGCTACGACGTGGTCGCGCTCGGCGCGCCCGTGCTGTACGGCACGTACGACAAGAGCGTGTTCGAGTTCATCGGCAGGCACCGGGGCGCGCTCGAGGCGAAGCCGAACGCGTTCTTCAACGTATCGGTCGTCGCGCGCACGCCCGAGAAGTCGACGGTCGAGGGCAACCGCTACATGCAGAAGTTCCTGCAGCTGTCGCCCTGGAAGCCGCGCGACCTCAAGGTGATCGCGGGCAAGGTGGACTACCCGTCCTGGCCGTGGCACGAACGCCTGATGATCCAGATGATCATGAAGATGACGCACGGCCCCACCGACAAGACGGCCGTGATCGATTACACGGACTGGGCCGACGTCGCCGGCTACGGCCGGCACCTGCTCACGCTGGCTCGATGATTCCTCGCTGCGTGCCCCGCGGCCGATGACCGGACCATGACCGCACGCATCGCACCCATCTCGCTCGCCGATGCGGACGAGCAGACGCGCGCCCTGCTCCGGCCCCTGACCGAAGTCCGCGGCGCCGACACCCGGCTGCTCAACGTCTTCGGCACGCTCGGTCATCACCCCGAGTTGCTGCGTCACTGGCTGGTCTTCGCCGGCTACCTGCTGTCGAAGTCGACGCTGCCGCCGCGATTGCGCGAACTGGTCGTCCTGCGGGTCGGCTGGCGGTGCCAGTCACCGTACGAGTGGGGCCAGCATGTCTGGGTCGGTCGCCGCGCGGGCGTGACGGACGAAGACCTGGCCCGCATCGGCACCGGGCCCGACGCGGATGGCTGGAGCGATCCCGAGCGCGCGGCCCTGCGTGCCACTGACGAGCTGGTCGACCGGCACACGGTCACCGATACGACGTGGCAGTCACTCGCCGGTTGCTTCACGACTCAGCAGGTGCTCGACCTCGTGTTCGTCGTCGGGCAGTACCAGCTCGTGTCGAGCGCGCTGAATGCCTGTCGCGTGGAGCGCGACGACGGACTGGACGCCGACGCCCTGCCGTTTCCGACGCGCGCCGAGTGAAGAACTCACCGGCGCGAAGGCGCTCAGGCAGGTTCTGCGCGGCGGCGCCGTTTCGCGGCCGCCTTCTTCTTCGCCGGTGACCGGCGGCTCGCTTTCTTCGCCGGCCTGCGTCGAGCAGGAGCTTCGTTGGCACCGGTGCCGAACGTGCGCTCGAGCTCGTCGAGCGCTTCGCCCGTGTACACGGCCAGTCGCTGCAGGTGCGGGACCTTGTCCGCACAACCCGTGAAGCCGAAGTACAGCCCGCCCGCGTAGCTCAGCACGGTGATGTTGAGCGCCTGCCCGTGCGCCAGCGCGGAAATCGGGTAGTACGCCTCCATCTCGGCGCCCAGCAGGTAGAGCTTGCCGCGCGGACCCGGGACATTGGAAATGATGACGTTGTAGATCGGCGGCACGCGCGAGCCGACCGCGGGAATGCGCGTCAGCATCTGCGGCGAGCTGGTCAGCACCGTGTAGGTCATCAGTGCCGTCGACCCCATCTGCTTCAGGTGCTCACGTCCCACGGTGCTGCTGCGATGGATGATCTCGAACCGCTCCCGCACGTCCGCGACGTCGGTGCCGAGCTTGACGTTGGCGAAGCTGATCGCGTTGCCGCCGCCGCCCGGCTCGTTGGTGTCGCGCGGCAGCGCGACGGGAATCGACGCGATCAACGAGCGGCGGGGCAACTCGCCGAGCTCGTCGAGGAACCGGCGCAGCGCGCCACCGCAGGCCGCCAGCAGGACGTCGTTCACGCTGCCGCCCGCGGCCTCGCCGATGGCCTTCATGCGTGCCAGCGTGGTGGCCTGCGTGGCCACCCGGCGCTGCGGCGTGACGTTGACGTTGAAGATCGTGCGCGGGGCTTCGGCGAGCGACGCGAACTGTGGGTCCGGCTTGAGCCCGATCGCGGCCTTGGCCGACCCGCCCAGTCCCTCCAGCAGGTTCGGCAACGAGCGGACCTGGTTCATGACGGCATTCGCGACCGCACCGAAGCCACCCAGGCCGCCGGGCGCGGCGCCGCCCGTGCGCGGTTTGCGTGGACGCTCGGCCGCCCACACGGGCGGTGTCCGGCTGTGCGCCGGGTCGTCCGCGAAGTTCAGCAGCCCGACGCCCGACACGCCGTCCGCGAGCGAGTGATGCAGCTTGCAATAGAGCGCAAACCGCCCGCCGTGGAGGCCCTCGATCAGGTGCATCTCCCAGAGCGGGCGGTCGAAGTCCATGGGATTCGAGTGCAGCCGCGAGACCAGGATGCCGAGCTCGCGCTCACCGCCCGGGTACGGCAGCGCCGAGTGGCGCAGGTGATAGTCGATGTCGACCTTCTTCGCGACTTCGAACGAGGGCAGCAGCCGCGCGCCACCGATGCCACGCAGCACGAAATTGAACGGCGACACGGTCACGGGAAAACTGCGCAGGTATTCGTAGAGCTGCTTCGGGAATCCACGCGGCGCATCGGGCGGCGGCAGGAACGTCTGCAGGCCGGCGACGTGCATCGGCGTCTGCCGGGTTTCCATGAGCACGAAGCTCAGGTCCAGCGGGTTGAGTAGGCGACTGTAAGGCATGACGGTGTCCCCCGTGTCGCGGCCAATATAGGCGAGGCCGGGAGGAAGTCCAAATCGGCGTCGCGCTGCCCGCTGACACGGCAGGTGTGTCCCTCTGGCAGCATTGCGGGCACCACGAGTTAAGGTGGCCGGATGACTCACCTGTCGTCGATCTCCTCCCGAGCGCGCGCGTGGCACGCATTCGCGCACCTCACCGTGCTGCTGCTGGTCGCCGCCTTCGCCGGGTGCGGCAATGACAGTAACGACCAGGCACCGGGCGACCCGGGCGGTGGTGGCGGCCCTCCGGGACGAGGCCGATTGCTCGAGAATTCCCCCGCTCTGGTCACGACCCTCTCGGCCGGGAATTTCCTGCCCGGCCTCAGCGAACCCGCGAGGCAGGCGCTGCTGCTGCAGGCCGGCGCCCCGGTCTGCGACGTCGCGGTCTACAAGATCCGCTACGCGACCGTCGGCGGCCGGGACGAAGCCACCGACGCGAGCGGTGCGCTCATGGTGCCGGGCGGCATCGCTGACCGGTGCCGCGGCGGGCGGCCGATCGTCCTCTATGCGCACGGCACGTCGACGGAAAAGACTTTCGACCTGACGCGCCTCGACGACGCGGAGAATGCCGAGGGCCTCTACCTGGCGGCGTTCTTCGCCGCGCAGGGATACATCGTCGTGGCGCCGAACTACGCGGGCTACGACACGTCCTCGCTGCCCTCGCACCCGTACCTGATTGCAGCAGCGCAGTCGAACGACATGGTCGACGCGCTCACGGCGGCGCGGTCGGCCCTGCCCGTCGCGGGCCCTTCGGGCGCGACGGACGATGACGGTCGGCTCTATGTGACCGGTACTCGCAGGGCGGGTACGTCGCGATGGCGACGCAGCGCGCGCTCGAGGCGCAGGGCAAGACCGTCACGGCGTCGGCGCCGTTGTCAGGCCCGTATGCCCTTGCGGCGTTTCTCGACGCCGTCTTCTGCGGGCCGGGTCAGCGGCGGCGCATCGGTCTTCGGCAGCTACCTGTTCACGGCCTACGAGCACGCCTACGGCGACGTCTACGGCAGCCCGACGGACCTGTTCGAGTCGCCGTACGCGGCCGGCATCGACACCCTGCTGCCCTCCGCCCTGCCCCGCAGCCAGCTGTACGACCAGGGTCTGCTGCCCCGCGCGTTCTTCGCTTCGATGCCGCCCTCTCCCGCGTACGCCGACATCACGCCCGCGACCACGCCGGCTGAGCTTGCCGTGGTTTTCGCGCAAGGCTTCGCCACCGCTCACCTGGTGACGAACGCGTTCCGGCTTGCCTACCTGCAGGACGCCGAGGCGCATCCCGATGGTGGCTGGCCGCAGCTCACCAGCGCGGAGCCGGCCGCCAATCCGGGCCTGCCGCTGCGCCAGCGCCTCGCGCAGAACGACCTGCGCAACTGGGCGCCCCGGGCGCCGACGCTGCTATGCGGAGGCCACGACGATCCCACGGTGTTCTGGCTGAACACGCAGCTGATGGAGGCTTACTGGGCCTCGCACGCGGCCTCGGCCCCCTACACCGTCCTCGACGTGGATGCGGATCCGTCCGGCTCGAGCGACCCTTACGAGGATCTCAAGCGAGCGCTTCGATGTCGCGAAGGACGTCGTCGCTGCGACCGCCATCCTCCAGGGTGCGAGCGACGGCGGCCGCGAGGCCGTCCTCGACCTGTATCACGGCGGGCTGGTGTCGCCGTTCTGCCTCGAGGCCGCTCAGGAATTCTTCGGGTCGCATTGAGCCGCCGTCGCTCCGCAGCCGGCGCGGCTGGCGCCGTGCACTGCCGGCGCCGTAAACCAGTCGTCCGTCCGCACCACCTTGGGTTCGGCCGGATCGCCTTCGTAGGCAGGCGTCATGATCTGCACGCCGTACTCGTTGAACACGTCGAGGATGTTGGCGTGCAGGGCGGAGTACTGGCGCAGCATGCTGCTCGGCGTCGTTGGTGTAGGCGTTGATTTCATAGGTGACGCAGAAATCGCCCAGCGCCCGCTGCAGCACGAACGGCGGCGGTTCGCTGTTCAGGCCGGGCGTCCGCCGCGCCGCCTTCAGCAGCATGGCCTCGACCTGGCGCCACGGCGTTTCGTAGCCGATGCCGACCGTCGTGTGCAGGATGAGGCCCGTCTCGCCGCGCCATCGCGCTGTAGTTGATCACGCTGTTGTTGAGGATCTCGGTGTTGGGCACGATCACGATCTCGTTCTTGGGCGTGCGCAACGTGGTGACCAGCACGCGCGGCTCGACGACCTCGCCGATGATGTCCCCGACCTTGATGCGGTCGCCGCGGCGGAACGCGCGACGATACGTCATGCTGTAGCCGGCGATGATGTTGGAAATGACCGAGGACGAACCGAGCGAGAACAGCACGCCCAGCATCACCGACACGCCCTTGAACGCGGCCGACTCCGAGCCGGGAATGTAGGGGTAGGCCACCACGATCGCGAACGCCACCACGAAGATCCGCAGCACCTTGTAGGTTGGAATGGCCCAGTCCGCGTCGAAGTTGCGGAATTGCACGGCGCCACGCTCGATGGCGTCGAAGTACAGGCGCATGACCTTGAGCGCGTAGCGGACGAGGACCACGAGCACGGCCAGGAAGAACAGGTTGGGCAGTTGACGCACGAAGGCGAGCCCGAACGTCTCGAGCGGGCCCACCACGAGCCAGAACAGCCGCTCGCCCAGGGGCCGGGTCAGCGGGAACAGTTTCAGCACCACGTCGAGATAGACGTACAGGGTGACGGCGACCGCCAGCCCATAGCCGAGCCGCGGCAGGGTGGCGAGCGCGGCGTGGATCTGGCTCGCGTGGATGACCTCGAACGACTGCACGCCCACGGCCTTGATGCGCGCACTGGCGCGCTCGGCGACGAACCGGCGGATGCGACCGAAGATCCTGCCGAGCAGCCAGAGGATGAACGCCGTCGCCACGGTCGCGCCGATCGTCCAGTAGAGATTGCGCAGCCGCCGTTCCGTCGAACGCTCGAACCGCCACGACTGGACCGCGTCGCGCGTGGCCGCGAGCGTGGCCAGCGCCAGCGTCTGCCGGGTCGTCTCCTCCAGTGCCGCGTCACCGTCGGTCACCGCCAGCAACCTGACCTCGCCGGCCTGGACGCGGTGCCGCGCTCGTTCTCCTGCAGCGTGATCGTTCGACCGGTATCGCCCGGTTGCGCGCCAGGTCGACGATCCGACGCTCGATCGCGCGTGCCCGCTCGTTCGCAGGGTAGCCCGCACTGCCCCACACGCGCAGGATCGTGCGACCGTCGATCTGGACGAGCGCGCTCGAGACCGAGTCCCCATCGGGATTCGGCGCTTCGTCGGCGGCGATGCGGCACCGGCGAATGGACCGAGCAGGGCCGTGAGCAGGACGGCAGCGCCGAAACGGCGCAGGCGCCGCCGGGACAGAGACCGCATCATGCGTCCACCCTTCTGCTTTTCTTCCGGGCCCAGTGTAAGCGTTGCCTGACTGACAAAGGTACCGTAGCGGACCATCCTTCGCCCGGGACCGGCACGGATCATCACTCGGGGAGAAGGCATGGCATCGCTGATCTCGACGGAGGCGCGCGGGCCACGTCCCGCGGATCGACCCCGCATCAGGTGGCGAGCTGCTTTCGCGAGGCGCCAGGGCCATCGACCCCGGCGCAGAAGCCACTGCCTATGCGGGCATCATCCGATCCATGGCCGAGCATGCGGCCTGCAGCTATGAACTCGTCGTCGATGCCGCCTTGCGGCTCTGCGACGCAGGATCGACGGGCATCAGCCTGCTGGATGTGGGCGACTGCGAATCTCGCCTGCATTGGCCGGCCGTAGCCGGGATTGCCGCAAAGTTCGTCCGCGGGTCGGCGCCCGCCGCGTGCGTGCCGTGCGGCCTGGCCTTGGCACGGGCAACGCCGATCCTGCTGGCGGAGCCCGGCCGGTCGTTTGAGGCCATCGCTGCAATCAGGCCAGCCGTGACGGAGGCCCTCTGCATGCCGGTGCTGATCGACGGGCGCGCCGTCGCCACGCTCTGGGCCATGTCACACGATCGCGACAAGCTGTTCGACCTGTCCGACGCCCGCATCCTCGAGACCCTGGGATATTACGTGGCGACCCTGGTCCGGCAGGCCTGGGCACAAAGTGCAAGGGAGACCGCCGAGGCCAGCCAGCGAACGCTGGATGCGCTCATGGAGCACATCCCCGAGGGCCTCACCTTCGCGACTGCGCCGGACGCGGTGATCACGCGCGTGAGCCGGTACGGCCAGGAATTGACGGGCCGCTCCCTGGAGCAGATCGCCGGCACGCCCGCCGAAAGCCATCCCGAGAAGTGGGAAATACATTACCCGGACGGCCGGCTCGTTCCCGCGGACGATTTGCCGCTGACCCGAGCGACCCGCCTCGGCGAGGTCGTACGCAACGAAGAACTCCTGCTCCGGCGGGCGGACGGTTCCGACGTGGCGATCCTGTGCAACGCGGGGCCGATTCGTCGCAGCGACGGCAGCATCAGCGGCGGGTTGGCCGCCTGGCGCGACATCGACAACCTGAAGCGCGCGCAGGCCGCGCTCGCCCGGAGCGAGGAGAAGTTCCGCACGCTGGCGGAGTCGTTGCCGGCCAAGGTGTTCGTGACGGACCTCGCCGGGAGGATCACCTACGCGAATCGGCGTCTCTACAGGTTCACCGGTGCGCCGCAGGATTCCCTGCTCGGCGACGGCTGGACTGCATTCGTCCATCCCGACGACCTGCCGAGGGTCCGCACCGTCGTGCGGGAATCGCTCCAGACGGGCACGCCGTACGAAACGGAGTATCGCCTGCTGAGTGCTGCCGGAACCTATCGCTGGTTCATGGTGCGCAGCAACCAGGTCCGGAGCCCGGCCGGGGAACTGGTCGCCTGGTGTGGCGCGGCCATCGACATCGACGACGGGCGCCGGGCGCAGGCAGCCTTGCGGGCCGCCAGTGAAAGCAAGGACGTGTTCCTCGCGACGCTGGCGCACGAGTTGCGCAACCCGCTCGCGCCGATACGCAATGCGGCGCGCGTCCTCGGCTCGGCGGAGGCGGACGCAAACGCCACCGACTGGTGCCGCGACGTCATCGGCAGGCAGGTCGGCATCATGGCGCGCCTCCTCGACGACCTGCTCGACGTGTCCCGCATCACTCGCGGCAAGCTGGAATTGCGCCGCGAACACGTGCTGCTCGCGACCCTGATCGAAAGCGCCGTGGAAACCAGTCGCCCGTTGATCGACGCGCGCGGTCATGAACTGGTCGTGCGCCTGCCGCAGGAGCCGGTGCGCGCGACCCTCGACCCCGTCCGGATCACGCAGGTCGTTTCCAACCTGCTGAACAACGCGGCCAAATTCACGCCGGAAGGTGGCCGGATCGAACTCAGTGCGACGGCCGACACGGCCGGCCTCACGATCGAGGTGGCCGACAACGGCGTCGGCCTGTGCACGGATTCGCTCGCCGGCATCTTCACGATGTTCTCGCAGGTCGAGAAACGGCAGAGCGAAGCAGAGGGTGGCCTCGGCATCGGGCTCGCCATCGTCAAGGGCCTCGTCGAAATGCACGGCGGGCGGGTCGAGGCACGCAGCCCGGGACCGGGCGGCGGCGCGACGTTCTCGGTCGTGCTTCCGCGCTTGAAGGGTGGGGAGGTCGCGCACGTCCCGGTAGCCGCTTCGGCACGAGGTGGCGCATCACGCCGAATCCTGATCGTTGACGACAACGCGGACGTTGCCGCGAGTCTTGCCCTCTTCCTGGAACTCGAAGGACACACCGTCAGCGTGACGGTCTCCGGGGCGGAGGCGATCGCCCCGGCGGCGCAGTTCAAGCCGGAGATTGCGTTGCTCGACGTCGGGATGCCCGGCATGGACGGATACGAGCTGGCGCGACGACTGCGAGCCTCCGCGCTGGAGCCGCGCCCGGTACTCATCGCCGTAACCGGCTGGGGCACCGACAAGGACAAGAACAAGGCCATCGCCGCGGGCTTCGATCGACACCTGACCAAGCCGGTGGATCCGGATCGTCTCACCGCGCTGATTCTGGACCTCGCGCCTCGCTAGGTGCCCCGCGCACCGCCCGACTTGTACGGATTCGACCCCCGGGCCCGCGGAGTACAGTGTCTCTGGAGCGCGTCCACCCACGCGCATGTGAGTCATTGCCAAGGAGGTAGGACTCATGGATACCCCCAACCTGAACACCAGCCCGGGCACCGGCACCGACAGGCTCATGGCGGACCTGCAGGCCGTCGTGCGCGATACCGAGAATCTCCTCAAGCGACGGCCGGCGACGCCAGTGAGCGTGCAGCCAAGGCGCGGGCGCATGCCGAAGAGTCCCTGCATCGGGCGCGGCTCCGCATGCAGGAGATGGAGCAGCACGTCGCTGCGCGCGCGCGCGAGGCGGCGCAGAAGACCAACGAATACGTACACGAAAACCCATGGCCGTCGATGGGCGTCGCCGCGGGAGTCGGGTTCGTGATCGGCTTGCTGATCGGCCGGCGCTGAGCGCGGACTGGCAGCGAGCACGTCGATGGGCGATTCCGACGCACCCGGAAGGACGGCTGGCGGTCTCTTCGATTCCCTGCGGGCGCTCGCCACGCTCGTGGCGATGGCGCAGACCCGGGTCGAATTGTTCGGCACGGAGATCGAGGAGGAGCTCCGCCGTGTCGTCGCGCTGGTCGTCGGCGGGATGGTCGTGCTCGCGCTCTCGAGCCTGGCGCTGTTGTTCTGTGCGCTGGTGGTGATCGCGGCGTTCTGGGACACCCACCGCATTGCGGCGGTCGCGTGCGTCGCGGCGGGTTTCATCGCGCTTGCGCTCGCGTCGTTCGTCGTCGTCCGCGCGAGAACGCGGCGACAGTCACGCCTGTTGGCCTCCACGCTCGGCGAGCTCGAGCGCGACCTGCAGCAACTGGCCAGGCGGGATTCGCCATGAGCCGGCGCGAGGAGCTTGCAGCGAAACGGCGCATGCTCGAGGCACGTTGCGAGCTCCAGCGCAGGAACTCGCGATCAGCGCGGGCGGTGTCGAGCATTCGCTCCGTGCCGTCGATACGGCGGTACGCGTCGCACGACGGGTACGTCGCATCCGCTGGTCCTGGCCGGAGCGGTGGTGCTCGCTGTCGTGATCATCAGGCCGCGTCGGCTGCTGCAGGGCCTGAGCCTCGGGCTCTCGGCGGCCGTGGCCGCGCGGCGTGCCTCGACGTTGCTGCGCGCCTGAGCGCGGGTCAGCTCCCGTTCGAGCCGCTCGTGCAGGACACGCAATACATACAGGCTGAACGCAGCCCCCAGCATCCCGAACGCCAGTAGCCAGCCGATCTCGCGGTTGACGACGCCCTCCCCCAGCAGGACCGCGCCGGCGGCATAGGGCAGCTCTGCCAGGGCCAATGCTCCCAGGTAAGTGCGGAAGCGCACCCGAGATACCCGCACAGGTATCCGGGCAGTTCCGATGGCAACGCCAGGCACAGCAGCAGGACCATCGCAAACGTCGCGTTACCCGACACGCGCCGGGCGTAGAAGCCAAGCTGGCTGGGAGCCCTCGGCGTCACGTTGCCCGGGCTGCGCAAGCCGCGCCCGAGCGCGTAGGTGCAGGCCCCGCCGAGCAGCCAGCCCAGCCACAGCAGCACGAGGGTGACCGCATTGCCCCAGGCGAAGACGGCCGCAGGCAACAGCAAGCGCTGGAGAAAAACGCGAGGACGGCCGAGAGCGCGGCGAGCAGCACGAACGATATCGCACCCAGGTAGGGGTACTCGGCGATCAACGGCTCCGCCGCGGCCAGGGCGTGCCGCAGGCCGTCGTACACGGCGTCGATGGACAGCAGGAGCGCCAGCGAGGTGCAAATCAGCAGGACGACGACCGCGCGACTCCAGCTGCGCGCGCTGTGACTCGGGGGCGTGTCGTGGGGATCGGGTGCCTTACCGGGGCGGCTGGTCGCTTGCCGGCTCCAGCGACTTCTTCGCGGCTTCGCGTCGCGCCTTCTGGTCCAGGACCAGCCGATAGGCCACCCAGTACTTGTAGATGTTGCTCACGTAGGTGACCGTCTCGCGACCGATGCGCTCGGAGGCGATCTGCTCGACGTTGCCGAACCACACGTTGGGATCGAGCCCGCGCTTCTCGGCTTCCTTGCGCAGCTGCGGATGCGCCCGGGGCCGGCGTTGTAGGAGGCGAAGGCGAACAGCCCCTTGTTGAGCCGGTCCATCGGCTCGTCTTTGTAATAGTGGTCCATCATCCAGCGCATGTATTTCACGCCCGCGTGGATGTTGGGCTCGAGTTGCCGGATGTCGCCGACGTCCGAGTTCCTTGCCCGTCGCGGGCATCACCTGCATCACGCCGACCGCGCCGACCCTGCTCTTGACCGACTGGTCGAGCCCCGACTCCTGGAAGCCCTGCGCGGCCATCAGCAGGTAGTCGACGTCGTACTGGTCGCTGTACTTCCTGAACAGCCGCGCGATCTGCTGGAACTTGCGGATCTCGGCCTCGGAGGTCGCGTTCCTGACGAACTGCGTGCTCTGCAGGTAGCGCTTTTCCATCATGTTGCCGAACGCCGTTCCCTGCCCGTGCTTGTCGATGATGGCATTGAGCCCGGCAGCGAGCTGCGGGCTGTTCTTGCGATGACGTTCGCCAGCGTGCCGTTGGTCCCACGGCCACCGTATCGTGCACGGTGATGTCCGTGAACGCCTTCTTCCAGAAATTCGCAAGGTAATTGTCGACGACGGTGATCTTGATCAGGCCGGCGTTCATCTCGAGCAGGTCATCGTCCTCGAGGTTCTCCGGCGCCAGCTGGATCGAGACGACCGGCTTGCCGGCCGCCCGCAGCCGCTCGTTCACGCGAGCAGGCTCTGGTAATAGCTGCTGCTCTTGCGGACGTACACCTCCTGCCCCGCAAGGTCGTCGACCGACGCGATGGCCGGTGCACCGGGCCCGGTCACCACGACCTCGTCCACGTGGGTGCGGGTGGGATTGGTGAAGTCGACGACCTTCTGGCGCTCGGGGGTCACGGTGAGTTGCGCGATCACCATGTCGACCTTGCCATCGACGAGTGCCTGCAGCAGTTGGTCCCGCGGCAACGGCACGAACCAGAACACGACCTTGAGGTTGCCCGTCTTGCGGCGCTTGTTGAGCTCGTCCTCCATGAGCCTGCCGTACTCGTAGGCGACGCCTCGCTGCACGCCCTGGTCGACGAAGTAATCGTGCGGTTGAACGTGACGCCGATGCGCACCAGCCGGCGCTGCACCATCTCGTCGAGGTCGCCCTTGAAAGGAACGCCCAGCTCGTCGCGTATGAATGCGGGCAACGTGGATTCGTACGGCAACGGCGGCAGCGGTTCATCGGCGCCTGCCGGGGTTGCAGCCGGCACGGTCGCTGACTGCGCGTGGTCCTGCACCGTACCCGCAGGTTCCGGTCTTGCTGCTTGCCGGAACAGCCCGCCACGGCAGACCATGCGAGCAGGGCCACGCAGGATGCGAAGATGATGCCGGAACGAAACCTGTTCGCGGCGTGCATGATGTCTCTTCCCCGGCCATTGGCACCGCGTGGATGACGGACTCACTGTACGCCGTCGCGTCCCGACTCGATCTTCGCTTTTCGCAACCGGCCTGACCTTTGCGTCATGTCCTATCCGCCTCTCCCCCCATTGTTCGTCGGACTCCTGGTGCTCGCGCTCGCGGGCTGCGGCGAGATGGCAACCCTACCCGACGCTGCCGGATACGGCCCGGAACCGAACTCCGCCCCCACCGCGCCGGACGCTCGTTCCGACCGTGCACATCGCCCCGGCAATGGCTGGACCTCCGGCGCGACGCCCGTCGCAGCCAAGGCCTGTCCGTGCAAGCGCTTCGCCGCGGGCTCGACCATCCGCGCTGGCTCTACGTGCTGCCGAACGGCGACGTGCTGGTCGCCGAGACCAACGCGCCGCCGCGGCCCGACGACGGCAAGCGGCATCAAGCGGCTGGGTCATGAAGCATGTGCATGAAGCGGGCCGGCGCCGGCGTGCCGAGCGCCAACCGCATCACGCTGCTGCGCGACGCCGACGGCGACGGCGTCGCCGAGACCGCAGCGACGTTCCTCGAGCGGCTGAACTCGCCCTTCGGCATGGCGCTGGTCGGCGACGACTTCTACGTCGCCAACACCGATGCGATCGTGCGCTTTCCCTACCGCGCGGGCGACACGCAGATCACCGCGCCGCGGCGTCAAGCTCGCCGATCTGCCCGCCGGGCCGATCAACCACCACTGGACCAAGAACATCATCGCCAGCCCCGACGGCACGCGCTCTACGCCACGGTCGGCTCCAACAGCAACGTCGGCGAGAACGGCATCGAGGACGAGGAAGGCCGCGCCGCGATCCTGGAAGTCGACCTCGCGACCGGGCAGCGACGCGCTCTTCGCCTCCGGGCCTGCGCAATCCGAACGGCCTGGCGTGGGAGCCGCAGACCGGCGCGCTGTGGACCGTCGGTCAACGAGCGCGACGAACTCGGCAGCGACCTCGTGCCCGACTACATGACCTCCGTGCAGGACGGCGCCTTCTACGGCTGGCCCTACAGCTACTACGGCCAGCACGTCGACGCGCGCGTCGAGCCGCAGCGGCCCGACCTGGTCGCGCAGGCCATCGCGCCCGACTACGCGCTCGGCGCGCACACCGCGTCGCTCGGCCTGGCGTTCTACAGCGGCGAGCTGCTTGCCGGCAGCACTATGCAGGCGGCGCGTTCATCGGCCAGCACGGCTCCTGGAACCGCAAGCCGCGCAGCGGCTACAAGGTCATCTTCGTGCCGTTCGCCGACGGCAGGCCGACCGGGCCTGCCGCGAGGACGTCCTGACCGGCTTCGTCGACGCGCGACGGCGAGGCGCAGGGCCGCCCGGTCGGCGTCGCGCTCGACCGAGCACGGCGCGCTGCTGGTCGCCGACGATGTCGGCAACGCCATCTGGCGCGTGCAGGCCGCCGCGACCGGAAATTGAGTACATGGACGAGCAGTTGCGTGCGGCACCGTACGGAACCTTCGTGCGCCAACGCTTAACGTTGTGCGTGAGCTTGCCGCCCGTTGCGCAGACCGCTGCAGCGCCGACACGCGACCAAGGAGCGTGCGATGAACTGGTCCGACGCGATGAAGGAAAATGCCGATCGGGTAGCGGGGGATCGCGTCTTCACCAACACGAGTGATGCCCAGTACGCGCCTTCGATCGCCTGGAGCCCCCACGATGTCTGGCTGACCCGCGTCAAGCAGCCTCGAGACCGCGCGGCGATCCGCCGCACCGCTGTGTCCGCTGCCGTACAGACCACGGCGAGGCCAGGCACTATCGTCGAGACATCAACGGAGCCGGCGTAACCGCGTGCGGCCTGCGGTTTCGGGCGCGAGAGGAGAACACCATGAAAATCAATGGAACACTGGGTAGTGGGTTCGCAGCGGTCGCCCTTGCGGCCAGTCTCGTGGCGATGCCGCGCCCAGCCCTGGCCAGCAATGACGGACTGCCGGGCGGGTCCTGGCGTCAGAGCTGTGAGCAGGCCTATGTACAGGGCGACACGTTGCGCGCGCAGTGCCGGCGTGCCAGCGGCCAGTATGTGTCGGCGTCGGCACAGATCCAGTCCTGCCAGGCCTTCGGCAATCGCGATGGGACGCTGTTCTGCGAGTCGTATGCCGGCGGCAGCGGCACGGTGGGCCAGTGGAGCGGCTCGTTCCGCGACTCGTGTCGCGACGTTTCCGTCGACAAGCACGGCAAGCTGCGCGCCACGTGTCGCAAGAACAACGGGACCTACAAGAGCACCAACCTGCAGGCGGACAAGTGCCCGAGTTATCGTGCCGGCAATCGCGACGGCACCCTGTTTTGCGAGCCGAATAACGACTACGGTCAGAACGACGGGCAGTGGCGTGGTTCGTTCAGCCAGTCGTGCCGGGATGTTTCGGTGGATTCGAATGGCACCCTGACTGCCTCCTGCCAGGCTGCGAACGGCAGCTGGCGGCGGACGAGCCTGACGTCGCGCCAGTGCAGCGATCGTCGCGCCGGCAATCGCGACGGCACCCTGTTCTGCGAGTCGGCTGCGACTGGCACCCGAAACGCCGACCGCTGGGAGGGTTCGTTCCGGAATTCCTGCCGCAACATATCGATAAACCCGCTGGGGTGGTTGACAGCTCGAATGCCAGGCTGCGGATGGCAGCTGGCGGCGGACAACCCTGCCATGGCCCGAGTGCAAAACTAATCGCGCGGGCAATCGCGATGGCCAACTGGTCTGCGAGTCGGCCACGACTGGCAGCAGCAATGCCGGCCGCTGGGAAGGGTCGTTCAGCCAGTCGTGCCGGGATGTTTCGGTGGATTCGAATGGCACCCTGACCGCCTCCTGCCAGGCTGCGAACGGCAGCTGGCGGCGGACGAGCCTGACGTCGCGCCAGTGCAGCGATCGTCGCGCCGGCAATCGTGACGGCACCCTGTTTTGCGAGTCGAATAACGGCTACGGTCAGAACGACGGGCAGTGGCGTGGATCGTTCAGCCAGTCCTGCCGAGATGTGTCGGTGGATTCGAATGGCACCCTGACTGCCTCCTGCCAGGCTGCGAACGGCAGCTGGCGGCGGACGAGCCTGACGTCGCGCCGTGCAGCGATCGTCGCGCCGGCAATCGCGACGGCACCCTGTCTTGCGAGCCCGATGACGGGTACGGCCAGAACGTGGAGCGTTGGCACGGTTCATTCAGCCAATCCTGCCGCGACGTGTCGGTCGATTCGCGTGGCACTCTGACGGCCACCTGCCAGAAGACCAGCGGCGCCTGGAATCGCTCCAGCTTGTCGCCAGACCGGTGCGGCAAAAGCCATCAGGCCGGCAACCGTGACGGCACACTGTTCTGCGAGAGATGAACGCTATCGATCTCCGCACAAGGACGCGGTGAAATGAAAAAGGGCCCATCTTGCGATGGGCCCTTTTGTTTCACTGGCGCGCCCGGAAGGATTCGAACCTCCGACCTTCTGGTTCGTAGCCAGACGCTCTATCCAACTGAGCTACGGGCGCGTAAAGCGATTCTGTACTGGCGGAGAGAGAGGGATTCGAACCCTCGAAGGGCTTTTGACCCTTACGCCCTTAGCAGGGGCGCGCCTTCGACCACTCGGCCATCTCTCCATGAAACGGAGAGCCGCGAAGGATAAACGTCCCGGGTCGCCCAGTAAAGCTCCGGGCCGGTTCTGGGCTCAATAGGTGTCGTCCATGCCGGTCGTGGCATGGCCATTGCCGCTGCGGGCGGCCGGACGGTCGGCCGTGCCGCCGTCCTGCTCTTCGCGCTTGATGCGCTCGAAAATCTCTTCCCGATGGACGGCAACGTCGCGCGGCGCATTCACGCCGACACGCACCTGGTTGCCCTTGACCCCCAGCACCGTCACGGTCACGTTTTCGCCGATCATGACGGTTTCACCGACGCGTCGCGTAAGGATCAACATTGAAACTCTCCTGGCCTGCTTGGCCTTATCCTGCGCCTGACTCGAATCCCTTCCAGATCTTTGCGTTCTACGGCCAGGACGGTTCCCGGCGTGCCGAGAAACCGGTTCCGCTCCGCTCCGACCGTGACTCCAGCGCACCGTGCATGAAACCGCTGTCACCGGCGCGAACGATAGCGCGCGCCCCGTCAAATGTCAGCATCGTCCTACTTCGGAATTACCCGATTTGGTTCCAGTCCAGCCTGTGCCAGAGCGACCGGGTACGGGGCTCAGGAGAGTTGCGGTGCGAGCCAGTCGGCGAGGCCCTGCAGGGCCGCAGGCAGGTTGGCCGGTTGCGTCCCACCCGCCTGCGCGAGGTCGGCACGACCGCCGCCCTTGCCGCCCACCTGCCTCGCAACGTGGTTGACGATGTCGCCCGCCTTGACGCGCGCGGTGAGGTCGCTGGTGACGCCCGCGATCAGCGTGACCTTGTCGTCGCCCGCCGCCGATCCGAGCACGATGATCGCGCTGCCGAGCTTGTTTTTAAGCTGATCCACGGCCGTACGCAGTGCCGCGGCGTCGGCGCCGTCGATGCTGGCGGCAACCAGCCTGACGCCGTTGCCGATGGTCTGCGCTTCCCCCGCCAGGTCGCGCCCGCTGCCGCTCGCGAGCTTTTCCTTGAGCTGCGCGATTTCCTTTTCCATGCGGCGCGCACGGTCGAGCAACTGCCGCACCTTGTCGCCGACGTCGTCCCGCGAGCCACGCACGAGCCCGGCGACGTCGCGCAACTTGTGGTCCGTTGCGACCACGTAATCGTAGGCGCCCTGCCCGGTGACGGCCTCGATGCGGCGCACGCCTGCGGCGACACCGCCTTCGCTGACGATCTTGAACAGGCCGATGTCACCCGCTCGCCTGACGTGGGTACCGCCGCAGAGCTCGGTGGAGAAATCGCCGACGCGCAGCACGCGCACCTCGTCCTCGTATTTCTCGCCGAACAGCGCCATCGCGCCCGATGCGACCGCCGCGTCGAAATCCATCAACTTCGTCTCGGCGTCCGCATTCCGGCGGATCTCGGCGTTGACCAGCGACTCGATCCGCGCGAGTTCTTCCGGCGTGACGGCTGCATAGTGCGAAAAGTCGAAACGCAGCCTGTCGGGCGCGACCAGCGAGCCCTTCTGCGTCACGTGCGTGCCCAGCACCTGGCGCAGTGCCGCGTGCAGCAGGTGCGTCGCGGTGTGATTGAGCCGGGTGGCCTGGCGCGTCGCGCCATCGACGACGGCTTCGACGGCATCGCCCAGTTTCAGCGCGCCTTCCTCGACCGTGCCCACGTGCACGTGTGCCTTGCCGAGCTTCTGCGTGTCGCCGACGACGAACCTCGCCGCCGGCGTGGACAGCACGCCGCTGTCGCCGACCTGGCCGCCGCTCTCCGCATAGAACGGCGTGACGTCGAGCACGACCTGCCCCGACTCGCCGGCCTTCAATTCGGTGACGGGCTCCCTGCCCTTGAACATCGACACGATGCGACCGACGCCCTGCTCGCCGTCGTAGCCGACGAAGGACGTGTGCGTGTCGACGCTCAGGTCGCCGCGCAGGTCGACGTTGAACTTGCTGGCCGCCCGGGCACGCGCACGCTGCGCGTCCATCGCTGCCTCGAAGCCTGCCTCGTCGATGGCGAGGCCGCGCTCGCGTGCGATGTCGTTGGTGAGGTCGACCGGGAAGCCGAAGGTGTCGTACAGGCGGAACACCGTTTCGCCGGGTATCTGCTGCTTGCCTGCCAGCGCGCCGATCGCCGTATCGAGCAGGGCGATGCCCTGGGCGAGCGTTTCGGCGAAGCGCTCCTCCTCCTGCAGGATCACCTTCTCGATGTGCGGGCGCTGCGTCGAGAGCTCGGGATAGGCCGAGCCCATCTCGCGCTCGAGTGCCGCGACCAGCCGGTGGAAGAACGGCTGCTTCTGCCCGAGCATGAACCCGTGGCGGATCGCGCGCCGCATGATCCGGCGCAGCACGTAGCCGCGGCCCTCGTTCGAGGGCGCAACGCCATCGGCGATCAGGAACGATGCGGCACGCACGTGGTCGGCGATGACGCGCAGCGAATTCGACTTGAGGTCCGATGGTACCGGTCGCCTGCGGCCGCCGCCTCGATCAGGTTGCGGAACAGGTCGATCTCGTAGTTGCTGTGCACGCCCTGCATGACCGCCGCCACGCGCTCGAGACCCATGCCCGTGTCGACCGAAGGCTTCGGCAGCGGGGCCATCGTGCCGTCGGCCGAGCGGTCGAACTGCATGAACACGAGGTTCCAGATCTCGACGTAGCGGTCGCCGTCCTCGTCGGGAGAGCCCGGGGGGCCGCCGGCGACGTCGGGGCCGTGGTCGTAGAAGATCTCGGTGCAGGGACCGCAGGGCCCGGTGTCGCCCATCGCCCAGAAGTTCGACTTGGCGCCCAGGCGCGTGAAGCGCTGCGGGTCGACGCCGATTTCCTCGAGCCAGATGTCGGCCGCGCCCTCGTCCTCTTCGTAGACGGTGACCCAGAGACGCTCCGGCGGGATGCCGAGCGTGCCGGTCACGAAGTCCCAGGCAAAGCGGATCGCGTCCTGCTTGAAGTAATCGCCAAAGCTGAAATTGCCGAGCATCTCGAAGAACGTGTGGTGACGCGTCGTGTAGCCGACGTTCTCGAGGTCGTTGTGCTTGCCGCCCGCGCGCACGCAGCGCTGCGAGCTGGCCGCGCGCACGTAGCTGCGCTTTTCCTTGCCGAGGAAGAGGTCCTTGAACTGGACCATGCCGGCGTTCGTGAACAGCAGCGTCGGGTCGTTGCCCGGGACGAGCGAGCTCGAAGGCACGACGGCATGGCCGCGTTCACGGAAGAAGTCGAGGAAGGCGGCGCGCAGCTGCGCGCTGGTCATGAACTTCGGCTGTGCGGGCAGGGAGCTGCTAGTGGTCATAATCGAGGTCGTCTTCGCCGGGGCCGAGGGCGGCCCGGATCTGGTCCGAAGAAAACCCGCGATATTGGAGGAAGCGTGCCTGTTTTGCACGCTCGTGGTAGTCGCCGGGCGGCGACACGCCGAACTTGCGCCGCCGCGCCTCCCGGGCCGTCTGGACCCAGTCGACTTCGGTCGCCGCGAGGGCCTGTTCGATGAGTTCGCCGTCCACGCCGCGCTCGCGCAGGTCCATGCGGACGCGCACGGGCCCATGGCCGCGGCCGGCCCGCTGCGTGACGAACAGTTCGACGTAGCGCTCCTCGCGCAGCAGGCCTTCCGCGACCAGGTTCTGGACGGCCTGCTCGACGACCCCGGCGGCGTACCCCTTGCGGAGCAGGCGCTCGCTCAGTTCGTGGCGGCTGAAGTCACGGCCCGCGAGCAGCGCATAGCCCGCCGTGCGGACAGCCCGCTCGTCGGCCTCCGCCGCCGCGATCCGCCTCGCCCTCCTCACCTCTCCCGCTTCTGCGGGAGAGGTCGCGCGACGCGCGGGTGAGGGCCCGCTCGCGGCACGGCTCTTGGCTTTCACCTCTCCCGCCTCCGCGGGAGAGGTCGCGCGAAGCGCGGGTGAGGGCAGTGCATCAGGCCTCGGACGCCGCCTCACTCGCCGGCGCCTCGCCCTTCTTGGGCGTGAGCAGCTTCGCCCGCAGTGCCATCTCGATTTCCTTCGCGGTCTCGGGGTGCTGGCGCAGGTGTTCGCGCACGTTTTCCTTGCCCTGGCCGATGCGCTCGCCCTTGTACGAGTACCACGACCCGGACTTCTCGATCATGTTGTGCAGCACGCCGAGCTCGATGATCTCGCCTTCGCGCGAGATGCCGGTGCCGTACATGATCTCGAACTCGGCCTCGCGGAACGGCGGCGCGACCTTGTTCTTGACGACCTTGACGCGGGTCTGGTTGCCGACCACTTCCTCGCCGGACTTGATCGCGCCGATGCGGCGGATGTCGAGGCGCACGGAGGCATAGAACTTGAGCGCGTTGCCGCCCGTCGTGGTCTCCGGGTTGCCGAACATGACGCCGATCTTCATGCGGATCTGGTTGATGAAGATCACCATCGTGTTCGAGCGCTTGATGTTGCCCGTGAGCTTGCGCAGCGCCTGCGACATGAGGCGGGCCTGTGCACCCATCTGCATGTCGCCCATCTCGCCTTCGATCTCGGCCTTGGGCGTCAGCGCCGCGACCGAGTCGACGACGACGATATCCACGGCGCCCGAGCGGACGAGCATGTCGGTGATCTCGAGGGCCTGCTCGCCGTTGTCCGGCTGCGACACCAGCAGTTCGTTGACGTTGACGCCGAGCTTCTCGGCGTAGGCCGGGTCGAGCGCGTGCTCGGCATCGACGAAGGCGGCGGTGCCGCCCAGCGCGCTGCACCTGGGAAATCGCCGTGAGCGCGAGCGTGGTCTTGCCCGAGGATTCCGGGCCGTAGATTTCGATGACGCGGCCGCGCGGCAGGCCGCCGACGCCGAGCGCGATGTCGAGGCCGAGCGAGCCCGTCGAGACGGCTTCGACGTCGTAGGAGGCCGCCGCAGCGTCGCCGAGGCGCATGACGGAGCCCTTGCCGAACTGCTTCTCGATCTGGCCCAGCGCTGCGACCAGCGCCTTCTTGCGGTTTTCTTCCATTGCGTGTGCTCGTGCTGTAAAGCGTGGGGGCCGCAGGCGGCCCGGGACTGGATTTGAGATCAACGGGAGGGACGCATTATTCCACAGCGACCCTGCCCGCGCGGCCGGATTACTGGCGCGAAAAACCAGATTCTCAGTCGCTCGCGGCCCGACAGATTCCACCAGTGCAGAGGCTCATAGCGTGAGCCTGCCGGATCGGTCACCGAGCGCACGAGGGCGAAGCGGTCGGCGGGCCATGCGAGCGGCGGATCGAGCGTGCCGTCGCGGGCCGCCTTCACCTTCCGCGCCAGCGTCACGTGCGGCCGGAACTCGCGCTGCCTCGGGCGTGAAGCCCTCCTCGGCCAGCGCAGCGCGCAGCCCGCGCACCAGGGCTGCGAGCGGCGCCGGGGCCTGGCTCGCGGCCAGGCAATACACCTGCGGCTTGCGCCAGTGCTCGAGCTCGTCGAAATACACGGTGAACGGCTGCGCGCGAACCTGCCCCGCCGCCCGGTGCAGCGCGGCCTGCCGGTCGGTGGGCACGTCGCCCAGGAATTCCAGCGTCACGTGCCACTGGTCGGGCCGCTGCGGCTTGCCGTCCAGCCCGTCACCAGGGTGCGGCAATCTTCCCGCCAGCGCTGGCCGCAGCGGCTCGTCGGGCCAGAGCGCGAAGAACAGCCGGTCCGTCATCGCTCGAGCAGGCCGGCCAGCGCTCGCTGGACGGTCCAGCGCCGCACGGAGTCCCGGTCCCCCGGCAGTTGCTCGCAATGCGTGGAGACGGTCGCATTGCCCCCCGGCAACCGCTGCCCCCAGGCGAACCAGACGGTGCCCACGGGCTTTTCGGGGGTCCCGCCCGTCCGGCCCCGCCACGCCGCTCACGGCAATGCTGTAATCAGCCTCGAATCGCTCCAGCGCGCCCTGCGCCATGGCCCTGACCACGGGCTCGCTGACCGCCCCGTTTGCCGCCAGGACCGACCCCGGCACGCCGAGCAGCGACGTCTTGGCCGCATCGGCATAGGCGACCGCCCCGCCGAGGAACCAGCGCGAACTGCCGGGAAGGTCGGTGCAGGCCTTGGCGATCCAGCCGCCCGTGCACGATTCGGCAGTCGCCAGCAGTGCGCCCGCGGCCGTCAATTTCCGGGCGACGGTCTCAGTCAAAGCTTGCAGTTCTGCATCCGAGGGCGCGGCCATGAGAGAATTGTAGCCGTGTTCCGGGACGGCGGCGGGGGGCTGTCGTCCGCAAAAACAGCGGCATCAAACCATTCCACAATCAAGGCAGGTCTCCATGAGAATCGCTTCGCTCGCACTGGCGCTCGTCGTCGCGGCATCCCCCCTGGTCTCGAACGCCCAGAGGCGTCAAGGCCGACGAGCAGATCATCATCAAGCAGGTCCAGACGGACCGGCGGGCGGTCCTCGCCGCGAACCTCAAGCTCACCGAGGCAGAGAGCCGGGTGTTCTGGCCGATCTACGACAAGTACGAAGCTGGACATGAAGAAGGTCACCGACCAGCGACTGGCGATGCTCGACCAGTACGCAGCCAAGTACGACACGCTGACCGACGCCGACGCGGACGTCATGCTCAACACGCGCTACAAGCTCGACGAGCAGGCCATGGAGACCAAGGTGAAGTACGCCAAGCAGATCCAGAAGGCCCTGCCTTCGGTGAAGGCGCTGCGCTACGTGCAGCTGCAGGATCGCATCGACAACATCATCGCGGGCGAAATGTATTCGCTGATCCCGCTCGCCCAGTCGTCCGGCCAGTAACAGTCCCCGAGGAACTCCGCCAATGAAGAACCGCAATTTCCTGTTTGCCGCGTCGCTGACCGCACTGGTCGCCCTCGCCTCCCCGCTCGTTGCGCAGGCGCAGTCGACGTACGACGACACCCAGCAGCTCATCGCGCAGATCCAGTCCGACAAGCGCGCGATCGTGCTGAAGGCCATGGCGCTCGACGACGCCCAGGTCGCGGCCTTCACGCCGATCTACGACGCGTACCAGGCGAAGCGCAAGGTGCTGATGCAGCGTGGCGCGGACCTCGTGGACGAGTACGCGTCGAACTACGGCTCGATGACCGACGACGCGGCGAAGAAGCTGCTCAAGGAATGGTTCGCCCTGGTCGATGACGAGAACGACCTCGTCCAGTCGACGGCGAAGAAGCTGGGCAAGGTCCTGCCGGCCACGAAAGTCGCTTCGCTTCGTCCAGGTCGAGAACAAGCTCAACACCGTGATGCGGCTGCCGGCGGTCCGCGCGATCCCGCTCGCCGAGTAATTCGACACGGAGGCAACGACGATGATGCAGACATTTGACTTCAGGCGCGTGCCTGCCATGGCGGCGGTCGTCGCCGTTGCGCCTCCTTGCGGCCGGCTGTGCCAGCGGGCCGGACATCCGCGCCGACTACGACCGCGCCGCGGATTTCGGCAAGTACCGCACCTTTGGTTTCGTCGCGCAGGCAGGCACCGACAAGGAAGAGTTCCGCTCGCTCTCGACCCAGACGCTGCAGGACGGCGGCGGCGCGGGAAATGGAAGCCCGCGGCTACACCCGCTCCGACAACCCCGACCTCGTGATCAACTTCAAGGGCAAGCTCGAGGAGAAGACCGACATCCAGTCGACGCCGGCGCCCTATTACGGCCCGGGCTGGGGCTATGGCGGGTGGTACGGGTCGCCGTATGGCGGTTACGGCGGCACGGAGGTGACGACGCGCCGCTACAAGGTGGGCACGCTCGTCATGGACGTGATCGACCGCGAGAAGCGCCAGGCCGTGTTCCAGGGCGGCATCGAAGGCGTCGTGACCAAGGAAATGCTCGCGAACAAGCAGGCGGCCATGAACCAGGCCGTCGCGCACATCTTCTCGAAGTATCCCTTCGTCGCCGGCCAGGCGGCACCGGTGGCACCGGTCGACGACAAGAAGAAGTAAGTCCGCATCCGCGACGCGTGACGAAAAAGGCCAGCCTCTCGCGAGGCTGGCCTTTTTTTGCAGTCGCGTGCGGGCTACTTGCCCAGCGGCTTGTACGAGAACTTCTGCCCGGAGACCGAGGCTTCGTACATCAGGCCACCCTTCGAGATGACGAAGATCGCCGTGCCCTTTTCGTACTTGCCGGCGGTCGCGGCGTCTTTCTTGCCGCCGCTGGCCGTCGCCGTCGATCCCGTCGTGGTGGCCGTGCCCGACGCCGCGGCGGTGATCACGACCGCACTGACGTTCGCGCCCAATTCGAAATTGCCGGCCGTGAACTCGTCAAACGAGCGCTTGTCCTGGAAGAAGATCATTTCGCTGTAGCCTTCGGCGCCGGCCTGCCAGCCGATGCTCAGCTGGGTCATCTTGGTGTCGCCGACGTACTTGCCCTTTTCGTACACGCGCCCTTCACCGTGGGCTCCGCCGATCCCTAAGCCCGCCTTGCCGATCGTCGGGAATACGGCATAGCCATAGCTCTTGTTGAAGAAGGAAGCACTCTGGCCGGCGTTCTTGAACAGGCTGACCGTATCGCTGTACTTGTCCGCGACGGCGGGCCCGGCGGCCAGCAGCAGCGCGGCAAAGGTCGGCAGCAGCGGATTTGATCTTTCGCATGGGGGTCGCTCCTCGATCCATGGGGGGTACTGACATTATGTTCCCTCGCCGCGTGCCTGCCGAGACCGTAGATCCAACCGCCCGCCGATGCCCCGCCAGCTGGCCCGCGAGGCCGGCATTCCTGCTTGCGTTCGCGCCAGTCTGCGGTACCATCGACCGACCAGGAACGGTGATGGGGAGACACGATGCCCGCGACGAGCATTCGAGGGATTGCGCGCGCCGCAGCGAAGCTGCGCGACCGGCCTGCTGGCATGCGCGGCGATGACGAGCCAGGCGGCGGACCGCTACTGGCCGCCGATCGTCGACCCCGCCACCGGACAGCACACGCCTGGCCGCTGGGTCTGGGGTGACCTGGTCACTGCCGACGTTGCCGCCGCAGCGGACTTCTACGGCAAGGTCTTCGGCTGGACGTTCGAGACGTACGGCGGCGCGGACGACCGCGAAACCTACACGCTGGCGCTCGCCGACGGACTGCCGATCGGCGGACTCGTCTACGACCAGCGTGCCATGAAGGACAAGACGCCCTCGGCGCGCTGGATCGGCCTGGTCTCGGTCCCGGACCCCGAGGCCGCCGCTGCTGCCGTCACCCAGAACGGCGGCAAGGTGATTTACGCGCCGGTCACGCTGGGTGAGCGCGGCCCGACCGCCGTGTTCGCCGACCCCGAGGGCGCCCTGTTCGGCGTCGTCCATTCCACGAACGGCGACCCCGCCGACTACTCGGGCGACGTCAACGAGTGGGTCTGGCTGGACCTGTACGCGGCGGACGTCGACAAGGCGGCTCAGTTCTACAAGTCCGTCGTCGGCTACGACGTGCTGCCGCTCGATCCAGCCGGTCCGCGCGCGGGCGTGCACCTCGCCTCCGGCGGTTACGTGCGGGCGGGCATCATGCAGAAACGCGACGCGAAAGCGTCCTCGGTCTGGCTGCCCTACCTCCGCGTGGCCGATGCGGAAAAGACCCTGGCCGCAACCCGCGCAGCAGGCGGCAAGGTCCTCTACGGGCCGGCCCCGGTCGGCCGCGCAATCGTCGCGATCATCTCGGACCCCACCGGCGCACCCGTCGGCATTGCGCAACTGCCCACCACGGAGGCGCAGCCATGAACCGCCGTACCTTCGAAGCCCGGGCTCCTGCGAACTGCAGCGTGGGCGGCACTGGCAAGCGCGCTCGCACTGGCCGCTGGATGCGCCACGTCCTCGAACGATGACTACTGGGATGACCGTGGCGACGTCTCGACGAGTGTCAGCGTCGGCGTCGGTTACGGCTACTACGGCCCGGCGTATTACGGCGGTTACTACGGCGGGTACCCCCCGGTCGTGGTCGTGCCGCCGGGTCCCGGCAGCAGGCCGCCGGGCGAGCGGCCCGATGGCGGCAACCGGCCGACGACGTTGCCGGCCGACGTCGGCGGGCCCTCGGCCAAGCCCACGGCCGGACCTTCCGCGGCACCGCCGCGACCGTCGACGCTCCAGCCGGCCGACCAGCCGGCCGTCACCGCGACCTGCGCCGCGGCCGATGCCGCGCGGCCGGCGCTGAGCGGGCGGCTTGAAGAAGGCGGGCGGCCACGCGGCCGCCCGCTCCACATCGCGACGTCAGAAGCCTTCCAGCCGACGCTCGGACCAGGCTCAATACTCGTAGAACATCTTCTGGATGCGGACCGGATCCGTGTACGGGTCAGCGCGAGCTGCAGCAGCACGCGTGACTTGGCCGGATTGAGCTCGCCGGAGGCGACGAACCCCTTCTCGTCGTCGTTCACTTCGTTGTTGCGAAGCGTGATGCCCTCGGCCAGGCGCGTGCTGCGCACGACCACGACGCCGCTCTTCGCCGCCTTGGTGAGTGCGTCGAGCGCCGGCGTGGTCATGTTGCCGTCGCCGACGCCCGCGATCACGATGCCCTTCGCGCCGTTCTTGATGGCCGCGTCGATGAGGTCGGCGCTCATGTTCGCATGCGCGTAGATGATGTCCACGCGCGGCAGCTTGTCGAGGCCTCGACCGAGAACTCGCTGGCCTGGCCGACGCTTGCTTGTCCATCGGCTCGAACCACTGAGATCTTGCCCGTGTGCACCACGCCGGCCGGGCCGCGGTTCAGGCTCTGGAACGTCTGCACGCTGGTCGTGTCGGTCTTCATCACGTTGCGCGCGTAGTGGATCGTGTCGTTGAGGACGACGAGCGTGCCCTTGCCCTTGGCGCCCGCATCGGCCACGACGGCGACGCCGTTGTAGATGTTGCCCGGCCCGTCGGCGCTGATCGCGGTGGCCGGCCGCATCGAGCCCACCATCACGACCGGCTTGTCGCTCTTGGTGACCAGCGACAGGAAGTAGCTGGTCTCCTCCAGCGTGTCCGTGCCGTGCGTGATCAGCACGCCGTCGGCGTCGGGCCCGGCGAGCACGGCATTGACGCGCTTGGCGAGCTTGAGCCAGATCTCGTCGTTCATGTCCTGGCTGCCGATGTTGGCGACCTGCTCGCCCGTGATGACGGCGAGCTTGTCGAGGTTCGGCACGGCCTTGATCAGCGAGTTGACGTCGTAGGCGCCGGACTTGTAGCCGTAGTCCGTCGCGCTCGCCTGCGCGCCCGCGATCGTGCCGCCCGTGGCGAGCACGCGGACCTTCGGCAGGTCCGCGGCCTGCAGCTGAAAACGCGAGGCTGCCCGCCGCCACGCACGCGGCGAGGCCCAGCATCCTGAATCTGATTCTTCATGTCGAGACTCCTCTGTTCCGTCCGGGACCGGCGCGCTGTGCACCGGCCCGCTTCCCTGTGAATTCACACCCGCCCGGTCTGCGCGAGCGGACTACTTCCTGGCCTTGACGGCCTTCGCGGCCGGCTTCGCCGGGGCAGCCTTGGCCTGCGCCGGCTTGCCGGTCGCCGCCTCGTACGCCTGCCGGTAACCGCGCGCCACCGCGCGCACCGCGCGGCCGATGTCGTCGTAGACGTGGTCGTCCAGGTTCGCGAACGACACGCGCACCGACCAGTTCGGCGCCTCGAAGCCGCTGCCGTTGAGCAGCACGATGCCGTGGTCCTCGGCGAGCCGGAACACGATGTCGAGCGGGTGCACGTTCGCCTTCATCCACTCGACGACGTCCTCGCCCACGTACTTGCGCGCCCAGAACTCGAAGTCGATCAGGCCGTAGTAGTAGTCGAAGAGCTCGTTCGGCGCGACGCTCGATGCCGAGGCCCTCGAGCGTTGCCTCGACCCGCTTCTTGACGATGCCGATGCAGGCCTTCTGGTAGGCCTTCTTCTCGTCCATCAGCTCGTAGAGCGAGAACAGCGTCATCATGACCTGCTGCGGCAGCGACAGGCCGGCGGTGTGGTTGAGCGCGACGTCGCGGCTGTCGGCGACGATGCGGTCGATGAAGCGCAGCTTGCGCGGCTCGAGCGTCAGCGCGCCGTAGCGCTTGTCGAGCTTCTTCAGCACCGGCTCGGGGTGCTTCGCGATCAGCTCGTCGAACAGGTTGTCCTCGTGGACCGCGATCACGCCGAGCCGCCAGCCGGTGCAGCCGAAGTACTTGCTGTACGAGTAGACGCCGATCGTGTTCTTCGGGAAGGCCCCCAGCAGCGAACGGAAGCCCGGCACGAACGTGCCGTAGACGTCGTCCGTCAGCAGGATCAGGTCCGGCCGCTTCTTGAGGATCGCGCCGATCTTCGCGATGGTCTTCTCGCTCAGCGCGACCGCGCTCGGGTTGCCCGGGTTGACGATGAAGAACGCCTTGACCGCCGGGTCGAGCAGCTTCTTGAGCTCCTCGTCGTCGAACTGGAAGCGGTTCTCCTGCTTCGCCTGCACGTTGCACGATCTTGAGGTCGTAGTCCTCGAGGTGCGGCATCTCGAGGTACGGCGTGAAGATCGGCGTGCCGAGCGCGATGGTGTCGCCGGCGTTCAGCAGCCGGTTGGTCTTCATCGACTTGAAGATGTAGCACATCGCCGCCGTGCCGCCCTCGACGGCGTACAGCTTGAACCGGCCCTTCGGGCGCGGCGCGCCGCACATCGCGAACTGCAGGTACTCGTGCACGACCTGCTCGTTGTGCACCAGCATGCGGTCCGGCACCGGGTAGTTGTCGCCGATGATCGAGTCGACGAGCTCGTGCACGAACTTGTCGGCGTCGAAGCCGAACTTCTTCACGGCCCACGGCACCAGCGCACCGAGGAAGTCCACGCCCGGCAGGTCGGAGTGCTTCTTCAGCCATGCCTCCAGCCGGTCGGCGATGCCGCGCGCCTGCGGCATGCCGCCGACGCCCGGCGGCAGGTCGAGGACCCGCTTGCTCTCGGTGATCGCGAACTGCCCGAGCAGGAAGAACGCCTCGCGCGGCTCCGTGGCGATCCAGTTGGGGTTGCCGCGACCGGCGTTCAGGTAGGTCACGGCCGAGGTGCTCGCCGTGCGGCTCGCCGCCTTGGCGAGGAAATCCTTGATCTCGAACGGACTCAGGGTCTCGTATTGCCGCAGTTTCAGGACGTCCATGATCAGGCTCCGGGGCGGCAGCAGCCGTCCGTGTAGGTTGCAGTTCAGGTGAGCAGCAGCACGATGACCATGCCGAAGATGGTCAGCAGCGTGTTGCCGATGGCATAGGGCATGCCGTAGCCGAGGGCCGGGATCTTGCTCTTCGCCTCGTCCTGGATCATGCCGAGCGCCGCCGTCGTCGTACGCACGCCGGCGCAGACGCCGAACAGGATCGCCGGGTGGAACTTGAAGACGTAATGGCCGAGCAGGATGGCGATGACCAGCGGGATCGTCGTGGCCACCGACGCCCCACAGGAACAGGCTGATGCCCACCTGCTGCAGGCCGCTGATGAACCCGGGGCCCGCGCTGATGCCGACGATCGCGATGAAGACGTTCAGGCCCAGGGAATTCATGAGCCAGAGCGCCGGTCCCGGGATGTTGCCGAACGTCGGGTGCACGGTGCGCAGGTAGCCGAGGATCAGGCCCGCGAGCAGCGCGCCGCCCGACGTCGAGAGGCTCAGCGGCACGCCGCCGGCGACGTACGTGAGTGCACCGATGAGTGCCGCCGATCACGATGCCCGCCGCAACGACCGCGAGGTCGGTGCTTTCGGCGGGGCGGTCCGCGCGACCGAGCAGTCCCGTGACCGCATCGACGTGCCGCGACCGTCCCGGCGACCGTGAGGATGTCGCCTCGCAGGATCTCGGTCTCCGGCAGGATCGGCATCTCGACCATGTTGCGCGTGATCTTGCGCAGGTAGACGCCGCGGGTTTCGGGCAGGTCGGCGAGCTCGCGCAGGGTCTTGCCGTTGACGGCCTTGCTCATCACGAACACGTCGAGCATCGTCGCCGGCTGGTCGAGCAGTTCACGATCCTCGACTTCCGGCACGACCGCCTCGACTTTCTCGACGAGCGCCGCGCGCGGCCCGGAGATCGAGACGACGTCGCCCGGCTGCAGCACCGTCGCCGCGTCCGCATCCAGGAACTGGTCGCCGCGGCGCACCCGCTCGACGAAGATGCGCAGGCCCGGGAACAGGTCGCGCACGGGCTTGCCGACCAGGCCGCTGGCCGCATCGATCCGGTACGCGCGCACTTCGATGTTGCGGTAGGCGGAAAAGACGCCTGCGTCGTAGCCCGCGCCGCCGCCGCCCATCTGCTTTTCGTATTCCGCACACGCGGCCGGCAGGTCGACGCCGATCAGCTTCGGGCCGAGCAGCGCCAGGATGATCGCGGAACCGATGGTGCCGAAGATGTAGGTGACGGCATAACCGACCGGGATCGCGTCGAGGTACTGCTTCGCGAGCGTGGCGTCCATGCCGAGCCGGTTGATCTGGTCCGTGGCGACGCCGATCGAAGCCGAGATCGTCTGCGATCCCGCGTAGAGCCCGACGGCGTAACCCAGGTCGAGCCCAGCGAACTTCGCGCAGACGATCGGCACGACCAGGCACAGCGCGAGGACGATGACCGAGAACACGATCTGCCGCGGGCCGTCCTTGCTCAAGCCCCGGAAGAACTGCGGGCCGACGCCGTACCCGACGGCGAACAGGAACAGCAGGAAGAACGTGGACTTGATCGGCCCCGGCACCGCGATGCCGAGCTGCCCGATCGCCACCGCCGCGAGCAGCGTCGCCGTGACCGCCCCGAGCGCGAACCCGCCGAGCTTCTTAGGTCCGATCCAGTAGCCGATGCCGAGCGCGAGGAAGATCGCCAGCTCGGGATAGGCGCGGAGGGTGTCGACGAACCATTGCCATAACCACATTTCTACTCCCGCCCCGTCCGGGCGTCATGCCACCAGGAGGACGACGACCGTGCCCCAGATGGCGAGAAGGACGTTGCCGACCGCATAGGCGACGCCATAGCCGATCGACGGCACCGAACTGCGCGCGGCTTCCTGGATCGCGGCCAGGGCCGGCGTCGCGGTACATCCCCCCGCACACACCCCGAGCAGCACGCCCGGATGCATCTTGAACAGCCAGCGGCCGACGAGCACGCCGACCAGCAGCGACACCGAGATCGTCAGGGCACCGGCCACCACCAGGCTCAACCCGCTCGCCTGCACCCCGCGCACGAAGTCCGGCCCTGCATTCAGGCCCACGACGGCCACGAAGCCGGTCAGGCCGATCGATTCGAAAATCCACAGCGTCGGGCTCGGAATCTGCCCGAACCAGTGCGGACGAATGGACCGCAGGTAGCCACACACGAGCCCGCCGAGCAGCACACCGACCGGCAGGCTCAGGCCGATCTCGATGCCGCCGAGGTGCAGCGCGGGCAGGCCGATCAGCGCGCCGGCCACGATGCCCGTGGCGACGACGAACATGTCCGTCACGTCGGTGGCGCGGTCCGCCACGCCCAGGTAGGCGCTCGTGCGCGCCACGCTCGCGCCCAGGCCGACGATCGTGAGCACGTCGCCACGGTGCACGACCGTGTTGGGCATCAGGCTGAGCGCGGCGCCACCACGCGTGATGCGGCGCAGGTACGCCCCGCGCGTCGCCTCCTCGCGGCCGAGGTCGACCAGCATCATGCCGTCGACGTCCTTGTTCGTGACGACGACGTCGATCATGTCGCCCGTCATGTTGAGCAGGTCACGGTCGTCCACCTCGAGCAGACCGGTGCCCGGTGCCTCGAGGACTTCGACCAGCGTCGTCCGTGCGCCCGAGACCGCGATGGTGTCCCCGGCTCGCAGCACGTAATCGATGGCCGCATCCACGATCTGGCCGCGGCTGCGGCAGCGCTCGATGAATACCCGGGTCCCGCCGGCTGCTTCGAAGTCCGCGACCGTGCGCCCCACCCAGGGACAGTCGCGGGTCAAGGTGTAGGCGCGCAGTTCGAATTCCCGGCGCGCCTGCGGCAGCGTCGATTTCGAGCCGAGCGTCTCCTCTTCGAACTTGCGGCATTCCTCGGCGAGGTCGATGCGCATCAGCTTCGGCGCGAGCTGCGACAGCACCCAGGCGGCGCCGATCACGCCGACCAGGTACGTGACTGCGAACGCGACGGGAATATTGTTGTTCAGCGCGGCTTGTTCGGGCCCGGCGAGATCCAGCTTGGAGATCGCATCCATGGCGGTGCCGATGGTCGCCGACTCGGTGAGCGAACCCGCCACGAGTCCCGCCGCTGTTCCCGCGTCATAGCCGAAGAGCATCGTGACGCCCAGCGCCACCAGCAGGCCCGTGGTCGCCACGATGGCCGCGAGCGCCGCGTGCTGCAGGCCGTCGCTCTTCAGTCCGCGGAAGAACTGCGGGCCGGTGCGGAAGCCGATCGCGAACAGGAACAGCAGGAAGAAGCACTGCTTGACGTCGTTCGACAGCGTGACGCCGAGCTGGCCGACCAACACGCCCGCCAGCAGCGTGCCGGTGACCGCGCCGAGCTTGAAGCTGCCCAGCGCGACCCTGCCGAACAGGTAGCCCGAGTCCCAGCACCAGGAAGAAAGCGATTTCCGGATGCGCCTGCAGGATCCCTCGCACCGCTTCCACGGACTACTCCTTTGCCGCAGCGACCGGCGTCGCCGCCGGTGCCGCTTCGAATCCTCCACCCAGGGCCAGGTAAACGTTCACGCGCTGCACGAGTTGCTCGGTGCGCACCCGGACGTGCGCGGCGTTCGATGCATACGCGGCGATCCGCTGCTGCTCGACGCCGCGCAGGTCACCGGAGCCCACCCGATACCTGACCTGTGCCAGTTCCAGTGCCTTCTGGTTTTCGGCGACGGCACGGCCCAACACGGCCTCGCGACGGTTGGCCGCGAATTCTGCCGAGAGCGCGTTCTCCACCTCGCCAAAGGCACGTGCACCGATCTGCCCGTACTCGGCGACCGCCTGCTTCTGCTGGGCGGTGCGGATCTCGACCTGCTGCTTCAGCGCCCCGCCCGTGAAGACCGGCAGCATCAGGTTGGCGCCCGCGCTCCAGACCGGGTTGTCGCGATTCTGCAGGACGAAGAGGTCGCTCGAGATGTCGTTGACCGAGGCCGTCAGTGCAATCCGCGGCAGCCGGGCAGCCTTCGCTTCCTCCACGCCGTAGAACGCCGCCGCGACGCGCCGGTCCGCCGCGATGACGTCGGGTCGCCGCTCGAGCAATTCCGATGGCAGGCCCGCAGGAACGGGTCCCGGCAGGCGTGTGAGTTGAGCGGCCACGTCCACCTGGGCGGACGGGTAGCGTCCCAGCAGCGCCTCGAGTGCCCGCAGCGCCTGTTCGCGGGCCAGCTTCAGCTGCTCGACCGAATCACGGAACGTCTCGATGTTGGCGCGCGCGAGCGCGGAGTCGTAGCCGTCGCCCTTGCCGACGCGCTCGCGTTGCTCGGTGAGCGTCGCCAACTGCTCGGAGGACGCGACCATGTCCTCGGCGAGCTGCTGCTGCAGGCCCGCCTCGACGGCAAGGAAGTACGCCTTGGCCGTCAGGGCGGCGATCGACTGGCGTGCGTACTCGGCATCGGCTGCCGCGGATGCGTAGACCGCATATTGCGCTGCCTTGGCCGAGCGCACGCGCCCCCAGAGGTCCAGTTCCCAGTCGGCGTACAGGCCGGCGCCCTGGAGGCCGGACGAATCGCCGCTCATGTCGCCGCCGCCCGCGCGCGAGCAGCTTTACCTGTGGCCAGAGCGTGGCATCCGCCAGCTTCGCGTAGGCAGCAGCAACGTCGACTCGCGCCGCCGCAACGCGCAGGTCCGGGTTGTGCGCGACCGCTTCCGCGACGAGCGACTGCAGCTGCACGTCGCCGAAACTGGACAGCCAGCCGGTAGCGACCGCACCACGCGACTTCGCCCGCCGTCCATTGCGCCGGCGGCTGCAGCGCAGGCATGCGCTTCCTTCTGGTAATCCGCCGGCTTCGGCGTCGGGCGCCAGCGCGCAGCCCGCGAGTGCCGAGCAGCACCGCCAGCGTCAACGCCTTGCTGAACGTGCGCTTCATGTCAGTGCAGCTTCAGGACCAGGTAATCCGTGTACGCGCCGACGCGCAGGATCACCATGCGCAGGATGTGGATCGCCTTGCCGCTGCTTCGTGTAGACGGCCGCCGTGGCCGGCCGCGCCCGCCGCAACCAGCAGTCTCTCGTCCTTCGGGTTGATGTCGAACTTCACCGCGAACCGGTTCGGCGGCGCCGCCAGCACGCCCGTCATCGGCACGGTGCCGCTCTGCCTGCATCTGCCCGGCCCTGTGGCCCAGATCATCGAATCGACCTTGGCGCGGACGACGCGACCCGGGTTCGTCTTCAGCGTGAACTCCGCCTAGTTGCCGGGCTCGATCTGGTGCAATTCGTTCTGGTTGAACAGCGCGACGACCTGGCCCTTGCGCCTCGACCAGCGTCATGACCGGGTTGAACGGCATGCCGGCCACGAACGCGCCGGGGCGCAGCGCCAGGTTGATCACGTAGCAGTCGCAGGGCGAGCGTACCGTGGTCTGCTCCAGCTCCCACTCGGCGTTGGCGAGGTCCGCCTTGATCTTCGCCACGGAGGCGATGTCGCCTCCGACCGTCGCCGCCAGCTGGGCACGGACCTGCGACTCGTTGGCGACCGACGCGCCCAGCTGGGCCTCGAGGTCGCGCAGGTTCGGCTTCGGCCTGCTCGAGGTCGAACTTGTTGCCTGCGCCCGTCGTGGCGAGCTCCTGGTTCTGCTGCACGCGCTTGCGCGCCAGGTCGATGCGGGTTCGCAGCGCGTCCGAACTGCCGGTGGCGGACTTCAACTGCTCCCGCAACTGCTCGTTGCCGCCCTTGGCGCCGACCAGCTGCGCCATCAGGCTGTTGACGGTCAGCTGGTACGGGGTCGGATCGACCCTGAACAGGACGTCGCCCTTCTTGACCAGCCTGTTGCCCTCCTCGACCGGCACCTCGATCACGCGGCCGCGAACCTGCGACACGATCGGGATCGTGTACTTGAAGACGCGCACGTCGGCAGAGGACGGCGCAAAGACGTTCAATGACAGGATCAGCGCCGCGATGCCGACGATCGGGATGATCGCCACCGTGACCTGGCTCGTCGTGGTCCAGGGCAGCCACTTGAGCTTGATGAAGATCAGCCAGACGAAGGCGCCGTAAATTCCGAGGAGGATGAGTTCCATCAGCGCGCCCCCCCGCAGTGCCCTCGAGCCGCGGCTCGAGGGCGGCCAGCCGGTCCCGGATCGCTTCGAGTTCACGCGGTGCATCGCTGCGCGCGGCCAGGCGGTCGAGTTCAGCCCGCAGTGCCGAGACCTCGTCGTGCACCGGCCGCGCCGCGGTCGTCGTGCCGTGCTCCGCGACGTAGTCCTCGTGCTTATCCGTGCCGTACGCCATCTTGTACAGCACGGGCTTGGTGTAGGCCCAGAGCCAGGCGATCGGCCACAGCATGCCGCCGAACACCAGCGACAGCAGGCACAGGACCTGGATCGCCTCCGTCTGCGGGTGGTGCCGCTTGTGCGCGATCTTCTCCGGCAGGATGTGCACCAGCCAGAAGAGCACGATCACGGCGATCGGGACGACGATGATCACGAAGACTGCGATGTAGTTCGCCGCCGTGGCCAGTGCGTCCCCCGACAGGAACGAGGCCTGCGCAGCCGGTGCGGCCAGCAGTGCCAGCAGTGCCGCCAGTGCCGCAGCGCCGCCACGCGTCATTCGCGCCCGTCCCGAGTGAAACGTTCTTGGCATGTAGGGACCCCCCGGTCCTGTTGTCTTGCGATACGAAGTCATGCCGGACTGCCGTCGCCAGGCACTGGCGCCGGCTCGCCCCAGCCTTGCAACAAAGTGTATGTCATCGCGAGCGTGCGTCAGAACCGCTCCTCTACGTACTTGAACGGGTATCCCGGCTCGCGGTAACCGTGCGGTTTCTGCCGTTTCGGCAGCTTCACCGGCTGCCGCGGCGGTTCCTTGTACGGAATCCTGCCGAGCAGGTGCGTGATCAGGTTGAGGCGGGCCCGCTTCTTGTCGTCCGAGCGGACCACGTACCAGGGCGCGAAGCCGGTGTCCGTCGCCGCGAACATCTCGTCCCGGGCGCGCGAATAGTCGAACCAGCGGCTGTACGACTTCAGGTCCATCCCGGTGAGCTTCCAGGTCTTGCGCCCGTCGTCGATGCGCGCCTTGAGGCGTCGCGTCTGCTCTTCCGGGGTCACCTCGAGCCAGTACTTGAGCAGGATCACGCCCGAGTCGACGATCGCCTGCTCGACCAGCGGCACGGCCTTCAGGAATTTCTCGCGCCTGTTCCTCGGTGCAGAAACCCATCACGCGCTCGACACCCGCCCTGTTGTACCAGCTGCGGTCGAAGATCACGATCTCGCCAGCGGCCGGCAGGTGCGGCAGGTACCGCTGCACGTACATCTGGCTTTTTTCGCGCTCCGTCGGCGCGGGCAGCGCAATGACGCGGAAGACGCGCGGACTCACGCGCTCGGTGATGGCCTTGATCGTGCCGCCCTTGCCGGCGCCGTCGCGGCCCTCGAACAATACGCAGACCTTGGCACCCGTCGCGACGGCCCAGCGCTGCAGGTTGACGAGTTCGACGTGAAGCTTCGCGAGCTGCTTGTCGTAGTCCTTGCGCTTGAGCTTGCCGCCGGCCGGAGCGGTCGGTTGCGTCGCGCCGACCGACTTTTTCGGCTGGCGTGCCTGCTTTCTCATGAACATGACCTCATCGTGTGCGGAAAAGGCCGGGACCCTTGACGAGCCCCGGCCCGCAATGACCCGGCGCCAGCGAGGGGGGTGTTCGCCTGGCGCCCGATCACTTGACGTTGGCGGCCTCCCAGGCCCTGCACGTTCCGGCGCGCTGCGTCGAACAGCCGCTCGTAGTTCTCGAGCCTGATCTTCCGGCTCGCCTCGGGCGTCAGCTGGGCCCAGATCGGGTTCCACATTTCGTAGACCCGCAGCTGCGTCGCCTGGTCGGCCGGGGCGACGTTGTCCGTCCCGAACAGGAAGCGTTCCGGGTGCGCGTTCAGCAGCGCCACCGTGTTGCGGATGGCTTCCGGCGACGACACGGCGTACTTCGCCACCTCGTCCCACGAGATGTCGAAGTAGACGTGGCTCAGCGTCGGGTCGGTCACCATCGCCTCGACCAGTTCGCGGTAAGTCGGGCTGCGTTCCGCCGTGTCCGACGTTGCCTGGCTCTGCACCGGATGCACGACCCGGCCGAGCCCGAGGTGCGCCCAGATGATCGTGGTCCGTGGATGGCGGCGCAGCAGGTCCTTCATCTGCTTGAGGAACACCGGCTCGGCGCCCGCCTTCGCGAACGGCATGTCGATGTCGCTGTGCAGGATGACGGCCAGCCCCACCTCGCCCGCGAAGTCGAGGATCCGGTCCAGCGCCGGATCCGTCAGGCTGGCGATCTCGCCGGCCACCTTGGACGAGACGAATTCCTTGTGGATCGTGAATTCGCCGATGCCGGTGAACACGCCGGGGTAGGTCTCGAGCACCCGCCGGATGTGGTCCGCCGCGTACATGTCCGCCGGGTTGAACCCGGTGATCATCGGGTCGAGGCGCTTGCGCTGCTCCGGCTTCAGCTTGAGGTACGCATTCGCGATGTACGCATCGGTGAACGAGTAGTAATACAGCGGCGCGTCGGATTGCAGGTAGTAGGTGGGCGCGAAATCGCCCGAGTTCCCGTACGACCAGGTCTGCTGCAGCGGGATGCCGAAGACGGTCGAACGCCCGACCTTGTCACCCATGATCTCGTCCACGTACCGGCCCATGTCCGTGCCCTTCTGCACGTAGTTGGTCAGGTGGAAATGCGCGTCGTGGAACAGCGGCCCGCTGGCGGGCGCGGCTGCGGAGGACCGGCCCGGCGGCGATGACGACGAGCGCGGCCGCGAGGGCAGTCCCGAGGCACCGGTGCTTGTGATGGTCACGCATTGGCCACTCTCCTCTCGACCCGCTCAGAAAAAGATCGAAAACGACGTCGCGAACGTGTAACCGTCCTGGCCGCCCGTGTAGTACCCGAAGGTGCTGCTGACCGGCGACTTGTTCACGTCCAGCAACTGCATGTTGAGCCGGTGATTGCGCGTCGCGTACGGGTAGAAGTTCATGCCGACGCCGTACTCGGAGCTGTCGCCGAAGCCCGCGCTTTATCGCCGTAGATCTGCGACGTCAAGGCGTAGAGCTCGAGCTTCTGCTTTATGGGGAAGAATGCGGCCTGCACGTAGAACCCGTCGTCCTTGATTTCATTGACCGGCAACAATCCGTTGGCATCGAAGTTGTCGAGCCAGCGCTGGTAGTACTCGGCCTGCAGGAAGACGCCCTGGTACTTGAGGCCGGCATCGACCGCGAGCACGCGGTAATCGACGTTCTCGACCGTGACCCCGGGTGCCAGCGCGCCGGTCTCGAATACGTTCACGCTGTCGGCCAGCCGCAGCGTGGTGTTGTCCGGGGTGCCGCTGGAATTACGGAAGCTCTGCTCGGGGCTCTCCACGTAGGACATGCCAAACCGCGTCGCCAGATCCTCGTGCCATTCCCAGTCGCCGTACGCACCGCGCGGACCGAACTCGTGGGTGGTCGGCATCCACCAGACGGTTCCGCCGTAGGTGTACTTGCGGTCGAGCTGGGTCGCCTTCGTCCCGAGCGAACTGCTGTTGTTCGAGACGGCCGCCGTGTACCAGAAGCCGGGCACGGCTTCGCCCGTGGCATAGATGCCCGAACCGAAGAACGGACGGAAGAACTCGTCCGCCATGACGCGATCGTGTGCGAGCCAGAAAGGATGCGAACCGTTCAGCGACCGGGACCCGGGGTTGCCGGTAAGCCCGGCGTACAGGCTGAACTTACGGCTGAACTGGTACCCGATGTTCGCGAACATCGCGTCCTGGTCGGTCGTGTTCACCGTCCAGAGCGTGATGTTGTAGATGAGCTTCTCGCTGCCGAGCCACCCCTTCAGGAACACCATGATCCGGTGCGAAAAGATGTCGTCGCGCGGGTCGACCTCGCGCACGTTGCCGAGATGGTCGGTGAATTTCTGGTCGTCGTCGTGCTGGCTCATGTAACGAACCATGCCGTAGCCGCTGATGCCGAGCTCGCCGAGTTCGTTGCGACCGACCAGGAACCCCTTGCCTGGGTCGTAAACGCCCCAGGTCTCCACTTGCGGCAGGGTCGGTTACCTTGCTGCGCAGCACCGTCCGCAGCGCGGGGCGCGGTCGCCGCAACGGGAACCTGTGCAGCCTGGCCCGCGGCTGCCGGCTCGGCCGGCACCGGTGGCCTGGGCCGCGGCACCCTGGGCCTGCAGTTCGCGCTTCAGTTCCTGGATCACCGCATCGCGTTCGGCGAGCTGCTGCTTGATCGCGGCCTGTTCGGCCTCGAGTTGCTGCAGGCGTTGCTCGATCGTGGGCGCCGCGCCCTGCGCGCAGGCGAGCGACGCGGACAGTGCCAGCACCGCCGCAACGGAAATTCTCAGAGTCGACATCGATTCACCCCGACGTTGCAGGACCGGTGGACGGCCGGGGTCGCGAGACCCCGGCGTTCGCGCGCACGAGCGTGTTGCTCAGTTCGGGTTCGCCCCGAACACGCCGACGCCGAGCTCGCCTGCGATGTCGCGGATGGCGTTGAGCGAACGGACGCTGTTGCCCGCCTCGTTCAGCCGCGGCGAGAACGCCGCGATCGCGAAACGGCCCGGCACGACCGCGACGATGCCGCCGCCGACGCCGGTCTTGGCCGGCAGGCCCGCCGTGTACATCCAGTCGCCCGATTCGTCATAGAAGCCGGCTGTGGCCATCACGGCCAGCAGCTCGGGCACGTGCGCCGCGGGCATGACCTGCTTCTTCGTCAGCGGGTTGACGCCACCGTTGGCCAGCGTCGCGCCCATCATGCCGAGATCCTTGGCGCTGACGCCGACGGAGCACTCGCGCGTATAGACCCGCAACGCTTCCTCGGGCTCGCTGTAGAGCCGGCCCCAGTTGTACAGCAGGTTGGCGATGCCGCGGTTGCCGAAGGCCGTCGTGTACTCCGACTCGTACACTTTCTCGAGCACGGTCAGCGGACGGCCTGCGAAGTCGCTCAGGTTCTGCGACACCTGGTTCCAGCGATCCTGCTCGGAGGTTGCCTTGACCAGGCTCACGGCCGCAATGGCGCCCGCATTCACCAGCGGGTTGACGGCTTCTCGTAGACCGCAAGTGCCAGCTTCGAGTTGAACGCCATGCCCGTGGGCTCGACGCCGATCTTCTCCTTGAGGACCTGCGGGCCCTGCTGGGTCATGACCAGCGCCGCCGTGAACGGCTTCGACACGGACTGGATGGAGAAGACGTAATCGACGTCCCCGGCCGTGTAGACCTTGCCGTCCTTCGTGACGATGACGACGCCGAACAGGTCGCTCGGCGTCTCGGTCAGGATCGGGATGTAGTCGGCGTTCTTGCCGTCCTTCAGGTCCTTGTACTTCGCGTACGCCGCATCGACGACGCGCTGGAAGTCCTTGACCGCGGGATCCGGTGCCGGGCCGCGCGCGTACGCCGGTCGCGAAATGCCAGCGAGCGCCGAGACTGCAGCCGTAGGCGAGAAAACCAATGGTTGCCATGTCTCATGTTATGCACTCCCCGGTCAGAGCTTGATGCCGAAGTTGTACTTGACGGTGAACTGGAAGCGCACGTCGTCTTCCGACGCGTCGTCGTTGTTCTTGCGCTGGCCGTACATGAGCTCGCCGCCCAGCATCAGGTTTTCGGCCGGGTAATACAGCAGGTTGCCCGACGCGTAGTCGATCTTGCTGGAACGCGCGTCGGGTCCTGGAAGTTGGTGTTGTCGACTTCCGTGTAGCTGTAGCCGATCGAGCTCGACCACTTGCTGCTCCACCAATGGTCGTAGTACGCGAGCACGCCGGTGAGCGGCACGGCCTTCGCCTCGACGCCGGCCAGGCGTCGTCCGAGTCGTAATTCGCATTCGGCGCGAGGTCCATGCCGCCGTCGTTCATGTAGCTGGCGATGCCTTCGCCGTACACGACCTGCAGCCGGATCGCGTCCTTGCTCGAGGACGTTGATCACGGAGCCGACGTTGATGCCCCAGCCGGTCTCGCTGCCCTCGGTCCAGTGGATCGCTGCTCGACGCCCGGACCTCGTAGCCGACCTTGCGCAGGATGCCGCCGAACTGCACGTGGCCCCAGTCGCCGCCGTAGCGGTACTGCATCGGTGAGGTCCGGCAGTTCCTCGTCGTTGTTGACCTGCAGGTCCTCGAACCCGTCGATCAGGCGGAGGTTGCCGGCGTCGATGTCGTTGCCTGGACGTTCGATGGCGATCGCGAAGTGGCTGGTGTCCGTCTTGAACGGCGTCCAGCGGATCTGCACGTTGCGGTAGAACACCATGCCCGACGGGCCCCAGTAGTCGATCGTGTTCGGGAACACGTCGCCATCCATGAACAGGCTGTTGGTCTGGCCCGCGAGGATCTGGCCCCACTCGCCGTACGCGTGGCGCAGCCGGAACGTGGTCTGGCCGGCATCGGCACCCGTGCCGAACAGGTCGAACTCGAACTTGAAGTTGAGCGGCGTGCTGCCTTCGCCGGTCGGCATCGTGCCCTTCACGCCGAAGCGGCTCTGCTTGACGCTGATGCTGGCCTGGCCGTCCTCGCCGCACGCGTTGTCGAAGCAGATCTTCGAGGGCCGGAACGCGTCGTCCCAGTCCGGGTCGAGGCGGCCGCCGATGTCCTGGATGTAGTCGGCCTGGGCGAAGCCGTAGATTTCGAAGGAACGGCCGGTCTCTTCCGCACGCCGCGGGCTCCGCGCCAATCAGTCCGCCCGTTGCTGCGACGCAACAGCAAGCCGTGAGCAGCGCAGCTGCGCCGACGATTTCGCATCAACGGTCATGAGTCGTCTCCCTAATGATTGCCGCTCCATCCATCCTCGCAGGCGGCGCGTGGGATTGCCAGCACGTGCCACAGGCTCGGTCCTTACATTCCACTGACCCGCCGCCTGCTGGCCGAAATGATTCGGCTCCTGCCGTGGACCGCGGTTAGTCTAGAATTCATCCCACATTGGAACGTTTGATCCTGTGACACGAGGCATGCGCAATTCGGACGAGCGTGGCTACGCATAATCACGTAGATCGCAACGAACGCTGTTCCGGCACTGGGCACGGTGCGGGTGGAACTCGTCTGGTGCGTGCCCCAGTTCCTGCGCGAGCACGGTATCGATGCAGAGGCCGTCCTGACCGCGTGCCGGCATGCGACGCGACGGTGTTCGAGGATCCGGACAACCTGATCAGCTACATCGCAGTTCGAACGTCTGCTGTCCGAAATGCGAGCGCCAGACCGGCTTGTCGGACATCGCGGTTGTCCTGATCGGCCGCCACACGCGGCTGGAGCACTTCGGCCTGGCGGGTCGCGCTGGCGTCGTGTGCAGGAACCGCGGGTGCCGGCCTGCACAGATTCTGCGACCATCTTCAACCTGCACAGCACGGCTTCGAGCCGTGACGGTCGTCGCACAACGGCGGACTTCGCGCGTTTCGTGTATGCGATCGTGGAGCTGGGTGTCGCCGAAACGCGCCACTTCCAGGTCGGCAGCGCGGTGATCGCCTGCAACGTGCTGCATGACCTGTTCGGCCCAAACTGGCGGCCGGCGGCTGTCACCGTTGCTTGCCGCGCGCCGGCGAATCCACGGCCGTTGCAACGGTACTTCGACGCCCCGGTCCACTTCGACTGCCCCGAGACGGCCGTGCATTTCGAGCGCCACTGGCTCGCACTGCCGCTGCCGCCGGTCGAACCGCGGCTGCGGGCCGAACTGGACGCGGCAGCCCGGCCAGCCGCGAACGCGATGCTCACCGACTTTCCCGCGACCGTCCGGCGCATCGTGCGCAAGCAGATCCTGCTCGGGACGGTCTCGATGACCGACGTCGCCGCGCTGCTGTCGATGCACCGGCGCACGCTCGACCGGCACCTGCAGGAGTGCGGCATCCGTTACGGCGAAATCGTCGAATCGATCAAGGAAGACATCGCCCGGCAACTGCTGCGCGACACGCAGATGCCCATCCAGCAGATCGCCGAATCGGTGGGATTTTCGACTGCCGCCAACTTCGCGACCGCGTTCCGTCGCCGTGCGGGCATGACCCCGAGCGAATATCGCAGGCAGGCCGTGGCGGGCTAGCCGCCCGAGCGGAATCGCGAGCGCCACCAGGCCGACGCCGACCAGCATGAAAACCAGCCCCGTCAGCCAGGGCTGGGCCATGGTGTGCCGCGCGTGCCTGTAACCGACCAGGAACAGCAGCATCAGCAGGATGCCGTTCGACACGCGCAGTGCGAACGTCAGTTGGTCGAACAGCAGGAACGGCAGGACCGCAGGAAGACTGCACAGGAACACGAGCCAGCCGCTCGCCAGTCCGCCCAGGAGATCTTCCTTGCGGATCCCGTTCGGGGCGAGGGCTGACCCCTGCAGGCGCGTCGCGATGGACCGGTACAGGTCCGCGCGCTGGCCGGCATCGGTCACGGCTTCCAGGACTGGATCGAGTTCGGTCGCCACGAGCCTGAGGGCTTCCGCGTCGGAACCCGAGCTGCGGACGCCGTAGCCTACGCGCCGCAGTCGCCCGCGCTCGAAGACCGAACCGAGCACGTACAGCACGCCGTCGATGATGCCCCAGGCGAGGTTGCAGCCGAGGATGCCGATCAGCATCGCCCGCACGCCCTCGCGCCCTTCCTCCTCGATGACGATCCCGGCACCGAGAGTGAAAGTCAGCGTCATGATGAGGCCGAACAGCACCTCGCCCATGTGCGACCCGGGGTCGAGGTGCTGCGCGATGAAGGACCTCATCGCGGCAGGCGTACCATGCGATCAGGACATCAGAACGAGATGCTGTAGAACAGCATCGGGCCGTCGTACTTCCAGTCCAGCGAGCCGTTGAACTTGTCCTTCTCGACGTCGACGTCGACCTCGAACATGTCGTAGCCGAAGCCCACGCCGAGCCACTTCGAGGGCTGCCAGTTGACCAGCACGCGGTAATCCGTGACGGAACCGTCGTACTCGTCGATCGACAGGGCGAAATACTGCGCGGAAGCCTGGATCCAGAAATTCTGCGGCAGGCGCCACAGGCCGCTCACGCCGAACACCGGCAACGGCAGGTCGACGCTGCCGTTGTTCTCGTAGTCGATCGTGGCACGTGTTGTCGCCCACGAAGGCCTGCCCGGACAGGGAGGCTTCGAGCTTGGTGTAGTGCACGCCGAAGGACGCGCCCAGTTCATAGTTGTCGCGCTGCAGGAACTCGTACTCGTAGGCGAGTTCGATGACGCTGAACTTGAACTCGGCCTTGACGTCGACACCGACCGGGAACGTGCCGTCGCCCCAGTCGATTTCGTCATCGAACGACCGCGTGTTGTCGCGATTCATCGCGAAGGCCAGCATTTTCAGCTTGTGCCGCCCGCTGTCGGTCATGCGCCAGGTGCCGTCGAGGCGCACGCGCGTCGCGTCGCCGCCGCCCAGTGCGTCGTCGAAATCGACATCGGAGCCCTGCCTGGGTCTCGCCGTTCAACGTCACGGTGGGTTCGGTGTTGATCAGGAACGTGCCGATCGAGAACTGCCAGTCGTCGGTCAGCAGGTTCGGGCCTTCCGCGCGCGAATGCAGCCATGGGCGTAGCCGAGCATCAGGGCCCCAGCGCAGGCCAGCGAGGCGACTGTGCGACGGACCGACCCGGGCCGGCTGTCATGGGAACGGGTGGCACATAATCAAAACCCCCGGCTTGGGTTTGTTGTTTAGAGTGCGTCCATCCTAGAGCTTTCGGCGCACAGTTCAATCCGGAATTTTGCTGGCGGGCCGCGTTTCGTACCCGTCGGGCGGTGCCAGCAACCGGGCTGGCGCCGGCGGTGGCGTCGTTTCTGCGTACAGCGCGTGCCGCGAGGCTGCGAAACAATACCGTGGCATTACCATGCCCGAGAGGTACCGTCATGTCGCGTCACTCGATCAGGCTGCGTCTCGCGTGTGCGGTCTCCGCCTGCATCCTGGCCATCGCGGGCGCCGCTGCCGCAGACCCGGTTGCGCCCTCGCCGGGACGCATCGGCACGCCCCAGGGTCGGACTGGTACTGGCAGGTGGCGGCGCCAAGGGCGGCGCGCACGTCGGCGTGCTCAAGGTCCTCGAGGAAGACGAACATCCAGGTCGACTGCATCGCCGGCACCAGCATGGGCGCCCTGATCGGCGCGGGCTATGCCGCCGGCATCCCGGCCAAGGACCTCGAGAAGTTCCTCGTCGGCATCAACTGGGGCAAGGTGGTCGGCGGCATCGGCCAGCGCGACCTGCAGCCGATCGAGCAGAAGCGCGCCGGCGTCACCTACAGCAACGACTTCGAGATGGGCCTCGACCACAAGCAGATCATCATGCCGGGCGGCATCGTCAACACCGCCAGCATCGAAGACCTGCTGCGCACCTACGTCGCCCGGGCCCGCATGCAGCCCGACTTCGACAAGCTGCCCATCCCGTTCCGCGCCATCGCGACCGACATGGTGTCGGGCGACATGGTCGTCATGAAGGACGGCGACCTGGCGACGGCGATGCGCGCCAGCATGGCGATCCCCGGTGCCTTCGCGCCGGTCATCACCGACAAGTACGTCCTGGCCGACGGCGGCATGGTCCGCAACATCCCGGTCGACGTGGCGCGCGACCTGTGCGCGGACGTGGTGATCGTCGTCAACCTGGTCGAGCCCTCGGTGCCGAAGGAAAAGCTGCAGACGGCGGCGCAACTGATCGGGCGCAGCAACGGCGTCATGATCGAGGCCAACGAAAAGCTGCAGCTCGCCTCACTGACCGACCGCGACGTGCTGATCGACGTGTACATGGGCGACATCACGACGTCCGACTTCGAGCGGGTGCCCGAAACGATCCCGCTGGGCGAAGCCGCCGCGCGCAAGGCCATTCCGCAGCTGCAGCGCCTGGCGGTCCCGCGAGCCGCAGTACCAGGCCTGGCGAACCCGCGTGACGTCGCAGCAGGACGATCCAGGCCAAGCTGGCCGACGTCGAAGTACACGGGCCTCGACCGCGTCAATCCCGAGTACCTCGCCGACCGGGCCGCAGGTGAAAGCGGGTGACACGGTCGACATCGCCACGATCAGCGACGAAGCGCAGCGGATGTCGGCGCTGCAGGATTTCGAGTCGGTCGAATACAAGCTCACCGGCGATCCGGCGAGCCCGACACTCGAATGGCTGCCGCAGGAAAAGCGCTGGGGGCCCGGACTATCTGAAGTTCGACCTCGGCGTGTACGGCTCGGCCGGCGGCGACCTCGGTTTCGTGATCTACGCCAAGCACACCCGGACATGGGTCAACTCGCTCGGCGCGGAGTGGCGCAACGAGGTGCAGCTCGGCTACGACAACCTGTTCAAGACGAGCTTCTACCAGCCGCTCGACGTCGGCCAGCGCTGGTTCGTCGAGCCGCAAGGCCGTGGCTTCGCTCACTCGCGAGGACCTCTTCCGGGACGGCGAGCGCATCGCGACCTATAACTTCGGCGACGTCGGCGGCGTCCTCGACCTCGGCCTCAACCTGGGCCACCGGGCACAGGCCCGGCTCGGGTATGCGTACACCAGGCGGACGGTGGACGTCGATACGGGCTCGCTGTTCCTGCCCGAAGGCGATCGCGACGATGCCGGCGCTGATGTTCGTCGGCACCTACGACAGTCGCGACACGGCGACGCAGCCCACCAAGGGCGTGGCGGGCATGCTCGAATACCAGCGCAGTGACGAGTCGATGGGCGCCGACCGCGACTGGGAGCGCATCGAGGCCGGCATGCTGATGGCCATTCCCGTGCGCAAGGACGTCGTATGGGCCGCGCTGGCCGGCGGGTCGAACCTCGGCAGCGACCTGCCCGCCGACCGGATGTTCATGCTCGGCGGCCCCGGCAGCTTCCCAGGCTATGAGCTCGGCGAGGTGCGATCGGAGGACTACTGGACGGCCAGCGGCAGCTATCTCTGGAAGATGACGGACATCATGTCGCTGCGCGGCCAGGCGCTGTATGCCGGCGTCCGGCTGCAGGTCGGCCAGACCTACGATCGCCTCGACTTCGTCGACGAGGGCGAGGTGTACGGCGGCTCGATCTTCATCACCGGCCGCACGCAGGCCGGGCCGTTCACGCTCGGGTTCGGCGCGACCAGTACGGACGCCTACGCCGTCTGGATCGCGGTCGGCCGTCCCATCGGCCATGGCACGATTCTCGAACGAGGCATCTTCCGGTGACGCACGCCCGGAACGCTCGATCTCGAGCCGGCTCGTGCAGGGGCTGCGCAACAACCCGCTGCTCGTGCTGCTGGTGGCCGTGCCGGCGGTGTTCGCCATCGAGCATTCCTCGCCCGAGTCGCACACGCTGCTGTTCGTGCTGTCGATGCTCGCGATCATTCCGCTCGCCACCCTGCTGAGCCACGCGACCGAGAGCGTCGCCGCCAAGACCGGCGATGCGGTCGGCGGCCTGCTCAACGCCACGCTCGGCAACCTGACCGAACTGGTGATCGCGATCACCGCGCTGCGCGCCGGCATGTTCGACCTGGTCAAGGCCTCGATCGCCGGCGCGATCTTCACCAATTCCCTGTTCATGCTCGGCATGGCCCTGCTGCTCGGTGGCCTCAAGCACCGCATGCAGGAATACAACCCGGGCAACGCGCGGCTGCAGGCGGGCGCTGCTGTTCCTGGCGGCGGTCGCACTGCTGCTGCCTTCGCTGATCGGCACGTCGGACCGGCCTGGGGCCGAGGCGATCGTGCAACAGCTCAGCGTCGGCCTGGCCGTGCTGCTGCTGGTGACGTACGTGCTCGGCCTGGTGTTCTCGCTCGGCACGCACCGTGAGTTCTTTTCGCGGGCGCGTCGCATGAGGGCGAAGCCGACGAGCACCTGTGGCCGGTCAAGCTGGCGCTGCGTGATGCTGGCGGCGATCACGGTCGTCGTCGCCCTGGTCAGCGAGATCTTCGTCGAATCCGTGCAGTACGCCGCCGTCACGTTCGGCATGTCGCCCGGCCTTCGTCGGCTTCATCGTAGTCGCGATCGTCGGCGCCGCCGCCGAGATGACCGCCGCGTTCTCCGCGGCGCGCAAGAATCGCCTCGACCTGAGCATCGGCATCGCGCTGGGCAGTTCGGCGCAGATCGCGCTGTTCGTCGCGCCGGTTCTGGTGCTGCTGAGCTACGTCATTGCCCCGGTGCCGATGGACCTCATGCTCTGGCCGGGCGCAGTGATCGCGGTGCTGATCAGCGCCCTGACGGTCTACTTCGTCGCCAACAGCGGCCGCTCGGCCTGGTACCTGGGCGTCCTGCTGCTGGTGGTTTACGCGACCTTCGCCATGGCGCTTGTACCTGCTGCCGCCGGCGACTTGAACTCGCCACGGCCCGGCGCGTCCAAGCCTCGAGACCCAAGCCCGCAAAGAGGTGACGACATGCAGTTGAAAACGTGGATGCGCCGCAGTCCTGCTGGCCCTGTTCGCCAACGCGGCCCTCGCCGAAAAGCCGCCCGAGTCCTGGGACGGCCTGGTCGAGGTCAAGAGCAAGAAGTTCGACGCGGCCTACCTGGCGCCCGGGGCCGATTTCCGGCCCTACACCAAGATCATGGTCGATCCGACGCAGGTGGCGTTCCGCAAGAACTGGCTGAGGGACGTCAACGACCAGCGCGGCGTCTCGCGCGAGGTCACGGAGAAGGACGCACAGGAAATCCTCGCGGCCGCGCGCAGCAATTTCGACGACATCTTCAACGAGGCGTTCACCAAGGCGGGGTACACGGTCGTCACCACCCCGGGCGCCGACGTACTGCGCGTCGCGACGGGTGTCATCAACCTGTACCTGAATGCGCCCGACACGATGAGCGCGGCGCCACCCGTACCTATACCGCGAACGCGGGAGAAGCCACGCTGGTCATCGAACTGCGCGATTCCCTGACCGGCGCACTGCTCGGACGCGTCCTGGACCGCCGCGAGACGCTGGACAATGCCGGCCTGCAGATGTCCAACCGCGTCACCAACACCGCGGACTTCCGCAACCTGTTCAAGACCTGGTCGTCGATCACGGTGAAGGGACTGGCGTGCGCTCAAGGAAATCTCGCCGCTGCCCGACCCGCTGACGCCGGGACAGAAGCTGGCAAGTGACGTGCGGGTTCAGGCCTTGGAGCGTGAGCCTCAGAACGAGAGCCCAGCGACGTCGTCAGGCCGTAGTCGGAATTCGACTCGGCCTGCTCGCCCGGGTCGCTGTCGAAGCTGCCGTACAGGCTGATCTCGAAAAACAGGTCCTTGACGATCTCGTAGCGCGAGCGCAGCTGGCCCTCGCTGCGGATGCGGCCGCTCTGAGGTCAGGCTCGGGTAGACGTTGAGCGTCGCATCGAAGGATGCCTCGGGGGAGTCGTACCGGAAGAAGGAGTACTGGGTGCCGAACACGCGCTTCGGCGCTGTCCTGCTCGACGTCACCCTGGAAGTTTTCCCGGTGTAGGCGAGGCCCGCGTAAGCCGCCCATTCCTGCCTTTGCGTCTGCACCAGGTAACGCCCGTACGCAGCCGCCCGCCATGGTACGGAGGTCGAGGGCGAGTTCGTCGTTGCTTTCGATCCCGCCGAAGCCCTGCAGGAACCAGCGCTCCTGCAGGAAGCGGCGCCACCAGCCGCCGACGCTGTAGCGGCTGGTGTCGTCGTTGCCGTCCTGGCTCGTGACGGTGGACGACCCGTCCAGGGACCACTGACGCTGTTCGGTCCTGCGCGCCCAGGCCGCCGGTGAACGTCAGCTGCTGCAGGCTGTTGGCCTTGGTGTAGTTGTAGCCGGCCGTGACGTAGCCGTCGAGTCGCGCGAGGACCTCGCCCTGCTCGATCGGATCGAGTCGGACGATCGTTCGCCAGCGCCGTCTCCTGTGGCAACTCCGCCGGGCCCGCCAGCAGCAGCAGCGTTCCATTCTCGCCGGGCCGGGGGGCCATGCCACTCAGCGCGCAGCCCGTTCTGGAGCTCGACCTGCACGAACTGGTCCGTCCTGAGCGACGCGATCTTGTCCCACTCGATGTAGAGCGTACCGGCCGCGTCGGTCTTGAACTCGAGCTGCCCCCGCTGCATACCCTTCACTTCGCCGGTGATAGCGGTCGCCATTCACCAGCATGACCACGTCGGTTCTGGGCGCGGCCCCGGCAGCGGGCGCCGCCAGCGCACCGAGAAGTGCGATGGCCAGGCGAACGAGCACAGGATGACGGTCCGTCATGTCGGGCATTATGCCGCCATCGCGCGCGCAAAGGAGTCCAGGATGGAACGCAGCGACGTCAGTTTCCGGAGTCACGGCAGCACGTGCCGCGCCTGGCATTACCCACCCGCCGCCGGGACTGCCGCACCGGGCACCATGCAGCCCTGCGTGGTCATGGCCCACGGTTTCGGCGCGACGCGCGATGCGTCGCTCGCCCCCTACGCCGAGCGCTTTGCCGCGGCGGGCATGCACGTCCTGCTGTTCGACTACCGGCATTTCGGCGCGAGCGACGGTGAGCCGCGGCAACTCGTCTCGGTGCGCAGGCAACTGCAGGACTACGCAGCGGCGATCGGGTACGCACGGAGCTGCCCGGTGTCGATCCGGCACGCGTCGCGGTCTGGGGCACTTCGTTTGCGGGCGGGCACGCACTGGTCACGGCAGCGGAAGTGCCGGGCGTGGCCGCAGCGGTGTGCCAATGCCCGATGCTCGACGGCCGCGCTGCCGTGCTCGAGATCATGCGTTACGCGGGACCCTGGCAGTTGCTGCGCCTGACGGCGCATGGCCTCTGGGACGTGCTGCTTTCGCTCGTCGGTGGCGCGCACTACGTGGCAACGGTCGGGCCGCCGGGCAGCCTCGCGGTGATGACCAGCGCCGGACGCCAACGACGGATATCGCAAGCTGGCGCCACCGGGCTTCCGCTTCGAGGTGGCCGCCCGCATCGCGTTGTTCGTCGGCCTGTACCGGCCTGTCGCGCACGCGACGCGCGTGCGCTGTCCCGTGCTGGTGCAGATCTGCGAACACGACAGCGTTGCCCCGCTGCCGCCGCAGAAAAGACGCTTGCGGGCGCTGGGACAGCCTACGGCGAAGCCCGGCGCTATCCCATCGGCCACTTCGAACCGTATTTCGGCACGCATTTCGAACGCAGCGTCGACGACCAGGTCGACTTCCTGCGTCGGCACCTCGCGTAGCTCGCGGCGCCCGGGGGCACCGGCGATGACGCCGGCGACCCCTCGCGACTCGCCGAAGATTACTTCTTCGGCGCGGCTTCCAGCTTGATCGCCAGCGCCTCGGTGTAAGTAATCTGCACCGTGTCGCCGACCTTCACGCCCTGCAGCTTCTCGGGGTGCAGGACCTTGATCGTCTTCGTCTTGCCGGCCGGTCCCTGGAACGTGACCGACGGCACCTTCGGGTCGATGGCGACGATGGCGACCGTGACCGTCGTCTGGCGGGCAATCGCACCCGCCGGCTTCGCGCCCGGCTCGGCCGATTTGCCGGCAATGACCGTCGCAGGCGACGCGGTCTGGCCGCCCTTCTTGACCTCGTAAGCGAGCGCCTCGGCATAAGTGACCGTCACGCGGTCGCCGACCTTGACCTGCGCGAGGTTCTTGACGTCTTCGCTCGCGACGAACGAGAACTCCTCGCCGTCGTCCGGCTTGAGCGTGACCTCGCGGGTCGCCTGGTCGATCTTCGTCACGGTGGCAGTCACTTGGTCGAGGAGACGATCGCCTCCGCCGGCAGTGGCTGCTGCGGTTCGGCTGCGATGGCCATGGTCGTCGCGGAAAGTGCGACCAGCACGGTCGCGAGGCTGGCCTGGTAAATCTTCATCGTGGGAATCCCCGTGTGTAATTCAATGTGTTCATGGGAGCCGGCGGGCCGGTATTCTGCCTGAGGCAGGGAGCGTCGGCACGGGGCAGAGCATAGCAGCGCCGACAGGACCGTCGTCCCGCAATTTCGTGTATTTTGCCCGCCCCTCGGGCGTTGAACCCTACGGATGCAGACTGAATCCATGTCCGACGCCGGCGCAGCACAGCACACCCCCGTCATGAACCAGTACCTGCGCATCAAGGCGCAGTACCCGGACGTGCTGCTGTTCTACCGGATGGGGGACTTCTACGAGCTGTTCTTCGACGATGCGCGCAAGGCTGCGCGCCTGCTCGACATCACGCTGACGGCGCGCGGCACCGTCGGGCGGCGAACCCATCCCGATGGCGGGCGTGCCGGTACAGACGCTCGACAACTACCTCGCCCGCGCCGTGCGCAAGGGCGAGTCCGTGGCGATCTGCGAGCAGATCGGCGATCCCGCCAAGTCCAAGGGCCCCGTGGAACGACAGGTCGTCCGCGTCGTCACGCCCGGCACGGTCACCGATGACGCACTGCTCGAAGAGCGGCGCGACACGCTGCTTGCCGCGATCTGCCCGGGCCCGGACGGCTTCGGCCTTGCCTGGCTCGAGCTGTCGAGCGGCCGCTTCCACGCGTTGCAGGCGGCGGGCGAGGAAGCCCTGGCGGCGGAACTCGAACGGCTGCGCCCGGCCGAGATCCTGGTGCCCGAAAACGCGCTCGAGCGCCTGCGGGACCGCACCGATCTGGCCGTGCGCCAGCGTCCGCCCTGGCATTTCGAGGCGGCGAGCGCCGAACGCCAGTTGTGCGAGCAGTTCGGCACGCGCGACCTGGCCGGCTTCGGGCTCGCGGGGCGCGGGCTGGCCATCGCCGCCGCGGGTTGCCTGCTCAACTACGTGCGCGAGACGCAGAAATCCGCCCTGCCCCACCTGCGCGGCATCCGCACCGAGCTGCGCGAGGACGCACTGCTGCTCGACGCCGCGACGCGCCGCAACCTGGAGCTCGACAGCAGCCTGTCCGGGCGCAGCGACAGCACGCTGCTCGACGTGCTCGACCGGACGGCCACGGCCATGGGCGGCCGCGAGCTGCGCCGCTGGATGCAGCGTCCGCTGCGCGGCATCGAACCCCGCGCCCTGCGCCTGCAGGCCATCACGTCCCTGCTCGATACCGGCGCGCACCCGGACCTGCACGCACTGCTGCGGCGCGTCGGCGACGTCGAGCGCATCCTGGCGCGTGTCGCCCTGCGTTCGGCACGGCCGCGCGACCTGGCGCAACTGCGCGAGGCACTGGCCTGCCTGCCTGGCCTGCAGTCGCTGCTGGCCAGGATCGAATCGCCGCTGCTGCAACGGCTGGCAGCCGCGGCCGGAACGCATCCGGCGATCCAGGCGCACCTGGCGCAGGCGCTGGTGCCGGCACCGCCGGCACTGCTGCGCGAGGGCGGCGTGTTCGCGACCGGCTTCGACGCGGGCCTCGACGAGCTGCGGCGGATCAGCGAGCACAGCGACGAAGCGCTGCTCGACCTGGAGGCGCGCGAGCGCGAACGCACGGGCTTCCAGAACCTGCGCTTCGGCTACAACCGCGTGCAGGGATACTTCATCGAAGTGAGCCGCAGCCAGGCCGACAAGGTGCCGGCCGACTGGGTCCGGCGCCAGACCGTCAAGAACGCCGAGCGCTACATCACCAGCGAACTGAAATCGTTCGAGGACAAGGTGCTCGGCGCGCGCGACCGCGCGCTGGCGCGCGAGCGCGAGCTGTACGAGGGGCTGCTGGACACGCTGATCGACACGCTGCCCGCGCTGCAGGGCACGGCCGGCGCGCTGGCCGCGCTCGACGTGCTGGCCAACCTGGCGGAGCGCGCCCTGGCGCTGCGGCTGGTGCAGCCCGAGCTCTGCGACGATTCCTGCATCGACATCCGCGGCGGCCGCCACCTCGTGGTCGAGCAGCACCTCGACGGGCCGTTCGTGCCCAACGACCTCGACCTGCACGACACCCGGCGCATGCTGATCGTCACCGGCCCGAACATGGGCGGCAAGTCCACGTACATGCGCCAGGCCGCGCTGATCGTGATCCTGGCCGGCATCGGCAGCTATGTCCCGGCCGCCGCCGCCCGCATCGGCCCGGTGGACCGGGTCTTCACGCGCATCGGCGCCGCGGACGACCTGGCGGGCGGCCGCTCCACCTTCATGGTGGAGATGACGGAAGCCGCGAACATCCTCAACAATGCGACGCGCGACAGCCTGGTGCTGATGGACGAGATCGGCCGCGGCACCAGCACCTTCGACGGGCTGTCGCTGGCCTGGGCCTGCGCGCGGCACCTCGGGCCGCGAGATCGGCGCGTTCACCCTGTTTGCCACGCATTACTTCGAGCTGACCGCGCTGGCAGACGAATTGCCTGGCTGCGCCAACGTCCACCTCGACGCCACGGAACACGGCGACCAGCTCGTCTTCCTGCACTCGGTCAAGGAAGGCCCGGCCAACCAGAGCTACGGGCTGCAGGTCGCTCGGCTCGCGGGCGTGCCCAGGACCGTCATCGGCGAGGCCCGCCGCTACCTGCAGGAACTGGAGCGGCGCGAACACGCCACCAGGCCGCCGACCCCGCAGCAGGAACTCTCGCTGTCCGTGCCGGAGAACGAAACGGAATCCGCACTGCGGCGCATGCTCGAGGGGGTCGACCCTGAGTCGCTCAGCCCGCGCGCCGCCCTCGATGTGCTCTATCGGCTGAAGGAACTGCTGGACGAGCGACGACGACCGGCCTGACAGCGTGACTTCGCGACACTGATCGCCGCGTCACTTCCGGGCTGCCGTCGCATCGAGCACCCGCGTCATCGACTGCATGCACTCGAGCAACCGCTCTGTCGTCTCGATGTCGAAGTCCTGAAAATCCTTTGATATCCCGTTGACGACGGACAGCCGGCCACGCTCGCCGATGCTGAGCCACCCCTTCTGCGCCAGCCACCGGACCTTGCGGCGTACCGTCTCGCGCGGGACACCGGTCGCGGCGCTCACCGACAGCGCATTGCAGGTCGCAGGTGCGGCAGGTGCTCGCCGGCCGCGACCAGCGGATCGAACCGCCCGGGCGCATCCCGCCCGACCTCGTCGTAGTACCGTTGTACGTTGTGCTGGGCGACCGTGGCCAGCACGATCGCGGCGGTCAGGTCGCCCTCGAATAGCTTGTGGACTCGGATCAGGTGCTCGGTCATGAACCGGCCGGTGACGTAAGACAGTTCGCGATGACGTTCGCGGATTCGGTGCGGCTGCGATCGATCATGAGTGCCCGGTTCCCCTGCGGGTTTGCCCATCCCAACTAAGGCATCCGTCGCGCCGCAGGTCAAGCATGGCCCGAGGCGCGACCGTCCCTGCGGCGGCCACCCTGCCTCGGGCCACGCCGAGTACCCAATTTGGGCAGTGCGATGGGCAGGAAAACCGCGGCGGCGACTGACGCACGGCGCCGCAGACAGTTAGACTGCGGTCGCCGAAAACCCGGCCAGAAGCGACCCGTAGAGGCCTCCGGTGAGTTCAGGACAAACGCGTTTTCAGCTGCGACCCGTCGTCGCGGCCTGCCTGGCCTTGGCGGCCGGTTGCAGCCTCGTCGGGTGCGGGAAGAAGGCGCCACCGGCGATGCCGCAGGCGCCGGTCGAGGTGAAGGCGATCACGGCCGAGGCGAGCCCGACGGTGATGTATGCCGACAAGGTCGGCGAAGTGAAGGGTTCGCAGGAAGTCGACATCCGTTCGATGGTCTCGGGCATCCTGCTCAAGAAGCACTTCGACGACGGCACCATGGTCACCAAGGGCCAGTTGCTGTACTCCGTCGACCCGCGCGAGTTCCTCGCGCAGGTGGCCAACGCCGAGGCACAGGTGGCGTCGGCCGAAGCGAACCTCTCCCGTTCCCGACAGGACGTGGAACGGTACCGGCCGCTGCTGGCCGACGAAGCGATCGCGCGGCAGGTCTACGACAACGCCGTGGCCGCGGCCCGCCAGGCCGAGGCACAGGTGACGGCAAGCCGCGCCGCGCTCGACCAGACGCGACTCGGCGTCGAGTACGCGCAGATTCGCGCGCCCCTGACCGGCCGCATTGGCGCGGTCCAGATCTTCCCGGGCGACCTGGTCACGGCCGGCCAGACACTGCTCGGCACCATTTCCAGCGACGACCCGGCCTGGGTCTACTTCCAGATCAGCGAAACGGAAATGCTCGCGTTCGCCAAGCGAAACGGCTCGACCGACCCGCCGGCCGACGACCCGGCGCGGATCGTGAAGCTGATGCTGAGCGACGGCTCCGACTATCCGCTGACGGGCCTCATCAATTTCGGCGACCGGGCACTCGACCCGACGACCGGCACGTTGAAGATTCGCGCCGAATTCCCGAACCCTGAACACCGCCTGATTCCCGGGATGTTCGTGCGGGTGCGCGCCACGACGGGGCAGCCGGTCAATGCGCTGGTCGTGCCGGACCGCGCCGTGCAGGAGCAACTCGGCAAGTACTTCCTCACCGTGGTCGGCGCCGACGACAAGGCCGAGCTGCGGCCCGTCACGCTGGGTCCGCGCTTCGGCAACCGGCAGGTGATCAATTCCGGGATCCAGTCCGGCGATCGCGTCGTGGTGGAGGGACTGCAGAAGGCGCGGCCCGGCTCGCCACTGAAAGTCATCGCCGTGAAGCTCGAGGATTTCGACCGCCCGGCGGCGGCGAACGCGGAATCCACTGCCACGGCCGCCGCGGCGCACTGAGCGGTCCCGCATGTCACGTTTTTTCATCGATCGCCCGGTCTTCGCGATCGTCATCTCGTTGTTCCTGCTGCTCATCGGCACGCTGTCGCTGATCGGCCTGCCGATCGGCGAATTCCCCAACATCGCCCTGCCCACGGTGCAGGTGAACGGCTTCTACCTCGGCGCCAGCTCGGACGTGGTCGAGGAGTCGGTAGCCGCGCCGATCGACCAGCAGATCAACGGCGCCACCGACATGCTGTACATCAGCTCGGTGAGCGGCGACGACGGCAGCGCGTCGATTGCGGTGACGTTCGAGCTCGAGCGTGATGCCGACCTGGCCGCAGTCGAGGTGCAGAACCGGGTGGCGCAGGCCAACGCGCAGCTGCCGTCGGAGGTGATCAACGCCGGCGTCACCGTGCGCAAGCAGTCGCCCGACACCCTGCTGTACTTCGCGATCTTCTCCCCGGACGGCACGTACGACCCGCTCTTCATCAGCAACTACGGCTACGTCTACATCGTCGACGAGCTGAAGCGCGTCAAGGGCGTGGGCGACGTCAAGGTCTTCGGCTCGGACTTCGGCATGCGCATCTGGCTGCGGCCCGACCGCATGGCCTCGCTCGGCATCACCGCGAGCGACGTAGCAGGCGCGATTCGCGAGCAGAACGTCCAGGTGCCGGCGGGACAGGTTGGCCAGCCGCCGGCGACACGGGGCCAGAGCTACCAGTACTCGCTGCGGGTGAAGGGCCGGCTGGTCAAGGCCGAAGAGTTCGCCGACATCATCGTCGGGTCGAAGCCGGATGGCTCGTTCATCCGCATCAGGGACATCGGGCGGGTCGAACTCGGCGCGCGCAGCTACAGCAACGTCTCGACGATCGACGGCAAGCCCGCCGCGCTCGTGTCCGTGTCGCTGGTGCCCGGCGCCAACGCCCTGGAGACGGCGGGCCTGCTGAAGTCGCAGATCACCCGCCTCGCCGGCGAGTTCCCGGAAGGCCTCGACTACAAGATCGTCTACGACACCTCCGAGTTCGTCGAGGCGTCGGTCGAAG
>CAWBKN010000023.1:0-193466 GCA_963789375.1 uncultured Gammaproteobacteria bacterium | reverse complement strand
GTGCGTGCAGTTCGTCGGGGTCGGTTGGCTCGGCGTCCAGCCGCCTCTCCACCGCGCCGCCACTGGCGTCGAGTCTCGCGCTCGACGTCATCTCCGGTCAGGTCGGGATCGAGGCCGAGCTGAGGTGCTCCGTCGGACCTCGGGCATCCGCAGCTCCCCGACTTTCAGCCCGCAGCCGACGGCGCAATCGCGAGGCCCCGTCGCCGGGCCTCGGACGATGCCCGCGCCACCGCCGTCCTGCGCATGCCGGGCTCGTCGCCAGACATCCAGGTCGCGAAGCCCACCGAAAAGACGCGCGGCCCGCCCGAGTTCCCTCCGGTACCGGTCCGCGGCGCGGCGGCGAAAATGCCCGCGGAACGTCTTCAGCAGCGACCGGATGCGGCGGATCGCGACCCGGACCTGGTGGACGTCGATGGGGCTCGGCCCCTCGATGGCGGCAAGATGCTGCGCCAACCGGGACTGGACTGGCGCAGTGCCCGATCGAGTCGCCTGCGCCTTTACGCAGTCCCCGCCACCTTTGCGTCTCTTCGTATCGAGCATGACGGACAGCAAGGCGCCCACCGTCCGGTGCGCCTCCAGCGGATGTCGCAACGGCGCGGACGGGTGCAGCCGGTACGAGTTGCGTCGGCCCGCGCGGACGCGCTCGATCACGCCGGCTTCCTCGAGGTCGCCGACGATTTTCTGCACGGCCGCTCGGTGATGCCGACGCTGGCCAGCGACGTCGCGCAGGCGCGAGTCGGGGTCGGTCGCCAGGCAGACCAGCACGTGCGCATGATTGCTCAGGAAGGTCCACTGGCGGGGGCGAGGGCGGCTGCTGCATCTCGGCCGAACCTCGGGCCAGGGAACCGGAACGCGCCGTCGTTGTCTGAAGCTAAGTTCCGGTTTCGTGTTCATGTTAGTATGCGCCACGGACGATTGCCTGCGTCATGCCGGGTGCCGGCACCGGACTTGAATCCGGGCAGACGGCCCCCACCGAAGGTTTCGCAGCGGGCGCACCGCCCCATGGAGAACGAAGGTCTTATGAAACGCATCCTGCTGTTCCTGGCGACCAACCTCGCGATCGTCGTGCTGCTCGGCATCGTGCTGCAGCTGCTCGGCATCAAATCGATCCTGACGAGCACGGCTCGGACCTCGACCTCGGCAAGCTGCTGGTGTTCTCGGCCGTGGTCGGCTTCATGGGTTCGTTCTTCTCGCTGGCGATCTCCAAGTGGAGCGCCAAGCGCATGATGGGCGTGCGCGTCATCACGCAGCCGTCCAACGCCACGGAGAGCTGGCTGGTCAACACCGTGCAGCGGCAGGCGCAGGCGGCCGGGATCGGCATGCCGGAAGTCGGCGTGTTCGACTCGCCCGAGCCCAATGCCTTCGCAACCGGCGCGCGCCGCAACGCCGCGCTCGTCGCCGTGAGCACGGGCCTGCTGCAGAGCATGTCGCAGAGCGAGGCCGAGGCCGTGCTCGCGCACGAAGTGAGCCACGTCGCGAACGGCGACATGGTCACGCTCACGCTGATCCAGGGCGTGGTCAACACCTTCGTCGTGTTCCTGTCGCGCGTCATCGGCCACACGGTCGACCGCGTCGTCTTCAAGACCGAGGAAGGCCACGGCCCGGCGTTCCTGTCACGACGATCGTCGCGCAACTCGTGCTCGGCCTCCTCGCCACGGTGATCGTCATGTGGTTCTCGCGCCAGCGCGAGTTCCGCGCCGACGCGGGCGGCTCGCAAGCTCGCCGGCCGCCAGAACATGATCGGCGCGCTGGAACGCCTGCAGCAGCGCCACGCCGGTCCCCTGCCGGACAAGATGGCTGCCTTCGGCATCTCCGGCGGACGCGCGGCGGGCTTGAAGCGCCTGTTCATGACCCACCCGCCGCTCGAGGAGCGCATCGCCGCCCTGCGTAATTCGGCCGGGTGAGCCCCGGCGCGGCATCCAGAGCGCCGCGCCCGTCGAATGAAGAGCCGCGTCCTGTCCGAGGGCGCGGCTTTTTTTGTCACCTGCCGGGCGGTCGGGTGCGTGCACGGACGCGGAGCCCGCCAGGCACGCCTGGAGCGATCATGAACGCGACGACTGCCATCGTCTGGTTCCGGCGCGACCTGCGCCTGGCCGACAACCCCGCGCTCAGCGCCGCGACGCTCGCCGCGCAACGCGTCATTGCGCTGTACGTGCATTCTCCCGAGGAAGAAGGCGAATGGCGGCCCGGGGCGGCGAGCAACTGGTGGCTGCACCACAGCCTCGCACAGTTGACACGGGCCTTGCTCGCAGCGGGGCATCCCGCTGACGGTTCGTCGCGGGCCGGCACTTGCGGCTCTGGCAGCGCTCGCGCGCGAGACAGGGGCGAGCCACGTCTACTGGAACCGACTCTACGAGCCCGCCTGCGTCGCGCGCGATAACGAGTTGCAGACCGCGCTGCGTGCCCAGGGCATCACGTGCGAGAGCTTCAATGCGGCCCTGCTGTACGAGCCCTGGGCAATCCGCACGGCGCGGGAGGCCCCTACCGGGTCTTCACGCCGTTCTGGCGGGCCTGCCAGGCGCAACTCGACGCGCAGCCCGCGCCGCTTGCGGCTCCCCGCAGGCTGCAAGGCCCGGAAGACGCGCCTCGCGGCATTGCGCTGGCGGAGTTGAACCTGCTGCCGACGCTCGGCTGGGACAGCGCCTTCGCCCGGCACTGGCAGCCGGGGGAAGACGGAGCCCACGCGCGGCTCGCGGAATTCTGCAGTGACTGGATCGGCGGCTATGACGACGGTCGCAACCGCCCCGACCAGCCCGCAAGTTCGCGCCTTTCGCCGCACCTGCATTTCGGCGAGTTGAGCCCGCGTCAATGTCTCGCCGCCGTCCGCAATGCGGTCATGGACCGCCCCGGTTCGGCCCAGTCGGCCGAGTGCTTCGTCCGTGAAATCGGCTGGCGCGAGTTCGCCCATCACCTGCTGCATCACTTTCCACACACCGCCACACAGCCGCTCGATGAACGGTTCGAGCGGTTTCCGTGGGAAGACAATCCGCGCTGGCTCGAGGCATGGCAGCGCGGCCGCACCGGCTATCCGATCGTCGATGCGGGAATGCGCGAGCTCTGGACGACGGGCTGGATGCACAACCGGGTCCGCATGGTCGTCGCCTCGCTGTTGACGAAGAACCTGCGGCAGCCCTGGCTCGCCGGCGCACGCTGGTTCTGGGACACCCTCGTCGACGCGGACCTCGCGAGCAACACGCTCGGCTGGCAGTGGACTGCGGGTGCGGTGCCGACGCGGCACCCTTTTTCCGGATCTTCAACCCTGTCCTGCAGGCCGAACGCTACGACCCGCAGCGCAACTACCTGCGACGCTGGCTGCCGGAGCTGGCGCGGTTGCCCGACGCCTGGATCCACCGGCCATGGCAGGCTCCCGCCGGGGTCCTGGAGGCTGCCGGGGTCGCGCTCGGCAGCACGTATCCCGAACCGGTCGTCGATTTTCCGGCGAGCCGCACCGCAGCGCTCGCCGCCTATGGCCAGGTCCGGGCGCCGGTCGCGTAGGCCATTGAACGGACGATGAATCCGGGGGCTGCACTGCCCCGAAACGGTCGGCATGGCCGTCGCCTCGCCGCCCACGCACGCCTTGCTCACCACCCTCCTCGCCCTGGTCGCGTGCTGGGGATCGTCGGCGTACGCCTCGCGCCTGCCGGATCCGGTCGTGGCGGGGGACTATGCGCTGCGCCGCGTGGGCGCCGGCGATCTCAGCTGGCTGGGCCGCCCGGTCTATCAAGCGAGTCTCTGGACACCTGCCGGCCGGTTCGAGGGCTACACGGCCGGCGAACCCGTCGCCCTCAGCCTCTGGTACCAGCGCTCGTTCTCGCGTGACCAGCTGATCCGCATCACGACGACGGCGTGGCGACTGCTCGAGATCCCGGACGGCCGGCGGCAAGCCTGGTCGCAGGCACTGCGGCCGCTCTGGTCGGACGTCACGCCCGGCGACAACCTCACGGCGGTGGTCGTACCGGGGGGCGCCACCCGCTTCTACGACCACGAAAAGCTCCTGGGCCAGGTCGACGATCCCGCCTTCGGCCCGGCATTTCTTGCCATCTGGCTTGACTCGCGCAGTGTCGTCCGCGATCTTCGCGTCCGCCTGCTCGGCGCCGAATCCGCCGTCGCCAACCGTTGAGCGTGAACCTCTTGGAACACAACCGCGGCAGAACACTGTTCCGCCAGATCGTGCAATGGTTCGATGCCGGCGTGCCGGTCGCCGACGCTGCCGTCGATGCGGATCGCGACGGGGTGGACTGGACCCGCATCGTGCCATTTGCGGCCATGCACCTCGCCTGCCTCGGGGTGTTCGTCGTCGGGGCGAGCACGGTGGCCGTCGGCACGGCGATTGCGCTCTACCTGCTGCGCATGTTCGCGATCACGGGCTTCTATCACCGGTACTTCTCGCATCGCAGCTTCAAGACCTCGCGCACGGCGCAGTTTGCCTTCGCGCTGCTCGGGGCGTCCGCGGTCCAGCGCGGACCGATCTGGTGGGCCGCGCATCATCGTCATCACCACGCCTTCTCGGACAAGCCGCAGGACCTGCACTCGCCGAGGCAGCGCGGGTTCCTCTGGTCGCACGTGGGGTGGTTCCTCTCGCGCCGTCATTTCCAGCCCGACCTGCGCCGCGCGAAGGACTTGCTCGAGTTCCCCGAGTTGCGCTGGCTCGACCGCTTCGACATCGTGGTGCCCTTCGTCCTCGCGCTCGTGCTGCTCACGCTCGGCATGCTGCTCGAGCGACTCGCACCCGGACTGGGCGTCACCGGCGGGCAGATGCTGGTCTGGGGCTTCTTCGTCTCGACGGTCGCCTGCTACCACGGCACGTACACGATCAACTCGCTCTGCCATGCGTGGGGCTCGCGCCGCTACCGCACCCGTGACGACAGTCGCAACAATTTCCTGCTCGCGCTGCTCACGCTCGGCGAGGGCTGGCACAACAACCATCACCACTATCCCAGCGCCGTGCGCCAGGGGTTCTACTGGTGGGAAATCGACATCACCTACTACCTGTTGCGCGGGCTCGCGGCGCTGGGCGTCATCTGGGACCTCAATCCCGTTCCCGCCCGCATCCGCGACGCACGCGAGGCCCGCACCGCATGAGCAGGATTGCTGTCGTCGGCGCCGGCGTCGCCGGCCTGTACGCCGCCTGGCGTCTCGCGCGCGAGCACGACGTCACGGTGTTCGAGGCCGCAGACTATGCGGGCGGTCACACGAACACCGTCGACGTCGAGCTCGACGGTCGCTGCTGGTCGATCGACACGGGCTTCATCGTCTTCAACGACTGGACCTACCCGAACTTCATCGCGATGCTCGGTGAACTCGGCGTCGCGTGGCAGCCGTCGAACATGAGCTTCAGCCTGCAGTGCGAGCGCACCGGGCTCGAGTACAACGGCACGTCGCTCAACTCGCTGTTCGCACAGCGCCGCAACCTGCTGCGTCCCTCGTTCCTGCGCATGATCACCGAGATCCTGCGCTTCAACGCAGCCTCGAAACGCTGGCTGCGCGAGACGCAGGCGGACATGACCCTCGGCGAATTCCTGGTGCGGGGACGGTATTCGTCGCAGTTCGTCGAGCACTACATCGTGCCGATGGGCCGCTCGATCTGGTCCGCGGAGGCGTCGGCCATCCTCGGCTTCCCGGCCCGGTTCTTCATCGACTTCTTCGACCGGCACGGCTTCCTCAACGTCGACGACCGGCCGGTCTGGCAGACCGTCACCGGCGGCACGCGCGCATACGTGCGCGCCCTGCTCGCGCAGACGCCGGCGCGGGTGAGGCTGTCGACTCCGATCGAATCGATCCGGCGCCAGCCGAACCACGTGCAGCTGCGGACACGCCGGGGCGAGGTCGAGACATTCGATTACGCGTTCCTCGGCTGCCACTCCGACCAGGCGATCGCGCTGCTCGAAGTGCCGTCGCGCGCCGAGTCGGAGGTACTCGAAGCGCTGCCCTACGCGGCGACCGAGGCGATCCTGCACACGGACGCGTCCGTCCTGCCGAAGCGAAGACTCGCGCGGGCCGCGTGGAATTATCACCTGCTGCGCGATGCGCAGGAGCCGGTGGCCCTGACCTACGACATGAACGTGCTGCAGGCGTTGCCCGCGACCGCTGCGCGCTTCCTGGTGACGCTCAACCACCGTCGCGCGATCGACGAACGTCGCATCCTGCGGACTTTCCAGTACGCACACCCGGCATACACGCCGGAGGGCGTGCGGGCGCAGGGCCGTCACCGGGAACTCAATGGCGCGCAACGGACCTATTTCTGTGGCGCGTACTGGCGCTGCGGCTTCCACGAGGACGGCGTCGTCAGCGCCCAGGCCGCGCTTGCACATTTCGCCGAGGACCAGGCCCGTGCACAGCTGCCTCTACCGCGGGTCGGTTAGCCACCGGCGCCACGAGCCGGCGGGACACGCGTTCCGCTATCGGCTCGCGCTGCTGTACCTCGACCTCGACGAAGTCGACTCGGTCTTCGCCGGCCGCTGGTTCTGGTCGACGGGGAAGCGTCGGGCGCCCGTGCGCTGGCGGCGAGCCGACCACTACGGCGCTCCGGAGCGCGACCTGCGCGAGTGCATCCGTGAACTCGTGCACGAGCGTGCGGGCGTCGTCACCACCGGGCCGATCCGCCTGCTGACGCATCCGCGCTATTTCGGCTACGGGCTCAACCCCGTGAGTTTCTTCTACTGCTTCGACGCGAGCGGCACGCGACTCGACGCGATCGTCGCCGAGATCACCAACACGCCGTGGGGAGAGAGACACTGTTACGTGCTGCCGCAGGCGGCCAACCGCGACGCACCCGGAAGGCTGCATTTCCGTTTCGGCAAGGATTTCCACGTGTCGCCGTTCCTGCCCATGGAGATGGATTACGACTGGCGCTTCACGCAGCCCGGCGCGGGCCTGGCCGTGCAGATGGAAAATCGCGAGTCCGGCCGGCTCGTGTTCGACGCGACGCTGAACCTGCGGCGCGAACCGATCTCCGGGACGACGCTGGCCCGTGCGCTGGTGCGCCATCCGTTCATGACGGGCAAGGTCGCTGCCGCGATCTACTGGAACGCCTTGCGCCTCTGGTTCAAGCGGACTCCGTTCTTCACCCATCCCGATGAGACCGGAGCCGGCCACCGCCACCACGCCGGCCGCATCGAGCCTACCGAGACCACGCCATGAGCAAATCGACCGAAACCGCAGCTTCCATCGTGCCGACGCTCGACGCGCTGGCGTTGCCGAAGGTCACGGACCCGGCGGGATCCCCGCTGCAGCGCCTCGGCAGGAAGCTGTTCCTGCGCGCGCTCGGTCAGCTCCAGCACGGTGAACTGACGCTCCTCGTCCCTGCGACCGGCGAACGCCATACTTTCGGCCGGCGGGGCGCGGGATGCGACCTGCGCGTCACGCTCGAGGTCCTGCATCCGCAGACCTTTGCCGATGCCGCTTTCGGCGGCACGGTGGGCGCGGGCGAGGCTTACATCCGCGGTCTCTGGCGCACGGACGACCTCACCGCGCTGGTGCGCCTGTTCGTGATCAACCGTGAAGCGATGGAAGCCGTCGAAGGCGCCGCAGCCATTGCCGCCGGGCCGCTGCGTCGCGTGCTGCACTGGCTCAACCGCAACAGCGTCGACGGCAGCCGCCGCAACATCGCCGCGCACTATGACCTGGGCAACGACCTGTTCGCGCTGTTCCTCGACGAGACGATGGCGTATTCGTGCGCCGTGTTCGAGCGCGAAGGCGCGACGCTGCACGAGGCGCAGGTCGCCAAGTTCGAGCGCATCTGCCGGAAACTCAGGCTCGGCCCGAATGACCACCTGCTCGAGATCGGCACCGGCTGGGGCGGACTGGCCCTGCACGCGGCGCAGCGCTACGGCTGCAAAGTGACGACGACGACGATCTCCCGCGAGCAGCACGACTGGGCGGAGCAGAAGTTCGCAGCGGCGGGCCTGCTGCAGAGCGGCCAGGTCACGCTGCTGCTCGAGGATTACCGCGATCTGGCGGGACGCTACGACAAGCTGGTCTCGGTCGAGATGATCGAGGCCGTGGGCCACCAGTACCTGGACACCTACACGGCCAAGTGCTCGTCCCTGCTCAAGGAAGACGGGGCCATGCTGCTGCAGGCGATCACGATCCAGGACCAGATCTACGAGCAGGCGCTGAAGTCGGTCGACTTCATCCAGCGGTTCATCTTCCCGGGCAGCTTCATCCCGTCGGTCACCGCGATCACCGATTCGGTGCGCCGCGCGACGGACATGAAGGTCTTCCACCTCGAGGACATCGGGCCGCATTACGCGACGACGCTGCTGCACTGGCGCGCGAACTTCATGAACCGCCTCGCCGAGGTGCGTGCGCTCGGCTATCCGGAGTCGTTCATCCGGATGTGGGAGTTCTACCTCTGCTACTGCGAGGGCGGCTTCCGCGAGCGGCAGATCGGTGACGTGCACATGCTGCTCACCAAGCCGCGGTGCCGGTTGCCGGCGCCGTAGCGCCGTACTGCGGACCGCGTGAGATCGCCGGAGGGCGGCAGCGTGCCAGGCGATCGATCCGGGGTTCTTCCGGCCGGGCGGGAAAGGCCGACACGCCCGGCCGGAAGAACCCCGGATCGATCGCTGCAATACGGCGCCTGAGCGCGTTCTCGCTCGCGAGCGAGAACAGCGCACGGCGCATGTAGCCCGGCCGCGATACCGGCACATCTCGAGCGCACCAGCGGCTCTGCGGCAGACGGACTGGCCGTTGCAGACAAGCGTGACTGCGAGCGGCGGCTTCAGGCTGCATGCGCCGTGCGACCGGCCAGGCGCTGAGGCTGGATTCGCCCACTGCAGCACCCGGCCGGTCGCTCAGGCGCCGCGTGTCGGGCGTCCGTTCCGGTCCATTTCCCGGCGAGCGTGTCGGCTTTCCCGCTCGCCGGGAAATGACCCGGAACGGGCGCCACGGCCTCGGCTGCGCTGCCTTGACGACACGATAGGACAGGCGCGAAGATGTGGGGAATCCACCTACTACCGCCTCGCCGCCGCAGCCGCGAAAATCAGCGGTCCCACACGCAGAACGGAGCCCCCCATGACCGACGCCGCCGTCGTTGAAGGCCTGAGCAGATCGAAGCTCGCGACAGAGCTGACCCCGGCCCAGTGCCAGTCGCTCGCTGCGACGATGACCGTACGCGACCTCAGGCAGGGCGACGTGCTGGTGCGCGAGGGGGACACCGATGACCACCTGTACGTCGTCGTGAGCGGCGCCCTCGGCGTGGTCAAGGCGGCCGGCACCGACAACGAACTGACCCTGAATGCGATGCGCCCCGGCGACGTCGTCGGCGAGCTCTCGTTCCTGGATGGCGCCACCCGCTTCGCCTCGCTGATCGCCATGAGCGACTCGCGCGTGCTGAGCTTGAGCCGCGGCGACCTCGAGGGACTGCTCGAGCGGCGACCCGCACCTGGTGTATCGCGTCATGCGCGCGATCGTGCGCATCGTGCACGACATCCAGCGCCGGCTGTCGATGCAGACCGCCGAGTTGACCAACTACCTGTACAAGACTCACGGCCGCTACTGACGCGCACCAATTTGGTTCGCCGGCCCAGGGCCGGCAGCCGCCGACGCACCGCACAGGCGCAGGAGACCCGTCTCCTGCGCCTTTTTCGTGTTGGCACGATTCTCGCTGGTGCAGATCGACATGTACCGCCGCCACGGCCGATGCCCCGCCGTTTGACGAGATGTATACCGCCGACGGGCAGGTCCGTCCGCCGTATGCCGTCTACTCCGGCTGGCTCACGCGGGAGCCGGAGGATTCGCTGCGACAGAAGCGCGCGGAGGCGGACAGCCTCTTCCACCGCGTGGGCATCACGTTTGCGGTCTATGGCGAGGAGGACGGCAACGAGCGGCTGATCCCGTTCGACATCGTGCCGCGCATCCTGTCCGCGGACGAGTGGCGCCAGCTCGCCGACGGGCTGCGCCAGCGCGTCAAGGCCCTGAACGCCTTCGTCGCGGACATCTATCACGGCCAGGAAATCCTGCGCGCCGGGCTCATCAACCCTGAGCAGATCTTCTGCAATCCGCAGTACCGTCCCGAGATGCAGGGCCTGCAGGTCCCCGGCGGCATCTATGCGCACATCGCCGGCATCGACGTCGTGCGGGCCGGACAGGGCGAGTTCTACGTGCTCGAAGACAACCTGCGCGTCCCCTCCGGCGTCTCGTACATGCTCGAAGACCGCAAGATGATGATGCGGCTCTTTCCGGAACTGTTCGCGCTCAACCGCGTCGCCCCCGTCGAGCACTACCCGGATCGCCTGCTCGAGAACCTGCGCAGTGCCGCGCCGGCGGGCGTCGCCGACCCTGCCGTCGTCGTGCTCACGCCCGGCGCGCACAACAGCGCCTATTTCGAGCACGCCTTCCTCGCGCAGCAGATGGGCGTCGAGCTGGTGGAAGGCGCCGACCTCTTCGTGCGCGACGGCTTCGTCTACATGCGCACGACCCGGGGTCCGCAGCGCGTCGACGTCATCTATCGCCGCATCGACGACGACTTCCTCGATCCGCTGGTGTTCCGTTCCGATTCCGCACTCGGCGTGCCCGGCCTGATGTCGGCCTATCGGGCCGGCCGCGTCACCGTCGCCAATGCCATCGGCACCGGCATCGCCGACGACAAGTCGATCTACCCGTACGTCCCGGACATGGTGCGCTTCTATCTCGGCGAGCAACCGCTGCTCGCGAACGTACCGACTCGCGTGCTGCGACGGCCCGACGACCTCGCCTACACGCTGGCGCATCTCGACGAACTCGTCGTCAAGGAAGTCCACGGTGCCGGCGGCTACGGCATGCTGGTCGGACCGACGGCCTCGGCGGCCGAGCGCGAGGACTTCCGGCTGCGCATCCTCGCCGCACCCGAAAAATACATCGCGCAGCCGACGCTCGCCCTGTCGACGTGCCCCACGTTCGTCGAGCAGGGCATCGCGCCCCGCCACATCGACTTGAGGCCCTTCGTGCTCTCGGGCAAGGACATCACCATCGTCCCGGGTGGCCTCACGCGCGTTGCGCTGCGTGCCGGCTCGCTCGTGGTGAATTCGTCGCAGGGCGGCGGCACCAAGGACACCTGGGTGCTGGAGGACTGACGCGTGCTGAGCCGCACCGCAGATCACGTCTACTGGCTGGGGCGCTATGCCGAGCGGGCCGAAAACCTCGCGCGGACGCTCGACGTGCAGTACCGCCTCTCGCTGCTGCCCGGGGAATCCATCGCCGAGGGCGTCGGCTGGGCGCGCACGCTGTCGATCCTGAGCCTCGGCGGCGACTACGCCGGCCGTTTCGGCGAGGACTACGCGACGCACCGGGTGATCGACTTCCTCGCGTTCGACCGCGAGAACCCCTCGAGCATCCTCAACTGCCTGCGTGCCGCCCGCGAGAACGCGCGGGCCGTGCGCGGCACCATCTCTTCGGAGATGTGGGAGACGTTCAACTCGACCTGGCTCGAAGCCCGCGCCACGGCGCCGACGCGCTTCAGCGCCCGCAACGTCGCGGAGTTCATCGAGTGGGTGAAATACCGCGCCCATCTCGCGCGCGGCGTCGTGCTCGGCTCGATGCTGCGTGACGAGGGCTATCACTTCATGCAGATGGGCACGTTCCTCGAGCGCGCCGACGGGGTGGCGCGCCTGCTGCGCATCCGGCTCGCCTGCGAGGCGACGGCCACGACCGGCGAGCCCGTGACGCACGACTACCTGCCCTGGACCGTGCTGCTGCGCGCGCTGTCCGCATACGAAATCTTCCGCCGCGTCTCGCGCGACCGCGTCACGCCGCTGCACGTGGTCGAGTTCTGCGCGTTCCGTCCGGACGTGCCACGCTCGCTGCTGCGATCGGCGGAACTCGTGTTCGACAACCTCGGCTCGGTCGCCAACACCCGCTCGGGCGAGACGCAGCGCCGCGCCGGGGTGCTGCACTCGATGCTGCGCTTCGGCACGCTCGAAACACTCGGCGCCGCCGGTGCCGAGTCGTTTCTCCAGGACGTGATGGCAGCGCGCCGGGGACCTCAACGACCGCATCGGCCGCGACTTCCTCGGTCACGTCGTGCCGGGCTGACGGCGCGGGAGACAGCCATGCAATTGCACATCCGCCACGAGACCCGCTACAGCTACGAGGAAACGGTGAGCTACAGCATCCAGTCGCTGAAGCTCACGCCGCGCACGGAACCCGGCCAGCGCGTCATCTCGTGGCGCGTGAGCTCACCGGGCGAGCGGCTCGAGCAAGTCGACCCGTACGGCAACGTCACGCACGTCGTGACGGTCGAGTCGCCGCACCGCGAACTGCGGATCCTGGTCGAGGGTGTCGCCGACATCGTGCCGGACGCCGAGAATCATGGCGCGATCGCCGCCCTGGCCGGCGAACTCTCGCCGCTGGCCTTCCTCGGCCCGACGTCCCTCACCCGGGCCAATGCACGGATTCGCGAACTCGCCGACCGTCACCTGGGCCGTCATCCGCCGACGCGGTCGACCTTGCTGCACCTCGTCGAGGGCATCCGCGAGGTCGTGGATTACCAGCCCGGCGTCACCGACGCGAGCCACTCGGCCATCGAGGCGATCGACCTCGGCGTCGGCGTCTGCCAGGACCAGGCGCACGTCTTCGTGGCCTGCTGCCGCGCGGCCGGCATTCCCGCGCGCTACGTGAGCGGTTACGTGTACACCGGCACGACCGGCGAGGTCGCGAGCCACGCGTGGGCCGATGCCTGGCTCGGGGAGCGCGAGGGCTGGCTCAGTCTCGACGTGTCGCACGGGGAAGCGGCCGGCGCCGCGCACTGCCGGCTCGCCGTAGGCCGCGATTACCTCGACGCGGCGCCCGTGCGCGGCGTGCGGCGCGGTGGCGGCCGGGAGGAACTCAGCGTCGCAGTCAAACTGGCCGCGATTGGCGGCGTCACGGCTTCACAGCCCCGGGCGTATCAGCAACAGTGAACCGCCACCTCGCGGCCGCGCTTTGCAGGACGCATCCGATGCGGGCCTACCATGCCTGCTCGGGGCGCCCACCAGGTACTGCCATGACCTATTGCGTTTCGATGCTGCTCGACGCCGGCATCGTGTGTCTCTCGGATTCGCGCACCAATGCCGGTGTCGACCAGATCAACACCTTCCGCAAGACCACCGTGTTCGAACGGCCCGGCGACCGCGTCATCGTGCTGATGTCCGCGGGCAACCTCGCGATCTCGCAGGGCGTGCTGAACCTGCTCGCGGAACGCATGAGCAACCAGCAGGGCGACACGAACCTGCTCAACTGCCCGAACCTGTTCGAGGCCGCGCGTTGCGTCGGCGGGGCGCTGCGCGAGATGCACCACCGCGACGCCGACTCGCTGCGCGTCCAGGGGATCGAATTCAACGCTTCGTTCATCCTCGGCGGGCAGATCAAGGGCGAGTGCCCGCGCCTGTTCAACATCTACGCGGCGGGCAACTTCGTCGAGGCGACGCCCGACACGACCTACTTCCAGATCGGCGAGTCGAAGTACGGCAAGCCCATCATCGACCGCGTGATCCGCCGCAGCATGCCGCTCAGCGAGGCGGCCAAGTGCGCGCTGATCTCGATGGACTCGACGATCCGCTCGAACCTTTCGGTCGGGCTGCCGCTCGACCTGGTCATCGTCAAGCGCGACGAGTACAGGGTGAGCAGCCATGTCGACATCGACTCGACCAACGCGTATTTCCACGCGATCCGCGAGCGCTGGGGCGAGGCGTTGCGCGAGATCTTCAGCGAACTGCCCAATCCCGACTGGCTGATGGCCCACCCGCCCGAACCGGGCCGGCTCGCCCCGCCGGCGACCCGACTGCAGACCCGCAAATAAGTTCCCGCGCGGGCCATCGGTAGAAGAACGGAGCGAGACGCGGGCTCCGGCCGGTATCATTCGCGCGTTTTCAGCCTTGGATCCTGACCCATGACCGCGTTTCGCCTCCTGGTGCTGCTCACCCTGCTCCTCGCTTCCGGCCTGGGCCGGGCCGAAACCGGCGACCCGAAGTCCGACGCGTTCTGGTACGGCACCGCCGCGGACGGCTCGCCCACGGTCCGGCTGTATTACTTCTTCTCGCCGACCTGCCCGCACTGCCAGGCCGCCAAGCCGTTCATCGCCGAACTCGAGCGCGACAACCCCTGGCTCGAGGTCAAGCGCTATTCGGTCAAGGACCATCGCGGCAATTCGCGCTTCTATTACGACACGGCGCAGTCGCTGGGCGTCGAGGCCCTGTCCGTGCCGGGCCTGGTCTTCTGCCGCCAGGTCATGATCGGCTACGACACGGCCGAGACGACCGGCCAGCAACTCGCCGACGCCTTGCGCGCCTGCCATGAGCGGCGCCTTGCGAACCCGGGGGCGCCGGATCCCACGGGGGCGACCGGGAGCGCGGCAGCGGCCGGCGGGACGACCCAGCTTTCGGGCGCCGAGACGCAAAGGTCGGCACGACGGTGAACCTGCCGTTCGTCGGCACCGTCGACGCCCAGGCTTTCTCGCTGCCGGTCCTGACCCTCGTCCTCGCGGGCATGGACGCGTTCAACCCGTGCGCCTTCTTCGTGCTGCTGTTCCTGCTCAGCCTGCTCGTGCACGCCAGGAGCCGCACCCGCATGGCCATCGTCGGCGGCACGTTCGTGCTGTTCTCCGGCATCGTGTACTTCGTCTTCATGGCCGCCTGGCTCAACGTGTTCCTGTTCGCCGGCGAGCTGCGCGTGATCACGTTCATCGCCGGCCTGCTGGCGCTCTTCGTCGCGGCGCTCAACATCAAGGACTATTTCTGGTTCAAGGCCGGACCGAGCCTGTCGATCCCCGACGCCGCGAAGCCCGGGCTGTTCAAGCGCATGCGCGAGGTCGTCACCACCGGCAACATGGGCCCGATGCTGGCCAGCACCGTCCTGCTCGCGCTCGTCGCGAACTCGTACGAGCTGCTCTGTACCGCGGGCTTTCCGATGGTCTACACGCGCGCGCTGACGCTCGCCAACCTCGAGTCCTGGCAGCACTACGCCTGGCTCGCGGCCTACAACGTGATCTACGTGATCCCCCTGCTGGTCATCGTCATCGTGTTCACGAAGACCATGGGCGCGCGCAAGCTGTCCGAGACCGAAGGCCGGCTGCTCAAGCTGATCTCGGGCTTCATGATGCTCGGCTTCGGCCTGGTGCTGCTGGTGGCCCCGAACCTGCTGACCAACGCACTGGCGTCGATCGCTGGTGCTGGCGCTGGCCGTGGCCGCGTCGCTCGTGATCGCGAAGGTCGCGGCGCCGCGGGCGTCCTGAACGGACGCGGTACAATGCGGGGGTGATGAGCCAGGTGACGCCCCCCATCGATCCGTGCGTGCTCGCAGCGGCTGCGCGAGGTGCTCGGCCCGGGTGGATATCTCGAGGCGCCGGCGGACGTCGCGAAGTACCTGGTGGATTTCCGGGGCCTGTATCGGGGCGCCACGCCGCTGGTCGCCTGCCCGCGCGAGACGCGCGCAGGTCGCGGCCGTGCTGGCGATCTGCAACGAGGCGCGCGTCGGGGTGGTGCCGCACGGCGGCAACACCGGCTACTGCGGTGGCGCGACGCCCAGTGCACGCGGCGACCAGGTCGTGCTCTCGCTGCACCGCATGAACCGCATCCGCGCGACGGATGCCGCGAACTTCTCGCTCGTCGCCGAAGCGGGGTGCCTGCTGGCGCAGGTGCAGGATGCGGCGGGCGCCGTCGACCGGTTGTTTCCCCTCTCGCTCGGCTCGGAAGGCAGCTGCCAGATCGGCGGCAATCTCTCGACGAATGCCGGTGGCCTCGCCGCCGTCCGTTACGGCGTGACGCGCGACCTCGTGCTCGGCCTCGAGGTCGTGCTCGCCGACGGGCGCGTGCTCGATGGGCTGGGGAGCCTGCGCAAGGACAACACGGGGTACGACCTGCGCAACCTCTTCATCGGCGCCGAAGGCACGCTCGGCGTGATCACCGCGGCGAGCCTCAGGCTGTTCCCGGTGCTGCCGGACGATCGAGACGGCGTTCCTGGCAGTGCCCGGACATCGACGCCGCGGTGCGGCTTGCTCGGCGAACTGCGCGCAGCCACCGGCGACTGCGTGACGAGCTTCGAGTACCTGCCGCGCATCGCGGTGGACCTGGCCGTGGCCCACGTGCCTGGAGTGACGGACCCGCTCGGCACGCCCTACCCCGCCTACGTCCTCTGCGAGGTTTCGACGCCGCGCGAGGACCCCGCATTGCGCGGCCTGCTCGAGCAGGCCCTGGCGGCGGGAATGGAGCGCGGCGACGTGCTGGATGCGACGCTCGCCGAATCGATCGGCCAGCGCGCCGTGTTCTGGAAGCTGCGCGAATCGGTTCCGGAAGCACAGCGCCACGAGGGCGCCAGCATCAAGCACGACGTCTCGGTGCCGGTGGCGGCCCTGCCCGCCTTCATGAGCAAGGCCTCGGCAGCAGTCGCCCGCGTGGCACCCAGGCCCGGCTCGTCGCGTACGGCCATGTGGGCGACGGCAACCTGCATTTCAACCTGAGCGAACCGGCCGGAGGCCGCGACCGCGCTGGGTTCCTCGCGTGCGAGGACGAGCTCAACGACCGGCGTGCACGACTGCGTGCGCGAATTCGGCGGCAGCATCAGCGCCGAGCACGGCATCGGACAGCTCAAACGGGCCGCGCTCGCCCGCTACAAGGACCCGGTTGCGCTCGAAGACCATGCGCGCCATCAAGCGCGCGCTCGATCCCGCACGGCATCCTGAACCCGGGCAAGGTCCTGCCCGACTGTCGCCGTTCAGCCCGTAACGGTTTCCCGGCGCGAGGGGCGCCCCGCGACGCTTGTGATCCCCGGTCGAAGGCGGCTAGATTGCCGCCGGGGGGTGAGTCGGCTGCCGCGCCGGACGGCGGCTTCGTCGGATAACACACCAGGCTCACAGCGTACATGGCGCGCCGTCAAGGCGCGAGAATCATGGAAATCGTCCGTCGTCCGCTGAAGTCGAAAGTCTTCTGGGCCGTCGCGCTCGTCGCGGGCTCGTCGGCCTGTACGCGGTGCTGGGCTTTTACGTCGCGCCCAAGGTCGTCCGCAGCCAGGCCATCGAGTACGTGCACGAAACCTACGGCCGCCAGCTCGCCATCGGCGAGGTGCGCATCCACCCGTTCAAGCTGCAGGCCGAGATCAAGGACCTGGCGCTGCCCGATGCCGATGGCGCGACGATGATCGGCTTCGCCGGCTGTTCATCGATTTCGAGCTGTCCTCGCTCTGGCAGCGCGCCTTCACCTTCAGCGACCTGACGCTGGACGCGCCCACGCTGCGCGCGGTGCTGCATCCGGATGGTTCGCTCAACCTGGCCGACCTCGTCGCCGGAGGACGAAGAGGAAGACTCGCCGACGCCCGCGGTATGGATCACAGTCCTTCGCCCTCAGCGAGCGGCGAAGTCAACTCGCTCAACCAGATGCGGCGCAACCCGATCCTGCGGCACTTGGCGCCGGTGACGTTCACGCTGCGAGGATTTCCGCACGACGCCGGAGGGCGGCGGCTTCAGCCTGGCGGCCCGCAGCCCGAACGACGAGCAGTTCGAATGGCGCGGCCACTTCGCGCTGGAGCCGGTCGTGGCGTCGATCGGCGAGTTCGAGCATGCGCGACCTCCGCGTTGCCGGGCATCGCCGAGTTCGTCGATGACCTGCTGCCGTTCCAGTTGCCGCGCGGCTATCGACCTGGCCGGCAGCTACGACCTGAAGCTGGGCGAGACGACCACGCTCGACATCACCCTGCCGAAGATCCAGGTCAGCGACCTCGGCGCTGCGCGCGCGTGGCGTCGACGAGGACTGGGTCGAGATCCCGTCCGCTCGCGCTCGCGGACACGCGGATTGCGATGCCGGCCAACACGGTCACCGCTGGGCGGCATCACGCTGGCCGGCCTCAAGGCCCGCGTCTGGATGGCAACCGACGGCACGCTCAGCACGGACCAGTTGTTTGCACGCCGCCCGCGCATCGGCCCGAAACGCCGGCGCACCCGCAGGCCGCGCGCGAATCAGGCGACCCGCCGCGCCGGCGGCGACCACGCCCGCTGCACCGTCGCCGCGCTGGACGGTGACGGTCGGCACCGTCGCGCTGCAACAGGCCGCGCTCGATTTCGAAGACCGCACGGTCAAGCCCGCGTCGCAAATTTGCGCTCGCACCGCTCGACGTCACGCTGCGCGATGCGAGCCTCGATCTCGGCAAGCCGCTCCCCGTCGAGTTCGACGACCACGATCAACGGCGCAGGCCACGCTGCAGGGCACCGGCCAGTTGGTGCCCGACCCGCTCGCGGCCGACGTCGACATCGACCTGTCCGGCTTTGCGATGGCGGACCTGCAGCCTTACGTGAACGGCACGACGGACCTGACCATTCGTGCGGGCACCGTCGGCGCGAAAGGCAGGTTCTCGATGGCTCCGCCCGGATCGGGCCAACCCGAGATGCGGTTCGCCGGCGACGTGAACCTCGCGGGATTCAAATCGGTCGACAACGCCCTGGAGCAGGACTTCTTCAATTTCGAGCGAGTCGAACTGTCGAAGCTCGACTTCGCGCTGGCGCCGGACGCGATGAAGATCGACCGCGTGCAGGTCGTCCGGCCCTTCGCGCGCGTCATCGTGAGCTCCGACGGCATCCTCAACGCAGCCGCGGTCTTCGACCCCGAGGGCACGGCGGCGGCGGCAGCCGCGGCACAGGCCGAGAAGGCAGCGCAGGAAGCTGCGGCCAGCCCGCAAGAAGACGCGCGCGGAAAAGCGCGCCGAGAAGCAGGCGGCGGAGGCCGCGGCCAAGGCCCGGGCCGTGGCCGCCGCGCAGCCTGCGCCCGAACTCAAGGAGACCGGGATGCCGATCCGGATCCGCGAGGTGACGCATCACCAACGGCACGATGGATTTCTCCGACTTCAGCGTACGGCCGAATTTTGCGGCGGCGGTGCAGTCGCTGGGTGGCAGCATCAAGGGCCTGTCGACCGACCCGAACTCGCGGGCCACGGTGCAGCTCGCGGGCAACGTCGGCGAGTTCTCGCCGGTGCACATCGACGGCACCGTGCAGCCCTTCGCGTATGACCGCTACACGGACATCGGGCTGAAGTTCGAGAACATCTCGCTGCCGATCTTCAATCCGTATTCCGGCGAGTTTGCGGGCTACAACATCGCCAAGGGCAAGCTGACGACGGACCTCCACTACACGATCGAGGCTCGCAAGCTCAACGCACAGCACAAGATACGGATCGACCAGCTCGAATGGGGCGAGGCCACGGCGACGAAGGGCGAAGCGACGCTGCCGGTGAAGTTCGCGACGTCGCTGCTCAAGGACGCGGATGGCGTCATCAGCCTCGACATCCCCGTCGACGGGCACGCTCGACGATCCGACAGTTCCGGATCGGCCCGATCGTCTGGCAGATCGTCAAGAACCTGATCGTCAAGGCCGTCACGGCGCCGTTCAAGGCGCTGGGCGCGCTGTTCAAGGGCGCCGAGGAAGCGCAGTTCGTCGATTTCGCGCCGGGCACCGCCGCGCTGGACCCCGCCAGGCGGAGCGCCTGGCGGCGCTCGGCAAGAGCCTCGCGCCGAAGGAGGACCTGCGCCTGGAGATTCCGGTCGGTACCGACCCGGCGATCGACGGCAAGGCGCTGCGCGGCGCTTCGCTACGATCGCGAGCTTGCCCTGGCGATGGGCGAGCGTGCTGCAAGGCCGCAAGAAGAAAGAGGCAGTGCCGGCCGTTGCCCGCGTTCGACTCGCTGGAGCCGGAGCGGAAGATCGAAGTCCTGAGCGCGCTGTATGGACGGCTCGCGGGCGCCGCCCCCGTCATCCCCGAGCCGCCGGAGCCCGCGGAGGGCCTGTCACGCAAGGAGGCGAAGGCGGCAGAGCAGCAGGCGTCGATCGACTGGCTGCAGGCGGAGTGCCGCAAGCTTGCGGTGGCGGACCCGGGCGAACTCGATCGCCTCGCGCAGGAACGTGGCAGAAGCCATCCAGCGAGCGGTACTCGTCGACACGGGCCTGGCACCCGACGCGCGTGTTCCTCTCGCGCGACGGCAAGGTGTCGGCGAACGCGCCGAACGTCCGCTTCGAACTCGGCGTGAAATAGGCAAACGGACAGGTGAAATAGGTCGAGCGTCCCCTTTTGCCTATTTCGGCGGCTTCTTCTGGCGCATCAGGCCTTCCTGCGCGGTGCTGGCGACCAGGCGGCCCGCGCGGTCGAAGATACGTCCAAAGGCGATGCCGCGGGCGCCGGAACTGCTCGGGCTGATCAGCGCGTACAGCAGCCACTCGTCGATCCGGAAGGGTCGGTGGAACCACATGGCGTGGTCGATGCTCGCGAGCTGGACGTTGCCGGCGAAATACGACAGGCCGTGCGGCAACGTCGCGGTCCCGAGCAGGTGATGATCCGAGTTGTACGCCAGCAGGCAGCGTTGCATGACCGGGTCGTCGACCGGCAGCCGCTCGATCAAGCGGAACCAGATGTGTTGCACACCCGGTTGCGGCTTGCCCGCCTCCATCGCCTCGACCGCGCGGAACTCGAACGGGCGCTCGCGCGACCAGTACTGCCGCCCCTGCTCCGGCATGCGGTCCAGGTGCTGGCGCAGCGCCCCGTAGAGGTCAGGCAGGTCTTCGGGCGGCGTCACGACCGGCGCCGGCGCCTGGTGGTCCGGCCCCTCCTCCGGCAACTGGAACGACGCCGACATGTGGAAGATCGGCTGGCCGTGCTGGATCGCCACGACGCGGCGGCTCGTGAAGCTCGCACCGTCGCGGCTGCGGTCGACCTCGTACACGATCGGCGCGTTGAAGTCGCCGCGGCGCAGGAAATAGGCGTGCAGTGAATGCACGGGCCGGCCGACGTCGACCGTGCGGCTTGCGGCCATCAGCGCCTGCCCGAGAACCTGGCCGCCGAACACCTGCGGACTGCCGATGTCACGGCTTTCGCCCCGGAACAGGTTCAGCTCGAGCTGCTCGAGGTCGATCAGCCTGAGCAGGTCGGCCAGCACCTGGTTCATGCGCGCGTCACTCCGTGACGCCGAGTCGCTTCTGCATGATCGGGCTGGTCGTCGTGTACTGCAGGTGGACCTTCTTCGCCGGGTTCAGGTGCTCGGCGATCGCGAACGCCGCGAGCGCCGCCTCGTGGAAGCCGCTCAGGATCAGCTTTTTCTTGCCCGGGTAGGTGTTGATGTCGCCGATGGCGAAGATCCCCGGGACGCTGGTCTGGAACTTCGCGGTATCGACCTTGATCGCCTTCTTCTCGAGTTCGAAGCCCCACTCGGCGATCGGACCGAGCTTCGGGTGCAGGCCGAAGAACGCGAGCATGTGGTCGGCCGCGACGTCCTGCAGCTCGCCGTCGGTGCGCTTGATGGTCACGCCGGTGAGGCGGCCGTCGTCGGTCCGGATGGCCGTCGCGATGCCCTCGATGTATTCCATCTTGCCCGTCGCCACCAGTTCCTTCATGCGCGCCACCGAGGCCGGCGCCGCCTTGAACTCGTTGCGACGATGCACGTGGACGATGCTCGCGGCCTTGCCATTCAAGTCGATCACCCAGTCGAGCGCCGAGTCGCCACCGCCGAAGATCACGAGTCGCTGGCCATGGAAGTCGGCCGCGCTGCGGACGCGGTAGTGAACCTGCTTGTCCTCGAGCTGGTCGCACCCCTCGACACCGAGGCGCCGCGGCTGGAACGAGCCGAGCCCGGCGGCGATCACGACCGCCTTCGCCAGGAACTCGGTGCCCGGCGGCAGTCCGCAGGAAGAACCGGCCATCCTCACGCCTCTGCAGTTCGGCGACTTCCTCGCCGAAATGGAACTCGGGGTGCATCGGCGCGATCTGCTGCATCAGGCGGTCGACCAGTTCCTGCGCGCCGCAGATGGGCAGCGCCGGGATGTCGTAGATCGGCTTGTCGGGGTACAGCTCGGCACACTGGCCGCCCGGGTGCTTGAGGGTGTCGACGATGTGGCACTTGATGCCCAGCAGGCCAAGCTCGAAGACCTGGAACAGCCCGGCGGGCCCGGCACCGATGATCAGCGCGTCGGTTTCGATCGGGGTGGCAGTGCTCGCGGGCGTCGGGTCGGTCAAAGCGGGAACCTCCGGCAAAAGTCTGGGGATTTTACCGGATTCCATGCGCCCCCGACCGGCCGGCACCCCCGCCACCTCCGTGTTTACCGAGGGGCCTGCGGAATATTCGGCTTGAAACATCGGCCGCGCTTAGACACATTCTCGCCCTTGACCGACGTCAAGGCATCAGGGCGGGCAGAGCCCCAAGCTGAGCCCGACCCACGCAGCAGGAATCCAGATGAATTCGCACCAGATCCGGTTCGACGCCGACCTCGTCCGCCGTTACGACCGGTCCGGCCCGCGCTATACGTCGTACCCCACGGCGGTCCAGTTCACCGACCGCTTCGGCGTCAACGAGTACCGGGCCGTGGCGCTCGCCAGCAACCAGGACCCGATCCCGCGGCCAGCTGTCGCTCTACGTGCACATCCCGTTCTGCTCGAGCCCCTGCTTCTACTGCGGCTGCACCAAGGTCATCACCCGCAACCACGAGAAGGCCGAGGCCTACCTCTACCGGCTGCACCGCGAAGTCGAGATGCAGGGCGAACTCTACGACCGCGATCGCGTCGTCGAGCAGCTGCACTTCGGCGGCGGCACGCCCACGTTCCTGACCTCGCTCGAAATCGAGCGGCTGGTCGAGAAGCTCGGCCAGCACTTCACGCTGTCGTCGCACCCCGACCGCGAGTACTCGATCGAGCTCGACCCGCGCACGATCACCAGCGACTCGCTGCGCGACCTGTACCGCATCGGCTTCAACCGCTGCAGTCTCGGCGTGCAGGATTTCGACCCCGTCGTGCAGGAGGCGGTGAACCGCGTCCAGTCCGTGCCCGACACGCTGCGGCTGATCCGCGAGGCGCGCGAGTTCGGCTTCAACTCGGTCAGCGTCGACCTGATCTACGGCCTGCCGAAGCAGTCGGTCGAGGGTTTCTCGAAGACGCTCGACACGGTGCTGGCGGCACGCCCGAACCGGTTCGCGGTCTACGGCTACGCGCACCTGCCGCAGATGTTCAAGCCGCAGAAGCAGATCAAGATCGAGGACCTCGCCACGCCCGAGACGCGGCTGCAGCTGCTCGGCCTCACGATCGAGAAGCTCTCGGAAGCCGGCTACATCTACATCGGCATGGACCACTTCGCGCTGCCCGACGACGAGCTCGTCATCGCGCAGGAGAACGGCACGCTGCACCGGAACTTCCAGGGTTACTCGACGCGCGGCTACCTCGACCTGATCGGGCTCGGCGTCAGCTCGATCGGCAAGGTCGGCGACAACTACATCCAGAACCTGAAGACGCTGCCCGAGTACTACGGCGCGCTCGATCGCGGCGCGATGCCGGTGCACCGCGGCTACACGATGACGGGCGACGACGTCATTCGCCGCGACGTCATCCAGCAGATCATGTGCTACGGCGTGCTCGACTACGACGCGACCGCGAAGCGCCACGGCATCGATTTCCACCAGTATTTCGCGAGCGAACTCGTCGCGCTGGAGCCGATGGTCGCCGATGGCCTCGCGGAGTTCGCCGAGCCCGGCCTGCGCGTGCTGCCGGCGGGCCGGCTGCTGCTGCGTCATCTCGCCATGGCGTTCGACGCCTACCTGCCGGGCGTGCAGGCGTCTGGCCAGCGGTTCTCGAAGGCGATCTGACCGGTCGCGTCTCAGGCGCTCGATCCGGTACCTTTCCGGCCGAGCGGAAAGGCAGACACGCTCGGCCGGAAAGGTACCGGATCAAGCGCTGCGTACACGGCGCCTGAGCGACCGCCCGCGAAGACGCGGCCAGTCGCACGGCGCATTTATGCCCTTTAGGGTACGCAGCCGGCAGAAACCCCACCCGGGAGTGTCCAGGGCGCTGTCGGAAGAGCCGACACGATCAGCCGAAACGCAACGGAATGGAAGGGAACGGCAAGGGCCGCGCGCCGCCGCTCCGGACGACGACCTCCGGCCTGGGCAGTCCGTCCAGCGCTGCGTTCCGCACTGCAATTCTACGTGCGCCGTGCGACTTGCCGCGCCTGCGCGGGAAGTCGCTCAGGCGCGGTGGTGCCAGCGTCCGGTCCAGTCCTGTTCCGGACGAGCGTGTCTGCCTTTCCGCTCGTCCGGAACAGGACTGGATCGGACGCCGGGAACCCTCACCCGCCCCTGACGGGGCGACCTCTCCCGCCAAGGCGGGAGAGGCACGAGGTCACTCGAGCAGTGCCGGCTCGTCGGCGCTGCGCGTCTCGACCTTGAGCTGGTCGTCCGCCCCGACCGACACGAATGCGTGCCCGCCATTCGCCAGCCGGCCGAACAGCAGTTCCTCGGCCAGTGGCCGCTTGATGTGCTCCTGGATCACGCGAGCCATCGGGCGCGCACCCATCTTCGGGTCGTAACCACGCTTGGCGATCCACGCGCGCGCATCCTCGTCGATGTGCAGCGCGACACCCTTCTGCTCGAGCTGCGTCTCGACCTCGACCAGCAGCTTGTCGACGACCCGGTTGATCGTCCGCTCGTCGAGCGCAGCGAACTGCACCACGGCATCGAGCCGGTTGCGGAACTCCGGGGAAAATATCTTCTTGATCGCCTCGAGCCCGTCGCTCGCGTGGTCCTGGGTGACGAAGCCGATCGACGCCCTGCTCATGTCGGCGGCACCCGCATTCGTGGTCATCACGAGCACGACGTGACGGAAGTCCGCCTTGCGGCCGTTGTTGTCGGTGAGCGTGCCGTGGTCCATGACCTGCAGCAGCAGGTTGAAGACGTCCGGGTGGGCCTTTTCGACTTCGTCGAGCAGCAGCACCGAGTGGGGATGCTTGGTGATCGCCTCGGTCAGCAGCCCGCCCTGGTCGAACCCGACGTAGCCCGGAGGCGCGCCGATGAGACGGGAGACCGTGTGGCGTTCCATGTATTCCGACATGTCGAAACGCACGAGTTCGACGCCGAGCGCCAACGCCAGCTGACGCGTGACCTCGGTCTTGCCGACGCCGGTCGGTCCGGCAAAGAGGAAGGAGCCCACCGGTTTGCGCTGGTCACCGAGCCCGGAGCGCGCCATCTTGATGGCCGATGCGAGCGTCTCGATCGCCTTGTCCTGGCCGTAGATGACGAGCTTCAGGTTGCGCTCGAGGTTCTTGAGGACGTCGCGATCGTTGCTCGAGACCGTCTTCGGCGGAATGCGGGCGATGCGCGCGACCACGTCCTCGATCTGCTCGACCGTGACCTCCGGCGCCCGGCTCTCGATCGGCTTCAGCCTCTGGCGTGCTCCGGCCTCGTCGATCACGTCGATCGCCTTGTCCGGCAGGTGCCTGTCGTTGATGTGGCGGGCCGAGAGCTCGGCCGCAGCCGTCAGCGCCTCGTCGGCGTACTTCACGCCGTGGTGCTCTTCGAACTTGCTGCGCAGTCCGCGCAGGATCTCGATCGTCTCGGCGACCGTCGGCTCGACCACGTCGATCTTCTGGAAGCGACGCGTCAGCGCGTGGTCCTTCTCGAAGATGCCGCGGTATTCCTGGTAGGTGGTCGAACCGATGCAGCGCAGCTCGCCGTTCGCAAGCGCGGGCTTGATCAGGTTGGATGCGTCCATGACGCCGCCGGACGCCGCGCCCGCGCCGATCACGGTGTGGATCTCGTCGATGAACAGGATCGCGCCGGGCTGCTTCTTGATCTCGGCCAGCACGCCCTTGAGGCGCTTCTCGAAATCGCCGCGGTACTTGGTGCCGGCGATCAGCGAACCGAGGTCGAGCGAGTACACGATGCTGTCGGCCAGGACGTCCGGAACCTTGCCTTCGACGATCAGCCGGGCCAGGCCTTCGACCAGCGCGGTCTTGCCGACGCCCGCCTCACCCACGTACAGCGGGTTGTTCTTGCGGCGACGGCAGAGGATCTCGACCGTGCGCTCGATCTCGAGCACGCGGCCGATGAGCGGGTCGATGCGGCCTTCCTGGGCCAGCTTGTTGAGGTTGGTGGCGTACTTCTCCAGCGCGGAGGCGCCCTCCGCTTCGCGCTCGCCTTCGGGCGCGGCCGCCGGCTCGTCCCCCGTGCGCGGCGGCGCGTCCTCGGATTTCGACAGGCCGTGCGAGATGAAGTTGACCACGTCCAGGCGCGAGACTTCCTGGAGGCCGAGCAGGTAGGCGGCGTGGGAGTGCTTCTCGCTGAAGATCGCGACCAGCACGTTGGCGACCGAGACCTCCTTCTTGCCGCTCGACTGGACGTGGAACACGGCGCGTTGCAGCACCCGCTGGAACCCGAGGGTGGGCTGCACTTCGCGCTCGTCGTCCTGCTTGAGGCGCGGGGTGGTCTGGTCGACGAAGTCCTTGCAGCTCTTTCCGCAGGCGGGTGGCATCCGCCCCGCAGGCGCGCAGGATCTCCCTGACCCTGGGGGTGTCGATGATGGCGAGCAACAGGTGCTCGACGGTCATGAATTCGTGCCTGGCCTCCCGGGCACCCTGGAATGCCTCGTTCAGGCAGATTTCGAGTTCGCTGCTCAACACGGTGTCAGGCCTCTTCCATGGTGCAGAGTAAAGGGTGCTGGTGCTGCCGGGCGTAAGTGGTCACCTGTGCGACCTTGGTTTCCGCGATCTCGTAGGTGTACACGCCGCAGATCCCTTTGCCCCGGGTGTGGACCTCCAGCATCACCCGCGTGGCGGTCGTGCGATCCATGCCGAAAATGTGCTCCAGGACGTCCACTACGAACTCCATCGGGGTGAAGTCGTCATTGAGCAGGACGACCTGGTAGAGCGGCGGCCGCTTGGTCTGCGGCCGGGCCTCCTCCACGATCAGACCATGCCCCTGCTGTGTATGTTCCTCGTTCATCCGTGTCCAACCTGGCCGAAGGTTCTATATAGGGCCGCCCACCCGACCTGACAAGCAGCACGACCGACTTCGTGAGGAGGCTTCCGGGAGACGCGTCCAGCCTATCCTGCCCGGATCGCGCCGGGGCGGCACCCGGCCTGGTTTCTGCGGTAAACAGCGACCTGTCCGCTGGACCCGCGGGTCCCGGGGACCGGCCGCCCCGGGGGGATCATCCGTATCGCACGCAACTGTCTTGAGACGGTGTCGTCCAAGTCCGTATGATGCCGGGACCCCGTGGAACGGCCTTGCCGGACGGACACTTACAAGGACCTGATGCAACTGCCCCAGAGCGTGAACACGCGCCTCAGCCGACTTGCCTCGGCCGCACAAGGGGCCACGACGGAAGATTGGCGCAGGCTGTTGCCGCTGGCCGTCTCGGCCGTGCTCGTCGTGCTGCTCGTCTGGCAACTGGTCCAACTGGCCTACCGCCTGCTCGGCCTCGACACGGGTCAGCTGGCTGCGCCGGCTGCCGCCACCGCGCCGGCGCCCGCCCAGCCGCGCGTCGACATCGCTGCGATCGTCAATGCGCACCTGTTCGGCCAGGGCAGCGCGGCTCCCGGCGCGACGGACCCCAACTCCGTCTCCGCCACCAACATGCCGCTGGTGCTGGTCGGCACCATCGCCAATTCCGATCCGGAACTCGGCTACGCGATCATCGGTGAAAGCGCCACGACCGCCAAGGTCTACGCGGTCGGCAGGACGATCACCGGCGGCACCAAGCTCCATGCCGTCTACCCCGACCGCGCGATTCTCGACCGTGGCGGCAGGCTCGAAGCGTTGATGCTGCCGAAGCAGTTCCAGGGTGGGGGGCTGAGCAGTGCGACCGCGCCGGCACCGGGCGGGCAGCCCGACATGATGCTCGGCGACCGGCTCCGCCAGCTCGCGGCCTCCAACCCGGCGGCGATCACGGATATCCTGCGGCCGCAGCCGGTGTTCGCCAACGGGCAGCAGCGCGGGTACCGTGTCTACCCGGGCCGCAACCGCATGCAGTTCAACAAGCTCGGGTTGCTGCCGGGCGATCTGGTCACGGCCATCAACGGCACGCCCCTCGATGACCCGGGGCGAGGCATGGAGGTGCTGTCGACGATGAACAGCGCCGCGAACGTGACCGTCTCGGTCGAGCGCAACGGCGAGACGGTCCAGGTCAACATCAACAATGCCCAGATCGCCGCGGATGCGGCGGCTGCGCAGGCCCTGCCGGAGGCGATCCCGGTCAATGAAGTGCCGGCGATGACCGGTGGGGATTCCGAGGAATAACGATGAACTCCAGCATCCTCCAACGAACCACCCTCGCGGCGACGAGCCTGGCGCTGCTGCTGGCGCTCGGCACGGCCGTGCTGACGGTGCCGGCCACCGCGACCGCACAGTCGCAGGCGCAGGGCACGATCACGCCGAACTACAAGGACGCCGACCTCTCGCAGATCATCGAAGCGGTCAGCGCGGTCACCGGCAAGAATTTCATCGTCGACCCGCGCGTCAAGGCGCAGGTGACGATGCTCTCCGCCACGCCGATGACGCCCGCCGCGTTCTACGAGGCCTTCCTGTCGATCCTGCAGGTGCACGGGTTCGTTGCGGTGCCCTCGGGAGACACGATCAAGATCCTGCCGGATGCCAATGCCCGCCAGATCCCCGGCAACGACCTGCCCTCGCGCGTCAGTTCGACCTCCGATGAAATCGTCACGCAGGTGGTGGCGGTCAAGAACGTGAGCGCGGCGCAACTCGTGCCGATCCTGCGTCCGCTGATCCCGCAGTACGGTCACCTCGCCGCGTATCCAGCATCGAACATGCTGATCATCTCGGACCGTGCCTCGAACGTGAACCGCATCATGCGCATCATCCAGCGCATCGACCAGCAGGGCGACGAAGAGGTCGACGTGATCACGCTGCAGCACGCGAGCGCCGCGGAGGTCGTGCGCGTCGTCAACAGTCTCTACAGCGGCGGCGCAGCGGCCGAGGGCGCCGGCATGCCGTCGGTCAAGGTCATCGCCGACGACCGCACCAACAGCGTGCTGGTGAGCGGCGAGACCTCGCAGCGACTGCGCCTGAAGACGCTGATCGCGCACCTCGACACGCCGCTCGAAGCCGGCGGCGACACGCAGGTCCGCTACCTGAATTACGCCGACGCCGAGAAGATCGCCGCGAAGCTGCGCGAGCAGATCCAGGGCATCGTCGCCGTCACGACGCCGTCGGGCGGCGCCGCGCCCGGCGCCTCGACCGCGCCGCTGGTGGGCGCAGGCGCCGGATCAGGCGACAAGAGCGTCACCATCTGGGCCGAGCCCCAGACCAACGCGCTGGTCGTGACCGCGCCGCCGAAGGTGATGCGCTCGGTCATGGCGATCGTCGACCGCCTCGACATCCGCCGCGCACAGGTCCTGGTCGAAGCGATCCTGGTCGAGATGTCCGTCGACAAGGCCATGGACCTGGGCGTGAACTGGGTCGTCGGCGACACCGATGAGAACGGCGCGACCCTGCCCGCCGGCGGCTTCATCAACCCGATCGACGGCACGGGCCTCGGCCAGATCATCCAGGGCGTGCTGAACCCGTCCAGCGTGACGGCCCTGCCCTCCGGCCTGACGGCCGGCTTCGGCGAGATCGTCAGGGGCGGCACCAGCTGGGCCGCGCTGATCCGCGCCATTGGCGGCATCGGCAACACGAACATCATCGCCACACCCTCGATCGTCACGCTCGACAACGAGGAGGCGGAGATCAAGATCGCGCAGGAAGTGCCGTTCATCACCGGCCAGTACACGACCAACACGACCGGCACGGGCGGCAACAACAACGCCTTCAGCAACCCGTTCCAGACGATCCAGCGCGAAGAAGTGGGCAACATCCTCAAGATCACGCCGCAGATCAACGAAAGCCAGTCGGTGCTGCTCAAGATCTCGCAGGAAGCCTCCAGCATCGCCGCCAATTCCAAGTCGGTCACCGACACCGACCTGATCACCAACAAGCGCACGATCACCACCAATGTGATGGTCGAGGACGGCGGCATCATCGTGCTCGGCGGCCTGATTTCCGACGAGGTGCGCGAAAGCAAGTCGCAGGTGCCTTTCCTCGGCTCGATCCCGATCATCGGCGAGCTGTTCAAGACCCGCAGCGTCGACAAGGTGAAGACCAACCTCATGGTCTTCATCCGCCCCCGCATCCTGCGGGATGGCATCGACGCGGCGATCGAGTCGAATGCCAAGTACAACTTCATCCGCAACCAGCAGGTCGAGCGCAACAACGGCAAGGTGCCGCTGATGCCCGGCGAGCGGCAGCCGACGCTGCCGACCCTCGAGCAGCTGGTACCGGCGGAACTGCTGAACCCGGTGCGCGAGGCCTCGCCCACCGGTGCGACGCCGGCCGAGCGCGCGACGGCGTCCGGGGCCCGCTCCGACGCCTCGACGGGCATGACCCAGCCCGCGGTGCCACCGCCTGCGACCACTCCGTTCGACGCACCGGCCACGACGACGCCACCGCCACCGGCGCCGGCCCCCGGGACCAATCCGTGAGCACGATCGTCGACCGACGAAGCCATCATTGCGGCGGCGGGCCGCGTCAGCGACCCGGTGCGTCCCCTGCCCTTCGCCTTCGCGAAGCGGCACGGCGTGCTGGTGCGGGAGATCACCGACACCGATGCCGACGTGGTGGTCCGCGACGGCGCGTCGCCGATGGCGCTGGCCGAGGTCCGGCGTCACCTGCGTCGCCCGCTCAGGCTGGAGCGCGTCAACGTCGAGCGCTTCGAACTGCTGTTGCGCGAGGCCTACGAGGCCGGGTCCGGCACGACCATGGACGCCATGGGCGGCCTCGAGGAAGAGACGGACCTCGCCGACCTCGCCCAGGACATCCCCGAACCTTCGGACCTGCTCGAAAGCGAGGACGAAGCGCCGGTCATCCGCCTGATCAACGCGCTGCTGACGCAAGCCGTGAAGGAAAACGCCTCGGACATCCATGTCGAGCCGTTCGAGAACCGGCTGGTCATCCGCTTCCGCGTCGACGGCGTCCTGCGCGAGGTGCTGCAGACCAAGCGCGCGGTGGCGCCGCTGATCGTCTCGCGCATCAAGGTCATGTCACGGCTCGACATCGCCGAGAAGCGCCTGCCCCAGGACGGCCGCATCTCGCTGCGCATCGCGGGCCGCGCGGTGGACGTGCGCGTCTCGACCATCCCGGCCGGCCACGGCGAACGCGTCGTGTTGCGACTGCTCGACAAGCAGGCGGGCCGTCTCGACCTCAACTCGCTCGGCATGGATCCGCTGACGCAGGCCCAGATCGACGAGCTGATCCACAAGCCGAACGGCATCCTGCTCGTCACCGGCCCGACGGGTTCGGGCAAGACCACCACGCTCTATGCCGCGCTCGATCGCATCAACGACCGCACGCGCAACATCATGACGGTCGAGGACCCGATCGAGTACTACATCGACGGCATCGGCCAGACGCAGGTCAATACGCGCGTCGAGATGACGTTTGCGCGCGGCCTGCGTGCGATCCTGCGGCAGGACCCGGACGTGGTGATGGTCGGTGAAATCCGCGACCTCGAGACGGCGCAGATCGCCGTGCAGTCGTCGTTGACCGGCCACCTCGTGCTTTCGACGCTGCACACGAACACCGCCGTCGGCGCCGTCACGCGCCTGCGCGACATGGGCATCGAGCCGTTCCTGCTCGCGTCCTCGGTCGTCGGCGTGCTCGCGCAACGTCTCGTCCGCGTGCTGAACCCGGCGACGCGCGAAGCGTACACGGCCGGCGAATACGAGCGCCGGCTGCTCAACCTGCCCGACGATGCGCCCTCGCCCACGCTGTACCGGCCGAGCCCCAAGGATCCCTCGGGCGGCTATCGCGGGCGTACCGGCATCTACGAGCTCGTCATCGTCGACGAGCACATGCGGACGATGATCCACGATGGCACTTCCGAGCTCGAGCTCGAGCGTTACGCGCGCATGCGCACGCCGGGCATCCGCGACGACGGCCGGGCCAAGGTGCTTGCCGGCGTCACGACGATCGAGGAAGTCCTCAAGGTCACGCGCGAGGACTGACGTCCGCCCATGGGTGCCTTCGAATACGTAGCGGTCGATGCGGGCGGCCGGGAACGCCGGGGCGTCCTCGAGGGGGACAACCCGCGCCACGTGCGCCAGTTGCTGCGCGAGCAGACGCTGCTGCCGGTCTCGGTCACCGAGGTCGTCGGCGAGCAGAAGCAGAAGCAGGAATCCGGCAGCACGCTGCGCCGCCGGATCAACTTCAGCCTCCAGCGCGGCCTGAGCTCGGCCGACCTGTCGCTGATCACGCGCCAGCTGGCGACGCTGGTCAAGTCGGCCCTGCCGCTCGAGGAAGCCCTGCTCGCGGTCTCGCAGCAGACGGACAAGCCGAAGGTCCGCAACATCATGCTCGGCGTGCGCTCCAAGGTCATGGAAGGCCACACGCTCGCCGACAGCCTCACCGAGTACCCGAACAGCTTCCCCGAACTCTACCGGGCCACCGTCGCCGCCAGCGAACAATCGGGGCACCTGGACGCCGTGCTCGAACGACTCGCCGACTACACCGAGAACCGCCAGGCGCTGCAGAGCCGGACGCTGGGCGCGCTGCTCTACCCGGTGATGTTGTTCGTCGTCTGCGTGGCAATCGTCTTTTTCCTGCTCGTTTCCGTCGTGCCGAAAGTGGTCGAGGTCTTCCGCAACAGCGAGGCAGAACTGCCGCTGCTCACGCAAGGGCTCATCATCGGCAGCGACTTCATGCGAGAGTGGGGCGTCGTGCTGTTCATCGCGATTGGCGTGGCGTTCTGGCTGTTCACGCGCTGGCTGCGTGTCGAAGCCAACCGGTACCGCTGGCACGACTTCCTGCTGCACCTGCCCCTGATCGGCAAGATCGTCCGCGGAGCCAACACCGCGCGCTTTGCCCGCACGCTGAGCACGCTCACGGCGAGCACGGTGCCCGTGCTCGATGCGCTGCGGATTTCCGGCGAGGTCGTCACGAACCTGCCGATGAAAGCCGCGGTCACCGACGCGGCCGTGCGCGTACGTGAAGGCGGGCCGATCGGGCGCTCGCTCGCCCGGAGCCGCCTGTTTCCGCCGATGATGATCCACCTGATCTCGAGCGGCGAAACGAGCGGTGAGCTCGACACGATGCTCGAGCGCGCGGCACAGCACCAGGAACGTGAGCTCGACTCCATCCTGCAGGCGCTGGTCGGCCTGCTCGGGCCGCTGATGATCCTGGTCATGGGCGGCCTGGTGCTGGTCATCGTGCTCGCGATGCTGCTGCCGATCTTCGAGCTCAACCAGCTGGTGAAGTGACTAGTGGTCAGTGACTAGTGACTAGTGAAGAGGTGTCGGATGCAGCGCTGGCGTCTCTCACTGCACCTCTCTCACTAGTCACTATTCACTGACCACTAGTCACTTCCTCACTGGCTTCGCGCTTCAGCCGCGCCGCCTCCTCCGGCCCCAGGTAATTCTCGATCTGCCGGCGCGCGACGTAGAGCAGCGGGCTCAGCAGCACCGCCATCACCATCTTGTAGCCGTAGTTCACGGTGCCCACGGCCAGGAACAAGCCGATCGGCCACTGCTGGGGCCCAAGCACGAACGCGATGTAGAGCACGACGAAGCTGTCGATCAGCTGGGAGACCGCGGTCGAACCGGTCGCCCGCAACCAGATCCAGCGCTCGCCGGTCGCGATGCGGATGCGGTGAAAGACGTTGACGTCGATCAGCTGGCCAAGGAGGAAGGCGATGATCGAACCGCCGATCGTCCACAGGCCCTGCCCGAACACGTTGCCGTAGGCCGCCTGCATGTCGGGCACCCCGCGGTCGGCATTGACCGTGACCCACCACTGCGCCGGGGCGAGGTGGATCGACGCGTACGCGAACAGGAAGCCGTACGAGATCATCAGCACCGCGGCGTACGAGATCAGCCGCACGCCGCGGCGCCCGAAGTATTCGTTGATGACGTCGGTCAGGATGAAGACGATCGGCCAGATCAGCACGCCCGCCGTGAAACTCAGCGAGCCCGTCTGGCCGAACAGCTCCCAGCCGAACGGCGGCAGGCCGAACGTGTTTTCGAGCGCGAAGATCTTGACGCCGACGAATTCGGCGACGACGGCATTGCCGACGAAGAAGGCCGTGAGCAACACGAAGAGTCGCGTCGAGCGCGACCGCAGCAACGTAGCGGTCATCCGTTGGCTTCCACCCGCGTACCGTGTCCTGCGGGAGAGCTTACACGGGGTCGAAGCGTTCTATTCGTTCGCGGCGAGGCGCTGGCGCAGCCTCTCGAGGATGCCCTCTTCCCAGCCGAAGTCCTCGGCCTCGGCCGGCACGTCCGGGAGTTCCTCCACGTGACGCGCGACGCGCCTCAGGGCCGCGGCTTCCCAGTTGTCGGCCTCCTGGCCGTCGGGTTTCCTGTCCATTGCTGCCATGTCGAGGCTCCCACAGTCGCGATTCGCCTTCTGCCGCGGCAAGTTACTCGCCCGGGACTGGCGCGGGTGTGAGCGAGGTCACGAACCGTCGGGCGGACGCGCCCTAATGCCCGTCGCCGTCGTCCGACAGTTCGCCCCGCCCCTTCAGGTGCCGCATCAGTTCGCGCCGTTCACGCTTGTCCGGGCGCCCGCTGGACACCGGTCCCGACAGGCGGTTCAGCTCGCGGGCATGGGCCCGAGCGGCCTCGCTTTCGGGGGTCTCGCGATAGTGCTGGCGCGCCTCCTCCGACGGGCCACGACGCACCGGGATTGACAGGATGTCGACCTCGAAGCGCTCCTGCGACCGGGTGACCAGCAGGCGGTCCCCGGGCTTGACCTGCCGGGAGGCCTTGACCCGGTCGCCGTTGACCTGGACGTGGCCGCCGTCGACGGCTTCCTGCGCGACGCTGCGGGTCTTGAAGAACCGCGCGCACCACAGCCATTTGTCGATGCGCAGGCTGCCGCCGGCCCCACCGCCGGAGCCGTCCGCGTCGTCGTCGCCGGATCGGGACCGGGAGCCCGGGTCGTGTCTTTGTCGTGCCACGGCCCGATTATAGGCCCGTATAATTCGCGCTCCGTTCGTCCAGGCGCGCAACCCATGGATCGTGGCTTCCTCGACCGACTGGCCGCACAGACCGAAGAACTCAAGTCGGCCGGCCTGTTCAAGCCGGAGCGCGTGCTCGGCTCCCCGCAGCAACCCGTGGTCAGGCTGGCCGACGGGCGCGAACTGATCAACCTCTGTGCGAACAATTACCTCGCGCTGGCGAACCATCCCGCGATGCGCGAGGCAGCCCACCGGGCGATCGACCGCTACGGGTACGGCATGGCGTCCGTGCGTTTCATTTGCGGCACACAGGACGTCCACAAGCAGCTCGAGGCGCGGCTCAGCGCGTTCCTCGGAATGGACGACACGATCCTGTACTCGTCCTGCTTCGACGCGAACGGCGGCCTGTTCGAGACCCTGCTCGACGAACAGGATGCCGTGATCAGCGACGCGCTCAACCACGCGAGCATCATCGACGGTGTCCGCCTCTGCAAGGCACAGCGCCTGCGCTATGCCAACGACGACATGGACGAGCTCGAGGCGCGGCTCAAGGAGGCCTCGGGAGCGCGCGTCAAGCTGATCGCGACGGACGGCGTGTTTTCGATGGACGGCGTGATTGCGCGGCTCAGGCACATCTGCGACCTCGCCGAGCGCTACGGCGCTCTCGTGATGGTCGACGATTCGCATGCGACGGGCTTCGTCGGCAAGGGCGGCCGCGGCACGCCGGAATACCGCGAGGTCATGGGTCGCATCGACATCCTGACCGGCACGCTCGGCAAGGCCCTGGGCGGCGCCGCGGGCGGCTACACGGCCGCGCGCAAGGAAATCGTCGCGTGGCTGCGCCAGCGGTCCCGTCCCTACCTGTTCTCGAACAGCGTCCCGCCGGTGATCGCCGCGACCACGCTGCGCGGTGCTCGATCTCGTCGAATCGGGCGACGACCTGCGGACGCGCCTGCGCGAAAACACCGCCTATTTCCGCCGCCGCATGACCGAATGCGGTTTCAATCTCGTGCCGGGCGAGCACCCGATCGCCCCGGTGATGCTGGGCGACGCGGCGCTGGCCGCACGCTTCGCGGAGAAACTGCTCGAACGCGGCGTCTACGTCATCGGTTTCTCCTATCCGGTCGTACCGATGGGCAAGGCACGCATCCGCACGCAGATGTGCGCCGGGCACGACCGCGCCCAGCTCGACACGGCGATCGAAGCCTTCCGCGCGGTCGGCCGCGAACTCGGCGTCATCCCCTAGGCTCCGTTCCCGTTCCTACTAGTCACTAATCACTAGCCACTGGTCACTTCTTCCATGAAAGCTCTCGTCAAATCGCAGCGCGCGCCCGGCATCTGGATGGAGAGCGTCCCGGAGCCCAGGGTCGGCCACAACGACGTGATGATCAAGATCCGCAAGACGGCGATCTGCGGCACGGACATCCACATCTACAACTGGGACCAGTGGGCGCAGAAGACGATCCCCGTGCCGATGCACGTGGGCCACGAATACGTGGGCGAAATCGTCGAGATCGGCAGTGAGGTGCAGGGATTCGAGCTGGGCGACCGTGTGTCGGGCGAAGGCCACATCACCTGCGGCTACTGTCGCAACTGCCGTGCCGGCCGACGTCACCTGTGCCGCAACACCGTGGGTGTCGGCGTGAATCGCGCAGGCGCCTTCGCGGAATACCTGGTCATCCCGGCTTTCAACGCCTTCAAGCTGCCCGATTCGATCACGGACGACGTTGCCTCGATCCTCGACCCGCTCGGCAACGCCACGCACACGGCGCTGTCTTTCAGCCTCGTCGGCGAGGACGTGCTGATCACCGGCGCGGGTCCGATCGGCATCATGGCGGTCGCGATCGCGAGGCACGTCGGCGCCCGGCACATCGTCATCACCGACGTCAATGATTACCGGCTCGACCTCGCGCGCAAGATGGGCGCGACGCGGACGATCAACGTCTCGCACGACTCGCTGGACAAGGCCATGGCGGACCTCGGCATGACCGAAGGCTTCGACGTGGGCCTCGAGATGTCGGGCAACCCCAGCGCCTTCCGCGACCTGCTGCGCACGATGCACCACGGCGGCAACGTCGCGCTGCTCGGCATCCCGCCGGACAACACCGCCATCGACTGGAACCAGGTGATCTTCAAGGGCCTCGTGCTCAAGGGCATCTACGGCCGGGAGATGTTCGAAACCTGGTACAAGATGGCCGCCATGCTGCAGAGCGGCCTCGACGTCACGCCCATCATCACGCACCGGTTGCCGATCGCCGAATACCGCGAGGGCTTCGAGATCATGCGCAGCGGCCAGTCGGGCAAGGTCATCCTGGACTGGGCAGCGTGAGGAAGTGACTAGTGGATAGTGCGTGAGTGCCTAGTGGTCGACGCAACACAGGCCTGAAATTTCTCTTTCGGCGTCTTGAATCCTAGCGTCTCTCGCGGCCGTTCGTTCAGTTCTCTCGCCACGTAGTTCAGCCGCGCCTGGCTGTGCACTGACAGATCCGTTCTCTTGGGAAAGTACTGGCGCAGCAATCGGTTGGTGTTCTCGTTGGAGCCGCGCTGCCAAGGACTTTGCGGATCGCAGAAATAGACCTGGATATCGGTCGCCAGCGTGAATCGCTTGTGATCCGTGAGTTCTACGCCCCGATCCCAGGTCAGCGACTGGTACAGATGATCAGGCAGCTTCTTGGCCTGCTCGATCAAGGCGTTGACGACAGTCTGCGTGTCCCGGCTCGGGATCTTGGCGAGCATCACGTAGCGGGTGTGTCGTTCCACCAGTGTGACGATGTAGCTGTTCTTCGAGCCGCACAGCAGGTCGCCTTCCCAGTGGCCGGGGACCGCTCGGTCCTCGACGCTCGCCGGCCGCTCCCTGATGGAGACCGTGTTGGGATCCGCCCACGAGTATCGGCCTTGGCCGTGGCGTGACTCGAGCGGCGGATCGGGTGATGCAACCGCAGGTGCTCGATCAGCTCCTTCTTGAGCGCCCCGCGGGTCTGCACGAACAGCGTGCGATAGATCGTCTCGTGCGACACCCGGAACGCCTCATCCTCTGGGTGAGTACTCTTGAGCCACCCGGCGATCTGCTGCGGCGACCAGTTGTGCCGGAGTTGCGCGTCCACGATGCGGCGCAGGTGCGCGTATATGACGAGCTTACACGGCTTGGCGCGCAGCGCTCGACGCCAGGCCTGCCGATCCGAGGCGTCCGCTCGGTACGGGCCTGGGCCGCCGTTGCGAGTCACTTCACGACTGATCGTCGAGGGCGCCCGCCCCAGCCCGCAGGCGATCTGGCGCAGCGAATGGCCGTGCACCAAGCCACGCGAAATCTCCTCGCGTTCGGCCATCGTCAGAGCCAGCCGCGAGCGCCGTCGCGGCGGCGGCCGGATGCCACCCGTCCGGCTGATGTGAGCATAGATCGAGCTGGAGCTCTTGCCGAAGGCCCGGGCGATCGTCCAAAGCCCTTCACCTCGCCGCCACCGATCCCAAATCTCGGCACTCTCAACGGCCGTGAAAAATCGTCGCTTCCGTCGTAGTCGCATGACACTCCACCTCTGTCCAACAAGGTAAAGTGTTGCGCTGACCGGTGGGTCACCGGTGCAGCTGGACGCCCGGCTGCAGCCGCACCTCTTACTAGTCACTAGTCACTAATCACTAGTCACTCATTTCCCAACGGAGGTATTCCCATGGCAGTGAGAACAGCGACGGCCGAATGGACCGGAAGCCTGCGCGAAGGCCGGGGCGAACTGGCGCTCGAAAGTGGTGCATTCCGCGGGCCGTACTCCTTCAAGTCCCGGTTCGAGGGCGGCAAGGAAACGAACCCTGAGGAGCTGATCGGTGCCGCCCACGCAGGGTGCTTCACGATGGCGCTGACGGCACTGCTCGCGCGCCAGCAGATCACCCCGACCCGCATCCACACGACCGCATCGGTGCACATCGAGCAGGGTGCCGGCGGATTCACGATCCCCCGGATCGAACTGAAGACCCGCGCCAGCATCCCGGGCCTCGACGCCGACAAATTCGCGGCCTTGGCGGCCGACGCCAAGCAGAACTGCCCGGTCTCCAAGGCCTTGGCCGGCGTGCAGATTTCGCTCGACGCGGCACTGGAATAGCACTCCCGGCCCGCCGCTCCGGAGGCTTGCGGGAGACCGAACCCGCGGCCGCCGGACGGGTGCGTTAAAATTGACCGCTTCTCCCCCGAATCCAGGAATCGATCCATGCCACTCGTCTCGATGCGCCAGCTGCTCGACCACGCGGCCGAGCACGGCTACGGCCTCCCGGCCTTCAACGTCAACAACCTCGAACAGGTCCGCGCCATCATGGAAGCGGCCGACGAGACCGGCAGCCCGGTGATCATGCAGGGCTCGGCAGGCGCGCGTAAGTACGCCGGCGAGGCGTTCCTGCGGCACCTGATCCAGGCGGCCATCGAGATGTACCCGCACATCCCCGTCGTCATGCACCAGGACCACGGCCAGTCGCCGGCCGTCTGCCAGGCCGCGATCCGGTCGGGATTCTCGAGCGTGATGATGGACGGCTCCCTCATGGAGGACGGCAAGACGCCCTCCTCCTATGAATACAACGTCGAGACTTCGCGCAAGGTCGTCGATTTCGCGCACGCGATCGGCGTGACGGTCGAGGCCGAACTCGGCGTGCTCGGCTCGCTCGAGACGATGCGTGGCGACAAGGAAGACGGCCACGGCGCCGAAGGCACGATGACTCGCGAGCAACTGCTCACCGACCCGGACCAGGCCGCCGACTTCGTCCAGCGGACGCAGTGCGACGCGCTCGCGATCGCGATCGGCACCTCGCACGGCGCGTACAAGTTCACGCGCAAGCCGACCGGCGACATCCTCGCGATCCAGCGCATCAAGGAAATCAACGCGCGGATCCCGAACACGCACCTCGTGATGCACGGCTCGTCGAGCGTGCCGCAGGAATGGCTCGAGATCATCCGCAAGCATGGCGGCCAGATGAAGGAGACCTACGGCGTGCCGGTCGAGGAAATCGTCGAGGGCATCAAGCACGGCGTGCGCAAGATCAACATCGACACGGACATCCGCCTCGCGATGACGGGCGCGATCCGCAGGCACTTTGTCGAGAAGCCGTCGGAGTTCGACCCGCGCAAGTACCTGGCCGACGCTCAGGCGGCGGCGAGGGGCATCTGCAAGCTGCGCTACGAGGCGTTCGGCTGCGCGGGCCAGGCGGCGAAGATCAAGCCGCTGACGCTCGAGAAGATGGCCGAGCGCTACAAGAAAGGCGAGCTGAACCAGATCGTGAACTAGCGGATATCCGCTACCCGCTCACCCGCTACCCGCTAACCGCTTCCCCATGACCGACCTCTTCGCTCCCTTGTCCTTCACCCGCGGCCCGGCCCTGAAGAACCGCTTCATGCTCGCGCCGCTCACCAACCTGCAGAGCCACGCGGACGGCCGCCTGTCGGACGACGAGTTCCACTGGCTGACGCTGCGCGCGCAGGGCGGTTTCGGGCTGACCATGACCTGCGCCGCGCACGTGCAGGCCATCGGCCAGGGCTTCCCCGGCCAGCTCGGCATCTACTCCGACGATCACCTCGAGGGCCTGACGCGGCTCGCCGCCGCGATCAAGGCGGCCGGCAGCCGTGCGTTCGTGCAGCTGCACCACGCCGGCATGCGCGCGCCCGCCGGGCCTGATCGGCACGCAGCCGGTCTGCCCGTCCGCCGACGCCGAGACCGGGGCACGCGCGCTGACCGCTGCCCGAGGTCGAGCAGCTCACCGAGGACTTCATCCTCGCCGCGCAGCGCGCGGAGCGCGCGGGTTTCGACGGCGTCGAACTGCACGGCGCCCACGGCTACATCCTCGCCCAGTTCCTGAGCGCCGAGACGAACCGGCGCACGGACCGGTATGGCGGCTCGCTCGAGAACCGCAGCCGCATCATCCGAGACATCCTCGAGGGCATCCGCGCGCGCTGCCGGCCCGACTTCACCGTCGGCATGCGCCTCTCGCCGGAGCGCTTCGGCATCAAGCTCGGCCGAGGCCCGCGAGTTCGCGCAGACGCTGATGCACCAGGGCCAGCTCGACTTCATCGACATGTCGCTGTGGGACGCGTTCAAGGCGCCGAACGAGGCGGAGTTCAAGGACCGGCCCCTGATCGACTGGTTCACCGACCTCGAACGCGGCGATGTGCGCCTGGGCGTCGCGGGCAAGATCATGGATGCGGCCACGGCACGCCGGTGCCTGGAGCATGGCGCCGACTTCGTCATCCTCGGCCGCGCGGCGATCCTGCACCACGATTTCCCGCTGCGCGTGCAGGCCGACCCGGACTTCGCAGCGATTCCGCTGCCGGTGACCGGTGATCACCTGCGCGCCGAAGGCCTCGGCCCGGCGTTCGTCGAGTACATGAAGACCTGGAAGGGCTTCGTCGCGGCCTGAAGCGAGCGGCAGAGTCGCACATGAATGAAGGGGCGCATCGCGCCCCTCTTCCCTATCCGCTATCCGCTCTCCGCTCTCCGCTAGTCCACCGTGCACGCGAGACAGTACATGTAGACGTTGCGCGGGTCGCGCAGCCGGTTCAGCCGGTCGAGTTCCGCAACGACCGGCTTCAGGCAGCGCGGCAGGCCGGGCAGCAGCGCCCTGCGGCAGCAGCGGCGCCACGATGCCGCGCACATCGCCCGGACTTGCAGCCCAGCGCCTCGCCGAATCCCTCCTCGGCGTCGAAGTACTCGACGTCGTAATCCTTGCCGAGCTTGGCGAGCTTCGCCGCGAGCTCGATCGCATCCTGGTAGCCGCCGAGCTGGTCGACGAGGCCGAGCCGCTTCGCATCGGCGCCGGACCAGACGCGGCCCTGCGCGATGGCGTCGATCGCCGCGACGTCCTGCTTGCGCGACTTGGCGACGTGCCCGATGAAGCGCTGGTACTCGTAGTCGATGCTCTGCTGCAGGATGTCCTTGGTCTGCTCGCTCATCGGGCGCACCGGACTGAACTCGCCCGCGAGCGCGGTCGTGCCGACGCCGTCGACGTGCACGCCGACTCGCTCCAGCGAGCGCTGGAACGTCGGGAACATCGCGAAAATGCCGATCGAGCCGGTGAGCGTCGCCGGGCTGGCGACGATGCGGTCGGCGTCCATCGCGATGTAGTAGCCGCCGGATGCCGCCAGGCGTGCTCATCGAGGCGACGACCGGCTTGCCGTCGGCCTTGAGCGCGTCGACCTCGCGCCGGATCACTTCGCTCGCGAACGTGCTGCCGCCGGGGCTGTCGATGCGCAGCACCACGGCCTTCACGTCCTCGTCGAAGCGCGCATCGCGCAGCTGCTCGGCCAGCGTGTCGGAACCGATCGTGCCCGGCGACGCCGAGCCCGGGATGATCTCGCCCGTGGCGACGATGACGGCGACCTTGGCGACGCGGCTTGCTCGAGAGCGCCGCGCCCGAACGGACGTTGGCCAGGTAGGACGCGACCTCGACGCCCTTGTACGAGTGCAGGTCCTCGTCCTCGCCGGTGATTTCCGCGACCCGGTCCTCGGCCTCGTAGCGGCCCTTGAGCCCGGTCACGAGGCCGGCTTCGAGCGCCATCTTCGCGAGGTCGCCGTGGCTCTTGCGCAGGGCCTCGGCCGCATTGTCGGCATAGGCCTGCAGCACCGGCGGCTCGATGCCACGCGCCTTGGCGACGTCGGCCTTCCAGGTGCCCCAGACCGAATTGAGCCAGGCCAGGCTTTCCTCGCGCTCGGCCGGCGACATGTCGTTGCGGGTGAACATCTCGACGGCCGACTTGTACTGGCCGACGCGGAACACGTTCCAGTCGACGGACAGCTTGTCGAGCGCGTCCTTGACGAACATGCCGTAGTTCGCGAAGCCGTCGACGTAGGCCACGCCCTGCGGGTCGAGGTAGATCTCGTCGGCGTGGGCCGCGAGGTAGTACTGCGGCTGGTCGAAGTACTCGCCGAAGGCGATGACCGGCTTGCCGCTCGCGCGGAAGCGGTCGATGGCGCGCGCGACCTCCTGCAGCTTGGCGGTGCCGCCGCCGTCGAGGCCGCCGAGGTCGAGGTACAGCGAGCTGATGCGGTCGTCGTCGCTCGCGGCATCGATCGCGTCGACGACGTCGCGCAGCAGCGTTTCGGCCGGCGCCTGGCGCAGGGCCTCGGCGACCGCGCGCTCGAGCGGGTCGCCGGTGAACTGCTCGACCAGCGGACCCTGCGGCGCCACGACCAGCGCCGCCTTGTCCGGGACGAGCGGGATCGGCCGGGAGACGAGCATGCCGATGATCGCGAAGATCAGCAGCAGCAGCAGCAGGTGCAGGACCTTGCGCAGGCCGTCGAGGCCCACCCAGATCCAGTGCAGGAGCCTGCGGATGGCACGCATCAGGCGCGCTCGTCCCGCGTCAGACCTTCTCTTCGATGCGCGCCGACTTGCCCGTGCGCTCGCGCAGGAAGTACAGCTTGGCGCGGCGGACGTTGCCGCGGCGCTTTACGGTGATCGCGCCGAGCGCCGGGCTGTACGTCTGGAACACGCGCTCGACGCCTTCGCCGTGCGAAATCTTGCGCACGGTGAACGACGAGTTGATGCCGCGGTTGCTCTTGGCAATGACGACGCCTTCGTACGCCTGCACGCGCTCGCGGTCGCCTTCCTTGACCTTCACTTCGACGACGACGGTGTCGCCCGGGCCGAAGTCCGGCACTTCGCGAGTCATGCGCTCGGCATTGAGCGCGGCAATGATGTTGGCCATGTTCAGTTCACCTCAAGTCTCGGTTCTATCCCTGCTCTCGTCGCGTCGCATCCTGCTCCGCCTGGTATTCCGCGAGGAGCCTGCGCTCCACGTCACTCAATTCTCTCTGCGCCAGCAGGTCGGGCCGCCGCTGCGACGTGCGTCCCAGCGCCTGCTTCAGCCGCCAGCGCGCGATCGCCGCGTGGTTGCCATTGGTCAGCACCTCCGGCACCGCCCGCCCCGACCAGACCTCGGGCCGCGTGTAGTGCGGCCAGTCGAGCAGGCCGTCGGTGAACGATTCCTGCACGGCGGACTCCGCATCACCGAGCGTACCCGGGAGCAGGCGCGCCACCGCGTCGATCACCATGAGCGCCGGCAGTTCGCCGCCGCTCAACACCACGTCGCCGACCGAGACCGATTCGTCGATGCATTGCTCGACGAACCGCTCATCGACTCCTTCGTAGCGGCCGGCCACCAGCACCAGCTCCGCCCTCCCCGCAAACTCCGCGACCTTCCGCTGCACGAGCGGGACGCCGTCGGCGGCGAGATACACGCCGGCGGGCCGTCGGCAACCTGGCCGCCGCTTCCGCCATGGCAAGCCGCAAGGGCTCCGCCTTCAACACCATCCCGGGTCCGCCGCCGTAGGGGCGGTCGTCCACCGTCTTGTGCACGTCCGTGGCGAACTGCCGCGGATTGATCGTCTCGACCGCCAGCACGCCGCGTTCGAGCGCCCGTCCGAGCACGCCGAACCCGAGGGCGTGCTCGACGAACTCGGGGAACAAGGTCACGACGACGATGCGCACGCGCCCTTCCCCTAGTCGTCCGGGTGCCAGTCGAAGGTCACCCTCCCCGCCTCCAGGTCCACCGCGACGAGTCGCTCCGGGACCAGGGGCACCAGCCTCTCGACCTTGCCGTCGCGCAGCACCGCCACGGGGTGGGCCGGCAACTCCAGGAAATCCTCGATCCTGCCGAGCGCGACGGCGTCGCGATTGACCGCCTCGAGCCCCAGCAGGTCGTGCAGGTAGTACTCACGCGGACCCGCCGGCGGCAGTTCCGAGCGCTCGACCTGGACCTCGGAGCCGGTCAGGGCACGTGCCGCCTCGATCGTCCCGATGCCTTCGAGCCGGACCGCGATTGCCTGCCCTGCCCGCTTCCACTCCAGCACCCGCACCTGGCGGGTGTCCCCGCTGCGGACCAGGGTCCATTGCGGGTAACTGGTGATGCCTGCCGCGGGTTCGGTGTAGGAAGTGACCTTTACCCAACCCTGCACACCGTGAGGTGCGCCGACCTGGCCCAGCACCACGGCGCGGGGGCCCTGCTGCCCGGGACGCGCCGTCACGTCGGTCGCCTTGGCTGCGGCTCAGGCCGCAGCGGCAACCTGCGTCTTGCGGTAGACCTTGAGCAGCTGCTGCACGCGCTCGGACGGCTGCGCACCGACGCCCAGCCAGTAGTCGACGCGATCGAGCTCGAGACGCAGCTCCTGGCTGCCGCCGCGAGCCACCGGGTTGAAGAACCCGACCTGCTCGAGCGAGCCACCACCCGCACGGCGGCTGTCGGTCACGACCACGTGGTAGAAGGGTTCCTTCTTGCCGCCGCGGCGCTGCAAACGGATCGTCACCATCTTGTTCGATGCCTCAGTGTTCGCGGCCGGACGACGGACGTCGTGTCCGGCCAAAAAAGAGCCGCGAACTATAACCAAATTTCGAAGTAAAAGAAATACTTGAGGGACCCCTAACCGGGCCTCTCCCGCTGCTGGGGGAGACGGAGCAGTTGCCCTCACCCCAGCCCTCTCCCGCCTGCGCGGGAGAGGGAGCAGAGACCTCAGCCGAGGCCGGGCGGCATGCGACCCGCCATGGCCCGCATCATGCGCCCGAGGCCGCCTTTGCCCATGCCCTTCATCATCTTCTGCATCTGCAGGAAGTTCTTGAGCAGCCTGTTGATTTCGGCCACGTGGGTGCCCGATCCGGCCGCGATCCGACGCTTGCGCGAGCCGTCGATGTTCTTCGGGTAACGGCGCTCCTGGCGGGTCATGGAGCAGATGATCGCGATCTGGCGCTTGACCTCTTTCTCGTTGCCCTGGGGCAGCTGGCCTGCCTTCGCAGTGAGCTGCGACGGCAGCTTGTCCATCAGCGCCGCCACGCCGCCCATCTGCTCGAGCTGGCGCAGCTGGCCCAGCAGGTCCTCGAGGTTGAAATCCTTGCCCTTGGCGACCTTGCGGGCGAGCTTCTCGGCCTCCTCCCGGTCGACCTGGCGCGTGACCTGCTCGACCAGCGACAGTACGTCGCCCATGCCGAGGATCCGCGAGGCCATGCGGTCGGGCTGGAAGGCCTCCAGGGCTTCGGGCTTCTCGCCGGTACCGACGAACAGGATCGGCTGCCCGGTCACCTGGCGGACCGACAACGCGGCACCGCCGCGGGCATCGCCGTCTGCCTTGGTCAGCACGACGCCCGTCAGGTCCAGGGCGGCACCGAAGGCGCGCGCCGCGTTGACGGCATCCTGGCCCGCCATGCTGTCGACGACGAACAGCGTTTCGATCGGTTGCAGCGCGGCTCCGAGCTCGCGCACCTCCTGCATCATCTCCTCGTCGACGTGCAGGCGGCCGGCCGTGTCGACGAGCAGGACGTCATAGACCCCGCGCCGGGCCTCGGCGAGCGCGTCGAGCGCGATCTTGAGCGGCTTTCGGTGGGGCGCGCCGGCGCCACGTCGATCTCGAGCTGCTGTCCCAGGCGCTCGAGCTGCAGCAGCGCCGCCGGACGGCGCACGTCCGTCGAGACCAGCAGGACGCGCTTTTTCTCGCGGGTCTTGAGCCACAGCGCCAGCTTGGCGGCAGTCGTCGTCTTGCCGGCGCCCTGCAGGCCCGCCAGCAGCATGACGACGGGAGGCTGTGCGCGCAGGTTGAGGGAACGGGCGCCCTCGCCCATCACCCGGACGAGTTCCTCGTGGATGATCTTGATCAGGGCCTGGCCCGGCGTGAGGCTCTTGTGGACCTCCTGCCCGACGACGCGCGCCTTCACGCCGTCGATGAAGGTCTTGACCACCGGCAGCGCGACGTCGGCCTCGAGCAGCGCCATGCGCACCTGGCGCAGCGTGTCGCCGATATTTTCCTCGGTCAGCCGGCCGCGGCCACGCAGGCCTTCGACGACGGACGCCAGACGGGCGGATAGCTTGTCGAACACGGCGGATGCACCTCGGGGGGATCGGGCCGGGAGCGGGCCCGGGCGTGGAGTGCGATTATAGAGGCCCGGCAGGGGTCGGTTTGCCGTCCTCCTCAGTCCGGCACGTCCGTGGCATCATGCTGGCCATCTTCCAGCCACGCCGGTCCCCGCGCTTGCTACTGCCACTGATCGCCGTCGCCTGCTACATCATCGGCGCCGCCTGGCTCGCCATCGCCACGTACCAGGACCGCAGCGAACCGTTCTCGGCGCACGGCCGCGGCGGCCGCATCGCCGCCGTCGCGATCGCAGCCGTCGGCGTCGTCATCCATGCCGCCGCGCTGATGGAGGAACGGCGGATGGCCCCCGGCGCGGCGCTTTCGCTCGGCGACGTCCTGGCGCTCGTTGCGCTCGTCATCGCGGTCTCCGCGATCCTGATGGCGTTGCGCCCCGGCAAGCGCGGCGTAGCCGCCCTGCTGCTGTTCATCGCGGCGATGCTCGAAGCAGCGTTCTCCGAAGGCACGCGCCAGTTCTCGATGGGCCGGCCGGGCTGGGAGCTTTCGTTCCACATCGCGATGGCCACGACGGCTTTCGCGTTCCTGACGATCGGCATGGCGCTCGCGGTCGCCCAGGTCGTCGTCGACCGCCGGCTGCGCAGCCGCCAGCCGCTCGGCCTGCTCAAGATCCTGACACCGCTCGAGTCGCTCGAGTCGGGCTGCTTCCAGAGCATCTTCGCCGGGTTCACGGTGCTCACGCTCGCGCTCCTGAGCGGCGCGCTCTTCGTCGAGAACCTGTTCGCGCAGCACCTCGTGCACAAGGTGTCGCTCGCCATCATCGCCTGGATCGTCTTCGGCGTGCTGCTGCTCGGGCGCCTCAAGTTCGGCTGGCGCGGGCGCAAGGCGCTGCGCTGGACTTTCGCCGGCTACGCCCTGCTCGGCCTCTCCTACTTCGGCAGCAAGATCATCCTCGAGAACGTGCTCGGCAAGCACTGGGGCTAGCCGGCCGTGTCGGATCTACCGCTGGTCTCCTGGCCGCGCTGCTCGTCACGGCCGTGCTCCTGTCGGCGTTCTTCTCGGGCACCGAAACGGCGCTGATGAGCGTCAACCGCTACCGGTTGCGCCACCTCGCGCGCGAGGGCAGCCGGTCCGCGAAGCTGGCCGAGCAGTTGCTCGAACGTCCCGACCGCCTGATCGGGATGATCCTGGTCTGCAACAACTTCGTGAACTCCGCGGCCGCCGCGATCGTCACCCTGATCGCCCTGTCGCTCGGCGGCGAGGCCTACGCGGCGATCGGCGTCGGCCTGTTCACGGTCGTGCTGATCATCTTCGGCGAGGTCGCGCCGAAGACCTTCGGCGCGCTGTATCCGGAGCGGATCGCGCTGCCCGCGGCGGTGATCTACACGGTCCTGCTGAAGATCCTGTATCCCGGTCGTCTCGGCCACCAACTTCGTCGCCAACGGCGTGCTGCGCCTGCTCGGGATCCGGCGCGACCAGGTCAACCGCACGTCGCTCAGCAGCGAGGAACTGCGCACGGTCGTGGCCGAGGCCAGCACCGTCATCCCGCACCGGCACCAGCGCATGCTGATGAGCATCCTCGACCTGGAGAAGATCGCGGTCGACGACATCATGGTGCCGCGGCAGGAAATCTACGGCATCGACCTGACCGACGACTGGGACGACATCGTCGAGCAGCTGCGCGACTGCCGCCACACGCGCATCCCCGTCTACGAAGGCAACCTCGAAGCGCTGGTCGGCATCCTGCACATGAAGAAAGTCGCGCGCATGCTGGTGCGCGGCGAGTTCGACCGCGACGAACTGATCGCGCTCGCCAAGACGCGCGAGCCGTACTACGTGCCGGAAGGCACTTCGCTCAACACCCAGCTGCTGCAGTTCCAGCGGCAGCGCCGTCGCGTCGCGTTCGTCGTCGATGAATACGGCGACGTGCAGGGCCTCGTCACGCTCGAGGACCTGCTCGAGGAAATCGTCGGTGAATTCACCTCCGAGACGAGCATCCTGCACAAGGACGTCCACCGCGAGCGCACCGACAGCTTCGTCGTCAACGCGTCGGCGAGCGTGCGGACGCTGAACCGCAAGATGGGCTGGGCGCTGCCGACCACGGGGCCGCGCACGCTGAATGGCCTGATCATCGAGCAGATGGAGACGATCCCGACGCCCGGGCAGAAGCTGCGCGTCGGCGACTACTCGCTCGAGGTGCTGCAGGTCACGGACAACGCGGTGAAAACGGTGCGGCTGAGCCAGGTCGCCGTTTCCAAGCTCGACAAATAGGGGACGCTACCCATTGAGGGAAGCGTCCCCGTTTAACGTTCAGAACGCCTTGTCGAGCGCTTCCTGCAGCCGGCTCACGCCCTCCACCTGGATGCCTTCGACCTGCGCACCGTGCCGCGGCACGTTCGCGGCCGGCACCAGCGCCCGCTTGAACCCCTGCTTCGCCGCCTCGCGCAGGCGTTCCTCGCCGAACGGAACCGGCCGGATCTCGCCCGTCAGCCCGAGCTCGCCGAAGCACGCCGTGTCGACCGCGAGCGGCCGGTCACGCAGGCTCGACAGCACGGCGAGCACCGCCGGCAGGTCGGCGGAGGTTTCGCCGATGCGCACGCCACCGACCACGTTGATGAACACGTCGCGACCCGAGGTCGCGACGCCGCCGTGCCGGTGCAGCACCGCGAGCAGCAGCGCGAGGCGACTGGATTCGAAACCCACCGCGACGCGCCGCGGATTCATGCCCTGGGCGTCGTCGACGAGCGCCTGCACTTCCACGAGCAGGGGCCGGCTGCCTTCGCGGACGACGGTCACCACGCTGCCGGAGACCGGCTGCGCGTGGCGGGAGAGGAAGATCGCCGAAGGATTGCGCACCTCGCGCAGCCCCTGCTCGACCATCACGAAGACGCCGAGCTCGTTGGCGCTGCCGAAGCGGTTCTTGACGGCGCGGACGACCCGGAAGCGGCTCGCCGCATCGCTTTCGAAATAGAGCACCGTGTCGACCATGTGCTCGAGGATGCGGGGACCGGCGATCTGTCCTTCCTTGGTCACGTGGCCGATCAGCAGCACCGCCGTGCCCGATTCCTTGGCGAACCGCACCAGTCGCGCCGAGGATTCGCGAACCTGCACCGCGGATCCGGCCGAGGATTCGCTCAGCTCGGTCTGCATCGTCTGGATCGAGTCGATGACGAGGACCTGCGCGCGCGAGGCAATGGCCTCGTCGATGACCGCCTCGACCCGCGTCTCGGCCGCCAGCCGCATCGCGCGGGCTTCGAGCCCCAGGCGCTGGGCCCGCGCAGCCACCTGGCGGGTCGATTCCTCCCCCGACACGTACAGCACCGGCCGGTCACGACTGAGCGCATCCGCCGCCTGCAACAGCAGCGTCGACTTGCCGATGCCGGGGTCGCCGCCGAGCAGCACCACGGAACCTGCGACGAGCCCCCCGCCGAGCACGCGGTCGAGTTCGCCGATGCCCGTCACGGCGCGGACGTCGCTTTCCTGCGCGACCTCGGCCACGGTGCGACTGGCCGAAGGCCCGGCGCCTGCCGCCGCACCCGGCGGGCGGCGCGAGGCGCTGCCGCCCGTGAACGACGAAAGCGCCAGCTCGAGCGTGTTCCAGGCCTCGCACGCCGGGCACTGACCCTGCCACTGCGCCGTGCGCGCACCGCAGTTGCCACAGACGTAACTGGTTTTGGGACGTGCCATGGGGCCGGTGCGGGGATCCGCGGTCGGGGAAGGCCCGGGATGCTAGCACGGCCACCCGAGGCCGCCGGAGTGTGACGGCGGCGACAATTCCCGGCCGGGGTCCCACCCTATACTTCGGCAACGCATGGCAAGCCAGGTCGAAACCACCTTGATCCTCGACGCGGGCGGACGCCGCGAGCGCCCGGCCCAGGCCCGGAGCCCTTCCGCGGCCCCGGTGCCTGCGCGGCTCGGCCGTTACGAGCTGGTCCATGAGCTGGGCAAGGGCGCGATGGGCGTCGTCTACCGTGCCCGCGACCCGCGCATCAATCGCGAGGTCGCCCTGAAGGCCATCCCGCTCGCCGACGAGTTCGACGCGCAGGAGATCGAGCAGGCACGGACGCGATTCTTCCGCGAAGCCGAGATGGCCGGCCGGCTCTCGCATCCGCACATCGTCACGATCTACGACGCGGGCGAGGACCACGGCACGGCGTACATCGCCATGGAACTGCTCCGCGGCACGCCACCTCGTCGAGTACACGAGCGCGACCCGCCTGCTGCCGCCCGCCATCGCCATCGAAATCGTGGCGCGGCTCGCCGATGCGCTGCACTATGCGCACCAGAACCAGGTCGTACACCGGGACATCAAGCCCGCGAATATCATGTTCGAGCCGGCGAGCGGAGAACTCAAGATCACGGACTTCGGCATCGCCCGCCTGACGGACTCGGGCCGCACCCGCACGGGCGTCGTGCTCGGCACCCCGTCGTTCATGTCGCCCGAGCAGCTGCAGGGGCGCACCGGTCACCGGCAGCTCCGACCTGTTTTCCCTGGCGGTCACGCTGTTCCAGCTGCTGACGGGCCAGTTGCCCTTCCGCGGCGACACGATGCCGGGACTGATGATGAAGATCGCGCAGGAACCGCATCCGCGCATCCGCGCGATCAACCCGGCGCTGCCGGATGCACTCGATGCGTTCTTCGACCGCGCGCTGGCCAAGGACCCGGCCGACCGCTACGAGAGTGGAGCGGCATTCGCGCTTGCCCTGCGCGACCTCAACCATCCGAACCGGGCCTGAGCAGCCGCGATGCGCCTGAAAGGCAAGTTCCGCTGCGTCGGCATGTCCGACCCCGGCAAGATCCGCGAGCACAACGAAGACACGATCGGCACCGACGGCGACATCGGCCTGGTGGTCCTCGCCGACGGCATGGGCGGTTACAAGGCGGGCGAAGTCGCGAGCGGCATCACCGTGCGCACGGTCATGAGCCTGTTGAAGGACGCCGTCGAGCGCGAAGACCTTGCGCTCCACGACAGCGAGAGCGGCCTGAACCGTCCGGGCATCCTGCTGCGCGACGCGATCCAGCGCGCCAACAAGCTGATCTACCAGACCGCCAGGACCCAGGCCAATTGCGAAGGCATGGGCACGACGGTCGTGGCGGGCCTCTTCTTCGACGACAAGCTGACCATCGCCCACGTCGGCGATTCACGGATGTATCGCTGCCGCGCGGGCAAGCTCGAGCAGGTGACGCAGGACCACTCGCTGATGCAGGAACTGGTCGCGCGCGGGTTTTACACCCCCGAGGAAGCCCAGCGTGCGGCGGCCAAGAACTACGTGACGCGGGCCCTGGGTGTCGAGCCCACCGTCGATGTCGACGTCAAGGTGATCCCCGTGGAAAAGGACGACCTGTTCCTGCTCTGCTCGGACGGCCTGTCCGACATGGTCGAGGACGACGACATTCAGTTAACGATCAATACCTTTGGTGCTAACCTTGAGACGCTCGCCAGGCAGCTCGTGCTGCTCGAGCAACGACAATGGGGGCCGGGACAACATCTCGGTCGTGCTGGTGCGCGTGCTGGAGGCGTTCCCGGCGCAGCGCGGGGTCATCGACCGGATCATCGGCTTGTTCGGTTAAGGGAGCACGGTTTCAGTCATGGCCAGGCTGGTACTGCATCTCGACGGGCAGGTGCTCGCCGAATACAACATGAGCAAGGAGCGCTACACGATCGGGCGCCTCCAGGACAATGACATCCGCATCGACAATGCCGCCGTCAGCGGTCATCACGCGCTGGTCATCAACATCCTCAACGACTCGTTCCTCGAGGACCTGAACAGCACGAACGGCACGTACGTCAACGGCAAGATCATCAAGAAGCACGCGCTGCAGCACGGCGACGTGATCACGGTCGGCCATCACGCGCTGCGTTTCGTCGACAACGAGACGGACGAGCCCGCCGACGAATTCGAGAAGACCATGGTCATTGCGCCGCGCGACGCGGCGACGCTGCTGGCTGGCGCCCAGCGGGCGACCGCCGCTGCGGCGCCCGGCGTCAACGGCGGTGCCCCGGCCGCCGGCCGCAGCGCAATCCGCGTTCGGCAACGGCTCGCTGCCACGGGCCAAGCTGCAGGTGCTGTCGGGACAGTTCGCCGGTCGCGAGCTCGACCTCGTCAAGACGCTGACGACGCTCGGCCGCCCGGGCGTCCAGGTGGCCGCGATCACGCGGCGTGCCGACGGCTTCTACATCGTGCACGTCGAGAGCGGCCGCGAGGACGACTACCCGCTGGTCAATGGCGCCGCGATCGGCCCGCAGGCGCGCCGCCTGCGCGACAACGACGTGCTGCAGCTGGCAGGCGTGAAGATGGGGTTCTTCGAGAACTAGCTCAGCGACTTCCAGCGCGACGCGCTGGCTCACGCTGCAGAGCAGGTCCCAGGCGATCGCGCCGGCGTGACCGGCGATTTCCTCCACGGGCATGTCGCTGCCCCACAGCACGACCGGGTCACCCACTGCAACGACCGGCAGGTCCGTCACGTCGACCGTGATCATGTCCATCGAGACGCGGCCGACCAGCGGCGCGCGGCGGCCGCCGACCTGCACCGGCGCACCGGCTGCCGTACTGCGCGGATAACCATCGCCGTAGCCTGCCGCGACGACGGCCATGCGCGTATCGCGCGGCGCAGTCCACGAGCCACCGTAGCCCACGGTTTCACCGGCCTTGACCGCCTTCACCGCGATGACTTCGGTTCGCAGTGTCATGGCCGGGCGCAAGCCCAGCTCCGCGCCCGTGCCGCTGGGAAACGGCGAGGCGCCATAGAGCAGCAGTCCGGGTCGCACCCATTCCGTCGCGCGCCGCTGGCCAGGCGAGCACGCCGGCACTGTTGGCGACGCTGCGCGGGCCAGGCAGGCCGGCCGTGGCGGCGGCGAACGCGTCGAGCTGCTGGCGTGTCTTCGGGTCGCGCCGGTCGTCGGCCGAGGCGAGATGCGTCACCAGCGTGGGCTCCGCCTGCACGTGCGGATTGCGACGCAGCCGTTCGTAGGCAGCCGCAAATTCTTCGAGCCGGAAACCCGAGGCGGTTCATGCCGGAGTCGACCTTGATCCAGGTCGTCACGGCGGCGGTGCCCGACAGGCCCTCGAGCAGTTCGAGCTGCTCGCGATCGTGCACCATGAGTTCGAAGTTTTCCTGCGCGGCGACGCGCGAGTTGCTCGGGGCTGAACACGCCCTCGAGCAGCAGCACGCGGTTGGTGAGCCCCGCGTTGCGCAGCGCCAGGCCTTCCTCGAGCCGCGCGACCGCGAAGCCCTCGGCTTCGGCCAGCGCCTTGGCCGCCGGCACCAGCCCGTGGCCGTAGGCGTTCGCCTTGATCACCGCCATGACGCGGCTGTCCGGGGCGACGCGTCGCACCTGCCGCAGGTTGTGGCGCAGTGCGGCCGCATCGACGACCGCACGGATCAGGTGGTGATTCTTCACTTCGTGCAGCGGCGTATCGGTCGCCGTAATCGCCGTAATCCCCGTGCGCGAGGTTCTCGAAGCGCGTGTACTTGCCGAGGAACGTCAGGTGGACCTCGCCGGTCGGGCCGTTGCGCTGCTTGGCGATGATGATGTCGGCGATGCCCTTGCGCGGCGTGTCCGGCTCGTACACTTCCTCGCGGTAGATCATCATGATCAGGTCGGCATCCTGCTCGATCGCGCCCGAATTGTGCACTGACGACGCCATCGGCCAGCCAGCTTGCACGGTCCCGGCACCGTGAGATCGAAGACTTCCTCTTCGCCTGCAGGCTCAATCGCAACGACGCGGTCCCAGAACAGATCCGATTCGCCCAACTGCTTCAGTACGTCGTCGTCGAGCAGCTCCGCGTAGTCGTCGACGTGTCCGCCGGCTCGGCGCAAACCGGAAATGCGCACTGCCGCCGTATGCTGTGCCACGCAACACGCGCCATGCGTGCGCGTGCTGATGCCATTCGCTCTGCATGCGTCTGGCGCACCCGATCGAAACACTCGATCGGCAGCGTATCCACGTTCGTATTCGCGCTCGACGCTGTTCGAGCTTCAGTGCCAGTCTCTTCGGCCGGCGCCAAGCGCGGCCCGAACACGCCGACCTCGCGACAGGAACAGCCGCTGCTGCTCCGCGCCGCGTGACATCGACGGTGTACACGGTCGCGCGACGGCCCTGCGACCACCGCCCGCATGCGCGCCACGATGCCAAAGCGCAACAACAGTGCGGCCACGTCGGCCGCCAGCCGCTCACTGCAAGTCGCGAAATACACCCGTGTCGCTGCCACGCCGGCCCGGTCCGCGGACGTGGATGCAGCCGTCCGTCGCCCAGAGGTGCCGCAGCAACAGGGCGATCTGCGTCATTCGGCAGCGCGAACACTTCCGCCGGCAGCTGCTTTTCGTGCGAGCGCTGGTTGAAGATGCCGAGTTTCTTGAGCCAGCGCGCCGACGCCGGCCGCATGCCAGCGATTGCCATTGCCGGCGATCACCAACTGGTGCCAGAGGCCCCGCCCCGCGTGTCGCGTCGACCGTGCTGCCCAAGCGCCTCGGCTGCTTCGCGCACTGCGAGCGCTGTTTTCCTCCGACGCCGTCGTGTAACGCAGAGGCTGATGACTGCAGGTAGCTGCCATCGCCCACCAGTGGCCCAGCAGGATCAGCTCGGCGTCGGACCAGCGTCGTCCGCCGGCTCGACCGGCAACTGTCGCGCGACGCCACGCGATCACCGACCGCCATCTCGTCGATCGTCATGCCAGCCCTTGCCGGTCAGCACGCGATGTTTGGCCGGTGGCGCGCAGCGTGCGGCCGCTGGCCAGTACGAGGCGCTTGATCGGCTTCACGCCGACCGACCAGACCAGGTCCGAATCCGCGGCCACCACCTTCTGCTGCTCATCGACCGCCAGCACGCGCGGCCTGGTACCCACGAGCTCGCTGATCGGCACGCGCCGGCCGTCCGCCAGCACGACGAGCGTGTCGCCCGTGACGCATTCGCGCAGGTCCGACATCACCGGCTTCTTGTCCGTGCGGCTCTCGACGCCGCGGTTCAGCTGCGAGAGCGCGATCACCGGCACGCGCAGTTCCTTCGCCAGCGCCTTGAGCGAACGCGAGATTTCCGAGATCTCCGTCGCGCGGTTTTCCTTGTTGCCGGCCACCTGCATCAGCTGCAGGTAGTCGATGACGATCAGGCCGAGCCCGCCCTGCTTTTCGCAGTCGCGCGCGAGCCGCCGCGCACGCGCGCGCACTTCGGTCGGCGTCAGCGAGCCGCTGTCGTCGATGAAGATCGGCGCCGACTTCATCTGCGCGATGGCGCTGTTGATGCGGGCCCAGTCCTCGTCGCCGAAGTTGCCGGTGCGCATGTGGCCCTGGTCGACGCGGCCGAGCGACGAGATCATGCGGAACGCGAGCTGTTCGCGCGACATTTCCATCGAGAAGATCGCGACCGGCTTGTTGGCCGAGATCGCGGCGTTCTCCGCGATGTTGAGTGCGAAGGTCGTCTTGCCCATCGACGGCCGGCCCGCGACGATGATGAGGTCGCCCGGCTGCAGGCCGGCGGTCATCTTGTCGAGTTCGGCGTAGCCTGTGCTGATTCCCGTGAGCTGGCCCTGCGAGGCGTGCAGGAGGTCGAGGCGATCGATCGTGGCGCCGAGGACGTCCTTCACGGGCACGAAGCCCGAGCCCTGCCGGCGGCCCTTCTCGGCGATCTGGAAGATCCGGCGTTCGGCTTCGTCGACCAGCTCGTTGGCCGGCCGCCCCTCCGCTTCGTAGCAGCTGCCGGCGATCTCGCCGCTCACGCGGATCAGTTGCCGCAGCAGCGAGCGCTCGCGGACGATGTCGGCATAGGCCCGGATGTTCTCCGCGGTCGGCGTGTCGCGCGCGAGGCCGGCGAGATAGGCGAGGCCGCCGGTCTCGTCGGCGAGACCCTTGCTGGCCAGGCGCTCCGCCAGCGTCACCGCGTCGCTCGGCTCACCTTTCTGCGAGAGGTCGAGGATGGCCTCGAAGATGAGCTGGTGGTCGCGGCGGTAGAAGTCGCCCGCATGCAGCCGGTCGGCAATCGAGTCCCAGGTGCTGTTGTCGAGCAACAGGCCGCCGAGCACGGCCTGCTCGGCCTCGAGCGAATGCGGCGGCACGCGCAGGGCTGCCGCCTCGTCCGTCAGGACGAGGCGCGGCTTCCGGCGTGCACGGCCGGAGCCCCTGCCACTTTCGCTGTCTTCCTGCTCCATCGTGGACCGATGCTACTCCGCTCGCGCGGACAGGGATCAGTCTTCGGCGGTGATCGTGACCGGGAGGTCGATCTCGACGTCGGTGTGCAGGTGCAGCTTGACGGTGTGCTCGCCGATCAGGCGGATCGGGCCGCCCGGCAGGCGCACTTCACTGCGCTCGATGGCGATGCCGGCCTTGGTCAGCGCTTCGGCGATGTCGGCGGTGCCGACGGAGCCGAAGAGCTTGCCCTCGGTGCCCGCCTTGGCGGCGAGTTCGAGCTTGAAACCCTCGAGCTGCTTGGCACGCTTCTCCGCGCCCGACAGCGAATCGAGTGCGGCCTTCTCGAGCTCGCTACGACGCTCCTCGAACTTCTTCAGGTTCGCGGCGGTCGCGAGCGCGGCCTTGCCCGACGGCAGCAGGAAATTGCGGCCGTAACCCGGCTTGACCTTGACCTTGTCGCCGATGTTGCCGAGGTTGGCAACCTTCGTCAGCAGGATGACTTCCATCGTTGTGTCCTCGATCGATCGAAATGTTTTGTCTGTACAGTCGTCACTAACCAGGAAACCGCGCGACGCTCACGAGCGTCACCGGGGCCGCGCGACGCTGCGAGCGCAGCCAGTTGTCCACGAAACCCCACGCCGCGAGCCCGGGAACGGCCGCAGGCGGCAGGATCAGCAGCAGCGTGTACGTGACCCAGAGCCATACGGTGCCCAGCTTCCTGGTCGCCACCGTGCGATGCGCAGCCGCGAGGCCCACGATGACCAGCGAGCCCAGGAACAGTCGCGCGATGTCGTCGACGAGCGTCCGGTCCGTCAGCAGCGACGCAGCGACGACGACCGCCGCGCCGGCGCCGAGCACGAGGCCGAGGCGCAGTTCGCGGAACTCAGGCGCCGAAGCGACCCGCGTGCGCCGGCAGGCTCTGCCACCATCGCGCCAGGAACAGCGCGCACATCGCGAGCAGCATCGTCAGCACCGCGACCCAGCCCCACAAGGTGCGCGCGAGCGTCGTCGCGAGGCCCTCGTCGAACATGTCCTTCGGCAGGCCGTGCTTCTGCATCTCCTGCGCGAGGTCGCGCACGAACGGCGCCCAGAACTGCTCCGGATCACCGAACGCCGAGTGCAGCGCCACCAGCAGCACCGTGCCCACCAGCGTCGCCACCTGCAGGCACAGCGACAGCGACTCGCTGCGCGCGAGCAGCAGGGCCAGCGCCAGTGGCGGGCCGAGCACCCACGCCGAGTAGATCAGCCCGACGCCCATCGGCCGTCCGAACAGCAGCATCGACGCGGCCAGCAGGCCACTGGCCCCGACCGCCACGGCGACGCCGATGCGCTTGCCGCGCGCCAGCACCAGCAGCGCCGGGACCGCACCCGGCAGGAAGAACGCGAAGCCGAGGCCGAGCAACGGCAGCAGTCCCAGCAGGGCCGTCGCGAGGACGGCACCGCCTGGGTTAGCGGCGAGCCATTGCGCCAGCGCTCGGTTCATGGTCGTGCGAGCCGCGTGCCGGCCCGCGTCAGGGCCGTGCAGTCACCCACAGGAACCCGGACTCAGTGCTGGTCCGTGTACGGCAGCAGCGCGAGGAAGCGGGCGCGCTTCACCGCGAGCGACAGCTGGCGCTGGTAGGTCGACCGCGTGCCGGTGATGCGGCTCGGGACGATCTTGCCGGTCTCGGTGATGTAGCCCTTCAGCGTGGCGAGATCCTTGTAATCGATCCGCACGACGCCCTCGGCCGTGAACTTGCAGAACTTACGGCGACGGAAAAAACGTGCCATTTGGTGTCACCCGGTAATTTGATGTGTTGATCTGCGGTGCGAACGCGCGGCTCAATCCGCCGCAGCTTCTTCGCTGCGCTCGGCCAGCGCCGCCCTCTTCGCCACGCGCGCCTTCTTCCTCGGGCCGATTCATCGGCGAGGGCTCCGTCACTGCGGCCGGCATGGCAATGACCATGTGGCGGATGACGGCGTCGCTGAAGCGGAAGCTGCCCGTCAGCTCGTCGAGCGTGGTCTTGTCACACTCGACGTTCATCAGGACGTAGTGCGCCTTGTGCACCTTGGCGATCGGGAACGCGAGCTGGCGGCGGCCCCAGTCCTCGAAGCGGTGGATCGCACCGCCGGCCGCGGTGATGATGCCGCGGTAGCGCTCGACCATGGCCGGGACCTGCTCGCTCTGATCCGGGTGGACCAGGAAAACGATTTCGTAATGACGCATCGACTGAATCTCCTTGCGGAAAATGTCGCCCTGTTCCTGAAAAAACCCAGGTGCGACAAGGAGTTGAAACGACCCCGCAGCCCGATGGAGCCGCACGGAGCCGGGCATTGTAGCGGAAGGGGAGCGGGGGGGGTAGCGCGCAGTAGCGCGTTGCTGCGCGGCATGAGCGACGGCCATGCCCTGCCGGGTCGAGTCGCTGCGGAGGCCTTCGTGCCGGCGTCCGGTCTGCCTAGCGCCTGGCCGCCGCTGCGCGGCCTCGAACAGCGCACGCCGGTCGCGACCGAGACGTTCAGGCTCTCCACGGCGCCCGCCATGGGGATCGACACCAGTTCGTCGCAGGCTTCGCGCGTGAGGCGGCGCAGCCCCTCGCCTTCCGACCCCATCACCAGCACGGTGGGTCCGGACAGGTCGACGTCGTAGAGCGTGCGCGCCGCGTCGTCCGCCGTGCCGACCAGCCACAGCCCGCGGTCCTTGAGTTCGCGCAGCGTCCGCGCCAGGTTGACCACCGCGACCAGCGGCACGCTTTCGGCCGCGCCCGCCGCGACCTTGCGCACCACCGGGGTCAGGCCGGCGGCACGATCGCGCGGCACGATCACTGCGGCGACGCCGGCCGCATCGGCACTGCGCATGCACGCGCCGAGGTTGTGCGGATCGGTGACCCCGTCCAGCACCAGCAGCAGCGGCGGCGCGTCCCGACTGCCTCGAGCGCCTCCTCGAGCTGCGTCTCCGGGTCGCCGGCGCGCGGCACGATCTCCGCCACGGCACCCTGGTGCCGTTCGCCCCCGGCCAGCCGGTCGAGTTGCGCCTGATCGGCCACGCCGGTGTCGACGCCGGCCTGCTGCGCCAGCGCGCGCAGTTCGTCGAGCCGTGGCGACGACTCGCGTCCGTCCGCGGTCCACACCTGCCGCACGCGCTGCGGGTGGCGGACCAGCAATGCGCGCACGGCGTGGATGCCGTACGCGACGTTGAGAGGCGCCGCGGCGGATGGCTTTTCGGGCCGGTGGTCGCGTGCGCGACCCTGCGGACCGTGACCGCCCGCGGTCGGTCCACGACGCCCGCCACGATTCTCCGGCCGCCGCGACATCAGCGCCGCCTCCGCCCGCCCTGGCGCTGGTAGCGGCCCCCCGGCCGGCGCTCGACCTGCATCTCACCGGCGAGTTCGAAGTCGACGCGGCGATCGTCGAGCGAAACGTTGGTGACGCGCACACGCAGGCGGTCGCCGAGCTTGAACACCTTGCCCGAGCTCTGGCCGACCATGCGGTACCCGGAGCTGTCGCGCCCGAAATAATCGGAGCCGAGCGCCGAGACGTGCAGCAGGCCGTCGACCTGCAGGCCGTCGAGCTGCACGAACAGGCCGAAGTCGACCACGCCGGAGACGATGCCGTCGTACTCCTCGCCGACGCGATCCTGCATGTAGTAGCACTTGAGCCAGGACACCGCACCGCGCGTCGCTTCGTCGGCGCGGCGCTCGAGGAACGAGCACTCCTGGCCGAGGGCCGGGAACGGCGCCGTGCCAGGCGATCAGTTCCTGTGGATCGGCGCCGCGGAGCACCTGGCGGATGCCGCGGTGGACCACGAGATCCGGATAACGCCGGATCGGCGACGTGAAGTGCGCGTAATGCTCGAGGGCCAGGCCGAAGTGACCGATGTTGCCCGGCTGGTAGACCGCCTGGGGCATCGTGCGGATCACCGCGGTCGAGATCAGGCCGGCATCGGGCCGGTCGCCGATCTTCTGCAGCAGGTCACGCAGGTGATCGGGCGTGATCTCCTCGGGGGCCGGCAGCCACAGGCCGAACTCGCGCAGGAACGTGCGCAGGGTGTCGAGGCGATCGAGCTCGGGCAGGCCGTGCACGCGATACAGCGTCGGCACGTGGTTGCGATCGAGGAAGCGCGCCGCCGCGACGTTGGCCGCGATCATGCATTCCTCGATCAGCCGGTGCGCATCGTTGCGCGGGTACTCGACGAGTGCCGCGACCTTGCCCTGCTCGTCGAACTTGAGCTTGAGCTCGGGCGTGTCGAGCTCGAGCGCGCCCCGGCCGGAACGGGCGCGGATGAAGGACTTGTAGAGGCCGTGCAGCGCGAGCAGCCGCTCGCGCAGGCTCTCGAGGCGCGGGGCGTGGCGCGCGGAAGGCTTCTCGAGGAATTCGCCGACGTCGCGATACGTCAGCCGGGCGACCGAGCGCATCACGCCTTCGAAGAAACGCGACCGGGTGATGCGCCCGTCGTCGCTGACGCGCAGCTCGCAGCACACGCACAGGCGGTCCTCGTCCGGCTTCAGCGAGCACAGGCCGTTGGAGAGCGCCTCGGGCAGCATGGGCAGCACGCGGTTCGGGAAATACACCGAGGTGCCGCGCTCGCGCGCTGCCACGTCCAGCGCGCTGCCAGGCTGCACGTAGTGCGCGACGTCGGCGATCGCGACGATCAGCCGCCAGCCGCTGCTGGTGCGCTCGCACCAGACCGCGTCGTCGAAGTCACGCGCATCCTCGCCGTCGATCGTGACGAGTTCGACTTCGCGCAGGTCCTCGCGGCCGGCGATCGCGTCCTGTGGAATGCGGGCACCGTAGCTTGCGGCCTCGGCGACGACCGCCTCCGGGAACTCGAACGGCAGGCTGTGCGCGTGGATCGCGATGTCGGTTTCCATCCCTGGCGCACCGTGTTCGCCGAGCACGCGCGCGACACGCCCCACCGGGCCCGAGGTCCGCGACGGCTGCTGGATAAGCTCCACCAGCACGATCTGCCCCGCTTCGGCCCCGCCGAGCTGCGCGCCCGGCACGAGCACGCGATGCGTGATGCGCGGATTGTCCGGTGTCAGGTAAGCGATGCCGGCCTCGACGTTCAGGCGGCCAACGACTTCCTTCGTGCGCCGCTCGAGCACCTCGACGATCGAGCCTTGCGCGCGGCCGCGGAAGCGCGGGCCGTCGATGCGGGCGGCGATGCGATCACCGTGCAGGATTTCGCGCATCTGGTGCGAAGGCAGGTAGATCTGCGCCGAGCCGTCGTCGGGCAGCAGCCAGCCGTCGCCGTTGCGGTGGGCCTGTACGGTACCCACGGTGAGGCCCGCGATCTGCTCGCGCAGGCAGTACTGCCCGCGGCGGTTCAACATGACCTCGCCGCGCTTCAGCAGCGATTCGAGCTGCTGTTCGGCCTGCGCCGCGCCGGCAGCGCCGAAGGTCTCGGTGACTTCCTCGAGCCGCAACGGACGCCCGGCCTTGCGCAGTACGTTCAGTACGGCGAGTTCCGGCGTCTTGGCGGCGCGCCCGGCGGGTCGGCCACGTGGTTCTGCGCGATGCGGCGGTTGCACCGGACTGCGCCTGTTTTTGTCTCTACGCATGGTTCCTTGCATTGACAGCCCCGGGGGCCGCCAGTAAATTGCGCCACCTTCCAAGCCCGGCCACTCGGCCGAGCCGCGACCCATGCCCAGGTGGCGGAATTGGTAGACGCACTAGTTTCAGGTACTAGCGGGTAACACCGTGGAGGTTCGAGTCCTCTCCTGGGCACCATCCGGCCCTGCGGCTGGACTTTAGCACCGTCGCACCCCAAGCGCCTGTTTCGGTTGCACTTTCGGGGCCGCCCGCCGCCGTGCGCCGCGACTACAATGGCCTGCCCGTCCCGGGCTGGCAGGCGTCCGCCGATGACCTACACGACCCTCGACTACGCAGTCGCCGACCGCGTCCTGACGCTCACCCTGAATCGCCCGGAGCGGCTCAACGCCTTCACGGTCACCATGGCGGACGAGCTCGAGCACGCTTTTCGTCGCGCCAGCGCCGATGACGCGGTGGGCGCGATCATCGTGACCGGTGCCGGCCGCGCGTTCTGCGCGGGGATGGACCTGGCGACCTCCGGCAACGTCTTCGGGCTCGACGAATCGCTGCAGCCCACGCTCGGCGACATGCACGACCGGCTCGATGACCCGGCCATCCTGCGCGGCGTGCGCGATACGGGTGGCCGCGTCGTGCTGGCCATCTACGAATGCATGAAGCCGGTGATCGGCGCGATCAACGGCGCGGCCGTCGGCATCGGCGCGACGATGACGCTGCCCATGGACATCCGCCTCGCGGCCGAAGGCGCGAAAATCGGCTTCGTGTTCGGCCGTCTCGGCATCGTGCCCGAAGCGTGCTCGAGCTGGTTCCTGCCGCGGCTCGTCGGCATCCCGCAGGCGCTGGAATGGGTCTACACGGCCGAACCTTTCGACGCAGCGGAAGGCGTCCGGGCGGGCCTGGTCAAGGCCGTCGTGCCGCCGGCGCAACTGCTCGACGAAGCCCGCAAGCTCGCGCATCGGTTCATCGACAACCGGTCGCCGGTCGCGATCGCGCTGGCGCGCCAGCTGATCTATCGCAACGTCGCGCAGCCGCACCCGATCGAGGCGCATCGCGTCGACTCGCTCGCGATGTGGCACCTGAGCCAGAAGGACGGCGCCGAGGGCGTGCGCGCCTTCCTCGGCAAGCGCACGCCGCAGTTCACGTCCAAGGTCTCGACCGACCTGCCGGACTTCGTCGCGGAGTGGCTGCGGAAATAGGTGACACGTCCCCTGAATGATCGACGTTCCGCGCTGCTTGGCCACCTGCCGGTACTTGTGCAGCAGCGGCTCGGTGTAGCCGGACGGCTGCTTCGTGCCTTCGAAGACGAGGTCGCACGCCGCCTGGAACGCCGGGCCGTCGTAAGCCGGCGCCATCGGCCGGTACAGCGGATCGCCGGCGTTCTGCCGGTCGACCACCGCGGCCATGCGCTGCATCACCTCGAGCACCTGCTCGCGCGTGACGATGCCGTGATGCAGCCAGTTGGCGATGTGCTGCGAGGAGATGCGGCAGGTCGCGCGGTCTTCCATCAGGCCGACGTTGTTGATGTCGGGCACCTTCGAGCAGCCGACGCCCTGGTCGACCCAGCGCACGACGTAGCCGAGGATGCCCTGCGCGTTGTTCTCGAGTTCGGCGGTGATCTCGGCCGCGCGACCAGTCCGTCCTCGGCGCGAGCGGGATCGTCAGGATGCCCGGTGAGCCGGTCGGCACGTCCCGCCTTCGCGAGTTCGGCCTGCCGCGCGCGGCACGTCGTACGCGTGATAGTGCGTCGCGTGCAGCGTCGCGGCCGTCGGGCTCGGCACCCAGGCGCAGGTGGCGCCGGCCCTGCGGGTGGCCGATCTTCTGCTCGAGCATGTCGTGCATGAGGTCCGGCATGGCCCACATGCCCTTGCCGATCTGCGCCTTGCCGACCAGGCCGCACGCCAGGCCGATCTCGACGTTCGACAGCTCGTAGGACTGGATCCAGGCCTGCGACTTCATCTCGCCCTTGCGCACCATCGGGCCCGCTTCCATCGACGTGTGGATCTCGTCGCCGGTGCGATCGAGGAAGCCCGTGTTGATGAATGCGACGCGCGACTTCGCGGCGCGGATGCATTCCTTGAGGTTGACCGTCGTGCGGCGCTCCTCGTCCATGATGCCGATCTTGACCGTGTACTGCGGCAGCCCCAGCACCTTCTCGACGTGCGTGAAGATCGCGTCGGCGAAGGCCACTTCCTCGGGCCCGTGCATCTTCGGCTTCACGACGTAGACCGAGCCGTGCGCGGAGTTGCGCGGGCCGTCCTTCTTCTGCAGGTCGACCATGCGCGATCAGCACGGTGCACATCGCGTCGAGCAGGCCTTCGTAGGCTTCGTTGCCGTCGCGGTCGAGCACGGCCGGGTTGGTCATCAGGTGGCCGACGTTGCGCACCAGCATCAGCGAGCGGCCCTTCAGCGACAGCGGCTTGCCGTCCGGCGCGCTGGTACCGGCGGTCGGGGTTCATGACGCGGTCGAACGTGCGGCCGCCCTTCTCGACCTTCTCGACGAGGTCGCCGCGCATCAGGCCGAGCCAGTTGCGGTAGGCGAGCGCCTTGTCCTCGGCGTCGACCGCGGCGACCGAATCCTCGCAGTCCATGATCGTCGTGATGGCCGCCTCGAGCAACACGTCGGCCACGCCCGCCGGATCGGCCTTGCCGATGCGGTTGGCGCGATCGATCTGGATCTCGATGTGCAGGGCGTGCTGCCTGAACAGCACGGCGGTCGGCGCAGCCGCCTCGCCCGCGAATCCGGCGAACAGCGACCGCGTCGACCAGCGACTTCACGCCGCTCGCGGTCTCGGCGGCGAGCCGGCCGCCGACGACGCGATACGCCGTCACGTCGGCGTGGCTCGCGCCGGCCAGCGGCACGGCCGAGTCGAGGAACTGCTTCGCCCAGGCGATCACGCGGGCGCCCCGCTGTGCGTTGTAGCCGCCGGCCGGCGGCAGGTCGCCCATCGCGTCCGTGCCGTACAGCGCGTCGTAGAGGCTGCCCCAGCGGGCGTTCGCGGCATTCAGGGCATAACGCGCGTTCATCACCGGCACGACCAGCTGCGGGCCCGGCATGCTGGCGATCTCGGGGTCGACGTTCGCGGTCTCGATCGTGAAGTCCGGGCCCTCGGGGACGAGGTAGCCGAGCTCCGCCAGGAACGCGCTGTAGGCCACGGCGTCGAGTCGGCTGGCCGCGATGGGCGCGGTGCCAGGCATCGATTGCCGCCTGCAGCTCGTCGCGCTTCGCCAGCAACGCGCGGTTCTTCGGCCCGAAGGTCGTGGACCAGCTCGGACAGGCCTTGCCAGAACGTGTCCGAGGCGACGCCGGTGGCGGGCAGCGCCTCGCGTTCGATCATGTCGTACAGCGCGCGGGCGACCTTGAGGCCGAATTTCTCGATGCGGTCGGTCATGGCGGGCACTCGGAAGTTCTTTGCGGCGCACCATTATGGCGCCGGGAGCGGCCCGAGGACAGCCGTGAAACTGCAGGGGCCGCCGGCCCCACGGTGGGCAGCCACCGGCTCAAAGCCTGCCGGGACCCTCAGCCGGCTGGCTGCCCGCAGGGCCCGGCACCGCGTCCGCAGCGCTGCCTAAAGCGCCCGCGAGATCAGTTCCTTCATGACCTCGTTGGTGCCGCCGTAGATGCGCTGCACGCGCGAGTCCGCGAACATGCGGCACACCACGTAGTCGTTCATGTAGCCGTAGCCACCGAAGAGCTGCTGGCACTCGTCGATGACCTTCTGCTGCAGGTCGGTGACCCACCACTTGGCCATCGCCGCCGTCTCGGTGTCGAGCTCGCCCTTGACCAGCTGCTCGATGCAGCGGTCGATGAAGACGCGCGCGATGCGGACGTGCGTCGCGCACTCGGCGAGCTTGAAGCGAGTGTTCTGGTACGACGCGACGGGCTGGCCGAAGATCTTGCGCTCGTTGACGTACTTGACCGTCTCCTCGAGCGCGCCCTCCATCGCCGCCACGCCGCCGAGGGCGATCAGCGCGCGCTCGTACGGCAGGTCGCCCATGAGCATGTGCATGCCCTTGCCTTCGTCCTGCAGCAGGCAATCGACGGGCACGCGCACGTCCTCGAAGTAGAGCTCCGCCGTGTCCTGGCCCTGCAGCCCCATCTTGTCGAGCACGCGACCGACGCGGTAACCCTCGAGGCCCGTGGTCTCGACCATCAGGATCGAGAGGCCCCGGCCGCGGTCGCTCGGATCGGTGCGCACGACGAGCATGAGGATCTCGGCCGTGCCGCCGTTGGTGATGAAGATCTTCGAGCCGTTGACCACGTAGTGGTCGCCGTCGCGGACCGCGCGGGTGCGGATGCCCTTGAGGTCGGAGCCGGCACCCGGCTCGGTCATCGCGATGGCACCGATCAGTTCGCCGCTCGCCATGCGCGGCAGCCAGCGCTGCTTCTGGTCTTCGGTGCCGTAGTTCAGCACGTAGTGGGCCGCGATGCTGTGCACGCCCTGGCCGAAGGACGAGATGCCTCGCCTGGCCGTCTCCTCGTACAGCAGCGCTTCATGCCGGAAGTCGCCGCCGCCACCGCCGTACTCCGCCGGGATGTCCATGCACAGGAAACCGGCCTGGCCGATCTTGCGCCACGCTTCCTTGTCCACGTGGTGCTGTTTGCGCCACTTCGCATCGAGCGGCAGCATCTCGGTCTCGACGTACCGGGAAATCGCCTCGCGCAGCATGCGCAGGTCGTCGTCCATCCAGGGGGATTCGTAGGGTCGCATGGGAGCGATAGGAGTAGGGGCTAGGAGTTAGTCGGATAGGCAGTTAGCGACGTCTTGCGGAGAGCGGAGAGCGGAGAGCGGAATTAGTCGTCAAGAGCACACTGCACGTGCGCGCGCTGCGACCAGCACTATCTTGTCACTAGCCACTAATCCACCTAGTCACTAATCACTATCACTCCTCAGTCGTAGGGGTGCCGGAGCACGATCGTCTGCGAGCGATCCGGGCCGGTCGAAACGATGTCGATCGGCACGCCGGCGAGCTCTTCCATGCGCGCCAGGTAATTGCGCGCGGTGACCGGAAGCCTGGCGAACTCGACGATGCCGTGCGTCGGCTCCGACCAGCCGGGATGTTCCTCGTACACGGGCTCGCACTCGGAGAACCGGTGCGGCAGCAGCGGCGGCTCGTCGCGGACCTCGCCGTCGATGCGGTAGCCGGTGCAGATCCGGATCGTGTCGAGCCCGTCGAGCACGTCGAGCTTGGTCACGCACAGGCTCGAGATGCTGTTGTGCATGCAGGCACGGCGCATGGCGACCGCGTCGAACCAGCCGCAACGGCGGGCGCGTCCCGTCACGGCGCCGAACTCGTGCCCGACGCGGGCGATGTGCTCGCCCGTCTCGTCGAACAGTTCCGTCGGAAACGGCCCCGCGCCGACGCGCGTCGTATAGGCCTTCACGATGCCGAGCACCGCGTGGATGTCGCGCGGGCCCAGGCCCGTGCCGACCGCCGCTTCGCCAGCGATGGTGTTCGACGAGGTCACGAACGGATACGTGCCGACGTCGACGTCGAGCATCGCGCCCTGCGCGCCTTCGAACATGATGCTGGCGCCGCGGCGCATTTCCTGGCGCAGCAGCACGGTCACGTCCGCGATCAAGGGCTCGACGCGCTCGGACTGCGCGACCAGTTCGTCGAGCGTGCGCTGGAAGTCGACGGTTTCGGCGCTGAAATAACGGCTCAGCACGAAATTGTGGAAATCGAGCATTTCGCCGAGCCGCGCCGCCAGGCGGTCGCGCTGCAGCAGGTCGGCGAGCCGGACGGCGCGCCGGGCCACCTTGTCCTCGTAGGCCGGGCCGATGCCGCGGCCGGTGGTGCCGATGGCGTTCGCGCCCCTCGCCCGCTCACGCGCGCGGTCGAGCGCGATGTGCGACGGCAGGATCAACGCGCAGTTGGGGCTGATGCGCAGCCGTTCATAGACCGGAATGCCGCGCTGGACGAGCGCGTCGGCCTCGCGGAACAGCGCCTCGAGCGAGAGCACGACCCCGTTGCCGATCAGGCACTGCACGCCGGGGTGCAGGATGCCCGGACGGGATGAGCGACAGCACCGTCTTGACGCCGTCGATGACGAGCGTGTGACCGGCGTTGTGACCGCCCTGGAAACGCGCGACCGCGCCGACCCGCTCGGTGAGCAGGTCCACGATCTTGCCCTTGCCTTCGTCGCCCCACTGGGCGCCGATGACGACGAGATTCTTGGACATGGGAATGGAAGTGACTGGCGGTTAGCGGTTAGTGGACAGGCAGAACGGAGAATCAGCGCCCGCCGCGCACGAAATAGAGCACGACGCAACCTGCAATCATGCTGCCCAATCCGATCAGGCGCAATGCCCGCTCATCCATCTGGGACATCGCGGCGAACGTGCGCCGGGCGCCGCCCGGGTTGACGAATGGAATGACACCCTCGAGCACGAGGTACAGGGCGAAAGCCGCCCAGAGGTCGTTCCAGTCCATGCCTGAACCCCGGGGCGCCGCTCAGCGTCCGGCGGGGTCCTTGAGGTACTTGAAGAAATCACCTTCCGGAGCGAGCACGAGCACGTCGCCCTGCTTGCCCAGCGAGCGTCGGTAGGCCTGCATGGCACGCTGGAACGAGAAGAAGTCCGGGTTGCGCTCGTAGGCCTTGGCATAGATGTCGGCCGCCAGGGCGTCGCCCTGGCCCTTGATGATCTCGGCCTCGCGGTACGCATTGGCCAGGATCTCCGTCCGCTGGCGATCGGCCTCGGCGCGCGTCTGTTCGGACACCGCTGAACCTTCGGCGCGCAGCTGCGCAGCCTGGCGCGCGAAATCCTGGCGCATGCGGTTGAACACCGATTCGCTGACCTCCTCGGGCAGCTCGATGTTCTTGACGCGCACGTCGACCAGCGCGATCCCGAGGTTGCCGACGTTGGCGCCCGCGATCTTGAGCACTTCGCCGAGGAACTCGCTGCGGTCCGCCGCGACGACCTGCTGGATCGTGCGCCGCGCGATCACGCTCTTGATGCCGTCCTTGATGATTTCACCGAGGCGGCGGTTGGCGACGTCTTCGCTGCCGCCCGCAGTGGACTGGTAGAAGCGCGAGACGTCGCTGATGCGCCACTTCACGAAGAAGTTGATCTTGAGGATCTTGCCTTCGCTCGTCAGGAACTGCTCGGCGGGATAGTCCTCGCTCAGGATCCGGCGATCGAACTTGACGACGTTGTTCACGAACGGCGTCAGGAAGTGCAGGCCGGGCTTGTAGTCGGCCCGCACGATCTCGCCGAAGCGGAACTTCATCGCCAGCTCGGTCTCGCGGACCGTGAAGACGGACATCGAGAACAGCAGGATCGCCGTGCCGATCAGGATCAGCGGCAGGTAGCCACGGTTGGACATCAGCGGCTCCCCCGTTCACGGGCTGGATTCGACGGTGCTGACCGCAGCCGGCTCAGGCTCCGGTGCCGCCGGTGCCGCCGCGGCTGCGCGCGGCTGCATCGTCGCAGGCACCTGGCGCTGCTCGTCGAGCGTCAGGGTGCGCTCACGCCCCTTGGACAGCTGGTCGAGCGGCAGGTAGATCATGTTGCCGGCTTCCCTTGGGCGACGAGCACCTTGTTGGTGTTGCCCAGGACCTCTTCCATCGTCTCGTAATACAGCCGCTGCCGCGTGACGCCGGGCGCGCGCTCGTAACTCTCGCGCAGCAGCGAGAACCGCTGCGCTTCGCCCTCGGCGTCGGCGACGATGCGGGCCTTGTAGGCGGCCGAGTCCTCCATCTGGCGCGCCGCGGAACCCTTCGCCTTCGGCAGGATGTCGTTCGCGTAGGCCTGGGCTTCGAGGGCGAGGCGCTCCTTGTCCTCGCGGGCCTTGATCGCGTCGCGCTGCGAGCTCTGCACCTGCTCCGGGACGCCGACGCCCTGCAGGTTGACGTGGTGACCTCGATGCCCGTCTTGTACGAATCGAGCGTGCGCTGGATCAGTTCCTTCGTCTTGCCGGTGATTTCCTGGCGGCCCTGCTCGAGCACGAAGTCGAGCTGGCTGCGGCCGACCGTTTCGCGGATCGCGCTCTCGGCGACTTCCTTGAGGGTCTGGTCCGGGTCGCGCACGTTGAACGCGTAGGCGACGGGCTCGGCGCGCCGGTATTGCACGGCGAAGTTGATGTCGACGAGGTTCTCGTCGGACGTGAGCATGCGGGTCTGCTCCTGCACGCCCTCGATCGACTCGACGTTGATGACCTGCCGCGCCTCGATCGGCCAGGGCACGTGCCAGCGCAGGCCCGGCTCGGTCGTGGCCACGTACTGGCCGAACCGGGTGACGACGCCGCGCTCCGCGGCGTCGACGACGTAGAAGCCGGTCAGCGCCCAGACGCCCACCAGGACGAGCGCGACGGTGCTGAAGCCGAAGCCGCGCATCGCGCCGCCCCCGGAACCGCCGCCGCCGCCACGTCCGTCGTCGCGGCCGCCGTCGCCGTCACCACCGTCGCTGCCCCCGAACATCTGGGACAGTTTGCGTTGCAGGTTGCGCAGGGCCTCGTCGAGGTCGGCCGTGCCCTTTTCGGGCCGGTTACCCCAGGGGTTCTTCCTGCCCGGGTCGTTCCAGGCCATGGGTGCGATTGCTCCGGCTGAGATTCGTGTCTGGTCGTCGGGATCGCTGGACGGGGATTCGGTGCTCATGCCGCACCCCGCGTTGCCCGCGATCCGTTCGATTGTAAAAACCGACCTGCGTCGGCACAAGGCGAGCATTGTGCGGGTATTTCGAGGCCATCGTCGCGGCAGATTCGCGCGAGGTCCTGGCGACGCAGGCTGACTTCGACCTCGAGCGCGCCGTCGTCGAGCAGTTTCTGCGAGATCACCGCACCCGCATCGTACAGGCGGGCGCGGGCCCGCCCTGCCTGCGGCGGGATCCGCAGGACGCAACGGCACAGGTCCGCACCGAGCCGCTGGTGCAGCGCCTGCAGCAGCAGGTCGACGCCTGCACCGCTGTGGGCGGACAGCCAGACCCGATCGATGATGCCGGCCTCGCCGGATCTCGGCCCGGGGCGATTCGCCGGTGCGGTCGATCTTGTTGTAGACCGCGATCTGCGGCACGTCGTGGGCGCCGATCGATTCGAGCACCTCGTTGACCTGCGCGATGCGCTCGTTGCGTTCGGGGTCCGCCGCGTCGATCACGTGCAGCAGCAGGTCGGCCTCGCGCGCTTCCTGCAGGGTCGAGCGGAACGCGGCGACCAGTTCGTGCGGCAGGTCGCGCACGAAACCGACCGTGTCGGCAAGCGCCGTTTCGAGGCCGGGGGCCAGGTGCAGCCGGCGCACCGTGGGGTCGAGCGTGGCGAAGAGCTGGTCGGCCGCGTACGCCTCGGCGCGAGTCAGCCGGTTGAACAGCGTCGATTTGCCCGCGTTCGTGTACCCGACCAGCGCGATGGTCGGCACCTCGGCGCGCCTGCGCTCCTGCCGCGTCGTCTCGCGCTGCACGAGCACCTTCTCGAGCCGGTCGTTGAGCGCCTTGATGCGCTTGCCGATCAGGCGGCGGTCGGTCTCGAGCTGGGTTTCGCCCGGGCCACGCAGGCCGATGCCGCCGCCGCGCTGGCGCTCGAGGTGCGTCCAGCCGCGCACGAGGCGCGTGGCCATGTGCTGCAGCTGCGCCAGCTCGACCTGCAGCTTGCCCTCGAAGGTGCGCGCGCGCTGCGCGAAGATGTCGAGGATGAGGCCGCTGCGGTCGAGCACGCGGCACTGCAGTTCCTTCTCGAGGTTGCGTTCCTGGCTCGGGCTCAGCGTGCCGTCGATGACGACGAGGTCTGCGCCGAGCGCCTTGATGCGCTCGCCGAGCTCCTGCACCTTGCCGGTGCCGATCAGGAAGCGCGGATTGGCCGTCCTGCAGGTGGCCGCGACGGTCTCCAGGACCTGCGCGCCGGCCGACCGGGCCAGCGCATCGAATTCCTCGATGCGGTCCGGTTCGGGCGCCCGGCCCAGTCCGACGCAGACGAGGATGGCGCGTTCGCCGCTACCCGGCCTGTCAAACAACGCCGCGCTGCCCTCGCCCGCGCGCCATCAGCCCGCCGGGGCGTCTTCGAGCGGCGGCAGGTCGTCGTCGCCAGCAGGCAGGCGCACGTTGCGCGCCGGAACGACCGTCGAAATGGCGTGCTTGTAGACCATCTGGCTCACGCTGTTGCGCAGGAGCACGACGAACTGGTCGAAGGAATCGATCTGGCCCTGCAGCTTGATGCCGTTGACGAGATAGATGGAAACCGGGATGCGCTCTTTGCGGAGAGCGTTCAGGAAGGGATCCTGAAGGGACTGGCCTTTGGCCATGTTGTATGTCTCCTTTTTTTGTCGTAGCCGTTCGTTCCTGCGCAGAATCTTCCTTGAAACGGCCCGCGCGACGATTCCCTTGGACCCAGCAAGAACGCAGGCAGTTTATCACAGGGCCTGCGACGCCCAATTTTCCGCAGGAACTCTTCAGAGCGTCGGATATAGGGACAAGTTCCCGTTCTGCAAGCGATCGCACCCAGGTTATGTCCGGATCCGCCCGCAGCCACGTCAGCTGGCGCTTGGCCAGGTTGCGGGTGGCCTGGCGCGCGGCAGCGACCGCAGCTTCGTAGGTCGACTGCGCCTTCGAGGTGCTGCCAGAGCTGGCGGTAACCCACGGCACGCAGGCTGGGCAGGTCCGGCTCGAGGTCGCCGCGCGCACGTAAGTCGCGGACTTCCTGCAGGAAACCGGCCGCCAGCATCGCGTCGAATCGCGCGTTGATCCGCTCGTACAACTGCGCGCGCGACAGCGGCAGCAGCGCAAACCGGGCCAGGCGCAGCGGCGCCGGCTCGGCCAGTTTCTGCAGCTCGGAAAGCCGCCCGCCCGTCAGTTCGATGACCTCCAGGGCCCGCTGGATGCGTTGTGCGTCGAATGGACGGATGCGCGCCGCCGCGACGCGGGTCGAGCGCCGCGAGTTCCGCATGCAACGCGGGCCAGCCCAGATTCGCGCCCCCGGGCGTCGATGCCGGCGCGCACGCGCCGGGTCTGCCTCGGGCAGCGGCGCGAGGCCGTGCGTCAGCGCGCGGAAGTACAGCATCGTGCCGCCCACGAGCAGACGGCACGCGGCCACGGGCCCGGATCGCGTCGATGCAGGCCAGCGCGTCACGCCGGAACCGACCCGCGGAGTACGGCTCCGACGGGATCGCAGATGTCGATCAGGTGATGCGGCACGGCGGCAAGCTCTGCCGCACGACGGTTTCGACGTGCCGATGTCCATGCCGCGGTACACGAGCGCCGAATCGACGCTGACGATTTCAACCGGGAACTCGTCGCGCAAGCTGCAGCGCGAGCGCCGTCTTGCCGGTGCAGGTCGGGCCCATGAGGCACACGGCATCGGGCGGCATCGGCCGCTGCCGGCGGTGCGGCGCTCATCGGCCGCGCAGGAACAGCCGGTCGAGTTCGTCCATGCTGACGAACGACCAGGTGGGGCGGCCGTGGACGCACTGGTCACTGCGCACGGTCTGTTCCATCTCGCGCAACAGGGCGTTCATCTCGGGCACCGTCAGCCGGCGGTTGGCACGGACGGCCTGGTGGCAGGCCATCGTGCCGAGCGCCCGGTCGAAATGCCTGGGCCGCGGCGGCCCGGCCCTGCTCACGCAGGTCCGCGATCATGTCCTTCACCAGTGTCGCCGGGTCGGCGTTGGGCAGCAGCGCCGGCGTCGAGCGCACCACGACCTGGGCCGGGCCCGCGCGTCCGAGTTCGAGCCCCAGGTCTCGCGAAGAGTTCGGCGTGCGCCTCGGCTTCGTCGGCGTCGGCCACGGCGACGTTGACCGCGATCGGCACGAGCAGCGGCTGTGCCGGCATCCGGTCGGACTGCAGCGCTGCCTTCAGCCGTTCGTAGGTCGTGCGCTCGTGCGCAGCGTGCATGTCGACCAGCACGAGCCCGCCCTGCGCCTGCGCGAGGATGTACACACCGTGCAGCTGCGCAATTGCATACCCGAGGGGGTGCTCGACCGCATGCGCGGCGACCTCGGCAGCGGCGGCTGCACCGTCCCGCACTTCGTCGAACGCCCGGTAGAGATCCGTGGCGGGCACGCCCGCAGTGCGGATAGCGGATAGCGGATAGCGGTTAGTGATGCGGAAGGGCTGCGCGACCAGTCGAATCGCTCGGCTGGTTGCTGCCAGCCGCGTCGGGCGCGCCTGACCACTGCGTGCGTGCGGCCGGGATCGACTCGGCCGCCGCTTGCGTGGGCCGCGTCTCGGCCAGCGCGCGTTCGAGCGTGCGGAACAGGAAGTCGTGGACGAGGCCCGGGTCCCGGAAGCGCACCTCGAGTTTCTGCGGATGCGCGTTGACGTCGACGCGTGCCGGGTCCATCTCGAGGTACAGCACGTAGGCCGGGTGGCGGCCGTGGAACAGCACGTCGCGATACGCGAGACGCACGGCGCTCTGCACGAGCTTGTCGCGCAGCGGCCGGCCGTTCAGGAAGAAGTACTGCTGGTCGGCCTGGCTGCGCGCATACGTCGGCAGGCAGAACCAGCCCTGCAACCGCAGGCCCGCGCCGGCGTGGTCGAGCTTCATCGCGTTGGCGAGGAAATCGTCGCCGAGCACCGCGGCGACGCGCGCATCGCGGCTGCGGTCGTCGCGCGCCGGCGGGTGGTCGGCCAGCACCTTGCGCGCCGACGAGAGCCGGAAGCCGACGTCGAAGCGACTCAGCGCGAGACGCTCGACGAGCCGTTCGATCTGCGTGAGCTCCGTGCGCTCGGCGCGCAGGAACTTGCGTCGCGCCGGCACGTTGAAGAACAGGTCGCGCACTTCCACCGTCGTGCCGGTCGGGTGCGGATGCGGCGCCGGCCCCGTCAGTTCGCCGTCGACCGCCGTGACCGCATGGGCCACCGTCGCATCGCGCGGCCGCGAGATCATGCGCATGCGCGAGACGGAGGCGATGCTGGGCAAGGCCTCGCCGCGGAACCCGAGCGTGCGGACGGCCTCGAGGTCGTCGATGCTGCCGATCTTGCTGGTCGCGTGCCGCGCCAGCGCGAGCAGCAACTCGTCCGGCCACGATGCCGCTGCCGTCGTCACGGACGCGGCAGAGCTCGGTGCCGCCCTTCTCCACCTCGATCTCGATGGCGCTCGCACCGGAGTCGAGACTGTTCTCGACCAGTTCCTTGATCACGGACGCCGGGCGCTCGACGACCTCGCCGGCCGCGATCTGGTGGACGAGCTGCTCGGGCAGGACCCGGATGGGCATGCGTGGAAAGCGTGTGACGGCGCCTCGCGCCGGGTGCGCGAGGATAGCAAAGCGGACGCGGTCAGCGGCCGGCGACGGTTTGCGGCGGTTCGGCGGTGCCACCGCGGCGGGCGGCGACGATCGCGGCGAGCCGGGTGCCGGGGGGTGGGTTGTCGTACCAGTAGCTGCGCACGCCCGCCCGGATCGCCCCGGCGATGCGCTGCTGGTGGTCGGCGTCGCGGAGCTTGCGCTCGTCGTCGGGATTGGAGATGAACGCCGTCTCGATGAGCATCGAGGGGATGTCGGGCGACTTCAACACGATGAAACCGGCGTGCTTGACGCGCACACCGTGCACGCTGCCCACGCCGTGCAGCGCCTCCAGCACGTTGTCGGCCGCCTCGACGCTGTCGCTGATCGATTCCTTCTGCGTCACGTCGAGCAGGACCGAGGCGAGCAGGTCGTCCGTCGGCGAGCGGCACGCCGCCCTTCAGGTCGGCCGCGTTCTCGGACTCGGCCAGCCAGCGGGCCGCCTCGTCGCTCGCGCCGCGCAGCGACAGCACGTACACCGACGAGCCGCTGACTTCGCGGTTCTTCACGGCATCGGCATGGATCGACACGAACATGTCCGCGCCGAGCTGGCGCGCCTTGCGCGTGCGGCCGCCGAGCGTGATGAAGTAGTCGCCGTCGCGGATCAGCACCGCGCGCATGCCCTCTTCCTCGTTGATCGCGGCCGCAAGGCGGCGGGCGATGGCGAGCGTCACGTCCTTCTCGCGCGTGCCACCGCGGCCGAGCGCACCTGGGTCCTGGCCGCCGTGCCCGGCATCGATGGCAATGACGAGATCACGGCCCCTGGCAGATGACACAACGGTTTTCACGGCCGGCAATGCCGGCTCCGTCACGCGGGGCGGGTGCACCGTGGCCACGGGAGCGGCGACGTTGCGCGACGTGTCTGCGGCCATTGCCAGCACGTCGGCGCCGCTCGGCGGTGTGCCCGCCGTACCCGCCGGCCGGGAAGCCGGCGACGCAGCCGCGACCGCGATGGCCCTGCCGGGCAATTCGATGACGAGACGATGTCCGGAGGTGCCTTCGGGCCCGACGATGAAGCTCTTCGGCGGTTGCGGCGAGTCGAGGTCCAGCACCAGTCGCAGGCCGTGACCGGGCTGCGGCCCGGAGCGCACCGACTTCACCGGGCCCTGGCCTGCGGGCATCGATTGGCCCGCCGGTAACTTCGTGTTGGCGAGGTCGATGACGACGCGGTCCGGGCGATCGATGGCGAACACGTCGTATTCCACCGGACCGCTCAGTTCAACGACGAGCCGCGTGCCCTCCGGCCCCGACCACAGCCTGACGTCGCGGACCTGCGCGCTGCCCGCCCAGGCGGCGGTGGACAGAAAGAGCGCCCCCAGCCAGAGCAGGCCAAACGGGGTCAGGCGGGATCGACGCGCTCGCATGGCGCGCAATGTACTCCGATGCGGGCAGATACTTCAATAAAATTATGAAGATACGGTGGCTTTATGAGGCCTGCTCTCACAGATGTGCCAGAACCCTCCGGCCAGCTGGGGTTTCTCCGTCGTATATGAGCCTGGCGCGTGTCGCCGTCCGCATACGCCAGCGCGATCGAAATATCGGCCTGGCCGAGCCGGCCCGCGGCCTTTTCGGGCCATTCCACCAGCAGCACCGACGACGGTAACCGCAGGTCGCGCAAGCCCAGGTCGTCGAGTTCGTCCGGATGCCGCAGCCGGTACAGGTCGCAGTGGTACCAGTCCCGACCTGCGAGCCGATAGGGCTCGATGAGGGTGTAAGTCGGGCTGCGCGCGTGCCCTGGGTGACCGAGTGCGGCCAGCAGGCCGCCGACCAGCGTGGTCTTGCCGGCCCCGAGGTCGCCAGAAAGCGCGACCAGCAGGGGTGCCTCACCCCCGGCAGCCGCAATGGCCCTGGCCAGGCGTGCGCCGAGGACGCGCGTCTGCTCCGCGCTGGGCACAGCGGAAATCCAGGGTCACAGGCGGTTCACGCAGGCGCGCAGACGGTCGATGACGTCACCGGCGAGCAGGCCGCGTTCGCCGCCTTGAGCGGCGCCTCGTCGCCCGCCTGCGCATGCACCAGCACGCCTGCCCGAGCGGCGAGCGACAGGTCGCCGCACTGCGCCGCAATGCCCGCGACGACGCCCGTCAGCACGTCTCCCATGCCCGCCGTGGCCATGCCGGGGTTGCCTCGGTCGCAGATCCACGCCCCGTCGCCGGCGGTCTGCACCATCGAACCGGCCCCTTTCAGCACGACGGTGCCCCCGTAACGCGCCTGCAGTTCCACCGCCGCGCCCAGCCGGTCGGCCTGCACGTCGGCAACCGAGACGCCGAGCAGCCGCGCGGCCTCACCGGGATGCGGAGTCAGCACCCAGTGGTCCCGCCGCTGCGGCGCCAGGGCCAACAGGTTCAAGGCGTCGGCATCGAGAATCAGCGGTTTGCCGGCGGCGAGCGCGGCAGCGAAGATTTCCATGGACCACGGCGACTGCCCGAGACCGGGGCCCAGGGCCAGCACCGACGCCCGCTCCATCGCGTTTTCGAGGTCGCCGTACGCGCCGATGGCAACGCTCATCAGTTCGGGTCGAGCCGCCAGCGCCGTGAGGCTCTGCGGATGCACGCCGACCGTGACCAATCCGGCACCGACGCGCAAGGCGGCCTCGCCTGCGAGACGCGCTGCGCCACCGGTGCCTGCCGCGCCGCCAATCACCAGCACATGACCGTGACTGCCCTTGTGGGCCGTGCGCGGCCGCGGCGGCAACGCAGCGGCAACGACCGATTCATCGAGCAACCGGCAGGTCGGGGCGACCACGTCGTACGTCGCCGCAGGGACGCCGAGATCGTCGAAGACGAGACGCCCGACATGATCGGGGCCGGCACCGACGTAGCAGCCGAGCTTGCGACCGATGAACGTGACCGTCAGGTGGGCGCGCGCGGCGACGCCGAGCGCCTGGCCGGAATCCGCATGCAGGCCCGAGGGAATGTCGACAGCGACGATCGGGCGGCCCGCGCCATTGATGGCCTGCAGGATTTCGGCCGCACGGCCATCGACAGTGCGCGTCAGGCCGGTCCCGAAAATCGCATCGACGATGACGTCGCCGAGATGCACGACATGCGGCTGCCACTCCTCGCACGCGCCGCCCGCCGCGCTGAATTCCTGGAAGGCACGGCGCGCGTCGCCGGCCAGCAGCGCGGTATCGGCCGTCGCCACGACGTGCACGCGCAGGCCTTGCGCGCGCGCGATGCGTGCAACGACGTATCCATCGCCTCCATTGTTGCCGGGACCGCAGAAGACGCTGATCGAGCGCGCTGAGGGCCAGGCCTGGCGCAGCGCACCGAGGGTCGCGTGGCCCGCACGCGTCATGAGTTCGTAGCCCGGGACGTCGAAACGCTCGATGGCGCAGCGGTCGAGCGCGCGTACCTGTTCGGCCGTGTAGACCCCGGCGGGGATCGAATGCATGCGGGCATTATACTGCCCGCCCCGAGGCCCCACCTGCCGCCTGCTGCGTTTGCAATGGACTTCGACGCACTTGCCCGAGACATCAAGCAATGGGGCCGCGAACTCGGCTTCCAGCAGGTCGGCGTTGCGGGCGTCGACCTCGCCCAGGACGAGTTGCGCCTGGAGGCCTGGCTCGCCCAGGGCCGGCACGGCACGATGGAATACATGCGGCGCCACGGCACCCGGCGCACGCGGCCGGGCGAACTGGTCCCCGGCACCGTTCGCGTGATCAGTGCCCGCCTGGACTACCGGACGCCCGGTCGCGATCCGGAAGCGGTGCTGCGTGATGCCGGGCTTGGGTACGTCTCGCGGTATGCACTCGGTCGCGACTACCACAAGGTGTTGCGTCCCCGGCTCGCCCGGCTGGCCGAGCGGATTGCCGAGGCGGCGGGCACGCAGGGGTACCGGGCCTTCACCGACAGCGCACCCGTGATGGAAAAGGCTCTGGCGCGCGAGGCCGGGCTGGGCTGGATCGGCAAGCACACCAACCTGCTCGACCGTCACGATGGCTCGTGGTTCTTCCTCGGCGAGATCTACACCGACCTGCCGCTGCCCGTCGATGCGCCGGTCACTGCGCATTGCGGCAGTTGCACGGCCTGCATCGACGTGTGCCCGACGCAGGCGATCGTGGCACCGTACGAACTCGACGCACGCCGCTGCATCTCGTACCTGACGATCGAGCACGCGGGCTCCATCGCCCCCGAGTTCCGGGCAGCGCTCGGCAATCGCATCTACGGCTGCGACGACTGCCAGCTCGTCTGCCCCTGGAACCGCTATGCGAAGATCAGCGCCGAACCCGACTTTCGCGCGCGACACGGACTCGACGCCCCGCAGCTCGTCGACCTGTTCGCGTGGACCGAGGGCGAGTTCCTGCAGAAGACGGAGGGCAGTGCGATCCGGCGGATCGGCTACGAACGCTGGTTACGCAACATCGCGGTGGCGCTGGGAAATGCGCCGCCTTCCGCGGCGGTGGTTGCTGCGCTGCGCGCCCGTCTCGACGATCCGAGCGAGGTGGTGCGCGAGCACGTGCGGTGGGCGCTGGAGAGAAGTGACTAGTGAATAGTGAATAGTGACTAGTAAGAAGAGCGCGCTGATAGCAGCCTCTGTGCACTTCCTACTAGCCACTATCCACTAGTCCACTAGTCACTTCCTCATCGGTGCCCTGCACTGCAGGTTATCGATCAGACGGGCCTTGCCGAGACGACCCGCAGCGAGCACCACGAGTTCGACTTCCCCGCCCTGCGGGCGCGCGAGCCGGTCGGCGGTGCGCACTTCGAAATAGTCCGGACGAATGCCGGCCGCGGTGATCGATGCGAGACCTTCTGCTTCGATCGCGGCGTAATCCAGGTCGCCCGACTCGAGCCGGCGGCGTGCGCGATCGAGCGACTTGTAGATGACCGGGGCCGTCGCGCGCTCCTGCGCCGACAGGTAGCGATTGCGCGAACTCAGCGCGAGACCGTCGTCGGCACGCACGGTCGGCGCACCGACGATCTTCACGGGCAGGTTCAGGTCCTGCACGACGCGCCGGATGACCGTGAGCTGCTGGAAATCCTTCTCGCCGAAGATCGCGGTATCGGGCTGCACCAGGCACAGCAGCTTGACGACGACCGTCGCCACGCCCTGGAAATGACCCGGGCGAAAGCTGCCGCAGAGGATGTCGGTCAGCCCGGGGACATCGACCACCGTGCTGCCGACGCTGCCGTCGGGATACATTTCCTCGACCGTCGGGTGGAACAGCGCATCGACGCCGTACTCCGCGAGCAGGTTCGAGTCGTCATCGGGCGTGCGCGGATACGCGCTGAAGTCCTCGCTGGGCCCGAACTGCATGGGGTTCACGAAAATGCTGGAAATGACGCGGCGCCCGTGCAGATGGGCCGCGGCCATCAGGCTCGCATGACCCAGGTGCAGGTTGCCCATCGTCGGCACGAAGGCGATGCTCTCGCGACCCAGCCGCCAGCGGTTGACGGTCTCGCGCAGCTCGGCGATTCGCGTGAGGGTCTGCATCGTCGAGATCTCGGCGACCATGGGCGGCGTCAGAAGCAATGTTCGGGGGCGGGATACGTCCGTGTCTTGACGGCCTCGCCGTAGGCCTGGAGTGCGGCGAGCGGGCTGTCCCTGCCCTGCTGGAAATTCTGCACGAAGCGCGGCTTGCGTCCCGGGGTGATGTCGAGCACGTCGTAGAGCACCAGGATCTGGCCGTCCGTTTCCGGGCCCGCACCGATGCCGATCACCGGCACGTGCAGCTCGCCGGTGATCTGCTTGCCGAGCGCGGACGGGATGCATTCGAGCAGCACGATGTCGGCGCCCGCATCCTGCAGCAGCTTGGCATCACGGCGCATCTGCTCGGCCGCTGCTTCCTCGCGCCCCTGCACCCGGAATCCGCCAGTCTTGTGCACCGACTGCGGGCGCAGGCCCAGGTGGGCGCAGACGGCGATGTCGTGGCTCGCGAGGAATTCGACGATCTCCGCCTGTCCGGCGCCACCCTCGAGCTTGACCATTTTCGCGCCGCCTTCCTGCATCAGGCGCACGGCGTTCTGCAGCGCCTGCTCGCGCGACGTGTAGGTCATGAACGGCATGTCGGCCATCAGGAACGGCCGGTACAGGCCCTTCGCCACCGCCCGGCAGTGGTAGATGATGTTTTCGAGCGTCACCGGCACGGTGGTGTCGTGGCCCTGGATCACCATGCCCAGCGAGTCGCCGACCAGCACCACGTCGATACCGGCCGCATCCACGATCGCGGCGAAGCTCGCGTCATAGCAGGTGATGCAGGAGATCTTCTCGCCCTGCTCTTTCATCCGGCCGAGCGAGGCCACGTTGACCGGCGGTCGCGCGGAATCGCGCAGTTGCAGCTGGGTATACATAGGGCCGCCTTTTTGCAGGCCGCAAGGATGCAGCAGCGGCCCCGAAACAGCAACGCCGGCTTTTGCCGTGGGTTACAGCAAGCTCTTGAGCGGATTGAAATAATGCCGGCCTTTGCGTGGCCGGACGACCTCGGCCAGCAGGCTCGCGTAGTCGTCGCCGTTGCCGATGGGGTCGATCTCCGCGGCGTTGACGATCAGCAGCGGCGCGGCGTCGAATTCCAGGAAGAACCGGGCATAGGCCTCGTTGAGGCGTTCGAGGTAGCGCCGCTCGATCTGCAGTTCGTAGCCGATGCCACGCCGGGCGATGCGCTCGAGCAGCACGTCCACCGGGGCCTGCAGGTAGACGACCAGGTCCGGTACGGGCGCGTCGATCGCCAGCCGCTCGTACACCTGCTCGTACAACGCGAACTCCTGGTCGTCCAGGGTCAGTCGTGCGAACAGGCGATCCTTTTCGAGCATGTAGTCGGCGACGCGAACCCTCTCGAACAGGTCGGCCTGACGCAGGCCTGCCAGCTGACGCGAACGCTGGAACAGGAAGTGCAGCTGCGTCTGGAACGCGACGCTCTTCGGTTCGCGGTAGAACCGCTCGAGAAAGGGGTTCTCGGCGTCCTGTTCCAGCACCAGTTCGCAACCGAAGCTCTTGCCCAGGCGGCGCACCAGGCTCGTCTTGCCGACGCCGATCGGCCCTTCGACCACCACGTAGCGATGTGGCGTCAGGACGATGGCTTCGTCATCGTGCGGCGCATTCGTGTGATCGGTGGTCATGCTGCGATCCGCTGCAGGCCTGCCGCGCCGAGACTTTGCGCGAGGGCCGCCACTCTACCAACGCCGGGCACGTCGAGTGACGGACTGATTTCCGCCCACGGGACCAGGACGAAGGCCCGCTGCGCGATCCCCGGGTGCGGCACCGTGATCGACTCGCTGGCGATGCGCGAGGCACCGTGCATCAGCAGGTCGAGGTCGATGAGCCGGGGTCCCCAGCGCACGACCGGTGCGGCTCGGCCAAGCCGGGCCTCGAGCGCCTTCAGTTCATGCAGCAGTTGCGGGGCTTCGAGCTGGCTCAGGACGCCCGCGACGGCGTTGACGAAGTCGGGCTGTGCGACAGGCCCGAGCGGTGGCGAGCGATACAGCGAGGATCGCAGGATCAGCCGTGTGCCGGGCAGGTCGTCGAGCGCATCGAATGCGCGCAGGACTTGCCGCGCCGGATCGTCGAGGTTGCTGCCGAGCGCGACGTAGGCAGGCAGCCAGCGGGCCGTCTGCGAACCGTGCGACGTCACGACGTTGCGGGCGGGCCTGAGGGCCGACGGCGGCGACGCGGTCGGCGCCGGCGCGTGGCCGTGCCCGGCGCCTCGGCGGTGCGCTGCTCGGACGCGGGCCGGCCTTCCACCATTGCGAGGCGCTCGTCCGCAGGCGCTTCCTGCAGTTGCGTCCACCAGTCGGCCAGTTCGCGGTCGGCCTCGCCCGCCTCTGCGCGCAGCAGCAGGAAATCGTAAGCCGCGCGGAACCGCGGATGCTCGAGCAGTCGCAATGCGCGGCGCCCCGACCTGCGCTCGAACCGGGTCTGCAGCATGATCAGCTCGCGCATCGGCAGTGAAAACCGCTTCGGCACGGCGATGCGCCTGAGCTGGCGGCCGATCACGCGGTCGCAGGCTTCGAGCAGTCGCTCCGGATCGTCGGGCAGCGGGCCGTCGGGCGATCCCAGCTCGTGCAGGATGGCCGGCCACAGCAACACGGCAAACAGGAACGTCGGCGTGACCGACTTGTCGTCGCGGATGCGGTCGTCGGTGCCTTCGAGGCCCAGCTCGACGACTCGCGCAGCTGCCGACTCCGGAGCCGCTTCGAGGGCTGCCGCCACGTCCGGCAGCAGGTGCTCGAGCAGTTCCAGGCGACAGAGCCACTCGAACGACGGCACGGCATGACCGGACAGCATCAGCTTCATGGTCTCGTCGAACAGCCGCGCCGGTGGCATCCGGTCCAGCATGTAGGCGAGTTCGTGGATCGGCTGCTCGGTCCCCGGGTGGAGCGTGAAGTCCAGTTTTGCGGCGAACCGCGCCGCGCGCAGCATCCGCACGGGGTCCTCGCGATAGCGGGTCGCCGGGTCGCCGATCAGGCGCAGGACGCGGTCGCGCGTGTCCTGCACGCCGCCGACGTAGTCCCAGATCGAGAAGTCCTCGATGCTGTAATAGAGCGCATTCGCGGTGAAATCGCGACGCCAGACATCCTCTTCGATCGTGCCGTAGAGGTTGTCGCGCAGGATGCGACCGTGCTCGTCGATGGCACGGTGCTCGACTTCGTCGACCCCGTGGTCCTCGTCCAGCTCGGTGTGGGCGGCACGGAACGTCGCGACTTCGAGGATCTCGTGACCGAACCGGACGTGGGCGAGGTGGAAGCGGCGTCCGATCAGGCGGCAATTGCGGAAGATGCGACGCACCTCTTCGGGGTGGGCATCGGTCGCGATGTCGAAATCCTTGGGCTGGATGTCGAGCAGCAGGTCGCGGACCGCGCCGCCGACCAGGAACCCCTGGTAGCCCGCGTCCTTGAGCCGGTACAGCACCTTGAGCGCGCCGGGGGAGATATTGGCCCGGGAAATCGTGTGGTCGCCGCGGGCGATGATCTCGGGCTGCGGTGGGCCGGCAGCGGCCTCATCCGCTGGCTTGTCGCCGCGCGATCTGAATAGTTTCGAGAAGGAAAACAAGTCGTCGGACTTCCGCTGGACCGATGGGAACCGCCGAGTATAATACGCGCCCTCTGCGGGCATCGGTGAGTCCAACCGGCCCGGACACGCTCCCATCGTCTAGAGGCCCAGGACACAGCCCTCTCAAGGCTGGTACGAGGGTTCGAATCCCTCTGGGAGCGCCATTTCCTGCGCGAGAAGGACGGCTCTGGCCGCATCGCTGCCGCTCGCCCCATAGCCAAGTGTTGATCTGGCCCGCGACAGCGTCAGTTCACATGCGCAGCCCGTCGAAGTTCTGGTGCGCACGGGCCACTCGGGCAGCTGCGTATTACGAAGCGTGACGCAAGTCCGCATGGGCTCTGCTACAACGGGCGTACCGAAAAGACCGCACCGACACAGTACCTATCGCAAACCCGTCGCGAGACGGGGACGCAAAGCCTCCGGTCCCTCCTGGCCATGCAGTGGGATAGCGGGGTTGCCGAGAGGGAGCCTCGACATGCTTGCCACTGCCGCTCGAGCCACACTGGCCTGCTGCCTTGCCCTGGGTGCAGCCGGGGTCGCGGTGCCGGCCCGGGCCGACAATCACCTCCCGGTCACGATGGCTTTCTCGGACGTGCTGGCCGACCTGGGAGCGGCCGCACATACGCCGAACTGGTACGAGCGTCGTGAAGGCATGGATCCGCTCGACGCCGATGGCCACGCCTCGCGCAACTCGATGCACCTGGTCGTGCAGGAAGATGGCCTCGGCGGTACCGACGTGCTGACGCTCCGCTATCCCATCGACCGCGACGGCATGTTCCGCACGTTCGTCGGCGCAGGCCTCGGTCGTGCGGAGTATTACGAGGAGAAAGGCGTCGACGCCTCTGTCGTTCCCCTCGCCTTCCGCGACAGCCACCATTCCCTCGGCGCCGTCGCCGAAGTGGGCAGCGAATGGCATGCGAGCGAACGAATGCGCGTCAACGCCAGCGTGCGCTGGGCCGACATCGCGGGCAACGCACGCGCCGTGCGCACCGACAACGGTCCGGTCGGTGCGGAACCGCTGGTGCTGGCCGTCGCGCTCGGTTACCGCTTCCGCTGATTCCTCGCCGTCAGCCGAAGATCGCGCGCAACCTGCCGAGCGACTCCCAGCCGAGGTAGATCGTCACGAGCCAGGCCATCAGGCCGATCGCCACGAGGCCCGCGCGGATAGGCGTAACCGTCGAGCAGGTCGGCACGACGCCACGCCACCCAGAGCAAGACCGCGACTCCGATCGGCAGGATCAGCCCGTTGAACGCGCCCGCGAAGATCAGCAGCGGTACCGGCGCAGCGCCCGCCAGCACGTAAACGATCGTCGTCAGGCACGATGAATGCGACCGTCAGCAGGCTGCGCCGGCGCTCGTGCTCCTCGCCAGCGCGCGTCATGAACGTCACCGACGTGTACGAGGCGCCGATCACCGACGTGATCGCGGCCGCCCAGAGGATCAGGCCGAACACCCGGCGACCGATCTCGCCGGCCGCCGCCGAGAATGCCGAGGCGGCGGGATTGGCCGGGTCGAGTTGGACCCCGGCAGCGACGACACCCAGCACCGCCAGGAACAGCAAGGCACGCATCAGGCCGGTGATCAGCACACCGGTCACCGATGCGCGCGCGATTTCATCGACGCGGCTCGCGCCGCGCACGCCTGCATCCAGCAGCCGATGCGCGCCGGCATAGGTGATGTAACCACCGACGGTGCCGCCCACGAGCGTGGTGATTGCAAGGAAGTCCACCTGCTCCGGCAGCACCGCGTTGCGCAGTGCGGCACCGAGCGGAGGCTGCGACGCGAAGGCGACGTAACCGGTCAGCGCGATCATCACGAACCCGAGCACGATCACCAGTCGATCCATCGCGATGCCGCCGCGCCGCGAAGTGAATATCCCGACGGCCAGCAGCGCCGAGATCGCGCCGCCCCAGGCGGGAGGCACGCCGAGCATTGCATCCAGCCCCAGGCCCGCACCGGCCACGTTGCCGACGTTGAACACGAACCCACCGAGCACCACGAAGAACGCGAGCGCATGACCGACGCCGGGCAGGACGCGATTGCCGAGTTCCTGCGCCCGCAGGCCAGACACTCCGATCACCCGCCAGACGTTCAGCTGCAGAGCAATGTCGACGAGGATGGAGACCAGGATGGCGAACGCGAATGCCGCGCCGAGTTGCGCCGTGAACTGCGTCGTCTGCGTGATGAAGCCGGGGCCGATCGCGCTCGTCGCCATGAGGAACATGGCGCCGGAGAGCCGGCGGTCGCGCCGGGAGAGGCTCAACCCTGCGTCCGGACTTTGGTGGCCAGCTCCGGTTTGCCCCAGCGCTGGTAGAGCTCGATCAGGCGCAACTTGCCGCGGGCCGCGAGGTTAGGGATCGGCGCGCTCTTCAGTCCCTCCTGGCTCGCCACCAGCAACGGCTCGGCCTCGCCGTAGCGGCCCATCCGCATCAACGCAGCACCTTCGACGTTCATGGCCGCCGCGATCTGCCAGCTGCCGGCGGGCAGTGCTTCGGTCAACGTGGCGCGTGCCAGCTCGGCCAGTTCATAGGCGTCCTGGAAATGACCGGTGCTCAGCATCAGGAACGCCTTGATCGTCACGGTCCCGGCCACCTGCGGATGCTTGGGGCCGAGCGCTGCACGACGAATCGAAAGTGCCTCGTCGACCAGCTCGCGCGCCTCGTCGTACTTGCCCTCCTCGATGAGCCAGTAGGCCAGCCCGGCTGCCCGCGCGCCGACGTCCGGGTGATTGGGCCCGAGCTCCTTGCGGCTCATCTCCAGCGACTCGCGCAGCGTCTCGATCGCCGAGCTCGTCTCGCCCTTCGCGTATTCGACATAGGCGATGTTGCTCAGGTTGAGCGCGATCGTCGGGTGACTGTCGCCGAGCAGCTTCTGGTTGATCGCCAGGGCCTGCCGGTACGCCAGCTCGGCCTCGTCGAAGCGCCCGCGGGCTTCGAGCACGTAGGCGAGGTTGTTGAGGCCCATGGCCGTCTCGGGATGGTCGTCCCCGTAAAGCTGCCGTTTCATCGACAGCGCCAGCCGGCTCAACGGCTCCGCTTCCTCGGCCTTGCGCTCGCCCATCAGCGCGAAAGACAGGTTGTCGATGACCTGTGCAACGTCCGGATGGGCACCCTTGTGCAGCTTCTGCTGCATGGCCGCCGCTTCGCGCAGCTGCTGGACGGACGCGGCGTTGTCGCCGCGCTGGAAATAGTTCGTGCCCAGTTGCTCGAGGCTGCGCGCCACTTCCTGGTTGGGCACGTTGCCGTACAGCTTGCGGCGAATGCCCAGGGCCTCGCGGATGGCCGCTTCGCCCTGCGTGTACTCGCCCTTGGAATCCAGCACCAGCGCAAGCGCGCTCAGGGTCTCGGCCGCCTCGGCGCTTTCGCGGCCGTGGATCGCCTGCCGGATCGAGAGTGCCTGCCGCAGGCGTCGCTCGGCCTCGTCGTAATCCGACTTGAGCGTGAGCACCTCGCCCAGGTGATTCAGGCTGCTGCCGACCTCCGGGTTCTCGTTGCCCCAGAGCTTCATCCGTCTTTGGTACGCGGCACGAATGAGCGAAATCGCCGAATCGTAGAGCCCGAGGCTGGTGTAGACGGTGCCCATGGTGTCCATGAGCGTCGCCTGGATCGCAGGCTGTCCCGCGAGCTCGCGGTCGATGCGCTTGGCGCCCTTGTCGAGGATCTCGCGCGCGGTGATGGTGTTGCCGAGCGCTTCGCTCGGGTCGGACACCTTGAACAGGTCGACCATGAACCGCGTCGTCTGCCGGGCGGTCTCGGCTTCCGCCTCGGCGCGTACCCGCTGCCGCTCCGCCTCGTTACGCGCAAGCCACGCGGCGCCGGCAAGCGTCGAGGTGATGGCCATGCCGGCGATCGAGGCCGTGACCAGCATCATCAGGCGACGGTGTCGGCGCTGGACCTCGCGCTGCTTGAGTTCGTCGAGGCCCGACGCCGAGCATGCCCGCGATGATCTTGAGCTTGACGTCGAGCCGGCTGTCCTTGCCCGGCCGCACGTCCGCGGCGATCGGCTCCGTGGGCAGGTCGGTCAGCTTGCCGTCGTCACCCATCTGGAAGATCAGCGCGGGCGGGAAGCACTCCTGGTCCGCCGTCGCCGGGTTGGCGGAGGCGTGCGGCTCGCCGTCGACGATCACCGCGAAGATGCGGTGCGACTTGCCGAGCCGCTTGAACGTCTGGATCTCTTCGTTGACCCAGCGCGACCGGGCCGACTTCTTCGAGCAGATGACGAGCTGGCAGGCCGAATCACGCAGCGCTGCCGTCAGGATCTCGCCGAGGCTGGTGGCCGTCGCCAGCTCGTCACGGTCGCGGAACACGGGCATGAGCCGTTCCGGCACAGGGCCGAACTCGGTTTCGCGTCCGACGAGACGCTTCGGGACCCGGTAGGTCTCGAGCGACTTGTGCAGCCACTTCGCCCACTCCTCGTCGGCGTGGCTGTAGCTGATGAAGGCGCGGTACTTGAACTCTTGCCGGGGTGTGTCCATCTCAGCCGAGCTTGAGCGCTTCCTTTTCGTCGATCGAGCGTTCGCGGTGGATCAGGATCCACTGCGCGTGTTCTTCCAGGGCCGAGTCCCCCAGGATCTTGAGCAACCGTCGCCGGTCCGCGTCGGACTCGGCTTCGTCGATCCGGCGCCGGGCGTTGCGGAAAATCCGGTACATGAACTCGAACTGCTTGATCAGCTCCGATTCCGCCGTCGCTTTCGCATACGACTGCCGGATGCCGACCATCAGCAGCACGACACCCATCAGGTACACCATCGGGCCGCGCACGAATTCCGGGACCCCGGAGCCGACGAACAGCAGCGAGCGTCAAGGCGACGATCGTGATCCAGATGCCGATGCGGCCGATCCGCTGCGTGCTGTGGTGGTCCGCGATGCGGATCGCCGACTTCTTGCGATAGTAGCCCAACTGCCCGCTGTTATCGTCGCCGATCCATTCCCTGAGCGCGAACTCGAGCCCGTGCGGGTCGAGGTTCGGCGCGACGTCGCACTCGGTGCCGGCCACGCGCATCACGTTGCGGATCCAGCCCAGTTCGCTGTCCTGCATCTGCAGGAAGTTGTCGTGGGCGAACTTGGTCACGTTGCCGCTGGTGACGCCGGCGGCGGCCCAGTAGAACTGCACGCGCAGGCCTTCTGCGAGCGTGCGGTAATCGAGGTACTTGCGCTGCCATTTGCCCCGGACGGCGAGCGCACTGATCGCGACCGACGCCAGCATCAGGAAAATGATCACGCCGACCATGAACGGCGTCGAGCTGACGTCCGTGTACGTGATGTATCCGACACCGGTGAGCAGCGCGGCGACGTGGCTCGCCTTCACGGTCCGCATCACTTTCTTCTGGTAATGGATCGCCAGCCAGTCGGACGCGCAGAACACCTGGTTGATGTCCCAGAGGCCGGGCGGCAGCAGCGTCGCCTGGTCCCCGGTGAGGAGCGGATAGCACTCCTTCTGGATCGCGTCGGCGTTGGCCTGCGCCTCGCGGCTGAACTCGTTGGTGTGATCGAAGACCTTGCGATGGCGCGCCGGCATTTCCTGTGAGCGCGGCTTGTCTTCGTCGGTCGTGAACCAGAATGCATCGAGCGGCTCCAGACCTTCGGCGGGCTCACCCCCGGGGCGGTCGCGCGAGCAGACGATGTGGTAGACGAGGTCGCTCTCGTCCTCGGTCAGGTTCAGGCGGTTGGCCGTGACGCGCGGGGTGTACCCGGGCATCACGTCGTTGTGGTGAAAGCGCACGACCTGGCTCGTGCCGCCGAGCTGGTCGCTGTCCTTGCCGTCCCACAGCGCCATCAGGATGTGGCAGTGCGCGCAGATGAACACGCCGAGCTGCGCGTACTGGCGCGAGCGTCCGGGGCCCTGCTCGGCAATCGACTGTTCCGTGCTGCCGGGTGCGAGCGGGAGTTCGAAGACGTCGGAGGCCGCGTCGCAGAGCCGCGCGAACTCCATGCGCGACTCGTCGGTCTCGAAGTCCTGCATGTACAGCTGCCGTGGCATCGGCAGCACGACCGCGATCGGCATGCCGAGTGCGAGCGCCTCCTCGGCGACGAGGCGGTCCGCACCCTCGGCAAGGCCCGTCATCACCATGATGATGCGGCTGGGGTACTCGTAACGCAGGCTGAACAGGCAGTCGCGGACGCGCGACCGGATGATCGGGATTTCGTCGGGGACGAGGTCGCGGTGACCGGTGACGGCGACGACGAGCGGCACCGCGTAGCTGCGCGGGCCGGAACGGCGGGATGGACCCGCCGTGAAGGGCGTTTCAATCAGCGGTGCAGTGTCCTCGGCCGGGGTCGCCATGCGCGGTGATCATACACAGCAATCGCGCATGGAAGCTCCGCCGGCGCGTGAGTGCGCACGGCGGGCTGTCATGTGTCGAATCGATCAGGCTTCAGGGGCGTTGAAGCCGCCAGTCGGAATCGACGGCACGAACTGGCGTTCAACGACGTAACGCATCACCAGCGCACGGGCGCGCAGTTCGCCGACGCGATTGGCCTTGTCGTATCCAGCCCCGCCGGCATGTCGGGTAGCCCGAGAGCACTGAAGTTGTCAGCTGGCTGGCAGGCACGGGCAGTTCTGGGCTGCAGCACTCTGCTTGTCGTACGCCGCGCATGACGCACTTGTCGAGCTTGTCCTTGCACGTTGACCAGACCGAACTCGAGCGAGTCGCACTGCGCGTCGGTCAGGGGGGCGACGGCGTTGCCGTCCACGTCCACCTTGGCCGTCTGCGTCGAGCGCCAGCGCAGGTCGTCGAACAGCGAGTACAGCAAGTCAACGAAGACATCCGGTCGCGGGTGTTGCCCTGCAGGGTCGCACTCAGCAGTCTCGTCACGGATTGGGTACGCAGGCCGTGCCGGTCCAGTTCCAGGTTGTACGGATAGAACGACCAGCGGATCCCGGAACCCGACGTCGGGTTGAAGCAGTCCGTGTTCTGCAGCATGTCGACTGTTCGGTCAGCGGCGCCGCCGGAGTCCGATCGGCCTGCTGGCCGAGCGTAGCGCTCCGAGACCGTCGTGACGATGTCCCAGTGCAGGTTCGGCCGGTGCTCGTGCGGTAGTGATGCCGCCACCGCAACCCAGCGAACCTTCGCCAGTTCGCCGATGTCGAGCAGGATGTCGAAGTTCTGGCGGAAACGAACCGTTCTTCGCGTCCGGCCGAAGAAGCCCTCGAAGTAAGTACCTCCTTCGAGGCCTGGCCGCGGTACTGCGGCGAAATCAGCATCGGCGGCAGCCGGCGTGTCCGCCGATCGAAAAGCCGCAGCACTTCCTCGGGCATCAGCTTGCTGACGTCCAGGAACTCGTTGTCGGCCACGCCAATCGTTTCTGCACGACCGACAGTCGGCAGATCCGGCACGGTGCCCCGTCGTGCGGGATGCTACCGGCAGTCCGGGATGTTCTTGATCTGGAACAGCGCCAGTCCCGACGCGCTGACGTGTCGAGTTTCACGGCCGACATCTGCGCGCCCACGTATTGGTTGTCGTCCTCGCCGTCCGGCACCAGCGTGCAGGTACCCGTGACGCAGTCACGCGAGGTTGATCGCGATACCCGGCGACACGGCAACCCCAGCGGCTCATAGGCTCGCCGTCGCAAGCGTGACATCCGTGACGTCCGTGGTCCGCACGTCGGTGCTTCCTTCGCATTGCACAGCCAGAAGGCCTGCCCGGCAACCGCCGGTGGCTCGACGTGCAATCCGTCTGGGAGTTCCGATCGTGGTGCCGAGTCACGAACTGCAGCGCACTGATCGTCCTGCACTGGCGGTCCGTCACGTAGATACGCTTGGACTCCTGGCTCACGCGGATCTCGAACTGCGCCGGATCCGTGGCGCAGCACGCTGCGTGGCGCGCGATTGCGCGATCACGTCGAAAACGGTCGTCACCGCGCCCGTACCGTCCGCGTTCCTGGCCAGCACCCGGCCCGTGCTGGTCGTCACGAAAACGAGGTCGGCTCCGGCGTCTCGCGCGGATACCAGGCAACGCCCTGCAGGTCTTCCTTGCCCAGATGCCCCAGGCCGTCTTGCCGCTCGCGATGTTGTAGCCGGGGGTCGGCATCGTCCCGGCAGGAACGACACCGTCTTGCGCTCCTCCATGAACAGGACGCCGCGCCGCCCATTCGCCGTGACCGTGCGGCGGCCCACGAAGCTCGCCACGTTCTTGCCGTCGACGTACATCGATGTCGAGGATGATCGGCCGGCCCGAAGTGAATTCGAGGAAACAGTAGTCCATGTTCGACTGTCGCGTTCGACGCGAGCGGCTTGTAGGTGGCACCTGTCAGCGTGCGTGCCGAGTGACGTACAGCGACGTTGGCCATTCGGGACTTCGACTGCAGGTTAGATCACGCTGTGCGTCGTGTTCTTGCGCCCGGCGATCCAGATGTTGCCGGCCAGGTCGACCGTGATCGAAGTGCAGGCGGCATTGCGGACTCTTGGTGTCCAGGCCCAGTGCCGTATCACGGCAGCTGAACAGCTGCTTGACGTCCCGTCTTGCTTGTACGCGCCAGACCTCGTCATTGCTCTGCAGGCAGTAGAGTTCCTGAGTTCACCGAACGCTGGCACGCCGTGAAGGTCGTGCCGAGTCGAACCGCGTCTGGCCGATACCTGTGAACGGCCGGGTGAGTCGGGCGTCCTGCTCGGACTTGCCTTGTTGAACTCCATCGACAGGTCGGCAGCTTGGCGCAATCGCGTCGACCGAGTCGAGCGTCTGCTGACGACGTCGACCGCCTGCGCGGACCCGCCGCCGAACAGCGCCCAGAGCTCAACGCAACTCCGAGCGCGATGCACGATTCGCCAAAAGACGAATAGAGAAGCCAATCCACGCTTGCGTGGTCATCAATCCACCCTCCTGCCCGGCCCCATCGTTGAGGCCATCCCTGGCACCCCTGGCGAGTGCCGTGTGAATAACGTTCTTCTTGCGCGCCTTTTCTGGCGTCGGTTTTCCGCGGACTATACGCCTAACCTAAGTGTTAAATGCGAAACGAAATCAATCGTGTCAAAAAAACCGACAGTCGCAGTCTGGGGCTTGACCCTGGTCATGGGCGTTGCCGCCTGCCAGCCGGGAAGGTCGCCGGAAGACAACCGCCCGCAAAGGGCATGTGATCAGGGCGCTCGGCGGCGAACCCGAGACCTTGGACCCGCGACTCGCCGAGGACAATGCATCCCTCGACCTCGTCGGCGACCTGTACGAGGGCCTGGTCGTGGCGGGGCCGGACGGAAAACTGCAGCCGGGCGCCGCCGATAAATGGACCGTCGACGCCACTGGCAAGAAATGGACGTTCCATTTGAGGCCCAATCTGCGCTGGTCTGACGGACAGCCCGCTGACGGCCGAGCAGTTTGCTGCTGGACTGGACGAGGCACGCCGCCCGGCCACTCAGGCGCCCTATGGCGAGCTGCTCAAAGCGGTGCACCGGATCAGTTCGTCCACGCCAGAGACGCTGATCATCGAACTGGACGCGCCGCTGCCAGAACTTCCGGCGATCCTCGCCCTGCCCGTCGCATCACCCGAACCGCCGACGTCCGGGGCACGCGCCGCGCTCACCAATGGCCCCTATCGCCTGGTCGAGCGCCGGCCGGGCGAGCGCGTCGAGCTCGAGCGCAACCCGCATTTCCATGACGCGGCGAACGTGGCCATCGAATCCGTCACGTACCTGACCCTCGAGGACCTCAACACCGAACTCAACCTCTATCGAACCGGCCAGCTCGACGTCACGAGCGAGGTGCCCAACGCACAGCTCGACTGGATCCGGCAGAACCTGCCCCAGGAACTGCACGTCTCGCCGTACCTGAGCACGTACGCCTACGCCATCAACCTGCAGCGCCTGCCTGACCGCGACGCCCGCATGGCGCTCGCCATGGCGGTCGACCGTGAACAGATCACGCGCATGATCACCGGCGCCGGCGAAGCGCCCGCCTTCGGCTGGGTTCCGGACGGCATCCCTGGATACCAGCCGGCGCGATTCGAATGGCGCAACACGCCAACCGTGGAGCGCGAGAAGCACGCACGAACGCTGTGGGATGGCGCCTGGGCCGATCAGGCTGCCCCGGATCCACTGGTGTTGTGCACCGACGCGAGCGCCAACCATCACCGCACCGCCGTGGCTCTTGCCGACCACTGGCATCGCGTGCTCGGGGTGACGGTCGAGTTGCGCGAAATGGAATGGAAAGCCTACCTGGCCATGCGCGACCAGCCCGGCGATTGCGACCTGCTGCGCTTCGGCTGGTCCGCGGACTACGTCGACCCAGCCGCGTTCCTTGCGCTGCTGCGGTCGGGTCACGCACAGAACGACGTTCGGCTATTCCAACCCGCGCTACGACGCAGCTGCTGGACGAGGCCAATGCATTGGCCGATCCACGGCAGCGCTGGCGCCAGCTGGCCGTCGCGGAGGCCGAACTGCTGGCCGACGTTCCGCTGATCCCGCTGTTTCACCGCGTATCGAAACGCCTGGTGAAGCCTTACGTGCACGGCATCGCCGACAATCCGCTCGGACACCTGCCGTCGCGTTACCTGTCACTGGACGGCAGATAAAAAAATGGGCGGGAGGCCCGCGCCTTCCCGCCCAAGGGATCGGACCGAGAGGTCCGGGGTACTGTTTACTGCATCAAGGGTTGGCCGCCGTCACCGCCGCGGCGATGGCCTGGATCTCGGCCGGGGTCAACGAGCTGAGTCGACCCATGCCGCCCCTGTTGGCGTTGATCGCATCCTGGATTTTCTGCGCACTCTTGAAATTCGCATTGGAGAGCGCGCCGATCGGGCCGTGGCAGCCCTGGCAATTGTCCGAATACAGCGTCGCTCCATTGGGCGTCGGTGACGCTGCCTGCGCGGTGATCGACACGCTTGCCGACGCGCTCAGCGCTCCGTCGCTGACCGTCAACGTCGCCGTGTACACGCCCGCCAGGTCGGCCACGAACGAGGGCTTGCTCGTGTTCGCACCGGTGAGCGCTGCACCACTGCCGGCCGGCAGGGCCAGCGACCAGCTGAACGTCAAAGCAGTCCCCTCCGGATCGCTGCTGGCGCTGCCGTCGAGCGCGACGGTGCTGCCCGTCGCGACCGTGCGGTTGGCTCCGGGCCGGGCAACGGGTGCCTGGTTGGCGCCCCCGCTGGGCGGCGGCGGGGGCGGCGGCGAGACAGTGCCGCCCGACGATTCGATCTCGACCTTGTCGGCAAGGATGGCTGAGCCGGACCACGCACCTTCGGCCTCGACAAGCTTGCCGGCGGCATCGGCGAGGAATTCGGCGGCGCTGATCGACTGGTCGTTGCGCTCGTACTCCGTCGAGGACAGCAGTTCGACCGTGACGCCAAGCACCTTGAGCCGCGTCGTCTCGATCGCACTCGCCACGCCACGCACTTCAGCCTCGTTGCCGGAATCCTCACGCTCCAGCTTCGTGGCGATGACCTTGCCCGTACCGGCCGGATCGAGATAACCGACGACCTCGACCCAGTCACCGGTGCGAAGATCGGCGACGCTGAAGAAATGATCGTCGCTTTCGTGATCCTCGCGTCGGGTCGATTGGTCCACGACGACAGTCACGCCGAGCGCGGTGAAGGAACCGGCGTTCGTGTCGATGGCATCCACCGCACCGGTGAGCTTCAACGTGCTTGCGCGATGGAAAACGACCTTCTTCGCGACCAGCACCCCTTGCGCGTTGAACGAGCCCTCGACTTCGACCTTGACGTCGGGTCCGAGGTCGCTGCTCGCGCCGTTGACGAAGGTCGTGCTCGAGGTCGTGGTGACAGGCTGGCCTTCGACCGCAAAACTCGCGGGCGAGTCGAAGCTCGTCACGTAGCCTTCGATCTCGCTGTCGTCGCCGGAGTGCGCCTCGTCGTCGCCGTCTTCCTTCTTGACCCGGTCGGCCTTGAGCGCACCGTCCGGCAGGTACGACCTGCCCTTGAACTCCACCAGGTCGCCCACGGCGATCCCCGCGGTGCCGAAGCCTTCGACCACGGCCGCGGAGTAATCCACGACGAGCGTGCCCGCGGTGAACCGCTTGTTCGCGGCGTCCACTGCATCGACCGTACCGGTCACCTCGATTTCGAGATCGCCTGCGTCGGCCTTCTCTATGCGCGTGGCCCGCGCCGTACCGTCCGCGCTCGCAAACCCGTGCACCTCGATGCGATCGCCCACGGCGATGCCGCTCAACGAGCGCGTCGGGATGGAGTCGTCGAACGAGGTGCCGTCGTCGACCGTGATGACCTGGCCGGCGATCGTCAGGGTGCGGGCCGTAAGGTCCACCGCCTGCACGCTGCCCTGGATCAGGTCGTCCTGGTCGATGGACTTGGCGCGCTTGACACCCTGCCGATCCGTCTCGGCCACGAGACGGACGACCTCACCCACCTTCAGGTCCATCACGGACGCTGGCTTGGCCTTCGATGCGAACTTCGGCGCTGTCCGTGTCGTAACGGACGCCATTGACGATCACGCTGCCAAAGCCGCTGATCGCCCCTTTCACGATGGTGGTCGTGCCGGTGGCCGCGGGTGGCGGAGCACTGCCACCCGTGTCGGAGCCGCCTCCGCCGCCGCCACAGCCGGCGACCAATGTCGCCAGTGCAGCGACCGTCCAGACGTTCTTCCTCGATACGTTCATCTCACACCTCAATTAAGCTCGGTACTGATCGGATCGGGCGTACTCGTTGGCACGCCCGCCATACCCCGGAACCCCGGTCAGTCCTCGAGCTCGGCCCGTTCGGCCAGTACGACGTTACCCACGAGCGTGCCCCGCACCTTCACCCGCTGGCCGCTCGTGGCCGCGAGGAAAAATGCAGCGCTGCTGATGGGCTCGCCGCTCTTGTTCCTGAATTCGGTATTGCCGTCGGTCGTCACCGCGACGCCATTGACGGAAAAGCCGGGCGCCGCGACGGATTGCGCGGTGCCTTCGAGCTGGACGGTGCCGCCCTGGGGATCGTCGCGCTCGAGCAGCGTCGCTACGTAGCCGCTGCCATCGGCGTAAGCACGAACCTCGAGGTAGTCCCCGACGGCGATGTTCGCCAGGCTGAACTGCTGCACGTCGGCCGAGCTGTGGTCCTCGAAGCGCGTGAGCGAATTCGTCCGCAGGGGCACTCCCAGCACGACGATGCTGCCTGCCGCGGCATTGACCGAATCGACGGGCCCGGCGAATTCCAGGTCGCCGCTGCGACGGAACTGGACCTTGCGGGCGACGATGACGCCTGCAGAGTTGAATCCGCCCTCGACCTCGACCCGCGCATCGAGTGCGAGGCTCGCGGCGGACCCTCCTTCATAGATGGTCGCAGAGGTCGTCGTCACCCTTTGTCCGTCGACACTGAAGTCGGCCGCCGAGACAAAGCGCGTGATCAGGCCCTCGTAGTCCGCGTCGTCATTGCTCGTCCCACCCGACTCGCTTTCCTTGTCGACCCGCGAGGCGACCAGCGTGCCGGTGCCGTCGAGCGTGCCGACTGCCTCGACCGCGTCCCCGTTCGCGGGCTGGCCGGAAGCGAACCCGTTGAGCTGGGCCGTGGCGTAGGAGACCGCGAGCGTGCCCAGGGCGAACCGGCGTGCATTCGTGTCGAGCGAGGCGACGGTGCCCTTGATTTCATAGCTACCCTGCGCCGCCTTGCGCTCGATGCGCGTCGCATCGACGGTGCCGTCCGACGCCGGGAACCCGCTCACCTCGATTCGATCGCCGACCACGACACCTTCGAGGCCGCGGGGCACGATCGAATCGTCGAACGACGTGTCGGGACCGACCTGCACCGTGCGACCGAGCACGACCAACCGGGCGTTCGCGAGGTCGATCGACTGCACCGGGCCTTCGACTTCGTCGTCGAAGACCACGCGGGTGGCCGTCCCGGTGGTGCCGCCTGCGTCGACCTTGCCTTCGATGCGCACGACCTGGCCGACACGCAGGTCCGATTCCGTGCCCGGCTGGTCGTCGATCGTGAACGTGGCGCCCCGTCGTGACGTAGCGGACGCCGTTGACGTGGACGCTGCCAAAGCCCGTGATGGCGCCCGAGGCGACGCCGCCACGATCGATGCCCGCGGTCGCGTTGCTGCCGGAGCCGCCGCCGCCACAGGCGGCCACTGCAACCGCGCCCAGAATCGCGAGCCACCCGGATCGGGCGTTGCGCAACATCGTCATGTCTGTTCTCCGGTCAATCGTTCCTGAATCATGTAGATGCCCGCACCCAGGCGCAGCGGCGGTCCCTCGGCCGCGGCAGTCGCCTCGTGCGCGCTCAGCCATTCGTCACAGCGCTCGAGGAAACCCTGCGCCTCCCGCTCCATGAACGCGCGGAAGGCCGGCAGGTGCTCGGGCGCCACGTGACGGTTCTGTGCGCGGCCTTCGAATCGCGACGGCGACGAGGCGTCGCGGGACAGGTTGTATTCGAGCGTCGTGGTCAGGTCGGCGAGCACGTGGCCGGCACGCTCGACCGCCCGGCCGTCCATCGCGCGCGGCATGTAGTAGCGCCGCACGGCCTGGTAGTTGCCTTCATCGGTGCGGACCACGGACCCCGACAGCAACAGCTCCTTCGCGAGTGCGGTCGCCGGGATATCGCCGGCGTAACGTCGCACCAGCGCGCTGAAGGTCGCGCCCTCTCCCGCTGCCGGCAAGGCACGCGGCCGTCCGGCTTCGTCGATGAACTGACTGTCGAGGTGCCAACCGGCCAGCACACGGGTCGCATGGTTCAGATCGTCGTCGGCGCGTCGTGTCGTCGCCGCATCCAGCAAGGTCGATTCGCGGTAGCGACGCACGTCCCGACGCGTCAGTCCGGTGAGCAACGCGATCCGGGAGACGTTGGTCGGGCGACCGCGCAGCCCGAACTCCTCGGCCGCGACGGCCACGAAGACCGTCCGTGACAGCTCGGCAAATTCCTTCCAGGTGATGCCTGACCCGAGCAACCAGCGCGCCATCGGTCGCAGCCAGCGCAGGCAGGCGTGAACGATGGGCCGGGAGGTCTCTTTCACCATATATGGGTCAATATGCCCCATATATGGATTCTCCGCAAGGGGCCCAAGGGTCCGCCCGGGGTTATGTGAACTCCGTCACAGCTTTGGCAATCGCCCATGTGCGAGCAGGGCGACGCCGACCCGTTCGGCACTAGACTCGGCGGACGTCCCGGGTGGTGCAATCGATGGCCGATGCCGACAAGCGCGTGGAAGAACTGCTCGATCGCTGGATGGCGAGCCTCGAGCTGCATGCGCGTTACCTGAAACTCGACGACGCCGCCTACGCGCGGGTCGAGCCCTGGCCACGACACCAGCGCCCGAACGCCTGGGTTATCGAGCTCGCCCGCAAGCGCCTGCTCGAAATGCGCGCCCTCGTCACCCAGCGTGCCGCGGCCAAGGATGAAAGTTTTGCCGAGGCGCTCGAGCTGATGTCGTTCCTGGCGAACCTGCTCGGCTCGGAGCACATCGAGCGGTTCATTCCGCTCGCCACCGGCAAGCGCCAGGACACCAGCGCCTCGGGCACCGTCGAGCAACCGCGCATCCGCCCGAATCCGAAGCCTGCGGCACATCGCGGTGGCACGGCAGCGGCGAAAGCGGCCACGGCGACCAGCGGAACCCATCCCAAGGTCGCCGCGCCACCGCCGAAACGAACTGCACGCGCGGAGACGGTGTCTGGCTCGCGTCCGGCACCGCAGTCGCAAGCTCCCGCTTCACTTCCGGCGCTGGACGCCGCGGGCAAGCAGGTCATCGCCGACGCGGTGCGCATGCTCGAGTGGGGTCGCGAATGGCCGGCGCTGGCGGGACTCATTGCACGAATGGCGGACCGGCCGTCGGAGCCGGAGGTCTGGAAAATCCTGCGGGCCTATCGCAGCCAGATACTGGCCAAGGCGCGGCGACCGGCCGGCTAGAACCCGTTGGCACCGGCCGCAGTCGTGCGGTAACGTCGCCGCTCCGTCCACGACGCTACGTTCGCAGGAGCACTTCATTCATGTTGCGTATCCGCCCATCGGCATGCATTGCCGCCGCGTGTGCACTGGCCCTGTCGCTCGCCGCCCAGGCCGCGCCGCCCACCAAGGCCGAGCAGACGCTGAAATACCGCAAGTCGCTGTACCAGGTGATGGCATGGAATTTCGGGCCCATGTCCGCGATGGCGCAGGGCAAGGTGCCTTACGACGCGAAGGAGTTCGCGCTGCGGGCCGAGCGCGTCGCGGCCATCGCGCCGATGCTGAGCGAGTCGTTCTCGCCGGAATCCAAGGGCGTTGCCGGGTCGGAACTGAAGCCCGGGATGTGGGCCAACCGGTCGGACTTCGACGCGAAGATGAAGGACCTCGTCGACAAGAGTGCCGCCCTCGCGACCGCCGCGCAGACCGGTGATTTCGCCAGGTCCAAGGCCGCGTTCTTCGAGGCGGGCAATACCTGCAAGAACTGCCACGACAAGTACAAGAACGACTGAGACGACGGCCCCGCCGTTCAGAAAAAGCTGATCGTCGCCTCTGGTGCCGCTCGGATCGCGAGCGCCAGGGCGATGGCCAGCAGGACGACGATGGCGAGCGCGAGCCAGCCGCGCGAGCTGGCGATGCCGTCGATGGAATCGACGCCGGCTTTGCGCCCGGTCAGCAGCGCCCGGGTCAGGCCTGACTTGCGGATGACGTCGTAATACGCGATCGCCAGCAGGTGCAGCCCGATCAGGGCCAGCAGGACGTTCGAATTGAAATGATGGATCGCGGTGAGACGGTTGCTCGTCTCCTGGCCGACCCAGCCGAAGAACGGACCTGCGTTGGCGACCTCGTCGTTGGCGAACAGGCCGGTCGCCGCCTGGACCAGCAGCACGAGCAGGAACGCCACCACGCTCAGGGCGCCCAGGGGGTTGTGCCCCGGCGTCGCAAGGGCACCCGTGCGCAGGCTGCCGAGATAGTCGGCGATGGCCCGAGGCCCGCGCAGGAACGACCGGAAACGTGCGTGCCGGGTACCGACGAAACCCCACGCGATGCGGAAGACAACCAGCACCAGCGTCGTGTAACCGAGACGACGATGCCAGGGGAACCACTCCAGGCCCGCATAGTGCGAGGCCCACGCACCCGCCACGCAGATCGCGAGCAGCCAGTGAAAAACCCGCACGGGCCAGTCCCAGACCAACCCGCCCTCGCGACCTGCTGCTGACGTGTGCGTCGACATCATTGTGCGATGATTCTATTCGTGAACGTGCCGAACATGTCCAGTGACACACGCCCCGTCGCCGGCCTCGCGCGGCGTCTCGCCGCGCTGGCCTACGACGGTTTGCTGGTTCTCGCGCTCCTGCTCATCGCCACGGCCTGCTTCCTCCCCTTCACCGGAGGCACTGCGATCACCTGGCAGCGCTTTCCGCTGGCCTGGCTGCTGCACAAGCTCGTCATCGCCGCAGTGATCGTCGGCTTCTACGGGGTTTTCTGGACGCGCCGTGGCGCGACCCTCGGCATGGCTTCGTGGCGCCTGCGCGTGGAGCGTCGCGACGGCGCGCTGCTCACCTGGCGCGATTCGCTGGTGCGCGTCGGCGCTGCGGTGCTGTCGTGGATTCCGCTCGGGCTCGGGTGGATCTGGTGCGTGATCGATCGTGATGGGCGCACGTGGCACGACATCCTGTCGCAGACGCGAGTGGTCGTGCTGCCCAAGGGGGCGCGTCGAGAGATGTCGGCGAGCGCAAGAACGGACAGCGCTTGATGCGGGCGTTCGATTCAGTGTCTCTGCCGGCTCGCGGAAAGGCAGACACGCGAGCCGGCAGAGACACTGAATCGGACGCTGCAACACGGCGCCTGAGCTCGTTTTCGCCAAGGCGAAAACATCGCACGGCGCATGCGCCCTTGGAGGCGCACACCCATGCCGTCCGCGATCGCCCGGGGCGCCGGCGCACCGAAATCAAGGCGAATGCCTGCGCACACCCGGTGATGGGAATCTCGCCGAGGGGTTGCTGCGGACAATCCTCGGATTGGTGATCGCTGCACCACGGCATGATGCTGCGTGGCGTAACGCTGCTTGCGCCGTGCGATGTTTTCGGCGCGCCGAAAACGAGCTCAGGCGCCGCGTGTCGAGCGTCCGGATCGGGTGTCTTTCCGGGCCGCGTGTCCTCTTCCCGCGGCCCGGAAAGACACCCGATCCGGACGCCTGCTCCCATCAGCGCCTGACCAGCTTCTCCGGCCCGCCGATCACTCGCACGACGCTAGCGATTGCGCCACGTCAGCGTCGCCGTGAGCGCAGCGAGCGCCGCGGTGGGTATCCACCCAACCATCCACGGCGCGAGGTTCAGCAACTGCCCGCTGTTCTCCAGCGTATTGCTCAGCAGGCCGAAGGCCGCCCCGATCAGCACGCCGACCACCGTGCGCGCCCCCTGCCCCGAGTTGCGCAACGTGCCGATCGAGAACGGCAACGCGAGGATGACCACGAGCAGCACCGCAACGAGACGGGCGAGTCGCGCCCAGAACGAAGTCTCGAACCGTGCGGACTCGAGGTCGTTGCGCTGCAGGTGACCGATGTACGCCCGCAGGTCGCGCAAAGGCATGCTGTCGGGCTCGGCGACGGCCAGGCCCAGGAATTCCGGTGACAGCGACGTGCGCACCTCGCGCTGCGCGTTCCTGCGGACGGTCACGCCCTCGGGGCCGAAGACGGTTTCGTCGTACTGGTCGAGCCGCCACACCTTGTCGCGGGCGACCTGCGCGGAGACTGCGCGGGCCACGCTCACGAGGCGCCGCTCAGGGTCCAGCTGGAAGACCTTGATGCCCCCGAACCGGGTGCTGGTCGACTGCTGGTCCACGCTCAGGATCGTGTCGCCGTCGCGGACCCAGGTGCCACGACTTCCCGCGAGCGAGAACTCGTCGTACTTGGCAAAGATCTTCATCTGGCGCGCATAGGTCGCCAGCGGCGGCGCCACGTATTCGCCGACGATGAACATCGATCCCGCGAGGACCAGCCCCGCGGTCCCCAGCCACAGGCAGAACTGCGGGGTCGTCACCCCTGAAGCACGCATCACGACCAGTTCACTGCCCCGCGCCAGGTTACCCAGGCCGAGCAAGGCACCGATCAACGCTGCAATCGGCAGCAGTTCCACCATGGACCCCGGCAGGTTCAGCCCGACGAACAGCGCCGCCTGCATCGACGTGTACTGGCCCGTGCCGATGTCGTCCTGCTGGCCGATGAACAGGAACAGCGCCCCCAGGGCGACGAGCACCGCCATGACGAGGGCCGTGTAGCCCAGGACAGTGCGAACGATGTAGCGGCCGAGCAGGTCCATGGTCAGGCTCGCGCAGCCCGGCGCCGGGGCCATTTCCAGCGCAGGCGTCCCGGGTTCAGCTCGTGCCAGAGCAGGATCGCCGCAATTCCCAGCAGGAGCAGGTGGATCCACCACAGGCCGAATTGACCGGCCGGCTCGTCCTTCTGGATCCAGACCCGCGCCACTGCCAGCAGGTTCGTGTAGATGAAGTAAGCCAGGACGGCGAGGCCGACACGGGCGAACCGGCCTTGCCGTGGACGCAGGCGTGACATCGGGACGGCGAGGACCATCAGTACCAGCGCCATGACCGGCACGGCATGGCGCCAGGCGAGTTCGGCCCGGTCCCCCGGCTCCGCTGAAGCGAGCAAGGTGGCCGTCGACTTGAGCTCCTCCCGGTTGCGCCCTGCCTTCGCGCTCGGCAGTCGCAGGGGGATCCCGTGCTCGCGGAACTCGACGATGCGCCAGCGGGGATCGCCGGGAATACCTTCATAGCGCCGGCCGTTGTAGAGGATGAAAAGCTGCTCGGCCTGGCCCGCCCCGCGCTGCACCGCGCGTTCGGCGAGCGCCACCTCGACCCGGTCCCCGACATTGCGCTGCACGAACACGTCGAACAGTTCGCCGGACTTGGACACGCGTTCGGCATAGAACACCGCATCGCCGCCCGCAAAGCTGCGGAAGCGCCCCGGCTCCAGTGCCCCGAACTGTGCGGCCCGCATCGCCGCGGCGCGCAGTTCGTCGGATTTCTGCCAGGCGGCAGGCACCACCCGGTACGAGAGCACGGCCAGCAGGATCGCAAACACCACGGCCAGCAATGCGATGGGCTTGTACACGCGCAGCGGGCCCACGCCGCAGGCGGTCATCGCGGTCATCTCACTCTCGTGATACAGCCGGCCGAGCGCGAGCACGATCCCGAGGAAGAGGCCGATCGGCACCAGCACCGTCAGCTGCTGCAGCGTGGTGAGCCCGATCAGCGTCAGGACGATGCCACGCGGGAATCCGCCCTGGGCGGCCTGTCCGAGCACCCGCGCAAACTGGTTCGAGAGCAGGACGACCAGCAGCACGCCCGTCACCGCGACGGACGTCGCGGTCACCTCGCGCAGCAGGTAGCGGTCCAGTCGGGTCAGCAGCAAGATTCGCGGCCCCTGGTGGGAATCGGTAAACTCGCGCTCCACGCGCACGCCGCGATCGGGCCCGGCCCGGGAGCGAGCACAACGGTGCGCAGCCTCAGCAGTTTAACGGGCGATCCGGTTGGCAGGGTACCTATGTCGTCCCGCCGGTGGCGCCCCCGAGAAGGGAACCGCACGATGCGTTCGTTCGTCGTCACCGCCACACCTGCCCGCCAGAAGACCGATTGTGCCGTCGTCGGCCTGTACGAAGGAGGCGGCCTGACCGGTGCCGCGGCTTTGCTGGATGCAACACTCAAGGGCCGCCTGGCGCGCCTCGTGCGCAACGGCGACCTCCGCGGCAAGTCGGGCGAACTGCGCATGCTCGACGTCGAGGGCGCGCCATGCGCCCGCGTGCTGGTCGTCGGCCTCGGCAAGAAAGGCAAGTTCCAGCGCAAGCAGTATCGCAAGGCGCTCATCGCCGCGCTCGGCGCCGTGGCAAAGTCGGGGGCGAAGGACGCCGTCAGCTACCTGGCGGAAGCCGTCGAGGGGCCGGACGCGTATTACGACGCACGCCTCGCCGCCGAAGCATTCGGTGCAGCGCTCTATCGCGTCCCTGCCATCCGCAGCGCGCGCAAGCCGCCCGAGCCTGCCCTGAAGTCGTTCGGCTTCGCCGTGGCCGATCCGGCGCAGAAAGCCGCGGCACAGCGCGGCCTGGGTCACGGCGCGGCCATTGCGGTCGGCGCGGCGTTCACCCGCGACCTCGCCAATCTCCCCGCCAACGTCTGCACGCCTGGCTACCTTGCGCAGCAGGCGAAGCAACTCGCGCGCTCGTACAAGAGCGTGCGCGCCCAGGTCCTCGAGGAGCGCGACCTCAAGCGCCTGAAGATGGGTTCGTTCCTCTCCGTCACCAACGGCACCGACGAGCCGGCCAGGCTCATCGTGCTGCGCTACGACGGTGGCCGTCCGGGCCAGCCCCCGGTCGCGCTCGTCGGCAAGGGCGTCACCTTCGACAGCGGCGGCATCTCGCTGAAGCAGCCGCCGGGCATGGACGAAATGAAGTTCGACATGACCGGGCGCCGCGAGCGTGTTCGGCTCGATCAAGGCCGCCGCCGAGATGGGCCTCCGGCTCAACCTGGTCGGGATCGTGCCGGCCTGCGAAAACATGCCGAGTGGCCGGGCGACCAAGCCGGGCGACATCGTGCGCAGCATGTCGGGCCAGACCATCGAGGTCATCAACACCGACGCGGAAGGTCGCCTGATCCTCTGCGACGCGCTCACCTACGCGCGTCGCTTCAAGCCGTCCACGGTGATCGACATCGCGACGCTCACCGGCGCCTGCGTGATCGCGCTCGGCGCCCACCACAGCGCGGTCATGAGCAACGACGACGAACTGGCGGGCGAACTGGTGGCGGCGGGTCGCCGTGCCGAAGACCGCTGCTGGCACATGCCGCTCGGCGAGGAATACCACGAGCAGCTCAAGAGCAATTTCGCGGACTTCGCCAATGCCTGTGGCCGCGACGGCGGGGCCATCACGGCGGCGTGCTTCCTCGCCAAGTTCACGGAAGGCCTGAACTGGGCGCACCTCGACATCGCCGGTACCGCGTACCTGACCGGATCGCAGAAAGGCAGCACGGGGCGCCCGGTGCCGCTGCTGATGGACTTCCTGATCGGCCGCGCCTGACGCTTCCGTTTCGTGGCGGGTCCGCAAATCGATTTCTACACGCTGAGCGCGCCGGACCGGCGTGCCCGGCTCGTTGCGGCCTGCCGCCTGGCGGAGAAGGCCTACACCCAGGGCCTGCGGGCGGTCGTGCGCACCGCGAGCCCGGCCGAGACGGCCGAAATCGACGAACTGCTCTGGACCTTCGCCGATGGCAGTTTCATTCCCCATGGCGTCTGGCCGGCCGAGCCGGACTTCGCGGCGGTCACGCCCGTGCTCGTGGGGATGAACGCGCTGCCTGAGTCCCACCGCGACGTGCTGATCAACCTCGGGACCGATGCACCCGTTGATTTTTCCGCTTATGCTCGGGTCTGTGACGTGGTGGGCGGCGACGAGGACGGCAGACAAGCCGGCCGGCATCGCTGGCGCACCTACCGCGAGGCCGGCTGCACGCCGACCGCGCATCCGATCTAGGTCCGCCGCAGGGGAACGCACGGATGAACAGCCAGCCGACCGACCAGATCCCCGTCCTGACCGACATCGTCGAACCGGACGTCGCGGGCTCGTCACGGTTCATCAATGACACCACGCGTTTCCTCGAAAGCCTCGAGGCGAACCTGACGGCGGTGATCCACGAGCAGGCGGACGAACTCGTCCATAACGCGTGCCGGGAAATGGAAGCCTTGCTGCTCGAGCAGGTCTCCGACCGCCTCAAGGCCGAGCTGCCGGGACTGATCGCCGAGGTCATCGCCGAGCACTTCAACGCCCCGGCGCGCACGAACTGACTGCCCTCACCCGCGCTGCGCGCGACCTCTTCCGCTGCAGCGGGCGAGTCAAAGTCGAAAAAGACACAGGCCCCGACCGGTATAATCGACGGTTCGCGCCAGAGGCCGTCGATGGACAAGAGTTACTCCCCCCGCGATATCGAATCCCGCATCTACGCTGCGTGGGAGGCCGCGGGCTGGTTTGCGCCGTCCGGCGACGGCACGCCCTACTGCATCATGATCCCGCCCCCGAACGTGACGGGCACGCTGCACATGGGCCACGCCTTCCAGCACACGTTGATGGACGTGCTGACGCGGCTGCACCGGATGGAGGGCGACCGGACGCTCTGGCAGCCCGGCACGGACCACGCCGGCATCGCCACGCAGATGGTCGTCGAGCGCCAGCTGAATGCGGCAGGCAAGAACCGTCACGACCTCGGGCGCGAGGCCTTCGTCGAGCGCGTCTGGGAGTGGAAGGAACAGTCGGGCGGCACGATCTCGCGCCAGATGCGCCGCCTCGGCAATTCCGTCGACTGGACGCGCGACCGCTTCACGATGGACGAGGGCCTCTCCGCGGCCGTCCTCGAAGTCTTCGTGCGCCTGCACGAGGAAGGGCTGATCTACCGCGGCCAGCGCCTCGTCAACTGGGACCCCGTGCTGCACACGGCGCTGTCCGACCTGGAAGTCGTCTCCGAACCCGAAGCCGGCAGCCTCTGGCACCTGCGTTATCCGCTCGCCGACGGCAGCGGCCAGCTGATCGTCGCAACCACGCGTCCCGAGACGATGCTCGGCGACACGGCCGTCGCAGTGCATCCGGACGACGAGCGATACCGGCACCTGATCGGCCAGCAGGTGCGACTGCCGCTCACGCACCGGCTCGTGCCGATCATCGGCGATGAATACTGCGACCCGGCGTTCGGCAGCGGCTGCGTCAAGATCACGCCGGCGCACGACTTCAACGACTACGAGATCGGCAAGCGTCACCAGCTGCAGCTGATCAACATCCTCACCGCCGACGCCGCGCTCAACGACGCCGTGCCCGAGGCTTATCGCGGCCTCGACCGCTTCGAGGCACGCAAGCGCATCGTCGCGGACCTCGAAGCCGCGGGGTTCCTCGAGAAGATCGATCCACACACGCTGCCCGTGCCGCGGGGCGACCGCAGCGGCGCGGTGCTCGAGCCCTGGCTCACCGACCAGTGGTACGTGCGCATCGCGCCACTGGCCGAGCCGGCAATCGCCGCGGTCGAGGACGGCCGCATCCGCTTCGTGCCGGACAACTGGGCCAAGACCTACTTCCAGTGGATGCGCAACATCCAGGACTGGTGCATCAGTCGCCAGCTCTGGTGGGGACACCGCATCCCGGCGTGGTACGACGAGGCCGGCAACGTCTACGTGGCACGCTCGGAAGCCGCGGCGCAGGCGGCTGCCACGAAGCAGCACGGCCGGCAGGTGGCGCTGCGCCAGGACGACGACGTGCTCGACACCTGGTTCAGCTCGGCGCTCTGGCCGTTCTCCACGCTCGGCTGGCCCCGCCAGACGCCCGAGCTGCAGGCGTTCTATCCGACCAACGTCCTGGTCACGGGCTTCGACATCATCTTCTTCTGGGTGGCCCGGATGATCATGATGGGACTCAAGTTCACGGGCGAAGTGCCGTTTCGCGAGGTCTACATCACCGGGCTCATCCGCGACGAGCACGGCAACAAGATGTCGAAGTCGAAGGGCAACGTCATCGACCCGCTCGACCTCATCGACGGCATCGAGCTCGAAGCGCTCGTCACCAAGCGCACGACCGGCCTGATGCAGCCGCAGATGAAGGCGTCCGTCGAGAAGGCCACGCGCAAGCAGTTCCCGCAGGGCATCCCTGCGTTCGGCACCGACGCACTGCGTTTCACGTTCGCCGCGCTCGCCACGATGGGTCGCGACATCCGCTTCGACCTGGGCCGCGTCGAGGGCTACCGCAACTTCTGCAACAAGCTCTGGAACGCCGCCCGTTACGTGCTGATGAACACCGAAGAGCACGTTGCGGACCTCGCCGACGGTCCCTGCGAGTACTCGGTGGCGGACCGCTGGATTCGCGGCCGGCTCGGCGTGGCGGTGACCGGCGTGCGCGACAACCTCGCGGCGTATCGGTTCGACCTCGCCTCGCAGGCGATGTACGAATTCGTCTGGTACGAATTCTGCGACTGGTACCTGGAACTTTCGAAGCCGATCCTGCAGGCCACCGATGCGGACCCCGCGGCTCGCCGCGGCACGCGGCGCACCCTGCTCGACGTCCTCGAGGGCACCTTGCGGATGCTGCATCCGCTGATGCCGTTCATCACCGAGGAAATCTGGCAGAAGGTCGGGCCGCTCTCCGGTCGCCAGGGCCCGACACTCATGCGCCAGCCCTACCCCACGGCGACGGAATTCGCGCCCGATCCCGCGGCGGAGCGCGACGTTGCCGTGCTGCAGGCCGTGGTGCTCGGCATCCGCCAGATCCGCGGCGAGCTGGACGTGCCGCATTCGCGCTCCACGCCGGTCTACGTGCGCTCCGACAAAGCCGGCGACGAGGCAGCGATCGCGGTACTCGGCGCGGTCATTCGCAAGGTCGGCAACCTGGAGTCGGTCACGATCGTGGAGTCCGAGGCCGACCTGCCGCCGTGTGCCATCGCGATCAGCCAGGGCCGCACCGTCCTGGCACCGTTCGATCGCCTCGTCGACGACGTCTCCGCGGAGCTCGCGCGCCTCGAGAAGCGCAAGGGCAAGACGCAGCAGGAGCGCGACCGGAGCGCCGCGAAGCTCGCCAACGCGAACTTCGTCGCCAACGCGCCCGAGAGCGTCGTCGTGCAGGAGCGCGAACGCATCGCCGAGTTCGAACGGCAGCTCGCGCAACTGGCCGAGCAGATGCGCCGCCTGGCGGCGATCGCGCCGGCCGGGGCAGGAGGCTGACCGTGGTGACGGCGCTCGAGCCGGGGACGGTCGAGCCTGCGCTGCAGGCGCTCGTCGCCACGGCGGTCGACTCGCTCAACGGCATCATCCTCGGCAAGGAACAGCAGGTCCGGCTCTGCCTCGCCTGCCTGCTGGCACGCGGGCACCTGCTGATCGAGGACATCCCGGGCGTCGGCAAGACCACGCTCGCGCACGCGCTGGCCGCGCGTCGCTCGGACTCACCTACCAGCGCATCCAGTTCACCAGCGACATGCTGCCCGCCGACATCATCGGCGTCTCCGTCTTCGATGCCGACAGCGGCCAGTTCCGGTTCCACCGCGGGCCCGTGTTCGCCCAGCTCGTGCTGGCCGACGAGGTCAATCGCGCGACGCCCAAGGCGCAGAGCGCGCTGCTCGAGGCGATGGAGGAGCACCAGGTCACGGCGGACGGACAGACGTATCCGCTGACCGAACCGTTCTTCGTCATCGCCACCCAGAACCCGATGTACCAGGTCGGCACGTTCCCGCTGCCGGAATCGCAGCTCGACCGGTTCCTGATGCGCATCGAGCTCGGCTACCCGGCGCCGGCACTGGAGCGGCAGCTGCTGCTCGGCCGTGATCGCCGTGACCTGCTCGCGACCCTGGCTGCCGCCCTGCAGCCGCAGCAGTTGCTGCGGCTGCAGGCCGAGGTCGCGAAGGTGCACGCCTCGGAAGCGCTGCTCGATTACGTGCAGGCGGTCGCGCGGTATACGCGGCAGGCGCAGGAATTCGAGACCGGACTCTCGCCCCGGGCGGTGATCGCGCTGCTGCGCGCCGCACAGGCCTGGGCGCTTCATGCACGGCCACTCGGGCGTGCTGCCGGAGGACGTGCAGGCCGTGCTGCCCGGCGTGGTCGGTCACCGGCTCGCGCCGCGCGACACCGCGCGCTTCCGTAACGCCGGCGAGGTCGGACAGCACGTCCTGGCGGCCGTCCCGGTGCCCTGATCCGCAGCATGCGGAGCCTGCTGCAGGACCTGCGCAACCGGCTCCGGGCGGGCACGCGCTCGTGGATCCTGCGGCGCCAGGGGCGCGACGTCGATCCGGTCGAGCTGCGCCGCAACCGCATCTACATCCTGCCGACGCGGCTGGGCCTCGCCTACGCGGCGATGCTGTTCGCGATGCTCCTCGGCGGCATGAACTACAACAACAACCTCGGACTCGCGCTCACCTTCCTGCTCGTGGCGCTCGGACTCGTGACCATGCACCACTGCCACGGCACGCTGGCCGGCCTGCGGCTCCGGCTCGTGGCCGCCGAGCCGGGCTTCGTCGGCGACCGGCTGCGTTTTCGCTGGTTGCTCGAGAACGACGCCGGCGTGCCGCGCCCTGCCCTGCAGCTCGAGCTCGAGGACGCCGCGGGCGGGCAATCGCGCCGGGCCACGACGCGTACGACGGCGGCGGAAGTTCCCGCACGGGGCACGGTCGAGGCGACGGTCGAGTTACCGGCAACACGGCGTGGTCGCGTTCCGCTCGAACGACTCCTCGTCGCGACGTCGCACCCGCTCGGACTGTTCCGGGCCTGGGCCGTGCTGCATCCCGCGCATTCCGCGATCGCGTGGCCGCCGCCCGCCCGGCGCGACCGGGAGTCCCCGCTCACGGCCACGGACACCGGAGGCGCGCAGGCGATCGGCGACGAGGACTTTGCCGGGCTGCGCCCGTTTCAGCAGGGAGACTCCCTGCGCCGCGTGGCCTGGAAGGCATACGCGCGTGGACAGGGCCTGCACACGAAGCAGTACGCCGGCACCGACGTCGTCTCCCACGTCTTCGACTGGGACAGCCTGCCCAACCTCGACACCGAGGCGCGGCTCGCGCAGCTGTGCCGGTGGGTGGTCGACGCGCACGAGCGCGGCGAGGCATTCGGGTTGCGGCTGCCTGGAATCGAGGTCGAGACCAACCTCGGGATGGCACATCGCGAGCGCTGCCTGAATGCGCTCGCGCTGTTCGAGCCTGCCGGAACGACCCGTGGCTGAGTCGATCCCGCACTCCCGCATGCGCGGGCTGGCCTGGGTGCTGGCGGCGTTTGGCGTCGCCGTCGCGCCGCACGTACCGAAGCTGCCCGCGTGGGTCACGCTGCTGCTGATCGCGATCGCGGCGTGGCGCTGGGCGGCCGACCTGCGGCATTGGCGCCTGCCGCCGCCGTGGCTGCGCGTGATCGTCGTCGTCGCCATGAGCATTGCCGTGCTGGGGACGTACCGCACGTTCAACGGCATCGAGGCGGGGACGGCGTTCCTGGTCCTGATGGCCGCGGTGAAGCTGCTCGAGACGCGCGCCGCGCGCGACCTCACCGTGCTGGTGTTCATTGCGTGGTTCCTGCTGTTCGCCGCGCTGTTGCGCAGCCAGGGACTGCTGCACCTGCCGTGGCTGCTGGGCAGCACGTTCCTCACGACCGTGGCGCTCATGCGCGTGCACGCATCGGCCGCCAGCGCCCCGGCACGCCACATCGCACGACAGGCGGCGGCGCTGCTGCTGCAGGCGGCTCCGCTCGCCCTGCTGCTCTTCCTGCTGTTCCCGCGATTGCCGGGGCCGTTCTGGGGCGTGGATTCCGGCACGGCCGCACGCACGGGACTCGACGACGAGATGACGCCCGGCGATGTGTCCGAGCTCAGCGCGTCGGGCGCGATCGCTTTCCGCGTGCGGTTCCGCGGGGCCACTCCCGCTCCGGAGGAGCGCTACTGGCGCGGCCCGGTCCTGCACGAGTTCGACGGGCGCAGCTGGCGCCGGCCCAGCGCCCAGGCCTTCCCGCAGCAGCCGGTCCAGTTTGCGGGCGAGCCGATCCGCTACCAGATCACGCTGGAGCCCCACGCACGACGCTGGGTGCTGGCGCTCGACTTGCCCTCGCAATGGCCCGAGGGCCAGGTGGTCCAGTCGTTCGATTTCACGCTGCTGGCGGCGCGCAACATCGGCAGCGTGACCGCCTTCGACCTGACGTCCCACGCGCGCTTCACCGCCGGCCTCGAGCTGCCGCTGACGCTGCGCCGGAAGGACCTGTCGCTGCCGGAAGACGGCACGAACGCGCGCACGGTCGCACTCGGTCGTGAACTCGCACGGCAGCACCCGGGAGATCCGGCCGGGGTCGGTGGGCGCGATGCTGCGCCGTTTCCGCGAGGAACCGTTCGAGTACACGATGCGGCCGCCGCGCCTCGCGGACAACGCCGTGGACGAATTCCTGTTCACGACACGCAAGGGCTTCTGCGAGCACTACGCCTCGGCGTTCACCGTGGTGATGCGGGCGGCGGGCATCCCTGCGCGCGTCGTCACGGGCTACCAGGGCGGCGAGTTCAATCCTTACGGCGGTTACCTCCTTGTCCGACAATCCGACGCGCACGCCTGGTCCGAGGTCTGGATCGAGGGCCGCGGCTGGTTGCGCGTCGACCCGACGGCGGCAGTCGCCCCCGAGCGCATCCGCGGCGGCCTGATCGATGCCGTCGGCGCCGACGAGCCGGTCCCGGGCCGCTTCCGCGAGGCGAACCCGCTGTGGCTGCAGGTCGAACTGAGCTGGGACGTCGTCAACGACTTCTGGAACGAGCGCGTCGTGCGCTTCGACGCGCGCTCGCAGTTCGCCCTGCTCGAGCGCCTCGGCGTCGACGATCCCGACTGGCGCGCGCTCGGCCTCGGCCTGGCCGGCAGCCTCGCCGCGTTCTTCGTCGCCCTGACCGCCTACCTGGCGTGGCGCTATCGCCCGCCGCGTCGCGACTGGCCGGCCCGCCTGCACGCGATCGTCGTCCGCAGGCTGCGCAAGCGCGGCCTCGAGCCCGGCCCGGCTGAAGGTCCGGTCGCTTTCCTGCAGCGCGCAGAGGCCGCCTGCCCGGACCTCGCGGGCGACCTCGCTGAAATCCGCCGGCTGTACGTGGCGCAGCGCTACGGTCCGCGACCCTCGCCTCGACGACCTGCAGCGGCTCAAGCATCGTGTCAGTGCGCTGCGGGCCTGACACCCGCGGTGCGTCGGGTATGCTTGTCCGACCTGAACCGGAAGGGACATCCGATGGCCGAAACGACCGACAAGAAGTTCGAAGCTGCCGCCAGGGACATGCAGAAGCTCACCAAGCGTCCCGACGACGAAGACATGCTGCGGATCTACGCGCTCTACAAGCAGGGCACCGAAGGCGACGTGCAAGGGCGACCGGCCCGGCGCGTTCGCGCTCAAGGACCGCGCGAAGTACGACGCGTGGGCGCGCGTGAAAGGCACCGACCAGGCGAAGGCGCGCGAGCAGTACGTCAAGCTCGTCGAACGGCTCAAGAAGACCTACGGCTGATCCGGCGTTGACCGCCGCGATTGCCGCGATCCTGGCGGTCGCGGCTGCCGTGCTCGCCGGCCTGGTACTGCCGCCGCTGTGGCGCAGGCGACGGCGACGACGCGCATTCGACGAGACCCTGCCTGCGCCGATGCGCGCCGCCATCGCGCGCAACGTGCCCGTCACCCGGGCCTTGCCGGCCGGGCTGCGCCGCAGGCTGGACGGGCTCGTGATCTCGTTCCTGCGCGAAAAGTCATTCGTCGGCTGCAACGGCCTCGAGGTCACGGACGAGATCCGCGCGACGATCGCCGCACAGGCTTGCCTGCTGCTGCTCGGGCCGGCCTGGCAGTCTCTACGACGAGCTGCAGTCGATCCTCGTGTATCCCGGGGCATTCTGGGTCGAGGACGAGGTGCACGACGAGGACGGGCTGGTCACGCAGCGACGCCGCGAGCTGTCGGGCGAAGCCTGGGACTCGCACCGGATCATCCTGTCGTGGGAGGACATCGCAGGGACGGCACGGCAGCCGGCGGACGGCTACAACGTCGTCCTGCACGAGTTCGCGCATTACCTCGACGCGGAGGGCCTCGGCCTGCCGCGCGGGGCGACGACACAGCCTGCAGTCGTGGCACGAAGCGCTCGTCGCGGAATACGACGCACTCTGCGCCAGGGTCGAGCGCGGCGAGCCGACTTCCTCGATCCGTACGGCGCCGAGGACGAGGCCGAGTTCTTCGCCGTCGTCACCGAGGAATTCCTCGAGTGCGCCGCCGAACTGCGCGAAGCCCATCCCGCGCTCTATGCGCTGCTGCGCGAGTTCTACGGCATCGACCCGGCGCAGTGGGCGGCGATCCGCGAACGGTCAAGGCACTCGAAGCGCGCCAGTAACGCGCATCCGTCGTCCCCGGGGTGAGCCCGAGGGGGACGCCGTAAATCCGTCCCTGGAGGCTCGCGCGCGACGTCCCTGTCGCGCGACGCCCCCTCGGGTCTCACCCCGGCGACGCCCGCTGCGCTCACCACCCGCCTCTTTGTGCTGATGCACGCCAGGAACCGACCGGAGCAGTGCGGCGCGGGCGAGGGCGACAATCGCCGTCGCCAGGTAAGCGATCGACGACAGGCCTCAGGTCCGGCGAGATTCCCTGGAGGGGGCGTCGCGCGACATGGACGTCGCGCGCGAGCCTCCAGGGACGTATTTACGGCGTCCCCCTCCAGGGAATCTCGCCGGACCTGAGGCCGCCAAGGGAGCGTCTTTAGCGCTAGCGCGGCCGTCGCCGCCCGCCCGCCGCTCACTGCGCGCAGCAACCACGAGCAGCGCGCCACCGCCCATGAAGAGCAGCAGGATCGACAGGATCCCGAGGCGCGAATCGCCGGTGACGTACGCGACGACTGCCCGTGAGCAGCGGCCCGAGGATCGCCGCGAACTTGCCCATCATGTTGTAGAAGCCGAAGAACTCCGACGACTTTCCTTCCGGCACCAGCCGCCCGTAATAGCTGCGGCTCAGCGACTGCACGCCGCCCTGCACGAGCCCGATCACGACGGCGAGCGTGTAGAAGTCGCGTGCCGACTCGATGAAGTAGGCGTAGCACGTCGCACCGGCGTAGACGGTGAGCGCGATGAAGATGCCGCGCCGCGGGCCCAGCTTCTGGCCGATCCAGCCGAACGCGAGCGCCGACGGGAAGGCCACGAACTGCGTGAGCAGCAGGGCCGCCACCAGGTCCGACGAGTCGAAGCCCAGCGACAGGCCGTAGTCCACCGCCATCTTGATGACGGTGTTGACGCCGTCGATGTAGAGCCAGTACGCGGCCAGGAACCAGAGCACCGGGCGGTAGCGGCGGATTTCACCGAGCGTCGTGGCCAGTTCCCGGAAGCCGAGGCGCGCGGCTTCCACGACTCCGACCACCGGGCGCTCGTTGCGCTTCTCCTCGACGAGCAGCACGCAGGGCAGCGCGAACACCAGCCACCACACTCCGGTCATGACGAACGAGGCACGCACCGCCGCGCTTGCATCGGCGAGACCGAACAGCCCGGGCCTGAGGGTCATCAGCACGTTGACTGCGAACAGCAGGCCGCCGCCGAGGTAGCCCAGCGCGTAGCCGAAATCCGGAGACGAGGTCGTACTCGTCGGGTTCCGCGACGTGCAGCAGCAGCGAATCGTTGAAGACGATGCCGCCCCAGAAACCGAGCGACGCGGCCAGGTACAGGACCACCGCACCGAGCCAGTGACCCTGCCCGACCAGCGCCAGGCCCGCCGTCGCCGCGGCACCGAGGACGGTCGCGAGGAGCAGCATCTTGACGCGGGAACTGCTGCGATCGGCAATCGCGCCCATGACCGGGGCCAGCAGGGCGACGAGCGCACTGGCGATGCCGCTCGTCACGCCGAGGCGGAACGTGCTCTCGGTCGCCGGCACGCCTGCGTTCCAGTACTGCTTGAAGAAGACCGGGAAGAACCCGGCCATCACCGTGCGTCGCGAACGCGGAGTTGGCCCAGTCGTACAAGGCCCAGGCCACCACGGGCCGCCGGCGCAGGACCCCCTTGCTCGAATTCACGAGCAGGTTTCCGTCATGCAGCGACCGCGAGGTGCTCGCGCGTTTCGCGGAACGTGACGTCGGGCCAGCGTTCGAGCGTCAGCTGCAGGTTGACGCGGGTCGGTGCCAGGTACACCAGCGCACCCGAGTGATCGAGTGCCAGGTTGTCGTGGGCCTTGTCGCGGAATTCCTGCAGTTTCTTCGGGTCCGGACAGTAGACCCAGCGGGCCGTGTAGACGCTGACGTTGTCCCAGCTCGCCTGCACGGAGTATTCGTCCTGCAGGCGGAAGGCCACGACGTCGAACTGCAGCATGCCGACCGCACCGAGGATCAGGTCGTTGTTGCGCAGCGGCCGGAACACCTGCGTGGCACCCTCCTCGCACAACTGGTCGAGTCCTTTCTGCAGGGCCTTCATGCGCAGCGGATCCCGCAGCACGACGCGACGGAAGATCTCCGGTGCGAAGTTCGGGATGCCCGTGAACATGATCGTCTCGCCTTCGGTCAGCGTGTCGCCGATGTTGATCGTGCCGTGGTTGTGCAGGCCGATGATGTCGCCGGCGTAGGCTTCGTCCGTATGCTGCCGATCCGCCGCGAGGAACGTCACCGCGTCACCGACGCGGATCTCCTTGCCGTCGCGCACGTGGAACAGCTTCATGCCCTTGCGGTAGCGCCCCGAGCAGATGCGCATGAACGCGATGCGGTCGCGGTGGCCCGGGTCCATGTTCGCCTGGATCTTGAACACGAAGCCCGCGAGCGCCGCCTCGTGCGGCTCCACGGTGCGCGTCGTGGTCCCGCGCGCGAGCGGCGACGGGGCGTATTCGACGAACGACGCCAGCAGTTCCGTCACGCCGAAATTGTTGATCGCGGATCCGAAGAACACCGGGGTCTGCCGGCCCGCGCGATAGGCTTCGACGTCGAACGCGTGCGAGGCGCCGCGCACGAGCTCGATTTCCTCGCGGTAGGCGCCTGGCGAGGTCGCCGAGGAATTCGCTGGCCTCGGGACTGTCGAGCCCGTCGATGATCTCGTTCGTGCCGGCGCGGCCCTTTTCGCCCGCCTGGTAGGCGTAGATCCGGTCCTCGAGCAGGTGATAGATGCCGGCGAGCGCGCGGCCCATGCCGATCGGCCAGGTCACGGGCGCGCACTCGATCCGCAGCACGCGCTCGATTTCGTCGAGCAGTTCCGTGGGCTCGCGCCCCTCGCGGTCCAGCTTGTTGATGAAGGTCATGATCGGCGTGTCGCGCAGGCGGCACACCTCCATCAGCTTGATCGTGCGCTCCTCGACGCCCTTGGCGCAGTCGATGACCATGAGCGCCGAGTCGACCGCGGTCAGCGTGCGGTAGGTGTCCTCGGAGAAGTCCTCGTGGCCCGGCGTATCGAGCAGGTTGACCATGCGGCCCCTGTACGGGAACTGCATGACGCTCGAGGTCACGGAAATGCCGCGCTGCTGCTCGAGCCGCATCCAGTCGGAGGTCGCGTGGCGCGTGGCCTTGCGCCCCTTGACGGTCCCGGCGAGCTGGATGGCGCCGCCGAAAAGCAGCAGCTTCTCGGTGAGCGTGGTCTTGCCGGCGTCGGGGTGGGAGATGATGGCGAAGGTGCGGCGACGCGCGACTTCGTCGATGAGTTGGGTCATCCGCGGGGATTTTACCGGTATCGACAGCTTGAGGACGAGGGCATCCTCGCGGCCTTCGACGGCCTGGTAGTAACCGCGCCGCCGGCCCACCTCGATGAACCCGACCGATTGATAGAGCGCGATCGCGTGCATGTTCGACGGGCGGACCTCGAGGAAAACGTCCTGCATGCCAGCCTGGCCGGCGCGCTCGATCAACAGCATCAGCATCTGGCGACCGATGCCGCGGCCGCGCATCGGGTCGCCGACACAGAGGTTGAGCACGTGCGCTTCGCCGGCCCCCATCGCCACGATGCCGTACGCGACGACCGCGCCCTCGCATTCGGCGACGCGGCATAGGTAGCCGACGCGCAGGCAGTCGCGGAAAATGCCCTCGCTCCAGGGAAACGGGTACGAGGCCTTCTCGACCGCAGCGACACCGGCGATGTCGGAGGGCGTCATGGCGCGGAAGCGCACCAGGCGCCGCGCGGGCGGGTCGGGCGTGGTTACCGCCGAACTCATGCGCGGCCGGCGCTGGCCGCCTCACGTTCGAGCCGCGCGAACAGCTGCCGCGCGAAGACCAGGTCCTGCCAGGCCTTGCGCTTTTCGCTCGGGCTGCGCAGCAGGTAGGCCGGGTGATAGGTGACGACCAGGGGCCAGGCCTTCGCCCCGAACGAGTGGACCTTGCCTCGCAGCTTGGCGATGGGCGTCTCGGTCCCGAGCAGGTCCTGCGCAGCGATGCGCCCCACGGCGATCAGCAGTGTCGGATCGACCAGGGCGATCTGCCGCTCGAGGAACGCGCGGCAACTCGCCGCCTCCGCCGGCTTGGGATCGCGATTGCCGGGCGGGCGGCACTTGAGCACGTTCGCGATGTAGACGTCCTCGCGCTGCATGCCGAGCGCCCGGATCATCGCCGTCAGGAGCTGGCCGGCGCGACCGACGAAAGGCTCGCCCTGCCGGTCCTCCTCGGCGCCAGGGGCCTCGCCGACGAACATCCAGCGCGCCCGCGGATTGCCGACGCCGAAGACGGTCTGCGTCCGCGTGGCGTGCAGGTCGCAGCGCTGGCAGTCCGCCACTGCGGCGCGCAACTCATCCCAGCCACAGGCGCCGAAAGCCGGGCTCGCCGCAACCGCCGGCACGGCGCTCGGCTGCGGGACGGGCGCGACCGCCATTGCGGCTGGCCAGACCGGATCGGCCGCATCGCGCGGCACGTAAACGTCCACACCGAGCGCCTGCAGGTAGGCTGCTTGCCGCGCGTCGACCATCGTTTCAGTGGCCCGGTCCCGGACCCGGGTGACGGGCGGCACGCCTGCCCCGTCGCATGCGACGCCAGGCCCAGAGCAGCGGCCCCGAACTCGCGTAGAAGGCGAACAGCGCGAACAGCATCTCGGGCGGGCTGGAGCCGACCAGCACGAAGCCGAGCGGGATCAGCACGATGGCTGCCACCGGGACGCGCATCTTCGGGTCGAGGTCCTTGCCGCTCAGGTAGCGGAACCGGCTCACCATCAGGCCACCCGCCACGAATGCGACGACGAAGGCGAGGACCAGTGCAGGCAGCGCCTCACGCTGCAGGTCCGCCAGCATCCAGACGAAGCCGGCGAGCAGTGCCGCGCCGGACGGACTCGGCAGACCCTCGAAGAAACGCTTGTCGGCCGTGTCGGCGCGCGCGTTGAAACGCGCCAGGCGGATGCCGGCGCAGGCCGCGTAGAAAAACGTGGCGAGCCAGCCGAGCCGGCCCCAGACAAAGCCGTATTCCGCAATGCGCGCCACGCCCCACTGGTAGGCGACGACGGCCGGGGCCAGGCCGAAGGCGACCATGTCCGACAGGCTGTCGTATTCCTTGCCGAATTCGCTCTGCGTCCGGGTCCAGCGGGCGATGCGGCCGTCGAGGCCGTCACAGACCATCGCGATGAAGATCGCGATGCCCGCGCGGTCGAAGTTGCCGTCCGTGGCGGCCACGATCGCGTAGAAGCCGGAGAACATCACCGCGGTCGTGAACAGGTTGGGCAGCAGGTAGATGCCCCGGCTGCGCGGACGGTCTGCAGCGCCCGTCTCGGGTGAATCGGTCGTCATGGATGGCGCTACCTGGGAATCGAACTCGGGGCGACCTCCATGATAGGTACGGGAGCGGCCGCACACAACGCAAGCCGTCCCCGGGTGGGCCCGGCCCGCTCTGGTAACATACCGCCCGCTTTTTTCCGGCCGGATTCCTCCCCCATGCGACTCTCGACCTACCCCGTCAATACCCTGCGCGACGTCCCCGCCGACGCCGAGGTCGTGAGCCACCAGCTCATGCTCCGTGCGAGCCTGATCCGCCGCGTGGCGGCCGGCATGTACACCTGGCTGCCGATCGGCCTGCGCGTGCTGCGCAAGGTGGAAAACATCATCCGCGAAGAGATGAACCGCGCCGGCGCGTTCGAGTTGCTCATGCCGACGATGCAGCCTGCCGAACTGTGGGTGGAATCGGGTCGCTGGGACCAGTTCGGGCCCGAACTGCTGCGGATCAAGGACCGCAACGAGCGCGCCGTTCTGCTACGGCCCGACGCACGAGGAGGTCATCACCGACATCGCGCGGCGCGAGCTGAAGAGCTACCGGCAGCTGCCGGTCAACTTCTACCAGATCCAGACCAAGTTCCGCGACGAGATCCGGCCGCGCTTCGGCGTCATGCGCGCCCGTGAATTCACGATGAAGGACGCCTACTCGTTCCACCTCGACGCCGCCTCGCTCGAGGAGGGCTACCAGGCGATGTATCGCGCGTACTCACGGATCTTCGAGCGCATGCAGCTCAAGTTCCGCGCCGTGCGCGCCGACACCGGCAGCATCGGCGGCAGCGCGTCGCAGGAATTCCACGTGCTGGCCGACTCGGGCGAAGACGCCATCGCGTTCTCGGACGGCGACGATTACGCCGCGAACCTGGAGATGGCCGAGGCGCTGGCGCCCGCCGGACCGCGCGGCGCGGCGACGGCGACCCTGCAGAAGGTCGCGACGCCGAACGTGCGCACGATCGAGGAACTGACGCAGGTTCCTGGGCGTGACGGCGGCACAGTGCCTCAAGACGCTGCTCGTCGAAGGCACCGATGGCCAGCCCGTGGCGATGATCGTGCGCGGCGACCACGAATTGAACGCGGTCAAGGCGCAGAAGCTGCCCGGTGTCTCGTCGCCGTTGCGGATGGCGGGCGCCGAGCAGATCGTCGCCGCGACGGGTGCGGAGCCGGGGTTCATCGGCCCGGTCGGCCTCCGGTGCAGGGTTTACGTGGACCGCGCGGCGGCGCACGCCGCCGACTTCGTCTGCGGCGCCAACGAGCGCGACGCCCACCTGACCGGGGTGAACTGGGGCCGCGACCTGCCCGAGGCCGAGGTCGTCGACATCCGCAATGTCGTGCCCGGCGACCCGAGCCCGACCGGCAAGGGCACGCTCGGCATCGCCCGCGGCATCGAAGTCGGTCACATTTTCCAGCTGGGCTGCAAGTACAGCGAGGCCATGAACGCGACGGTGCTCGACGAACAAGGCAAGTCCGTCGTCATGTTCATGGGCTGCTATGGCATCGGTGTGACGCGCGTCGTGGCGGCGGCGATCGAACAGAACCACGATGAGCGCGGCATCATCTGGCCGGAACCGATCGCGCCCTTCGACGTCAGCCTCATCCCGATGAACATCACCAAGTCCGAACGCGTGCGGCAGGAAGCCGAACGACTCTACGCCGAGCTGACGGCCGCCGGGCTCGACGTGCTGTTCGACGATCGTGACGCGCGGCCGGGCGTGAAATTCGCCGACGACGAGTTGATCGGCACCCCGCACCGCATCGTCGTGGGTGACAAGGGCCTCGATCGCGGCGTGCTCGAGTACAAGCGTCGTCGCGACGGTACCGGGGCCGACGTGCCGGTCGCAGACATCGTCGGCTTCCTGCGCAGCCAGCGGGGAACCGTCACGCCCGCCTGAGGATCCATGCGCCGTACGCTCTGCTCCGTCGCCGCCGTCTTCGCCTGCTGCACGTTGCCGTGGTCTGCGGCCCGTGCCGACCGGCAGATGGACCCCGAGCTGCGCGGCGTCGTCGCCGCCGCGATCGAGCCCTCCCGCTGCTTCGACGACAAGTACGAGCAGGCGGTCTGGTTCGCGACGATGGAGCCACGGCTCGCGCGCTACGTGCCGGACGCCAACGGAACGCGAGCAGATCCTGCACGACGTCCATTGCGAGGCGAAGCGCGTCGACATCCCGCCCGAGCTGGTGCTGGCCGTCATGGACGTGGAGAGCCGTTTCGACCGCTACGCGGTCTCCTCCGCGGGCGCGGTCGGCCTGATGCAGGTGATGCCCTTCTGGCCGCGCCAGCTCGGCATGACCAACGACCAGCTCGTGCGCATCGCGGACAATGTCCGGATGGGGACGACGATCCTCGGCTATTACCTGCGCAAGGAACGCGGCAACTACCAGCGGGCCCTGCAGCGCTACAACGGCAGCCTGGGGCGGCCGACCTATTCTGACCTCGTCATCGACCGGCTCGTGTCGCGCTGGCGCGTTGCGAACTGAGCGGCGTCCCGCGAAATTCAGCGCTGCGTGAAGTGAGCGGGCCAGGACCCGAGCGCAGCGGGGTCCACTGCTTCGACGCGCACGTCCGTGACGCTGGCCGCCGGCGGCCCCTCCCAGAGCCAGGCGCACAAGGCCTCGACGCCGGCGGGCTCGCCACAGGCCAGAACCTCGACCCGGCCGTCCGGCAGATTGCGGGCGTAACCCGTGACACCCAGCAGTTCGGCGCGCTGGCGCGTGCTGGCGCGATAGAAGACGCCCTGCACGCGACCCGAGACGTAGCAACGCCGTGCGATCAAGGGGCCGGGGGCTTGTCCGCGGCTGCGGCCGCTTCGGCAATGCGACGCGCCTCGATGGCCTTGCTGCGAGCGCTGTCGGCGTCGTCCTTGGCAGCGCGATAGTCCTGCTCGCCCAGGCGGGCCCGCGCGTCCTTGAGCAGCTGCTTCGACTCGGCCAGGAGTTCGGGGGCCGCAGTGGCCGCGCCGGCTTTCTCTGCCGCACGAACCGCCTGCCGGGCATTGCTCATTTCCTGCACCGGAGCGCCGGCACAGCCCGTCAGCAGGCCGGCCCCGAGCAACAGCCACAGGGCAAGGTGCCGCGGAATATGCAGGAAAGTCGGCAATCGGGCTTCCGAGGGGTGAAACCTCAGGTGACCGTAACAAGCGCACCCTGTACCGTCAAGGCTCGCCGCCCTAGAATCCGCGCGCCGCGCGCCCGTCGAAGTGAGCGGCATCCGCCTCGATGGCCAGCGCAGAATCACCCATGACCGAAATCCTCGTCCTGTATTACTCGCGACACGGCGCCACGGCGGAAGTGGCCCGGCACATCGCTCGCGGCGTCGAATCCGTCCCCGGCGTCACGGCCAGGCTGCGGACCGTGCCGACGGTGTCACCGGACACGGCCGCGACCGAACCGGCGGTGCCGCCGGCGGGCCCGCCCTACGCCACGTACGACGAACTGGCGCAATGCGACGGGCTCGCGCTCGGCAGCCCGACCCGATTCGGCAACATGGCGGCGCCGCTGAAGTATTTCCTCGACGGCACCAGTTCGCTCTGGCTGAACGGAGCGCTCGATCGCAAGCCGGCGGCCGTCTTCACCTCCACGAGTTCGATGCACGGCGGCCAGGAATCGACGCTCCTGACGATGATGGTGCCGCTGCTCCACCACGGCATGTACCTCGTCGGCCTGCCCTACACCGCACCCGCATTGAACCGAACCCGGACCGGGGGCTCACCCTACGGCGCCAGCCACCTCGCGGTGCAGGGCGCGAAACAGCCGAAATTGAGCGACGACGAGCGTGAACTTGCGCAACTGCTCGGCCGCAGGCTGGCCGAGGTCGCTGCGGCAGCCCGGGCAATTCGCAATGCCTGAGTCCGCCGCGCGCACGGCAGCGCTCGCCGCACGAGCACGCTCGGCAGTCCTGGCACTGCTGCTGGCGCTCCTGGCCGTCGTCGTGCTGCTGATCGCGCGGGAGGCGTCGAGCCCCCTGTCGGCCGCAATGCTGGCGCTGTTCCTGCTGGTGCCGCTGCTGATGCCTTTGCCAGGCGTGTGGCGCTCCCGACGCCGCACCTTCGCGTGGGCCACGCTGTGCCTGACGCCGCATTTCGTCTTCGCGCTCATGGAGATCGTGGCCAATCCCGCGCTGCGTGCGATCGCCGCAGCCATGCTGTTCCTGGGCACGGGGCTGGTGATTGCGCTGGTCGCGTACCTGCGGCTGACCCGGGGAAGCGGAGAGCGGAGAGCGGAGAGCGGATAGCAAGAAGCGCGCGCACGCGCGCGTCCGATTCCTACTCTCCGCTCTCCGCTATCCGCTATCCGCTCTCCGCTCTCCACTGCTTCCCGCAGGAACGGGATCGTGAGCTTGCGTTGCGCGACGAGCGATGCCTGGTCGAGGCGGTCGAGCACGTCGAACAGCGAATGCATGTCGCGCGGCAGGCGGTGCACCAGGTACAGCGCGGCCTCCGGGGAAAGTTCGAGGCCGCGGGCCGCGGCCCGCAACCGCAGGGCCTCGCACTGGCCGGCATCGTCGAGTTCGACGAGCTGGTGCACCGAGGCGGCCAGCAACCGCGAACGCAGGTCCGGCAGCGTAAATGCCAGCCCTGCAGGCGGCGTGCGGCTCGCCACGACGAGCCTGCCCGGCCCGTCCTGCAGCAACGTGTACAGCCGGAACAGGCCGGCATTCCAGTCGGGTCGCGCCGCGACGGCGTCGAGGGCATCGAGGCAGACCGTCGCCAGCGATTCGCAGCCTTCGAGCATGGCCGGGCCGGGCGCAGTGCACAGGTCGACGTACGCCGCCAGCTCGCCGCGCTCGCCTGCCGCAGCACAGGTGGCCTGCAGCAGGTGCGTCTTGCCGGAACCCGCGCGGCCCCACAGCCAGATCACCCGCGGCGCGCCCGCGCGTGCCTCGCGCAGCAGGCTGCAGGCCTCGACATTCGCGCCGGGCACGAAACTCTCGAATCGCGCGCCATCTCGCAGCCGGACCCGCAGCGGTAGTTGCTCCATGACCATGCGGCAGGCTCAGCCGCGGGCAGCCGCGCGGGTGCGCGAGACGACGGCAGCGCGCCTCGAGTACGTCAGCGTGTAGTCGATGCCGCTCACGGCCGTGGAAATGAAGACCATCGCGCCCAGCGCCGTCACGACCCAGTCCGCCGGCCAGCTGATAGGCGCTGCTCGAGACGGTGGCGAGGCAGAACACGATCTGCGCGAGCGTGTTGAACTTGCTGGCGATGGTCGGATTGCCGTTCACCGGCCCGAACAGCACCCGGTACGTGATCGCGCCGAAGACGATCACCAGGTCGCGCAGCAGCACCAGCGCCGTCAGGGCCCAGGGCACGTCGCCGTTGATGCTGAGGCAGACGAACACCGTCGTGAGCAGCAGCTTGTCTGCCAGCGGGTCCAGATGCTTGCCGAGTTCGCTGGTCCAGCCGAAGCGCTTCGCCAGCGAACCATCGAGCGCGTCGGTGAAGGCAGCGATCGCGAACAGCGCCATCACCTCCGGGTAGCGCCCCTGCAGGATCCAGTGCGCGACCGGGTACACCAGCAGGATGCGCAGGATGCAGAGCAGGTTGGGCAGGAAGCTCAGGTTCATGGCTGCCACAGGAAGTCCGGCGCCATCGGGGCTGCAGGCTCGGCGCGGGGTGCCGCCACCAGCCGCGAATCGAGCGCAAAGATGCGCCGCAGCAGTTCGCAGGTCGCCACGGACTGACAGCTCGAGCAGCACGGTGTCGCCCGCCAGTTCACGCACGGTCACCGCGCGGACGAGGCTGAGCCCCTCGAGGTAAGTGGTCAGTGCGGCGTAGGCGCGCACGTCCTGCAGGCCGCCGATGCGCACGACCAGTGTGCTCAGGCTGCGGGTCGAGGCTGGCGCATACCTCGCAGCGAGCGCATCGGCGGCGAGATCGGCGGCCGCGGCCGGACCACCGCGCGCAGTCGCGGACTGGCCGGCGTGACCGAAGGTCCAGTCGTAGCCGCCTCCGGTGCCGAAGCCCGCGAGCACCGGCCCGGCGCCGGACAGGCTGGCACGGGCGCTGCCGGCATCCACGCTCTCGACCGGCCACGTCAGCGGTACGCCGCGCGCCTGCGCCGCGCGCTCGAGTTCGCTGCGTTCCGGCGGACGCTCTGCCGCCGTGACGGCGCGACGCGCCTCCGGCGATCGACAGGCATGAACAGCAGGACCAGCGTCGCTGGCCTCTCGGCGGGCCACAGCGGCAGTCCGGCCTGCTGCAGCAGTTGCTCCATGGCGCGCGCGTCGAACCCCACCTTGAGCATGCGGTCCGCGGTCGTCGAGTACTGCTGGACGTAGGAATCCGGCTCCGCCGCAGCCGCGACGACCCGGGGTGCCGAGGCGGCTTCCGGCCGCCCGGACGCCTGCACGGCCGCCATCTTCAAAGCCTCGCCGAACGCGGCAGTGCGGTCCTTCGCGTCGAGTCCCTTCGAGCGGGACGACGGCCTGGTACAGCGCGACGTCGGCATGCACGGCGCGCCAGGGCATCCACACGAGCACCAGGACCGCCAGCAGGCCGCACGGGGCTGCAAGACCGACGATATTGCGCTTGGAAGTCATTGCAGGGATGAGAAGTCCGGCGTCGACGGCCGACGTGTAAAATACCACAGCCTCGAGCCAGACCCGGGGCGTCCGCCCCGCAGAGAACCCCACCCGATGGCCGAGAATCCGACCAGCACCACCTATCGCGACGCAGGCGTCGACATCGAAGCCGGCGACGCACTCGTCGACCGCATCAAGCCCGCGGTCAAACGCTCGATGCGCAAGGAGGTGCTCGGCGGCATCGGCGGCTTCGGCGCCCTCGTCGAGGTGCCGCTGGACCGCTTTCGCCAGCCAGTCATGGTGTCCGGTACCGACGGCGTCGGCACCAAGCTCCGCCTCGCGATCGAGACGGGGCGCCACGACACGATCGGCATCGACCTCGTGGCGATGTGCGTCAACGACGTCGTCGTGCAGGGCGCCGAACCCATGTTCTTCCTCGACTACTACGCGACCGGCAAGCTCGACGTCGACACCGCCGAGCGCGTCATCAAGGGCATCGTCGAGGGTTGCCTGCAAGCCGGCTGCGCGCTCGTGGGCGGCGAGACCGCCGAGATGCCCGGCATGTACGAAGGCGAAGACTACGACCTCGCCGGCTTCTGCGTCGGCCTCGTCGAGAAGGACCGGATCATCGACGGCACGCAGACGCGCGCCGGCGATGCGATCATCGGCCTCGCCTCGTCGGGCGCCCACTCGAACGGCTATTCGCTGATCCGCCGGCTGCTCGCGCTGAGCGGTGCGGGTCCCGCGACGCAACTGGACGGTCATTCGCTGTACGACCTGCTGCTGCAGCCGACCCGCATCTACGTCAAGTCCGTGCTCGGGTTGCTCGAGCAGTCGGTTCCCGTGCACAGCCTGGCGCACATCACCGGCGGCGGCCCGACCGGCAACATCCCGCGCTGCCTGCCGGCCGGCCTCGAGGCGATCATCGACGCGAGGCTCTGGCCGCGCCCCGTCGTCTTCGACTGGTTGCAGCGGGTCGGCAACGTCGCACGCGACGAGATGTACCGCACGTTCAATTGCGGTCTCGGCATGACGCTCTGCGTGCCGCCGGCCGAGGCGGATCGCGCGCTCGGCATCCTGCGCGCCTGCGGCGAAACGGCCGCCGTGATCGGCGAAGTTCGCGCGGGTGACCGCGAGGTGGTCATCGTCGAATGACCGTGCGCGCGGCCGCACCGACGCCGATCGTCGTCCTCGCGTCGGGTCGCGGCAGCAACCTGCAGGCGATCGCGGCACAGGTCGACTCCGGCCAGATACCCGCCCGCATTGCGGCCGTCGTCAGCGATCGGGCCGAGGCCGGCGCGCTGGAATGGGCCCGGGCCCACGGCATCGCCACGGCCGTCCTGTCACCCGGGGACTACCCGGGCCGCGAGGCATATGGCGACGCGCTCGCGGCAGTGGTCGATCGATTCGCGCCCGGGCTGGTCGTGCTCGCCGGGTTCATGCGGATCCTCGGGGACGGATTCGTCGGGCATTTCGCCGGGCGCCTGCTCAACATCCACCCGTCGCTGCTGCCGAAATATCCGGGCCTGCACACTCACCGGCGCGCCCTGCTGGCCGGGGATTCCGAGCACGGCGCCAGCGTGCACTTCGTGACGCCCGAACTCGACGGCGGACCCGTGGTCTTACAAGCCAGGGTTCCCGTACTGCCGGGGGATGACGCGACGAGTCTCGCCGCCCGCGTTCTGCACGAAGAACACCTGATCTACCCCGAATGCGTAGGGCTGGTTCGTCGCAGGCCGGCTGGAGCTGCGCGACGGGGTTCCATGGCTCGATGGCCGGCGTCTCGACTCGCCCGTCGTGCGGGCCGGGCTGGCGACGACAACAGGTATCTCATGAAACGACCGACACGCTGGCTGACGCGACTCGCTGCATGGCTCGCCTGTGCCGTCCTGCTCCCGGCATCGACCCTTGCCACGGAGTCGTCGGCGCCGAATTTCCAGCCGTACACGGCACGGTACCAGGTCAGTTACCGCGGCCTGAACGGTGGCGAAATCGAGGTCAGCTTTCGCCGCGGCAAGGAACCGAACCAGTGGCAATACGAGACGCACGCGTTTCCCAGCCTGCTCGGGCGACTGGCGGTGAGCACCGCCGCCCATGAACTCGCCCAGATGCTGATCACGCCCAGCGGCGTGCGCCCGTTGTCGTTCGAGTTCGAGGACGGCTCCGCGTCGGGAGAGAAGGACGTTCACGTCGCCTACGACTGGGCCGCCGGCAAGGCGACGGGCACGGCCAAGGGCACGACCGGCGTCCTCGACCTGCTCCCCGGCACCCAGGACACGGCTTCGGTCCAGGCCGCGATGATCCAGGAACTGCTGGCCGGCCGTAAGCCGCAGGCGTTCCGGCTCATCACCGGCAACAAGGTCCACGAGTACAAGTACTGGTCCGAAGGCACGCAGCAGGTCGCCACGCCGTTCGGCAAGTTCGAAGCCGTGGTCTGGGCCAACCAGCGCCCCGGCTCCAACCGCGTGTCGAAGGTCTGGCACGCGCCCGCGCTGGGCTACGTCCCCGTCCAGGCGATCCAGTACCGGAAGGGGAAGGCGGAGGTGGAGATGAAGCTGCTGAAGCTGAAGAGAAGTGACTAGTGAACAGTGACTAGTGGCTAGTGAATAGTGACTAGTAGGAAAAAGAGGGCCGGCATTGCTGCCGGCCTTCTTACTAGTCACTAGTCCACTATTCACTAGTCACTTCCCTCGCGCTACGCGCGAGGGAGCGTCACGCCCTTCTGCCCCTGGTACTTGCCGCCTCGATCCCGGTACGAGGTCTCGCAGACTTCGTCCGATTCGAAGAACAGCATCTGCGCCACGCCTTCGTTCGCGTAGATCTTCGCGGGCAGCGTCGTCGTGTTGGAGAACTCGAGGGTCACGTGCCCTTCCCACTCGGGCTCGAGCGGCGTCACGTTGACGATGATGCCGCAGCGCGCGTAGGTCGACTTGCCGAGGCAGATCGTCAGCACGCTGCGCGGGATGCGGAAGTACTCGACCGTGCGCGCCAGGGCGAACGAGTTCGGCGGAATGATGCAGACGGGGCCGTCGAAATCGACGAACGAGCCGGTGTCGAAGTTCTTGGGATCGACGATCGTCGAGTTGATGTTGGTGAAGATCTTGAACTCGGACGCACAGCGGACGTCGTAGCCGTAGCTCGACGTGCCGTACGAGACGATGCGCTCACCGTCGACGACGCGAACCTGCCCGGGCTCGAACGGTTCGATCATGCCGTGGCCCTGCGCCATGCGGCGGATCCAGCGGTCTGACTTGATGCTCATGGCTTGATGCTCACGGCTTGATGCTCACGGTCAGGTGTCCTCGACGGTGATCTTGGGAAAACCGGTGGCGGATGCAGTCGCCATGGACAGTCGCGCCGCGGTGCGCCGCGCGATGTCCACGTAAGCGCCGCCGATGCGGCCCGTCGGATCGACGATCACCGTGGGATGACCCTCGTCCGTCTCTTCGCGGATGCGGATGTCGAGCGGCACCTGCCCGAGCAGGCCGACGCCGTATTGTTGCGCCAGCGCCGAGCCGCCGCCGCTGCCGAAGATCGGTTCTTCGTGGCCGCACTTCGAGCAGATGTGCGTGCTCATGTTCTCGACGATCCCGAGCACGGGCACGTTGACCTTCTGGAACATGCGCAGGCCCTTGCGCGCATCGAGCAGGGCGATGTCCTGCGGCGTGGTGACGATGACCGCGCCGCTCACGGGGACCCGCTGCGACAGTGTCAGCTGGATGTCGCCCGTCCCGGGTGGCATGTCGACGACGAGATAGTCCAGTTCGCCCCAGTCTGTTTCGTTCAGCAGCTGCTGCAGGGCCTGCGTGACCATGGGACCGCGCCACACCATCGGCTGCTCTTCCTCGATCAGGAAGCCGATCGAAATGACCTTGACGCCGTGGGCCTCGAGGGGCTGGATGCGCCGCCCGTCGCGGCTCGTCGGGCGTTCGCCCTGCAGCCCCATCATCCGGGGCTGGCTCGGCCCGTAGATGTCGGCATCGAGCAGGCCGACCCGGGCGCCATCGAGCGCCAGGGCCAGGGCAAGGTTGACGGCCGTGGTGGACTTGCCCACCCCGCCCTTGCCGGAGGCGACGGCGATGACGTTGCGGATGCCCGGCAGGGGCTGCAGCTGGCCCTGTGCCTGCCCGGCCTGGACGTGCCAGCCGACCTTGACCTCGGCGCCCTCCAGTCCCGGGGCAGCTCGCAGGTGGTCACGCAGGCGGGCCGCCAGCACCTCCGCATAACCGCCGAGCGGAAAGCCGAGCTCGACCTCGACCAAGGGCCCCGTGGGCTCCAACCGAACGGACTTCACAGCTTTGGCGTCCGCCAGCGGCAACCCCAGGTAGGGTTCGACATAATTCCCGGCCAGCAGCCGGGCTTGGGCGAGTCGATCGTCCGTCATGGTGAGCGTCTGGGACTGCAGGGGGCTGTATGCGCTGGAGGGCAGGGATTGTAGCGAAACGCGGGCACGTCCGCGCGCAAGCACGGCCGGTCGGGCGGCCGGGTTCGCGTGGCATAATGCGCGCTTGTCCGGCGCGCGCCGCTGACGCGGTGCCATCGACTTAATTTCCCGGAAGAATCGCAGACACCAAACGGGCTCTACCTCCCGAGCATCCAGGGCTGACCACGTCGCAATGAGCTTTCTCACGAACCTGCGCGCTGACCGGCTGATCGCCGAGATCAAGGCGGCCGAAGCCGGCAATGGCCATCGTGAGCTGCTCGAGAAGCTGGCACGGCTGGGTCCTGCGGCCATCCCGCGCATCATCGGTGCGCTGGCCAACGCCGACAAGCAGGAAACGGCCGGTTTCATCGCGGTGCTGACTGCCCTGCTCGACAACAAGGCCTTCCCCACCGTCGCCGCGGGCCTGGCCGACGGCAACCAGCGCACGGTCGCAGCCGTCACCACCGCCCTGTCCAACTCGCAGCGCTACGCGCCCAGCCTGCTGTTCGGCCTGCTCGACCAACCGGACATGCCGAAGGCCACGGTCGTCGGCATCATGGCTGCGCAGAAGGCGCGCCTGAACGCCCGCGACGTGCTGCTGCGCAGCTACAACCAGGAGGTCGCCGAGAAGACGGCCATGTTCCGCATCGTCGCGGACATCGCGGACGAGAGCCTGCTGCCCGAACTGCTGAGCCGGCTCGAGGGCAAGGATCCCGTAGCCCGCACTCACGTCATCAACATCCTCGCGCGCTTCAACCGTCCGGACGTGGCGACCGCGCTGCAGGGCCAGCTCGCCGAACGCAACAAGTTCGTGCGGCTCGCGGCCCTCGGTGCGCTGGCGGGCTTCGGCGCGAATGTCGACGTCGGCCTGCTCTGCGAGCTGCTGCGCGACCCCGACGTCGAACTGCAGCAGAAGGCGATCGAAGCCATCGTCCGCGCCAATCACCCGGAAACGATCCAGCACCTGGTCGCGATCCTGCGCGACGAGGACGAAGGGGCAAGGCGCGCTGCGGTCGAGGTGCTCAACGAAATCGGCACGGCCCAGCACATCAAGGTCCTGCTGCAGTCGATCAAGGACGACGACTGGTGGGTGCGCAGCCGCGCCGCGGACGCGCTCGCCAAGATCGGCGGCCCGCGCGTCATCGAGGCGGCCCTCGGCTTGATCCGCGATCCGGACGAGGAAGTGCGGCGCGCGGCCATCGAGATCCTGAACCAGACCAAGGACGAGCGCGCCGTCGGCTTCCTGATCGAGGCCACGCGCGACGACGACTGGTGGGTGCGCGAGCGCGCGGTCGATGCGCTCGCCGAGATCGGCAGCCCGCGCGCGCTGCCCGCGCTGCAGGACATGCTGCGCGCGACCGACGAACGTTCGCTGCCGACGGTGATCCGGGCCCTCGGCAAGCTCGGTGACGCCGGCATGGTCAGCCGCCTGCTGCCGATGCTCAACCGCCCGTCGAAGGAAGTGCGGCTCGAGGTCATCACGGCGCTCGGCCGGCTCGTCGACGACGGGTCGGCGGACCAGGTGCGCGCCCGGCTCGAAGCCGCGGTGTCCGAAGGCTCGGACCCGACCGTGCATCACGCGGCGATGCGCGCCGTCGAGGACCTCGACGCGCGCTTCTCGACCGGCGTGCGCGACGCCCAGCAGGGCGCGGCGCGCATGGCCGAGCCCGCGCGCACGCTGCTCGTGGATCGCCCCGACTTCGAAGCCGCGGCGCGCAAGGTCGAATCGCGCCTCGACATCTCGACGCTGAAGCCCGGGGACGTGCTCGAAGGCCGTTACAAGTACCTGCAGAAGATCGGCAAGGGCGCCTTCGGCACCGTGCTGCTGATGGAGGACACCGTCGTCGAGGAGCGCCTCGTCCTCAAGTTCCTCAATCCGAACGTCTCCCAGGACGAGGAGATGCTGAAGCGCTTCGTGCACGAGCTGCGCTACTCGCGCAAGATCACGCATCGCAACGTCATCCGCATCTACGACTTCCTGTCGATCCGCGGCAACTACGCGATCTCGATGGAGTACTTCGCCTCGCACACGCTGGGCCAGGAGATCGGCGACAAGCCGATGCCGCTGGCGAAAGCCGTGCGCTACGCGATGGACGTCGCCACCGGCATGACCGTGGCCCACCAGTCCGGCATCATCCACCGCGACCTCAAGCCCGCGAACGTGCTGATCGACGACACCGGGCTCGTCAAGATCGTGGACTTCGGCGTCGCCGCCGCGCAGCAGCAGGGCGACACGCAGCTCACCCGCACCGGCTACGTGATCGGCTCGCCCAAGTACATGGCTCCCGAGCAGATCCTGGGCAAGAAGGTCGACGAGCGGGCGGACATTTATTCGCTCGGCGTCATCCTCTATGAGATGCTCACGGGCGAGCCGCCCTATCACCGCGGCGACCACATGGCCGTGATGTACCAGCACGTGCAGGGCAAGGCGAAGCCGCCGATCGAGATCAACCCGCAGCTGCCGCCGGGGCTTTCGGACATCGTCATGAAGGCGATGTCGGTCGACAAGGCGCGCCGGTTCCAGAGCATGGACGAGATGCGCACGGCGCTCGAGAACTACCTCTGAGGTCAACTTGGCACGCATCGATGCCTTCCTGAAACTGGGCGCCTCGCAGGGCTGCTCGGACGTCCACCTCGCAGTCGGCGTACCGCCGATGCTGCGCATGAACGGCGACCTGATGCCGATCAAGTTCCGCAGCCTCGCCGAGGCCGAGCTCGAGAGCTACGTCACCGAGATCCTGACGCCCAATCACCAGGAGCAGTTCCGCACCGGACACGACATCGACTTCTCGTACGTCTCCGAGGACGGCAATCGCTTCCGCGTCAACGTATTCCGCAAGGACACCGGGGTCGGCGCGGTCTTCCGCACGATCCCGAGCCGAGGTGCCGTCGCTCGATTCGCTGAACCTGCCGCCCGTGGTGAAGAAGTTCTGCGATTACCACCAGGGCATGGTGCTGGTGACCGGCTCGACCGGCACCGGCAAGTCGACCACGCTCGCGGCGATGATCGACCACCTCAACGCGACGCGCCGGCTCAACATCATCAGCCTCGAGGACCCGATCGAGTTCGTCCACCGCAGCAAGCAGTCGCAGGTGATCCAGCGCGAGCTGCACACCCACCTGCCCTCTTTCGCCGAGGGCGTTCGCGCCGCCATGCGCGAAGATCCCGACGTCATCCTGGTGGGCGAGCTGCGCGACGCGGATACCGTGCGCTGGGCGATGACCGCGGCCGAAACCGGGCACCTCGTGCTCGGCACGCTGCACACCACCAGCGCCGTGAAGACGATCGACCGCATCGTCGACGCGTTGCCGGCCCAGGAGCGCGAGCAGACCAAGAGCTTCCTCTCGCAGGGCCTGCTCGGCGTCGTCACGCAGATCCTGGTGCGCACGCCGGACCTGCGCGGCCGCAAGGCCATCTGCGAGGTCATGGTCATGAACCGCGCGATCGGCAAGCTGGTGACGACCGAGCAGACGCACATGATCCCCTCGCAACTGCAGACGGGCCGCGACATCGGCATGCAGACGATCGACCAGGCCCTGCTCGCCGCGATCCAGGCTCGCGAGATCGACCCGGTCGATGCGTTCAATTACGCGGTCGACAAGAAACCCTTCGCCCGCTACATCCCGGAAGGCACGCAGACGCTCAGGGCTGACGTGACGCAGGGCCTCGCATGAGCGCCGACCCGACGACGCAAGCCCCGACCACGGTCGAACCAGCACACACGCCGCGACGGATCGACGAATACCTGCGCGAGGTGCTGACCCGGGGCGGCTCCGACCTGCACTTCGTGGCGGGCGACCCGCCCCGCATCCGCCTGCACGGCGACCTGCAGCCGCTGCGGGAGCAACGCCTCGACAAGGAAACCGTGCAGTCGATGCTCGCCGAGGTCATGACGCGGCGCGCCCAGGCACAGCTCGAGGCCAAGGACGGCGCGGATTTCGCCTACATGATCCCGGGCGTTTCGCGCTTCCGCGTCAATATCTTCCGCCACATCGGCGGCCTGGGCGGTGTCTTCCGCGCCATTCCGTCCAAGGCCCTGACCCTCGAGCAGCTCAACCTGCCGGACGCCGTGCGCAGCCTCTGCCGCGTCAACAGCGGACTGATCCTCGTCACCGGCAAGACCGGCTCGGGCAAGTCGACCACGCTCGCGGCGATGATCGACGACATCAACCAGCGCGAGAAGGGCCACATCCTCACGATCGAGGATCCGATCGAGTTCGTGCATCCGCGCAAGAACTGCCTGGTGAGCCAGCGCGAGGTCGGCCTGCACAGCCCGAGCTTCGCCGACGCGCTGCACTCCGCGCTGCGCGAGGATCCGGACATCGTGCTGGTCGGCGAGTTGCGCGACCTCGAGACGATGGGCATCGCCGTGACCGCCGCCGAGATGGGCATCCTGGTCATGGGCACGCTGCACACGAACGGCGCGGCCGCGACCGTCGATCGCATCGTCAATGCCTTCCCGTCCGACAAGCAGGGCCACGTGCGCACGATGCTGTCGACTTCGTTGCGCGGCGTGATTTCGCAGCAGCTGCTGCCGCGTGCCGACAAGCGCGGCCGCATCGCCGCGCTGGAGGTCCTGATCAACACCCCGGCCGTCTCGAACCTGATCCGCCAGGGCAAGCTCGACCAGCTGGAGAACGCCATGCAGAGTGGCGGCGCCCACGGCATGCGGGTCATGGACTCGGCCATCAAGGAGCTGCTCGACAAGGGTGCCATCACCGGCCGGTCCGCCTACGAAAAGGCGATCAACAAGCCGTCGTTCGAGCAGTTCAAGGACATGGGTTAAGACGTTCCTGCGCAGACGTTCCTGCACCTCGATTCGCGCCTGAAGTGCGCTCGACAGGACGCCGTAAACCCATCCATGGGGGCTCCGTACCCTGAAGGGCATAAAGGCGCCGCGTCCATGCGGCGCACGGCCTGTCGAAGCGCTCTTCAGGCGCGAGTCGATGCTCCGACAGTGCAGTGGTAGCGGCACCGATTGCTGCGACGACTTGCGCCGTGCGAGCGCTCGCCCGTGGCGAGCGCGAGCTCAGGCGCGGTCGTACGGGCGGTGGATTCGGCACGTCTCCCGCGCCGCGTGTCTGCCTTTCCAAGGCGCGGGAGACGTGCCGAATCGCCGCAGCCGACGCCAGGCGCCGGCCCGTCCGCTCTGCGAGCCAAGCCGTTCCGAGGCGCGACTGGCATAATTCCCGCCTGCCACGTCCCCAGCCCTTCATGACCGCCCCAGCCAAACGCACCCTGCTCGTCACCGCCGCACTGCCCTACGCCAACGGCGCGCCGCACCTCGGCCACATGGTCGAGTACATCCAGACCGACATCTGGGTGCGGTTCCAGCGCATGCGGGGGCACGACTGCCTGTTCATCTGGGCGAGCGATGCGCACGGCACGCCGATCATGCTCAAGGCACGCCAGGAAGGCATCACGCCGGAGGAGCTGATCGCCCGGGTCGGCGCCGAGCAGCGCAGCGACTTCGACGCCTTCGACATTTCCTACGACAATTTCCACACGACCCACTCGGCGGAAAACCGCGAGATCACCTACGAGATCTACCGGCGCCTGCTGGCCGCGGGCCACGTCCGCCGCGAGACCATCGTGCAGGCCTACGACGAGCAGGCGCAGATGTTCCTGCCCGACCGCTACGTCCGCGGCACCTGCCCGAAATGCGGCGCGCTCGACCAGTACGGCGACAGCTGCGAATCCTGCGGGGCAACCTACACACCGGCCGACCTCGTCAACGCCGTCTCCGTGGTGAGCGGCACGCCGCCGGTGCAGAGGGAATCCGAGCACCTGTTCTTCAAGCTCGGCGACTTCGAGCCGATGTTGCGCGAATGGACCGGCGCGGGCCGGCTCCAGCCCGCCGTCACGGCCAAGCTGGCCGAGTGGTTCGGCGCGGGGCTGCGCGACTGGGACATCTCCCGCGACGCGCCCTACTTCGGCTTCGAGATTCCCGGCGAGAAGGACAAGTACTTCTACGTCTGGCTCGACGCGCCGATCGGCTATCTCTCGAGCCTGCTGCAGTACTGCCGGCGGACGGGCCTGGATTTCGACCGCTACTGGAAGCCCGACAGCGAGGCCGAGGTCTACCACTTCATCGGCAAGGACATCGTCTACTTCCACACGCTGTTCTGGCCTGCGGTCCTGACGGGCGCAGGGTACCGGGCACCGACGGCTGTCTTCTCGCACGGCTTCCTGACGGTCAACGGCCAGAAGATGTCGAAGTCACGCGGCACGTTCATCACGGCGCGCGCCTGGCTCGATCACCTGCCGGCCGAATACCTGCGCTATTACTTCGCCTCGCGCCTCGGCAGCGGCGTCGAGGACCTCGACTTGAGCCTCGACGACTTCGTGGCGAAGGTGAATTCGGACATCGTCGGCAAGCTCGTCAACATTGCGAGTCGCTGCGCGGGATTCATCGCGCGCGGCTCCGCCGGCCGGCTCGAGCGACACGCTGGCCGAGCCCGCGCTGCAGGACGAATTCGCCGCCGCCAGCGAGCGCATCGCGGCGCTGTACGAGGAGCGCGACCTCGCCGCCGTGGTGCGCGAGGTGATGGCACTGACCGACCGCGCCAATTTCTACATCGACCAGAAGAAGCCCTGGCTGATGGCCAGGGACCCTGCACAGGCGGCCGAGGTGCAGGCGGTCTGCACGCAGGGCATCAATCTGTTCCGCGTGCTGGTCAACTACCTGAAGCCGGTCATGCCGCGCCTCGCCGCCGGCGCGGAGAAGTTCTTACGCCTGCCGCCGCAGGCGTGGGCCGACGCGGGAAAACCGCTGCTCGCCACCACGATCAACGCCTATGAGCCGCTCGCCACGCGCGTCGACCCGGCAGCGGTCAAGGCGCTGCTCGGCGCGTCTGCCGAGAACCTGAAGCCCTCGGCCGTACCGCAGGCCGCGTCGCCGGCGACGGCCGGCGCTGCAGCGAAGCCGGCGAAGTCCGCTGCCGAACCAGCCAAGGCAGCCGCCGCGACCGAAGGCCCTCCGCCCGTGCTCACGATCGAAGACTTCGCGAAGGTGGACCTGCGCATCGCGCGCATCGAATCCGCCGAGCGGGTCGAGGGCGCGGACAAGCTGCTCAAGCTCGGGGTCGACCTCGGCGACGGCGGCAGGCGCACGATCTTTGCGGGTATCCGTTCCGCGTACGAGCCGCAGGCACTCGTGGGGCGATTGACGGTCGTGGTCGCCAACCTGGCGCCGCGCAAGATGCGCTTCGGCCTGTCCGAAGGCATGGTGCTGGCCGCCGGACCGGGCGGCCAGGAGATCTTCCTGCTCTCCCCCGATGCCGGCGCGACGCCCGGCATGAAGGTGAAGTAACCACGGCGGCGGAGGCCCATGACCGAGCTGCTGCTGCTCGCGCTCGGGGCGAGCCTCGTCAACAACTTCGTCCTCAGCAATTTCCTCGGGCTCTGCCCGTTCGTCGGCGTGAGCCGCCGTTTCGAGGCTGCGGCGGGGATGGCGCTGGCGACGCTTTTCGTCCTCACGATCGCGTCGGGGCTCAGCTTCGCCGCCTGGCACTGGGTACTGCAGCCCCTGGGGCTCGAATACCTGCGCACACTCGTCTTCATCCTGCTGATCGCCGGCGTGGTGCAGCTCACGGAAATGATGGTCCGCGCCACCAGCCCACTGCTGTACCAGGTGCTGGGGATCTTCCTGCCGCTCATCACGACCAACTGCGCCGTGCTGGGCGTGGCGCTGCTCAACGTCGACAAGCAGCATGGACTGCTGGAATCGCTCGTGTTCGGGGCCAGTGCCGGCGCAGGCTTCGGCCTGGCGCTGCTGCTGTTCGCCGCGATCCGTGAGCGACTGGAGACCGCGGATGTGCCTGCCGCATTCCGCGGGGCGCCGATCGCCCTGGTCACGGCCGGGCTCATGGCGCTGGCGTTCATGGGTTTTGCGGGGCTCGCCGCCCGATGAACCCCGGTGCCATCCTCATCGCCTGCCTGGTCGCGGCGCTGTTCGCCCTGGCGATCGGAGCGGCCCTCGGCTGGGCCGCCGCACGCATGCGCAATCGGGACGATGATCTCGTCGCACGCATCGATGCGCTGTTGCCGCAGACGCAGTGCGGACAGTGCCTGTATCCCGGCTGCAGGCCTTACGCAGCTGCCATCGCCCGGGGCGAGGCGGATATCGACCGCTGTCCGCCCGGCGGCGACGCGACCGCGCGTGCCCTCGCGCGCCTGCTCGATCGCGCCCCGCGGCCCGTCGACCCGAGTTACGGGATCACCAAGGGAGCCATGGTCGCCTGGATCGACGAGGACCGCTGCATCGGATGCGCCCGCTGCCTGCCGCCCTGCCCCGTGGACGCCATCGTCGGAGCGCCGCGCTACATGCATACCGTGGTCCGCGGCCAGTGCACGGGCTGCGAACTCTGTTTACCCGCGTGCCCCGTCGACTGCATCGAGATGCGTCCGCTCCCGCCGCTGCGCCGGCACGACTGCACGGGTACGCCTGACGTGCCTCGCGCCAACCCGTTTCCCGCAGGCCTGGTCCTCGAGTCGCACAAGCAGCGGCCGCTCGAGCGGCCGATCGTCGAACTCGCGGCCCCACGTTGCGTCGTACTCGCGCTCGACCAGGGTTCCGGACGCGAAGCCGAACCTGTCGTTGCGCAGGGCGACCAGGTTGCCATCGGTTCGACCGTCGCCCGCCCGGCGGATGCCTGGTCGGCCGCGCTGCACGCCACGGTCTCCGGGCGCGTCGTCGCCATCGAACGGCGCGAGGCCGCCACTGCGAGCGGCGACTCGACCTGCATCGTGATCGAGAACGACGGTGACGACAGGCGCGACCCGGCACTGCGTGCCCATCCCGGGTACGAGGCGCTGCACCCTGAAGAGCTCGTGGGCGCCCTGCGCGCAGCGGGCATCGCCGGCCTGGGCGGCGCCGCGTTTCCGACCGCCACCAAGCTCGAGGCAGCGCGCACGCGAGGGGCCCGCAGCCTCGTGCTGAACGGCGCGGAATGCGAGCCCTGGATCTGCTGCGACGACGCCCTGCTCCGCGAGCAGGCGGCCGACGTGCTGCTGGGTGCACGCGTCCTGATGCACGTGCTCGCTGCAGATGCGTGCGTCGTCGCGATCGAGGACGACAAACCGCAGGCGATCGAGGCCATGCGTGCGATCGTCGCGGCGACCGGCGCCGCCGGCATCGACGTGCAGGTGCTGCCTGCCGTCTATCCCCAGGGTGCGGAGCGCCAGTTGGTCACGGCTGTCACGGGCCTCGAGGTGCCGGCGCGCGGGTTGCCTGCCAGCATCGGGGTGACCTGCCAGAACGTCGCCACCGCGGCAGCGATTGCGCGCTGGGTCCGGACGGGCGAGCCCTGCCTCAGCCGTGTGGTCACGGTCACCGGCAGCGGCGTCGCACGCCCCGGCAACGTTCGCGCGCGGATCGGCACGCCGCTGGCGATGCTGGTCGAGGCCGCCGGCGGATACCGCGATTCACCGCTGCAGCTCATCGCGGGCGGCAACATGACCGGGCGCGCCTTGCCTTCCGATGCGATCGGGCTGACCAAGGCCATGAATTGCGTGCTCGTGGCCACGCGCGCCGACCTCGAGCCACGGCTCGCAGCCCTCGAGCGCCCATGCATCCGTTGCGGCGACTGCGCGACGGTCTGTCCGGCAGCGCTGTTGCCGCAGCAGCTGCACCGCGCGGCGCTGGCCGAGGACGAGCCCAGCCTGGCCGGGCTCGGCCTCTGGGACTGCATCGATTGCGGCTGCTGCGATTACGTGTGCCCCAGCCAGATTCCGCTCGCCCATCGCTTCCGCATCGCACGCGGCAAGCTGCGCGAGCGCGAGGAAGCCGCACGCAGGTCAGCGGCAGCGCGGGAGCGGCACGAGCGGCACGAGCGACGCCTGGCCGAGGCCGCGCTCGCGGCACAACAGGCCTTCGCTGCAGCGCGACGGCGCGCGCTGCACGACGACTCGCCTGCCGGCCCGGACGCACCCGGCGGGACGTCCTGAGCGATGCGTTTCGAAACCGCACCGGCACCTCACCTCATCGGCGGGTATTCCGTGCCGCGCGTCATGTTCCCGGTGCTGCTGGCACTGGTGCCCGCGGGCGTCGTGCACGTGGCGGTGTTCGGCCCCGGGCTGCTGTTGCAGATCGCCGTGGCGAGCGTGACGGCGCTGGTGTGCGAAGCCGCGGCGCTGCGCTGGCGCGAGCGTGATGCGGCCGTGGCGTTGCGCGATGGCAGCGTGCTCGTCACCGCATTCCTGCTCGCGTTTTCAGTGACGCCCCTGCTGCCGTGGTGGTTGAACGTATTCGGCACGGCGGCCGCCGTGCTGCTCGGCAAGCACGTGTTCGGCGGGCTCGGGCAGAACCCGTTCAATCCCGCGATGGTCGGCTACGCGATCCTGCTGGTCGGCTTCCCGGCCGAGATGACGCGCTGGCCCGTGCCGCTCGACGCGGGCGGCGCGCACGGCTGGTCCGATCTCGCTCGCCTGACCGTGTCGTGCTTCTACGGCGGCGACGCGGGCAACGGCTGGGACGGGTATACGGGCGCGACTGCGCTCGACTCGATCCGCAACGGGCTCGACCTGCGCTACACGCTGCCGGAGTTGCTCGAGCGCGGCGAGCTCGTTGGACCGCTCGGCGCGAGGGGATTCGCCTGGATCAACCTCGCCGCCCTGGCCGGCGGCGTCTACCTGATGTGGCGGCGCATCGTGCGCTGGCACATCCCGGTGGCGGTGCTGGCGGGACTGCTGGTGCCGACGATGTTCGCGCAATGGCTCGACCCGGGGGCGCACGTCGGTGCGGTGTTCCAGGCCTTCGCGGGTGCGACGATGCTGGGCGCATTCTTCATCGCGACCGATCCCGTCTCAGCGGCCACGAGCGACCGCGGGCGCCTCTGGTACGGCGCGGGCGTTGGCCTGATCACCTGGGTGATCCGCACGTGGGGCGGTTATCCCGACGGCTTTGCGTTTGCCGTGCTGCTGATGAACCTGGCCGTGCCGCTGATCGATCGGTATACGGTCCCGAGGATCTATGGCCACCCGCGGCAGTGATTCACCGTCCCGACGCTCGGCACGCGCGGCACTGGTCCTGGTCGCCGCCGCGGTGCTCGGCGTCGGCCTGGTCGCGGTGATGCACCAGGCGACCCGTGAACGCATCGACGCCATCGCGCGCGAGCGGACGCTCGCCACGTTCCGCGAAGTCTTGCACGGCCAGCGCTTCGACAACGACCCGCTGGCCGACACGCTGGCCGTCGTCGACGCCGAACTGCTGGGTACGACGCAACCGGTCACCGTGTATCGGGCAAGGCTCGAGGGTACAACGGTCGCCGTCGTGCTGGCGCCCGTCGCGCCGGGCGGCTACTCCGGACCGATTGAGCTCCTGGTCGCAATTGCACCCGATGGCCGCCTGCTCGGTGTCCGCGTGGCGAAGCATCGCGAAACGCCGGGGCTGGGCGATGCCATCGAGGCACGGAAGTCCTCGTGGATCGAGCGTTTCACGGGCAAGTCGCTGGGCAATCCGCCGCTCGAGCGCTGGCGCGTCCGCAAGGACGGCGGCGACTTCGACCAGTTCACCGGCGCGACGGTCACCCCGCGGGCGGTGGTCGGCGCCGTCGCGAACGTACTCGTGTACTTCGACCGACACCGCGCCGAGCTGCTGGCCGCGCCCGGTACAATCCCACCCTCATGACACCAGGCGAGATCGTACGTGCGGGCCTGAGCGACCAGAACCCGGGGCTGGTCCAGATGCTGGGGCTGTGCCCGCTGCTCGCCGTGAGCACTTCGCTCGGCAACGGGCTGGGACTCGGTCTCGCCACGCTGGTCGTGCTCGTCGCCAGCAATTTCGCGGCCTCGCTCGTGGGCCGCTTCCTGCCGACCGAAGTCCGCATCGCCGTGTTCGTCCTCCTGATCGCCTCGCTGGTCACGGCCGTCGAACTGGCGCTCGCCGCATGGCTGCCCGGGTTGCATGCCGCGCTCGGGATCTTCCTGCCGCTGATCGTGACCAACTGCCTGCTGCTGGCGCGAGCCGAGGCCTTCGCGTCGCGGCAACCGGTCCATCACGCCGTGCTCGACGGGCTGGCGATGGGTGGGGGCTTCCTGCTGGTGCTCGTGGTACTTGGCAGCGTACGCGAGGTGCTCGGACACGGCAGTCTCGGCGGTGACCTCCACGTCCTGCTCGGAACCGGCTCGCGATCGCTCGGCTGGCACCTGTTCGCGGAGCGGCACGGCCTGGTGCTCGCGCTGTTGCCGCCCGGCGCCTTCATCCTGCTGGGACTCATGCTCGCCTGGCGCCAGGCCCGGCGCCTGCGCAAGCCGGCCGTTGCCAGGGCGGCGCCGTCGCCGGCCGGGCCGCCACGGGCGCCGGCATGAAGGAACCGCAGATCCGCACCCTGTTCGAGCGCTTCAAGTCGCTCAATCCCAAGCCCGTGACCGAGCTCGAGCACGCGTCGCCGTTCGAACTGCTGGTCGCGGTGATCCTGTCGGCGCAAGCCACCGACAAGGGCGTCAACCTCGCCACGCGCAAGCTGTTTCCGGTCGCGAACACGCCCGCGCAGATCCTGGCGCTCGGCCCGGAAGGGCTGGCCGGGTACGTTCGCACCATCGGCCTGTACCCCGGCAAGGTGAAGAACATCCTGGCGACCTGCCGCATCCTGCTCGAGCGGCACGGCGGCGAGGTTCCGCGCGATCGCGACGCCCTGGAAGAGCTGCCCGGCGTCGGGCGCAAGACTGCCAACGTCGTCCTCAACAGTGCCTTCGGCGAGCCGACGATGCCGGTCGACACGCACATCTTCCGTGTCGCGAACCGGTTGGGGCTCGCGCGCGGCGACACACCCCGCGACGTCGAGGAGCAGCTGCTGCGACGCATCCCGGCCGAGTACCTGCACGATGCACATCACTGGCTCCTGCTGCACGGGCGCTACACCTGCATCGCGCGCAAGCCGGCCTGTCCGCGCTGCCCGGTGGCCGACCTGTGCGAATACCGCGAGAAGTCCCGCGCGTAACGCGCCTGATGCGCGAGCAGACCAGAGGTTCCCTATGCCGTTCTTCCATGACCAGGGTCGCAGCGCCCTCCGACGCATGTACCGGGAAGCCTGGCGCAAGCATCGCGAATCGCTGCCGCTCGAGCCGGTGGAAGACCAGATCGTTCGCGTCATCGAGCTGCACCCGGAATACTCGGCTGTCCTCGAGAACGACGCGGAGGCGCTCGAGCGCGACTACACGCCCGAGGGCGGCGAGTCCAATCCATTCCTGCACATGGGGCTGCACCTGGCGATCCGCGAGCAGGTGGCGACCGATCGGCCCGCGGGAGTTGCCGGGGTGCATCGCGACCTCGCCCGTGCCCTCGGCGACGACCACGCCGCCGAGCACGCGATGATCGAATGCCTCGGTGAAGCGCTGTGGCAGGCGCAGCGCTCGGGCCGTGCGCCGGACGAGGCAGCCTACCTCGAGGCGCTGCGCAGCGTCGCGGGTCGCCGCTGAGCGGCAGCCGGCGCGCTACTTTGCCGCGCCGCTCCTGTCCTTGCGCGGCAGGTAGAGATCCGTCAGCGAGCCGTCGAACGCTTCGGCAGCCATGGCCACCGTCTCCGACAGCGTCGGATGCGGATGGATCGTGAGACCGATATCGGACGCGTCGGCGCCCATCTCGATCGCGAGCGTGATTTCCGCGATCAATTCGCCGGCGTTCGTGCCGACGATGCCGCCGCCGAGCACCCGGTGCGTCTTCGGGTCGAACAGCAGCTTGCTGAAACCTTCGTCACGGCCGATGGCGAGCGAGCGCCCGCTCGCCGCCCAGGGAAACACGGACTTCTCGTAGGCGATGCCCCGGGTCCGGGCGTCGGTCTCGGTGAGGCCGGCCCACGCAATCTCCGGGTCGGTATAGGCCACCGACGGAATGGCGCGCGCGTCGAAGTAGCGCTTGTGACCCGCGATGACCTCGGCCGCCACCTTGCCCTCGTGCGTCGCCTTGTGCGCGAGCATCGGCGGGCCGACGATGTCGCCGATCGCGTAGATGTGCGGCACGTTGGTGCGCTGCTGCCTGTCCACGGCGATGAAGCCGCGCTCGCTCACGGCGACGCCGGCAGTCTCGCAGCTCAGTTGCTTGCCGTTGGGCGTGCGGCCGACGGCCACCAGCACCTTGTCGTAGAGCTGCGGCTCGGGGGCCTTGGCACCTTCGAACGTGACGCGCAGGCCGTCCTTGCGCACCTCGACTTTCGTGACCCGGGTATCGAGCATCACCGCTTCGTAATGCGCGGCGATGCGCTTTTCGAGCGGCCTGACGAGGTCCCGGTCGCAGCCGGGCATGAGGCCCGGCGTCAGTTCGACGACGCTCACCTTCACACCGAGCGCCGCGTAGACGGTCGCCATCTCGAGGCCGATGATGCCGCCGCCCACGACGAGCATGCGCCCGGGCAGGTCGAGTTCGAGCGCGCCCGTGGAGTCGATGATGCGTGGGTCGTCCGGCAGGCCCGGCAGCCGCAACGACTCGGATCCCGCGGCGATGATGCAGTGCGCGAACGACACCGAGCCCTGGGCGCCATCGGCGCCCTCGATCGCCAGCGTATGGTCGCTGCTGAAAGTCGCGATGCCCCGCACGATGGTCACCTTGCGCTGCTTCGCGAGCGCCGTGAGACCACCCGTCAGGCGGCCCACCACCGCGTTCTTCCAGTCGCGCAGTTTCGGCGCATCGATCCGCGGGGTTCCGAAGTCGATCCCGTGCGCCGACATGGCCTGCGCATCCTCGATCACCTTGGCCGCGTGCAGCAGCGCCTTCGAAGGAATGCAGCCGACGTTGAGGCACACTCCGCCAAGCGTCGGCCAGCGTTCGATGAGCGCGACCTTGAGCCCGAGGTCCGCAGCGCGGAATGCGGCCGTGTAGCCACCCGGCCCGGCACCGATGACGACCACGTCGTAGTCGAAGCTCGGGCGCGGCTGGGCGGCGGGTGATGCGGTCGGCTTTTCCGCATCCACGACGGTTCCCGCCGCGCCGGGCGCGCCCGGATGCAGCGGCTCGATCGGAATCGTCTGCAGGTACGGCTCACCGCCGAAGGGCTCGGACTGGCGCGGGCTGGCGGATACCTCGGCTGCCGCTGCCGCGAGCGGCCGCGCCCCGGCCAGTTCCATGATCATCGTACCGGTCGCGACCTTGTCACCGGGCTTCACGACGATGTTCGAGACCGTCCCGGCCGCCGGCGAAGGCACGTCCATGGTGGCCTTGTCGCTCTCCAGGGTGATGAGCGGCGTATCCACTGCGACGACGTCACCGGCCTTTACCAGCAGTTCGAGCACCCTGACCTCGCCCGAGGTGCCGAGATCGGGCAGGCGGACCTCGCGCGTCGGCTCCGCCGGGAGCTTGGTACCCTGGCCCTCGGTGCTCACGGGATCGCCCTCATCAGGCCATCGACGTTGGCGAGTGCGTCGGCCAGGAACGACGTGAAGCGAACGGCGGCCGCGCCGTCGATGACGCGGTGGTCGTACGACAGCGAAAGCGGCAGCATCAGCCGCGGGACGAAGCCACCGTCCTGGTAGACCGGCTTATGGGCGGACTTCGACACGCCGAGGATGGCGACTTCGGGCGCATTGATGATCGGCGTGAACGCCGTGCCGCCGATGCCGCCGAGGCTCGAGATCGTGAAGCAGCCGCCCTGCATCTCGGCGGCCGACAGCTTGCCACCACGTGCCTTTTCGCTGAGTTCGCCCAGGTCGCGCGCGAGCTCGAACACGTCCTTGCGGTCGGCGTCGCGCACCACGGGCACGACGAGGCCGTTCGGCGTGTCGGCCGCAAAGCCGACGTGCACGTACTTCTTGTAGACGAGCTCGCCTGCCTCGACGTCGAGCGACGCGCAGAACAGCGGGAAATGCTGCAGCGCCAGCACCGTCGCTCGCATGACGAACGCGAGCGGCGTGAGCTTGAGGCCGCGTTCGGTGGCCTGGCCCTTGAGCCCCGCCCGCGTCCGCTCCATCTCGGTGATGTCCGCCTCGTCGAACTGCGTGACGTGCGGCAGGTTGACCCACGCCGCGTGCAGCCTCGCGCCGGAGATCTTCTGGATGCGCGACAGTGGCTTGCGCTCGATCGCGCCGAAGGCCGCGAAGTCGACCGCCGGAACTTTCGGCAATGCGGTACTGCCCGCGCCTGCCCCGGCCGTCGCAGCCCCGGCGAGCGCGCGCTTCACCCAGGCCTTGACGTCTTCGCTCGTGATGCGGGCCTTGGGGCCCGTGCCTTCGACGCGCGCGAGATCGACGCCGAGTTCGCGGGCAAGCTTGCGAATGGACGGACTCGCGTGGGCGCGCGAGAAGCCCGGCTCGTCGATCACGCGTACTCCCTCTCCCGCCCTGGCGGGAGAGGGTTGAGGTGCGGGCTGCTTTCTTGCTCCCTCTCCCGCCTCAGCGGGAGAGGGTTGGGGTGAGGGCTGGCTCTGCGCCCGCCTGCGGCGAGGGCTGGGGTGAGGGTTGCGGCGAGGGCTGGGGTGAAGGCTGCTCGCCGGCCTCAACGACCGCAATGACGTCGCCCTGGGACACCCGCGCGCCGCGCTGGATCCTGAGCTCCCTGATCACGCCGGCCGCGGACGACGGCACGTCCATCGTCGCCTTGTCGGTTTCCAGCGTGAGCAGGGCGGTGTCGAGTTCGACCGTATCCCCGTCCTTGACCAGGACGTCGATGACCTCGACGTCCTTGAAGTTGCCGATGTCCGGCACCCGCACTTCGATGAGCTGGTTCGCCACGTCGGTCGCCTCGTGCTCAGACGGTCACGGGATTCGGCTTCTCGGGATCGATCCCGAACGTCGCAATGGCACTGGTCACGGTGCCACGGTCGAGCTTGCCCTCGTCGGCCAGCATCTTCAGCGCGGCGACCACGACGTAGCGGTGGTCGACCTCGAAGAAGTGTCGCAGTGCCGCACGCGAATCGCTGCGTCCATAGCCGTCCGTACCGAGCACGTGATAGGTGCCCGGCACCCACTGCCGGATCTGGTCGGGCACGATGCGCATGTAATCGGTGGCCGCGATGAACGGGCCCGTGCGTCCTTCGAGCAGCTGCCGGACATACGGCACGCGCGGCGCCTGTTCGGGATGCAGCAGGTTCCAGCGCTCCGCATCGAGCGCCTCGCGCCGCAGTTCCGAGAAGCTCGGCGCACTGAAGACGTCCGCAGCGACGCCGAAGTCCTTCTCCAGCACCTCGGCAGCCTTGATCACCTCGCGCAGGATCGTGCCCGAACCCAGCAACGTGGCCCGCACCTTGCCCTTGCCGCCCTGGCGATACGGGTACATGCCCTTGAGGATGCCGTCGCGCACGCCGTCCGGCATCGCCGGCTGCACGTAGTTCTCGTTCATGCACGTGACGTAGTAGAAGATCTTTTCCTGCTCCACGTACATCCGGCGCAACCCGTCCTGCACGATCACGGCGAGCTCATAGGCGAACGTCGGATCGTAGGCGACGCAGTTGGGGATCGTCGTCGCGACGAGCTGGCTGTGGCCGTCCTGGTGCTGCAGGCCTTCGCCCGCGAGCGTGGTGCGCCCCGCGGTACCGCCGATGAGGAAGCCGCGCGCCTGCATGTCGCCGGCTGCCCAGGCAAAGTCGCCGATGCGCTGGAAACCGAACATCGAGTAATAGATGTAGAAGGGCACCATGTGCACGCCGTGGTTCGCGGAGGCCGTGCCCGCGGCGATCCAGCTGCACATGGCGCCGCCTTCGTTGATGCCCTCTTCCAGGACCTGGCCCTTCTTGTCCTCGCGGTAGTACAGCAGCTGGTCGGAGTCCTGCGGCGTGTAGAGCTGCCCCATCGACGAGTAGATGCCGACCTGCCGGAACATGCCTTCCATGCCGAAGGTGCGCGCCTCGTCGGGGACGATCGGCACGATGTGCTTGCCGAGCCCCGTGTCCTTCATCAGCATGCCGAGCATGCGCACGAGCGCCATGGTCGTGGAGATCGCGCGCTCGCCCGACGATTCGAGCAGCGTGCCGAACGCTTCGAGCGGAGGCACTGCCAGCGCGCGGCGCCTTGTCATTGCGTTGCGGCAGGTAACCACCGAGCTGCTTGCGCCGCTCCTGCAGGTACTTGATCTCCTCGCTCGATTCCTTCGGCCGGTAGTACGGGACTTCGTTGATTTCCTCGTCGGAGACCGGGATGTTGAACCGGTCGCGGAACTCCTTGAGCGCCGCGTCGTCGAGCTTCTTCGCCTGGTGCGAGATGTTCTGGCCCTCGCCCGCCTTGCCCATGCCGTAACCCTTGACGGTCTTGGCGAGGATCACGGTCGGCTGTCCCTTGTGGTTCACGGCCGACTGATAGGCGTTGAACACCTTCGCGGGATCGTGGCCACCGCGGTTCAGCCGCCAGATGTCCTCGTCGGACAGGTTGGCGACCATTTCCTTGCAGTTCCGGGTACTTGCCGAAGAAGTGCTCGCGCGTGTACGCGCCGCCCTTGGCCTTGAAGTTCTGGTACTCGCCGTCGACGCACTCCATCATCAGGCGGCGCAGCAGGCCCCTGGTGTCGCGCTGCAGCAGCGGATCCCAGCGCGAGCCCCAGACGACCTTGATGACGTTCCAGCCCGCCCCGAGGAAGGCGGCCTCGAGTTCCTGGATGATCTTGCCGTTGCCGCGCACCGGCCCGTCGAGCCGCTGCAGGTTGCAGTTGATCACGAAGACGAGGTTGTCGAGCTTCTCGCGCACCGGCATCGTGATGGCGCCGAGCGACTCCGGCTCGTCCATCTCGCCGTCGCCGAGGAACGCCCAGACTTTGCGGTCGCTGGCCGGCACGATCCCCCGGTGCTCCAGGTAGCGCACGAAGCGCGCCTGGTAGATCGCCATCATCGGGCCGAGGCCCATCGACACCGTCGGGAACTGCCAGAAGTCGGGCATCAGCCACGGATGCGGATAGGACGACAGGCCGCCGCCACCCACTTCCTCGCGGAAACGGCGCAGGTGCTCTTCGGTCAGGCGGCCTTCCAGGTATGCCCGCGCGTAGATGCCGGGCGCGGAGTGGCCCTGGATGAACACCATGTCGCCCGGATGCCTCTCGTCCGGCGCGCGCCAGAAATGGTTGAACCCCACTTCGTACAGGGTCGCCGCCGAGGCATAGCTCGCGATATGGCCACCGTACTCCGAGCTCTGCCGGTTCGCCTGGACGACCATCGCCATCGCGTTCCAGCGGATGTACGCCTTGATGCGCTTCTCGAGCGCGCGATCGCCGGGATATTCCTGCTCCTGCGCCGTCGAGATCGTGTTGACGTAGGCCGTGTTGGGCTTGAACGGCAGGTAGGCGCCCGAACGGCGCGTGAAGTCGATCACCCGCTCCAGCAGGTATTGCGCGCGCTCCGCACCGTGGGTCTTCAGCACCGAGTCGATCGATTCGAGCCACTCGCGGGTCTCGTCCGGATCGGCGTCGTCGATTTTGGAGGCTTCGAACATCCTGCGGTGTCTCCAGCTGGTTCCGCTCGCGGGCTGCAGCGAATCGAGCGGTAATGATTTGCCGGGCACGCCCTGATAGCATGCCGCCGCGCCCGGAATGCACATTCTTCCCGGTACGCACGGGGCCGAATTGACGCCGGCCTGCAATGATCGTTTCCGGCCCCCGCAGGGTCAAGGCATCTACGCCACTATCACTCATCCAAGATACGCATGAATTCGAATTCGCTGCTGCCCCCCGACTCCGGCATCCTGGCCTCGGCCCGGCCCCTCGAGCTGTCCGAAGCCACCGTCGCCCGCGCCGATGCGGCCATCCTGCTGCTGGAAAAAAATGCCACGCCGGGCAAGGCCCTGGCGCGGCTGCCGCATGCAGCACTGTGGCGCGCCCTGTACGCGGCCGAGTCGCGGCACGGACAGGACGAGCCTTTGCTCGTGGCCAGGCTGCCCAACCGGCGCCATACCCTGGTTGCAGTGGGGTTCGTCAAGGCCGATGCCACCGGCTTCGAGCGCCTGGCCCTGGCCGGCAAGCTGGCCCGGGAGGTCGTGAAGCCCGGGGTTGAGACCCTGCAGCTGCACGCGCCCGGTGCTGCGGACGACACGATTCGGACCGAACGGCTCGAAGCCCTGCTGAGCGCAGTGCTCGCCCACGCCGCACCCATGCCGGAGTGGAAGGCCCAGCCGACGAAGCCCTCGGCACTGCGCAAGGTTACGATCGCCTCCAGGCCGTCGCCCGTGTACGAGCGCAGCATTGCCATTGCCGCGGGCAACCACCTCGCCCGCTGGCTGGCGACGTTGCCGCCCAACTACCTCGACACGCTCGGCTATCGCAAGCTGCTGCAGGAACTGGCGCACCGCGAAGGCTGGACGTTCCACTTCCACGACGTGGCTGCGCTCGAGAAACTCGGCGCCGGAGCCTTCCTCGCCGTGACGCGTGCGAATCCCCATCGCGGGGCCGGCATTGCGCGGCTCACCTACCGGCCGCGCAAGCCGGGCAGGAACGCCCAGGCGCTGGCGCTGGTCGGCAAGGGCATCTGCTTCGATACGGGAGGCATCAACCTCAAGCCGCACAAGAGCATGTTCTTGATGCACGGTGACATGCAGGGCAGCGCGGTCGCCGCAGGCACGCTGCTCGCGATGAGCCGCCTCGACGCGGCGCAGCCGATCGACTGCTGGCTCGCGATCACCGAGAACGAAATCGGGCCGACGGCGTTTCGCCCGCAGGAAGTCGTGCGCGCCGCGAACGGGGTGACGATCCAGGTCGTGCACAGCGATGCCGAGGGCCGCATGGTGCTCGCCGACACGCTGGCACTGGCGTCGCGCGAGAAGCCGCGACTGATCCTCGATTTCGCGACGCTGACCGGCGCCTGTGTCGTCGCGATCACCGATCGCTATGCCGGTGCGTTCACGAACCGGCCCGACTGGCACGCCTGGCTGCAACGCCACGGCCGTGACAGCGGCGAGCGCATCTGGTGCTTCCCGATGGACGCGGACTTCGACGCCGAACTCGAGAGCAAGGTCGCCGACATCCAGCAGTGCACGCCCGACAGCAAGGGCGACCACATCCTCGCCGCACGCTTCCTCAGCAGGTTCGTCGACGCAGCCGTGCCGTGGGTCCACATCGACCTGGCGGCATCGGAACACAAGGGCGGCCTCGCGCACGTTCCGACCGAATTCACGGGGTTCGGGGTACGCTATGCGGTGCACCTGCTCGGCGACGAAGCCGGGCTCCACGAACGCCTGCAGGCCCCGAATTGAGTGCCCCGAACCCGACTACGCTGACGCTGCGCCGGCCCGACGACTGGCACCTGCACCTGCGGGACGGGGCGCAACTCGCGGCGGTGCTGCCGTTCACGGCACGCCAGTTCGCCCGCGCGCTGGTCATGCCCAACCTCAAGCCGCCGATGACGACGACGGCTGCGCTCGCCGACTATCGGGCGCGCATCCTGGCCGCACTGCCTGCCGGCATGGCGTTCGAGCCACAGATGACGCTGTACCTGACCGACGGCACCTCGGCCGAGGAGATCCGCGCGGCGCGTGCCAGTGGCTTCGTGGTCGGCGCGAAGCTCTACCCGGCGGGTGCCACGACGCATTCGGACGCCGGCGTGACTTCGATCGACAAGGTCTGGCCGGCGCTGGAAGCGATGGCGGAAGCCGGGCTCGTCCTGCAGGTCCACGGTGAAGTCACCGAGCCGCAGGTGGACGTGTTCGACCGCGAGCAGGCGTTCATCGATCGCGTGCTGAGCCGCGTCGTCGACCGCGTGCCGCAGCTCAAGGTCGTGTTCGAGCACATCACGACGCGGACCGCTGCACAGTTCGTGCGGGCTTCGCGCAAGGGTGTCGCCGCGACCATCACGCCGCAGCACCTGCTGCTCAATCGCAACGCGATTTTCGAAGGCGGCATCCGGCCGCACCATTACTGCCTGCCGATCCTGAAGCGCGAAGACGACCGCGAGGCGCTGGTCGACGCCGCGACGAGCGACGACGCGCGCTTCTTCCTCGGCACGGACAGCGCACCGCACGCGCGTCACACCAAGGAGACGACCTGCGGCTGTGCGGGCATCTTCACGGCGCACGCGGCGCTCGAGCTGTACGCCGAGGCGTTCGAGGCGGCGGGCCAGTTGCAGCGACTCGAGGCGTTCGCCTCCGAGCGCGGCGCCGATTTCTACGGTGTCCCCCGCAATACCGGGACGATCACGCTGCAGCGGACGGCCTGGACCGTACCCGAAAGCTACGCCTTCGGCGGCGCACGCCTGTCGCTCGTGCCCTTCCGGGCCGGCGCCACGATCGCGTGGCGTCTCGCGGACGCGTCCTGATGGACGAGGAGTACGAGTTCGTCGAGCCACGGATCGCGGATCGCTTCCGTGGCTTCCTGCCCGTGGTGATCGACGTCGAGACCGGTGGTTTCAATCACCAGACCGACGCGCTGCTCGAGGTCGCCGCGGTGATGGTCGAGATGACGCCCATGGGCGAGCTGCGGCCGGGCGCGACCCACCGGTACCACGTGCAGCCGTTCCACGGCTCACGGATGGATCCTGCCTCGATGGCCGTGAACGGCATCGACCCGCACCACCCGTTGCGGCCGGCCATCCCGGAGAAGGAAGCGCTGACGCAGATGTTCCGCGAGATCCGCAAGGAGGTTCGCGAGCGCCAGTGCACGCGGGCCGTGCTGGTCGGGCACAACGCGTCGTTCGACCTGGCGTTCCTGAATGCGGCGATCGCCCGCACCGACATCAAGCGCAACCCGTTCCACCCGTTCTCGTGTTTCGACACCGCAACGCTCGCGGGCGTGGCTTTCGGGCAGACGGTGCTGTCACGCGCGATCACCGCTGCGGGACTCGAATGGGACCCGAATGCCGCGCATTCGGCGATCTATGACGCCGAGCGCACGGCTGCGCTCTTCTGCATCATCTGCAACCGCTTCCGTTCGATGTATGAAGAGGCGGTCGAACGGGCGCCCCAGTTGGCCGAGCGCGAGCCGCTGCCCCCCGAGGACGGAATTGTGAAATAGGGGACGCTCACCTTTTCCCGGAGCCGGGAAATAGGTGAGCGTCCCCTTCTGATTCCTCAGGCCGTCGCGCCGGCGTCCGTGAGCAACTGCTGCAGTTCGCCCTTCTGGTACATCTCGTTGATGATGTCCGAGCCGCCCAGCAACTCGCCGTTCACGTAGAGCTGGGGGTAGGTGGGCCAGTTCGAGTACTTCTTGAGCGCCTCGCGCAGTTCGGGATCCTCGAAGATGTTGCAGTGGGCGAACTTCGCGCCACAGGCTTCGAGCGTGCGCACCGCCGATGCCGAAAAGCCGCACTGCGGGAAGTCCGGCGTGCCCTTCATGTAGAGGACCACCGGATTCGACTTGAGCTGTTCCTGGATACGCTGAATGACGTCCGCCACGATCCTCACCTCACGGCCGCCTCGAGCAGCCAAAGTGCGCCGGGCCAGGGAGCCCAAGTCGCGTTGCAAAAGAAACACATAGCCGGCGCCAGCCCGCCGTACCGTCAGTTCGCCGCCGCAGTCTCCGCCACGGCCGCCTCCGCAGCCGTTCGAGCCGGTCGACCACGCGCCACTGCTCGGCGGCGCTCATCCTGGCCCAGTTCGCGATCTCGTCGATCGTGCGCCGGCAGCCGACGCAGGTTCGCGCGGCATCGAGCACACAAACGTTCATGCAGGGCGAAACGGGACGAGCCTCGGTCATGCGGCCTCGTGCGCGGGGCGCGCAGGACGTTGAATTATGGGGTGGCCTCCCCTATCCTGCCAACCACGAAAGCGCAGCGGACACCGTAAGTCCGTGCTGCCGTTACGATTTCCATCCTGAGGAACTCCAACCCATGAATCCACTGAACACGGTTCGCGGCGCCATCATCACTGGTTTCGCCGCTGCCGTCGTGCTCACGCTGCTGATCTCGCCCACCACGTTCCATGAACTGGGCCTGGCGCGCTGGTTCCACATCCTGGCGGGTATCACGTGGATCGGCCTGCTGTATTACTTCAACCTGGTGCAGATGCCGGCGCTCGCCGACGCGGCGGCCGACAAGGGCGGCCCGGGCGGTGCGGGCATCAGCAAGTACGTGGCGCCGCGCGCACTCTGGTGGTTCCGCTGGGCCGCGGCCGCCACCTGGCTCACCGGTTTCTGGTACCTGGCGCGCTCGGGCAACCTGGCCGGTGCGTTCGCGCTCGGCATGCTCGGCGACCCGGTCAACTACTACCAGCTCGTCATCGGCATCGGCGCCTGGCTGGGCACGATCATGCTGTTCAACGTCTGGGTGCTGATCTGGCCGAACCAGCAGAAGGTCCTGGGCCTCAAGCCCGCGACCGACGAGGAGAAGGCCAAGGCCCGCAAGGTCGCGATGCTCGCCTCGCGCACGAACTTCGTGCTCTCGGTACCGATGCTGCTCTGCATGGGCTCGGCGACGCACGGCCTGCCGTTCTGAGGACGTCGTCCGTGCGGTGACGGGCCACCTGCCGTCCCCGCTCCCGCACGAGGAAACCCGGCCCGGCCGGGTTTTCTTTTTTTTTGCCCGGGCCGGGCGGACAATTCCGCCGTGACGAAGACCGCATGCCCTGGCGCACGAAGATGACGACCACGCCTCCACGCTCGCACGACCCGAACGCCGCACTGGCGCTGCCTGCCGACATGGCGAGGACCGTGGCCGCCGCGCTCGAGGAAGACATCGGCCGCGGCGACCTGACGGCCGCCCTCGTTCCCGCGGGCCGCACGGGTCGCGCGACGGTCATCACGCGCGAAGCCGCCGTCGTGGCAGGACGGCCCTACGTCGACGAAGTGTTCCGGCAGGTCGACCCGTCCGTGCAGGTCGAGTGGCACGTGGCGGACGGCGACGCCGTGCAGCCGGACCAGCTGCTGTATCGGCTCACGGGCCCGGCGCGATCGTTGCTCACGGGGGAGCGAACGGCACTCAATTTCCTGCAGGTCCTGTCCGCCACGGCGACGGTCACCCGGCGTTACGTCGACGCGCTGCACGGGCTGCCCTGCCGCGTGCTCGATACCCGCAAGACCCTGCCCTGCCTGCGCAATGCGCAGAAATATGCGGTCCGCTGCGGCGGGGGCGTCAACCATCGATCGGGTCTCTACGACGGCATCCTGGTGAAGGAAAACCACATCGTCGCGGCCGGCTCGATCGGCGCGGCCGTGGCGGCGGCGCAGGCGTCAGGTACCCGCGCGCTGATCGAGGTGGAGGTCGAGACGCTCGATGAACTGCGCCAGGCGCTCGAGGCGCGCGCGGACATGGCGTTGCTCGACGAGTTCTCCCTGGATGACATGCGCGCTGCGGTCGCATTGAACCGCTCGCATCCCGGCGGGCCGATCAAGCTCGAAGCCTCGGGCAGCGTCACGCTCGAAACGCTGCGGTCGATTGCGGAGACCGGGGTCGATTTCATCTCGGTCGGGTCGCTGACCAAGCACGTGCGCGCGATCGACCTGTCGATGCGGTTCGAGTTCGCGGACTAGCGGTGACTCGCTGCGGGCTGTGAGCCACGGCGTTCATCCGCGTCCTTTTCCGGCCGAGCGGCAAAGGCAGACAGCACGCCCGGCGCGGACCGGGGTTCATGGTTGCGGCGCCGGCTACTTCTGAGATCGACTCGATGTAGTCCACGATGTTCATGACTCTCGCCCGTGCAGCGAGATTGACGCACTGGGCGAAGCTGCCACTGTAGTCGCCGCTGCCACTGCCACCGGGTACCGGTGTTTCAGGTGTCTGGCTGAAAACGGGCCCCCAGACCGGCATCTCCCTCGGACCGTGGGCGCGCGCCAAGCCTAATTCCCGGCCCTCGATCGTCTTTCGAAGCAGCGTGTATGGGAACTTGCCGTCGTTCTTCTTGGTGATCATCGTCAGGTCAGTTGGCTTGATTTTCAGGGTATCGGCGAGCGGGCCATTGCCCAGGCCGTCGACCCCGTGACATGACGCGCAATAGGCGACGTAGTCGGCCTTTGCAGTTTCATTGACTCCCTCGGCCGCGACCGCCAGCGACGCCGCGACTGCAAGCGCCAATCCGAAGAGCATCCTTTTCATGGCTTTCTCCTTCCCCAGGAGACACCGCGCACCACGAACGGCGCACCGCCCCCGTTACGGCCACGGTAGCGCGAACCGCTGGTTTGTCACATTCGGGCTGTGGGAATGGACGCAGGTATTAATCGCTAAGCGGTAGCTGGACTTGCATGCGCCGTGCGAAGTCTTCGGCACGAAGACGGAGCTCAGGCGCCGGGTATCAGCGCCCGGATCGGTTGTCTTTCGGCGCGGCGTATCTTCTTCCCGCCGCGCCGAAAGACAACCGATCCGGGTGCCTGTGTCTGCACTCGGCACACGCTCTTCTCTCCGAAAGGATTTCATCCGCGCCTGCTGCCCGCAGCGCGCACTCAGCCGCTGGCGGCGACCTTGATGATGCGCTGCGGCGAGCCGACCCCGTAGCCCTGCGCGTAATCGACGCCCAGCGACCGCAGCATCTTGATGATCTCCTCGTTCTCCGCGAACTCCGCGATCGTCTTCTTGCCCGTGAGGTGCCCGATCTCGTTGATCGACCGGACCATTTCCCGGTCGATCGGCTCGTGCAGGATTTCCTTGACGAAGCTGCCGTCGATCTTGAGGAAGTCGACCGGGAAGTGCTTGAGGTAACCGAACGACGACAGCCCCGTGCCGAAGTCGTCGAGCGCGAACTTGCAGCCCTTCTTCTTCAGTGCCTCGACGAAGCGATTCGCCTGGGAATAGCTGTTGATCGCCGCGGTCTCGGTGATCTCGAAACAGATCTTCGTGCCGTCGATGCCGCTCGACGACAGCTGGTCGATCACGAACGGCAGGAACTTGTCGTCCGTGATGCTCTGGCCCGACAGGTTGATCGAACACAGCGCGAGGCGCTCGCGCTCGTCCGCCTCGGAGACCAGCCAGCGCAGCGCGCTGGAGACGACCCAGCGATCGATCTGCGGCGTGATGCCGTAGCGCTCCGCCGCGTTGATGAACTCGTTCGGCGAGACGATCTTGCCGGTCTCGTCGCGCATGCGCAGCAGCAGCTCGTAGTGCGCACCCGGCTCGTGCTTCTGCAGCGGCTGGATCGTCATGCGGAACAGCTCGAAGCGCGACTCCTCGAGCGCATTGTTGATGCGCGCCGCCCACTGCATTTCCTTGCGCCGGCGCATCAGGTCGATGTCGTTTTCCTTGTAGCTGAAGACGCGGTTGCGGCCGAGTTCCTTGGCGACCGCACAGGCGCTGTCCGCCGTCGAAAGCAGCGTCGCCACGTCCTCGCTGTCGCCCGTGATCGGCACGACGCCGATGCTGCAGCTCAGGCGGAACGTGCGCTCTTCCCAGACGAACTTGTACTTGTTGATCGTCTCGCGGAGCTGGTCCGCCATGGTCATCGCCTCCTCGAGCTCGCAGCTCTCGAGCAGGACGCCGAACTCGTCGCCGCCGAGGCGCGCCAGCGTGTCGCGCCAGCGGATCTTCGTCTTCAGCAGCGCGCCCACCTGGCCGAGCAGCGCATCGCCGGCGCTGTGGCCGCACGTGTCGTTGATGATCTTGAACTGGTCGACGTCGATGTGGCACAGCGCATACGCCGTCTCGCGCGCCTTCGCGCTGCGCAACGCGCGCTCGAGCCGCAGCTCGAATTCACGCCGGTTGACGAGGCCCGTGAGGATGTCGTGGCTCGCGTGGTACGAGAGCTTGCGGTTCAGTTCGCGGCTCTCGCTGACGTCGTGGAACACCAGCACGCCGCCGCAGACCGCGCCGGTGCCGTCGCGGATCGGCGAGGCCGTGCTCTCGATGTACATCTCGTTGCCGTCGCGCTTGATCAGCAACGTCGGGCGCAGTCTTGATCGCCTTGGCGAGCCGCACCGCCACCGAGAGCGGGTTCTCGAGCGGCTCGCAGGTCTCCTCGTGGAACCCGCGGAAGATTTCGTCGATGCTCTTGCCCTGCGCCTCGTCGAATCGCCAGCCGGTCAGCTCCTCGGCCGTCGGATTCAGGTACTCGACGATCATGTGGCCGTCGGTCGTGATGACGCCGTCGCCGATCGACTGCAGCGTGATCTGCGCGCTCTCCTTCTCCTTGAACAGCGCGTCCTCGTAGAGCTTGCGTTCGGTGATGTCGAACTCGACGCAGACCAGCCGCCGCAGGCGGCCGGAACCGTCGACGCGCGCCTTGGCGCGGCTCACCACCCAGCGCCAGTCGCCCTTGACGTGGCGCATGCGGTGCACGCTCTCGAACATCGGCGTCCTGCCGGCGACGTGGTCGCGGATCTGCGCCTGCACGCGCGCGAGGTCGTCCGGATGGACGAGCCGGCGCCAGTCCGGGGAGACCTCCGGGTCGTGCTCGTCGTAGCCGAGCATCTGGCGCCAGCGCGGTGAGTAGTAGACCGTGTTGTGCTCGACGTCGAAGTCCCAGAGCCCGTCGTTGGCGCTGGACAAGGCGAGCGCGTTGCGTTCCTCGAGCTTGCCCAGGTAACGCTGCACGCGCAGCCGCTCGAGTCCGGTCGCGAAGCTCGAACCGACCAGCTTGAGCATCAGGTGCAGGTTGGCGTCCCAGCCGTCGGGGCGAGGCTGCGACGAGCACAGCGCCATGAAGCCGCAGACGCGCTGGTTCAGCGACAGCCCGCAGACGAGGGCGGCGCGGACATTGAGTTCGGCGAGCCGCGCGGCATCGACGGCGTGGTCGCGGCGCGGTGCGAGGGTGTCGCGGAACTCGGCGACGCGCAGGTGCTCGAGCTTCCCGGCCAGCACGGGCAGGCGCTCGGCGGCCTCACCCTTCAGGACCTGCGGATCGAACGTCGCCAGCAGGCTGGTTGCAGCCGCGACGCGGTCGATGACCTTGCGGTCGTTGTCGAGCAGCACGATGCACACCGCGTCGACACCCGTCGATTCGCGCAGCGCCTCGAGATTGCGCTTGATGCAATTGTCACCAGCCTCGCTGGTGAGGCCGAGGAAATCGACGGCGACCTTGGTGACGAGGACGTCGAGCCCGACGGCGGGACGACCGCCGACGCCGAAGACGAACTGCGTGGCCAGGAAATCCGTGATGGATTCCTGTGTTTCTTCGCCACCAGTGGCCGGCGGGACTTGCGACGACATCGCGCTATTCGATCTCCCTGTGGCAGGCGGGCTTGCTGCAGCATCCCGGCGCCACGGACGTCACTATTCTGGGACTTGCCCGATGACTACCCGTGCGCCGGTCGAATTCTGACAGAAAGGGCTAGGAGATCAAGCTAACCAGCTGAATTTATTGACGCATTCGGCGGTATATACATCCGGGCTCGACGCTCGTCGCCACGCGCGATGCAGTCGGCGTCCGCCGCGCCGCCGATCGCCAGCGACCATTCGGCGTTGTTGGCGCGCCCCAGTTCGACGCACCGCGGCATCCTGGAAACACAGCTTGCGGACGTTCTGCGTCGATCAGCAGCGCGCGCCCCGGCCGGGCAGCGAACCACGCTGCCGCATCGGCCGCTTCCTGCTCACGCTCACGCCAGCGCGCGTGCCCGAAATTGACGCTCGGGCGCTGCAACTCGAGCAGGTACTGCTCCTTGGCGCCGACCAGTCCGAGCTCGGGGAAACCGGCGCTCGCCTGCTCGACTCGCGACATGAATGCGCGGCCCGATCGAACCTCGTCGATGCCCGGATTGATGACCAGGCCGACCGTGACGAGGACGCCTGCGATCACCGCCGGCATAGGCCAGCCAGCCGTCTCGTACGCGAAACACGCGCCAGCGAGACCAGTCCGATGGCACCCGCGAGCACCAGGGGCAACACCGGGGACAGCCCGTATGCGCGCACGATCCGGGCCGCCGCCGCGCCATCGACGAGGAAATAGCCCGCGCCGAGCACGAGCACTGCGGTCAGTGCGCAGCCGAGGATGAAGCCGAGCATGCGCGACCGCGGGGCACGCAGGATCTGCGGCAGCCAGGACGCTGCGGCCATCGCGAGTGCCGGGACCGCCGGCAGCACGTACACGCCACGCTTGCCCGAACTGGCCGAAAAGAACAGGACGACGAGCAGCACCCACGCGAGCAGCACCGCGACGAACGTGTCGCGACGGTCCGCATCGAGGCTGAACGCCTTGCGCCACGCGGGCACCAGCCAGGGCAGCATCGCCGTGAGCGGCAGCCACAACAGCGGGATGACCTGCACCGGGAAAAACCAGAAGGGCTCGTGGTGGTGCCAGGCGTCCGCGTAACGCGTGACGGTCTGGTGGAACAGGATCTCGTTGCGATAGGCCAGCAACTCACCGCCGGCCGAGGTCACGATCATCATCGGCACGAACCAGCAGGCGATCGCACCCAGGAAGAACGCGGGCCCGAGCCACCAGCGATGGTCGCGATGCGTCGCGGTCGAGCGCCAGCCCCGGGCCGAAAGCACTGCGTACGGAATCAGCGCCAGCAGCGGCAGGAAGCCCACCCCCTTGGTGATGACCCCGAACCCCGCCGCCGCCCAGCCGACGAAAAACCAGCCGATGGACGGCCCGGCGAACAGGTGCCGCAACAGGCCATACAGCCCCAGCGTCGTGAAAAAGCACAGCGTCGCGTCGATCTGCGCCTGGCGGAATTGCCACACGAACTGGAAAGTGAACAGCAGCACGAGCGCGCCGGCGAACGCGATCTCACGTCCCCGCACGCGGCGCAGCAGATCGTAGACGAGCACGACCGACCCCACCCCGGCCAGCAGCGACGGCAGGAGGAAGCCGAGGCGCATCGACCCGGTCAGCGCCATCGAGGCCGACAGCAGCCAGAAATACAGCGGCGGCTTGTCGGCATAGAGATCGCCGCCCACCCGCGGGATCATCCAGTCGCCGGATCGCAGCATGTCCTGCGCGATCAGGGCGAAACGCGGTTCGTCCGCGGGCCAGGGGTCGCGCAGACCGAAGCCCGCGCCCATCAGCAGCAGGGCCAGGCCGACCAGCCAGGCGAGATCGACCCAGACGTCGCGATGCGACTCGGCGCCCGGACGCAGCGATGCGGTCCAGCAGCGCGGGCGGCGCGACGGCGCCGGCCAAGGGTCAGCGCTCCTCGTGGACCGCGACGCGGGGCGAGGCGCGGCGGATCAGCCAGCTGACCCCGAACAGGTCGACGATGCCGACCCAGAGCCGGTTGTGCAGCCCGTACTTCGACTGGCCACGCAGGCGTTCGCGGTGATTGACCGGCACCGAGACGACCTCGCAGCCTTCGCGCTGGAACAGCGCCGGCATGAAGCGGTGCATGTTCCTGAAACGCGGCATGTGCATGAAGACGTCGCGGTCGAATACCTTGATGCCGCAGCCCGTGTCCGGCGTGCCGTCCTTGAGGATCCCGCCGCGCACGCCGTTTGCGACGCGTGACGAAACCCGACGCAGCCAGGTATCGCGCCGCGTGGTGCGATTGCCCATCACGAGCTTGAGCTTCGGGGTCGGCGGATGGACCAGGACTTCGAGCAGCCGCGGGAAATCCGCAGGGTCGTTCTGGCCGTCGCCGTCGAGCGTGGCTATCCAGCGGCCCCGCGCGTGCCGTACGCCGGTCGCCACGGCGGCGCTCTGCCCGGAACGCTGCACGTGCTGCAGCAAGCGGATCTCGGGCATGCCAGCGGCACGTGCAGCGAGGACCGCATTTGCCGTCTCGTCAGTGCTGCCGTCGTCGACGAAGATCTGCTCGAAGTCGTACTTGCCCGCCAGCGCGGCATGAATCTCACGCGCCAGCGGCAGCACGTTCTCTTCCTCGTTGCAGACGGGAATCACCACCGAAACGTCGGGGGACGCGGTCGGCAACGGGGTCTGTGTCACTTTCGGCTGGACCTGTTCTGTGGTTTGTGCGGCCGCCTGCGAGGGAGGCCGTCCGGTAGTATAAACGGTGAAATGACCGTGGCCGCATGCGCGGCGGCGTCATCGGCCGCTTGCCGCCGGCCGGACCATACAGGCCGGACCTTGAACGACAGACTCGCCCAATCCCACCACGCGCAGGCCCCGGACAGCCGCCGGCTCGGCTGGGCGCTCACGATCACCTGCACGTTCATGGTGATCGAGGTGGCCGGCGGGTTGATCTCGGGCTCGCTGGCGCTGCTCGCGGATGCAGGTCACATGCTGACCGACACGGCCGCGCTCGCGCTGGCGTGGCTCGCGGTGCGGCTGACCCGACGCCCGGCCAGTCCCCGCCGCTCGTACGGCTATCACCGGGCGCAGGTCCTGGCAGCCTTCGTCAATGCGCTGGCCCTGTTTGCCGTCGTCGTCTGGATCGTGGCCGAGGCCGCGGACCGGCTCCGCGCCCCGCGCGCCATCGATGGCACGACGATGATGGTCGTGGCCTTTGCGGGCCTGGCCGCCAACGTCTCCGTGTACTTGACGCTGCGCAAGGGCGATCCCGGCAACCTCAACATTTCGGCGGCGCGGCTGCACGTCCTCGGCGACCTGCTCGGATCGGTCGGTGCGATCGTCGCCGCGATCGTCATCCTGGCCACCGGCTGGACGCCGATCGACCCGTTCCTGTCCGTGCTCGTCGCGGCGCTCATCCTGCGCAGCGCGTGGTCGCTGCTGGCGAAATCGGCGAGCATCCTCATGGAGGACGCGCCGGAATCGGTCGACCCGGACGCCTTGCGCCAGGCACTGCTGCAGGGCGTCAGGGGCATACGTGACGTGCACGACATCCACTGCTGGTCGTTGACGACCGGCCAGACCATGCTCACGCTGCACCTCGTGCTCGACCGCGACGCCGAGGCTGCCGCGGTCCTGCGCGAAGCGAAGCGCGTGCTCGTCGAGCGCTTCGACATCGCCCACTCGGCGCTGCAACTCGAGCACGCCGAATGCCCCGACGAGGCCTGAGGACGGCAACGCACCGATGAACGAGCAGGAAGACACTCGAGCAGACCGCACGCCGGATGCGGCGGGCCAGGCGCCGCTGAAGAACGCGCTCTACACAGGCACGACGCGCAGCCGTCGCCAGCTCACGGGCGCGCGCTTGGTTCTGTATCGAGTCGCGGTCGTCGTCGCCTGGAGCCTGATCCGCTTCGTGTGGTCGACGTGTCGCGTCACCCACGTCTCCGGCCTCGACGCAGCGCGACAGGCGGTGCGCGATTCGAAGTCGCTGATCCCGGTGTTCTGGCACCAGCACTCGCTCTTCGGCGTGCGCGCGGTGCTCGACCTGCGCGACGCAGGCCTCAAGGCCGGGTTCCTGATCAGTCCGTCGGTGGACGGCACGGCACCGGCGATGCTCGTCGAAAAGGTCGGCGGCGTCGTGATCCGCGGCTCTTCGACCAACACGGGCGCGCGCGCACTGCGCGATTTCTACGAGACCATCGTCAAGCAGCAGGTGTCGCCGGCGCTCGCGGCGGACGGGCCGCGCGGCCCGCTGCATGAATTCAAGCCGGGCGCGATCCTGCTCGCGCAGATCACCGGCAAGCCCATCCTGCCGATCGCAGTGGCTGCCTCCTGGAAATACACGTTCCGGACCTGGGATGCCTTCGAACTGCCCCTGCCCTTCAGCCGCATCGCCATCAGTTATGGGGAGCCGGTCCAGGTCGGCCGCGGGCTGTCCACCGAGTCCCTGGCCGAGTGGCAGAAGGACCTCGCCGAACGCCTGCTACGCCTGCGCCGCGACGCCGAGGCTGCGCTCGATCGCCCGTGAGGTTTCCGGGGCGTCGAGATCCACCGCGAGGATTTCGAGCGCAGGCGACGTATCGGCCGTGGCGACGTGACAGACATACCCGTCGGCGATTTGCAGCTCCCGCAATGCGTAGCGCGTCGCAGCAATTTCGGCGTACTCGAGCCCGACGTCGAGCCGCACCCGCGCCGCGTTGCGCAGCCCGAGGCCCGCGGCCTTGAGGGCGGCTTCGGTCGCCGTCCAGCGCCGCAACGCGTCCCGCTCTGCGACCGCCTCGGCCACGGACTCGATGTCGATGCCGGGATCGACGGTCTCGCTGATGGCGCACACGACACGGCCCCGGGTGTGCGAGATGCTGAAGAAGGGCCCAGCGCTGCAGCGCGGCTTGGCGCCGGGTGCAAACAGCAGCTGCCTGGCGGCCAGCCCGGTGGCACGAGTTCGCTCGGCACCCACGATCAGCAGCGCCAGTCCTGCCAGCGCCGCGCGCAATTCAGCGGGGTCCCGCCGCTCGAGTTCGAGCCGCTTCGCATAGGGCAACGCGTGCAGCAAGGCCTGTTGCCAGGGCCAGGCGTCGTCCGCGGACAGCGAGGCGTGTAGTAAAGTTACGTTTTTCACGTGCCCGGATTCTGGACGGCCGGCCCCGGCCGCGCCACCGCGGTAACCAGCGACCTTCGCCCGAAGAGTGACGATCGATGATCAAGTACCAGACGCTGCCCGAGATGCTCGACGAACGCGCGCGCGGCGACGGCGCCATCGTCTACCTCGAGGGGGAAGGCTCCGAGAAGTCGATTTCGTATGCCAACCTCCGCAAGCGCGCGCTCGGCATCCTGTTCCACCTGCAGCGCATCGGCGCCCGGCCCGGCGATTTCCTGATCCTGCACGTCGCCAGCAACGAGCAGTTCATCGACGCCTACTGGGCCTGCCTGTACGGCGGGATCGTGCCGGTCCCGGTGGCAGTCGGCATCAGCGACGAGCACAAGCACAAGCTGCTGCGTATCGCTGCCCAGCTTGGGCGACCGTACCTCTACACCGACGGGAAGCTGCGCGATCGCCTGAGCGGCTTTGCGACGAGCATCGGCGCGCCGCAAGCCTGGGCGGCGCTGCAATCGCGGACGTTCCTCATCGAATCGCTGGACGACATTTCGAAGCCCGGCACGGCGGCGACGCTCGACGGCCGACCAGACGGCCTTCATCCAGTTCTCCTCCGGCTCGACGAGCGAGCCCAAGGGCGTCGTGCTCACTCACCGCAACATCCTCGCCAACTGCGAAGGGGCGCGCCAGGGCGCGGGATTCTGCGAGCAGGACGTTTCGCTGAGCTGGATGCCGCTCACCCACGACATGGGCTTGATCGGCTTTCACCTGATGATGATGTATGCCGGCGTCCGCCAGCACCTGATGCCGACGGACCTGTTCGTGCGGCGCGCCCTGCTCTGGCTCAAGTGGTCGTCGTCGAAGCGGGTGACGGTCACGTGCTCGCCCAATTTCGGCTACCGGCACTGCCTGCGCGCCCTGGGCGAAAAGAAGCTCGAAGATCACGACCTCGGTTCGATCCGGCTGATATTCAACGGCGCCGAGCCCATCTCGGTCGAGCTGGCCGAGGAGTTCCTCGACCGCCTCGCGCCGTATGGCCTCAAGCGCACGGCGATGTTTCCCGTCTACGGACTGGCCGAGGCATCACTGGCCGTGTGCTTCCCCGAGCTGGGCTCGCTGTATCGCTACATCACCGTCGATCGGCGCTCCCTCGGGGTCGGCTCCGTCGCACGCGAAGTGGCGCCGGACGACCCGGCTGCGCTCAAGCTCATGTGCGAGGGCAAACCCATTCCGTTCACGAGCGTGAAGCTCGTCGACGATGCGGGCGCCGAAGTGCCGGCCGGCACCGTCGGTCACCTGTTGATGCGCGGCGAGAATGTCACGGCGGGCTATTTCCAGAACCCGGAAGCCAATGCGGCGGCGCGGACGGCGGACGGTTGGTTGCGCACCGGCGACCTTGCCCTGGTGCGCGATGGCGACCTGTACGTGACGGGTCGTTCCAAGGAGATCATCTTCGTCAACGGCCAGAACTACTACCCGCACGACCTCGAGGCCGTGTTGCAGGCCGAGCCGGGACTCGACCTGGGCAAGGTCATCGCGGCAGGCGCACGGGCCGCCGACTCGCCCACGGACGAGCTGGTCCTGTTCATCCTGCATCGCAGTGACATGGCCGACTTCATTCCCGTCGCGATTCGTGCCACGCACCTGATCAACGAGCACGCCGGCGTCGAAGTGGCCCGGGTCGTGCCGGTCAAGCGGATTCCGAAGACGACGAGCGGCAAGCTGCAGCGCAGTGCGCTGGCCAAGGCGTACGAGGACGGCGAGTTTGCCGGGGAGCTCGCGGAGTTCGATCGCGCGTGGGCGGAGATTCACGGCCAGGGGCGCGCGGCCAAGGGCCGGATCGAGCAGCAGCTCAAGGCGATCGTCGACGACGCGATGCCCGGCAAGCACGTCCACGTCGAGGACAACCTGTTCGACGTCGGGGCAAGCTCGCTGACGCTGATCCAGATCCACGAAAAGATCGACGCGCTGTATCCGGGTGACGGTCGACCTGACGGAGCTGTTCGATTACCCGACGATTTCGCAGCTTGCGCAGTTCCTCGAGCAGAAGCTCTCGAGGAAATAGGGGACGCTGAATAGGGGACGCTACCCTTTTCGTGCAAAAGGGTAGCGTCCCCTTTATTTCTCCGGAGGGGTGAGCTTCCAGCGCTTGTGCGACCACCACCAGCCGGCGGGATCCGCGCGGACCTCGCGCTCCAGCGCCCTCGCGTAGCGTTCCGTCGCCTCGCCACTGGGCAGCCTCTCCCCCGGCGCCATCAATGGCGTGAGTTCGATCTCGTAGCGTCCGCGGCCGAGCCGACGCGTCGACACGTAGACGATCTGGCTGCGCAGCGCACGGCTCATCCGCTCCGGTCCCTTGAAGAACGCCGTGGGCTGATGCAGGAACTCGGTCCAGTGACGCTCGGGACTCGTGCTCGGGACCTGGTCGGCCACCATGCCCAGCGCCCGCGCAGTGCGGACCGCGGCCAGTTCCTTCGTGACCGCTTTCGCCGGCAGCACCTGGCCACCGAACCGCGTGCGACGCGAGCGGAAGTACTCCTCGGCGCGTCCGCGCATGGGCTTGTAGAGCGAGATCATGCCCGCACCGAGCGCAAGCGACAGCCGCAACTGCGTCCATTCGAAATTGCACTGGTGGCCGGCCACGATCACCAGCCGTTGTGTGGACTGCGGCGACAGCACGTCGGCGGGATCGATCAGTCGCACGCGCTCCGCAACTCCTCGGGCGAGAGCAGTCGCGCGTAATCGACCTCGGCGAAGATTTCCGCCTGGCGGGCCACGAACTCACGCTGCAGTTGCCGGAGTGCGGCCGCATCGGCCTCCGGGAACGAACGCGCGAGGTTGCCGCGGATGACCTGCCGGCGCAGCCCGAACACGCGGTACGCGAGGAAAAACAGCACGCCGGCGACGATGTACCGCCAGCGCAGGCCCCAGGGCAGCTTGCCCGCGCCTCGGCATTGCATCACCCATACAGGGGCTTCTCGCGCTTCCAGCGGTTGTAGGCCCAGAAGTACCCTTCGGGGTGCAAGCGAACGTGGGCCTCGAGCGCATCGACGTAGGCCCGCAGGACCTGCTCCGGTTCCATGCGGGTGCCGGGGGCCGCCAGTTCGGTGAAATGCACGACGTAGCGTCCCCGGGCCTCCCTGCGCACGGCGGCGAAGTACGGAGTGAAATTGAACTTCGCGGCGATCCAGCCGGGACCGGTATAGAACGCCGTCGGCTGGCCGAAGAAATCGAGCCACGCCTGCTGCGCGTTGCCGGCAGCAGGCGACTGGTCGGCCAGCATCGCCAGCAGCCGCACCTCTCCGCGCCGCCCCATCAGATGAGGCACGATCTCGTCCGCCGGCACCATCGTGCAGCCAAACCGCTGCCGCAGCCGTGACGCCAGCCGATTGGCCCACGGCCTGCTCATGCGCTTGTACACGGCCGTGAGCGGACCCGGGAACCCGATCGAGCAGCGCAGCAACAGCCATTCCCAGTTCGAGTGGTGCGCGGACAGGATCAGCACGCGCCGCTGCTGCTGCAGGGCGGTCGCGAGCTCGTCCGGATTGTCGAGGCGCATGCGCGCCGACAGCGATTCACGGTCGAGGAAAGGCTCGCTGAGGATTTCGGCAACCAGTTCGCCGAGGTTGCGGTAGAAAGCCGCGGTGACCTGGTCGCCGCCGCGCCGCCGGCATGCCGGGCAGGCAGCGATCGAGGTGTTTCTCGATCAGCGCGCGCCGCCAGCCAGCCAGGCGCAGCAACTGCGCTGCGCCGCCCATTACCACGTAGAGGACGGCGAGCAGCGCCGACGAAAACAGGCGTTTCACTTGGGAATGGTGCCGGAGGAGGGACTCGAACCCCCGACCCATCGCTTACGAAGCGATTGCTCTACCAGCTGAGCTACTCCGGCCCGGAGGGGGGCGCATTATAAGGATTCGCCCCCGCCGGTGGAAGCTCGGTCACTGTTCCTGGCTGCGCCGCACCCGGATGACGACGTCGACGCTGTCGATCTCGGTGCCCGGCGGCAACGCCGGCAGGCGCGCGAACTCGAGGTCGCTCGGGCTGATGTCGCGCATTTCACCGGTTTCCACGTTCTGGAAATGATGGTGCGGCAGGATGGTCGAGTCGTAGACGCACCGATCCGGATCGAGGTGGATCTGCCGGGCCAGGCCGTGGTCGACGAACAGCTTGAGCGTGTTGTAGACCGTCGCCTTGGAGACCCGGCTCGGTGACTGCTTGAGGGTGGCCAGCAACTGGTCCGCCGTCAGGTGCACGGGTGCGGCGAGCAGGACCTCGGCGACCTTGACCCGCTGATGGGTCGGCCGGATGCCGTGGCTTTCGAGCAGGCTGTTGACGTCGTGCACGGTCGGCCCCGATTCGAGTCAGAAATTGGACCGATTATAAAGGCGCCTGCACCCCCCTCCTGAATCCGCACAAACCCGTGGTTTTGACGTGGCGAAACGCAGGTTAGCGACGGCTACCCTGCGTTTTCCAGGGATCGGCAACAGAATCATCGGGACGCGACGGCCATGGCAGGCACTTGGGAACGCCGGCGACCGGACGGTCGCCGGGGCAGGCTGGACCCTGCTCGAGATGCTGGTCGTGCCTGTTGCTCATCGGTGTCGCGGCCGGCTGGGGCCTGCCGACGTTCGGCACCGTCTCCCGCAATGCCGCCCAGACCTCGCGGGTCAACCTGTTCATCCAGGCCGTCTACCTGGCCCGCAGCGAGGCGATCAAGCGCAATGGCGTCGTCAGCCTCTGCCCGACCGCCGACGGCGCCATGTGCCAGCCCGCGGCCGACTGGCGCTCCGGCTGGCTCGTCTTCGTCAACGCGGACCGCGACTCCCCGGCAGCCCGCGACGCCGGACGAGGAACTGCTGCACGTCTACGAGCCTTGGGACGGCGGTCACATTCTGTCCAATCGCAGCACCCTATCCTTCCGTCCATATGGACAGATGGGTGTCACGGCCACGGTCGCTTTTTGCGACGATCGCGGCGCAGCGGCCGCCAAGGCCGTGATCATCAGCCAGACCGGGCGGCCGCGCATCGCGACGCGCAGCGCCTCGGGCGGCCCACTCCCCTGTCTTTAGTCAAACGGCCGGCCGCTCGTCGTCGCAGACGGGCCGCTCGTCGGGGCACCGGCCAGCGAGGCGCGCGGGGACTTATGCTTGCTTCCAAGATGAAGATCAAACAGGGTGGATTCACGCTGGTCGAGGCTGATGTTCACCGTCCTCGTGCTGGCGGTGCTGCTGGGCATCGGCGTCCCCAACTTTCGCGACTTCCTGCGCAACTCGCGCATGACTGCGGTCTGCCAACGACCTGCTCGGCGACTACAACTTCGCGCGCAGCGAGGCCGTGAAACGCCGGCTGCCGGTCACGCTCTGCAAGACGTCCGACGGCGCGGCCTGCGCCACGACCACGACGGCATCGTTCGACCGGTGGATCGTGTTCCTCGACCGCAACGGCGATGGCCTGGTGACAAGTCCGACGACCACGACCTCCGGTCGACGTCATTCTCAAGGACAGCCGCCTGACCGAAGGCATCACCGGCACTTCGGACGGCGTACAAGACCGTATTCAGGCCATCGGGATTCCCGGACCCGGCCATCGCCGGCAATGCCTCGCGCGTCCTGTTCTGCGACGCTGCGCAAGTCCGCGAAGACGGTCGGCGCCAACTCGGCGGCACGTGGGCTGACAGTTACCGCCACGGGCCGGACCGCGATTACCCGCGACAAGGCCATCGTCGACGCGGCGGTTGCAGACGGGGGTTCTGGAGGCTGCCCGTGAAGAAAGCAACGAAAAGTCCCGCTGCATCGTGCCGCGCGCTTGAATCACTCGGCCGCGGGCTTCACGCTCGTGGAAGTACTGATCGCGCTGGTCGTGCTGTCCATCGGCATGCTCGGCATCGCCGCGCTGTACCTCGAAAGTCTGCGCAGTGGCCGCGCCGCGCTCTATCGCACGCAGGCCGTCACGCTGGCCGCCGACATCGGCGACCGCATGCGCTCCAACCGCAGCCCGCTCGATGCGTACAACTGCGGCAGTCCCTGCGTGTCGAGCGCCGGCAAGAACGCCCTGGCCCAGTCGGATCTCGCCGGCTGGCTCGCGAGCATCCAGGCCAGCCTGCCCGGCGGCACCGCAACGGTCGCATACACGCCGGCGACCGCCACGACCCCGACGGCGTATGTCGTGACGATCAGCTGGAACGAGATCGGTTTTACCGACGCCCTCACCTATCAGCTCCGAGTGGAGATCTGAGATGACGTCGCTGCAAGTCATGGGTCAACGCCCCCGGAATGAAGCGGGCGTCAGCCTCATCGAGCTCATGGTCGCCATGGTGCTCGGCCTGTTCCTGATGTTCGGCACCGTCACCGTCTACAACCAGAGCCGCGCCACCTATCGGACCACGGAGGCCGTCGCGCGCCTGCAGGAAGTCGGCCGCCTGGCACTGAACGTGATCGAGACCGACGTGCGCATGGCCAACTACTGGGGCCTGAGCAACCGGGCGGATTACATCATCAATGCGGCCGGCCCCACGGATCCTGCCCCGGCAGGTTTCAGCAGCGCGCAGATGGCCCGGATCAACGTCTGCGGCGGCGCCGACAGTAACTGGGCGGTCGACCTGAGGACCTACGTCCAGGGTTCGAACAACGACTACGACGGCGTCGGCGGCCTGGTGCCTGGTGATGACTGCAAGCCCTACAAGGTCGCCTCGACCACGGCGGACACGATCACCATACGGCGGGCGAGCGACACGCAACCCGCGGCGTTGGATATCACGCGCTTCTACCTGCAGACCAGCCGCATCCAGGGCACGCTGTTCATCCCGGGCTGCACTTCGCCGACCGACACCGACCTGCATTCCTGCGGCCTATTCGCCGCCGGCGTCGCAGTCGAGGCTGCTGGTCGTGCACAGCTATTACGTGGATCAACAGTCGACCATGCAGACGGACCTGCCGTCGCTGCGACGCAAGACCTTCAGCCAGGTGACGGCGGGCACCGGCGTCAACGACGAGGAAATAGCCGCCGGCGTCGAAGACCTGCAGGTTCGATTCGGCGTCGACACGACCAACGACACGAACGCCGACCAGTACGTGGACCCGGACACACGTGCCTGCCGGCGCGTCGATCGTTTCCGTCACGGTCTGGCTGCGCATCCGCTCCGAAGAGCCGGAGCAGTCGCAGAGCGACAATCGCTCCTACCAGTATGCGGACATGGCCTCGGCATTCGTGCCCAACGACAAGTACCGGCGAATCGTCGTCAGCAAGACGATCCAGCTGCGGAACACCCGCACATGACACCACGTCAAGCAACACGCAGGTTTCGGCCCAGGCAACGCGGCGCCGCGCTCGTCGTCGGCCTGATCATCCTGCTCGTGCTCACGATCCTGGCGATCTCGGGCGTGACCACGGCCGCCGCTGGAACTGCAGATGGCCGGCAACCAGCAGTACCAGGAGCGCGCGTTCCAGGCCGCGGATGCCGGCATCGAGCAGGCCATGGCCCAGGGGGTCTTCACGACCGACCCCGCGGCGGCGGCAGCGAAGTACAACAACCCCAGTCGGCACCAACCCGACGCCCAAGCGCGGCTCCGGCGTGCAGATCGCAAACTGCACGGACCAGAGCACTGCGGTCGACGACCAGTGCGAGTATTTCGTCCGCTATGACCAGCAGGCCGGCCTGACGCCGGTGCCGGGTGGCGGCTACAGCCTCGGCACCGGCCTGCAGGCCTACCACTTCATCGTCGACAGCTACGGCGTGGATTCACGCGGTGCCGTGTCGGAGCACCAGGCCAGTTTCTACATCGTCGGCCCGGGCGGCACCTGACCGGGAATCGGAGAAAGACACATGCAGGACAGCAACACACCGATTCGCAACACGAGCCGTACCATGAATCCATTCAAGTCTGGCGCACTGGCACTTGATCACAGCAGCCCTCGCCTTTGCCGCAGCGCTCTGCGCTCCGGTCGCGAGCGCGGACGACACCGAGGTGTTCTTCACGCCGGTGGCGACCGGCGACATGCCCAACATCCTGTTCATCATCGACAGCGCCCAGACCATGGGTCTGCCGGTGGGAACGACGACCCAGTGGGATTCCTCGACTGACTGGCGCGACAAGGCCGAGGACATCGATTCGAGCTTCAATTGCGACGACGACAAGCTCTACTGGACCGCGGGCGCCCTGCCGACGACGACCACGCTCCGACGGCAAGATCACCGTCAATTGCAGCGCCATGCCGTATATCAACGTCCGGCTGAACAGCCCGGACGACGGGGCGAACAAGTTCGTCTGCAAGACCGCGCTGGACGTGCTGCGAGCGAGCAGTTCGGTCGGCTACGTCACCCAGGGCCTGATTGCGCAGTACGACAAGACGGCGAGTTCAGCAGAACAACTGGCAGTGGCGGAAGATGCAGGGCCTGAACAAAACGGCTCCATCACCTACGCCAATATCCAGCCGAACTGGGTCACCGAAGTGCCTCGGCGGATGACGGTATCCACGGCTTCAACAGCACGGACGCGGACAATATCCGCCCCAACAACAAGACGACGAACGGGCCTCGGCGCAAACGCCAGCACGGCGAACAATTCCGTGTACCAGAACGCCAAGGGTGTCTTCCACCGGCAGCTTTACGTTCTATACGGCCAACCGCATCGCCTTCGAAGTCGTTCGCGCCAACGCAGCCGCCGCGACCTCCACCGACGACCCGCCTGGATGCCGCTCAAGGCCGCCCTCGAGTCCATGGTCAACTGCGGTCACGGGCGTCCGCGTCGGCCTGATGCGGTTCGACAACAATGCCGGTGCCTCCAAGGGCGGCATGGTCGTCCACGAACTGATCGATGTCGCTTTAACAAGGCTGCGCCGACATCATCGACTACGCTCATACGCAAGAAGGCGTGCAACAAGAACGACCCCGACGGACTGCGCAATTGATCTTCACGCCCGCGGACAAGAAATCGACATCGGCGAAACCTATGGGAAGCCTATCGCTACTACTCGAACGGGCGCGGTCGACTTCGGCATGCGAGATCTCACCTGAAGCTCGACGGTTCCGTTCCCGAGCGTGCCGGCGTCGCATGTCGAACTCCGACGGCGCCTGCAGCCGACTACGTCCAGCCCCATGAGCGAGTGCGGCAAGAACTACATCGTGCTGCTGACCGACGGCCTGACCGAGCAGGACAACAGCCGCGACGTGACGGGCATCGCCGCACTGCCGGGTCTCCCAGACGCCGGAAGCCGGCGACTTCGGCCAGTCGAACGCCAAGTGCGACGTCGAAGACATCAAGGCCGGTGCCGACCAGCAGCGATTGCGTCGACGACCTTGCCGGCCTGGATGTTCCGTAACGATGTCAGCCGCAGCTTGCGGGCGTGCAGAACGTCAAGACGTTCACTGTGGATTCGACTTGGGCACGAGCGGCTCGGCCTGGCCGCACGTTCGGTGCTCCGCGAAGCCGCGCAGCGCGGCGGCGGCAAGTACTACGACGGCCAACGACAGGCCGACCTGGCCGAAGCCTTCTACGGAGATCGTGCGCCGAATCCTCGTCGACAACGTCGTTCACGTCGCCGTCGGTCGCGGTCAACGCGTTCAACCGCACCCAGAACCTGAACGACCTGTACATGTCGGTGTTCAAGCCGGCCACGTCCTATCGCTGGCTCGGCAACGTCAAGAAGTACAAGCTCACGCCGCACGGCGAAATCCGCGACCTGAACGACGAATGCGGCGGTGATCCGAACAACCGGCTTCTTCGAGATGGCACCGAGAGCTACTGGTCGGACACTGGCATCGTGGACGGTGCCGACGCCGAGTGGGCGGCGCGGCAGGTGAACTGCAGAACCCGGCGACCCGCAAGATCTACACGCAACCTGAAGCCGACATCGGGAACGCTGACCGACGTCGACCTCAGTCCTCGCTGAAGGCAGCTCGGCAACCTGAAGACGCGGTCGCCAACCTGGCTACGCAGATTGCTGTTCAACGTCGGCGGTACCGGCCGACCGGCCGCGACGATCTCGATCGACTGGGCTACGGTCATGACGTCAGGACGACATACGGCGGCAACGATCGCACGGCAACGACCCGCACGGACATGGGCGATCCGCTGCACGCACGCCCGGCGACGGTCATCTACGGCGGGCCGGCGGACGATCCCGGACATCACCCTCTTTACGCGACGACGAATGACGGCTACCTGCACGCCATCAATGCCGAGACGGGCGCGGAACTCTGGGCCTTCGTGCCGCGTCGAGCATGCTCGACCGCCTGGAGAAGCTGTACACAATGACGACGGACTTCACGCGAGCGCGGCCTACGGCCTCGGATGTCGGCTCGATCGCGACGCCGACGGCACGACAAGAACGCAGGACGGCATGATCGTCGACGGCACGCCGATCGGAGACAAGGTGTTCCTGTACTTCGGCATGCGGCGCGGCGGCTCCACTACTTCGCGCTCGACGTCACGGACGGCAACGCGCCGAAGCTGCTGTGGCGCTCGGCGGCGACGATCCGTGCTCGGCGACATCACAGCTCGCAAGTACCTGCCGGAGCTCGGCCAGACCTGGTCCACGCCCGACGGTCGCGCGGATCAACGTCAACCGCACCTGGCCACCGAGCAACCCCGACAAGTTGGTGCTCGTGTTCGGCGGCGGCTACGACGCGCCCAGGACACCGTCGGCTACGTGGCGACGACCTGGGCAACCGTGTCTTCATGGTGGACGCCATTGACCGGCAGCCTGATCTGGCGCGCGGGCCCGAGTCGGACACGCGGCGCCGACGCTGACGTTGTCGAGATGAAGAACGCCATCCCCGGCGACGTGCGCGTCTTCGACCTGTCGGGCGACGGTTTCGCCGACCGCATGTATGCCGCCGACCTGGGCGGGCGCGTCTGGCGCTTCGACTTCCTGCAACGGCCCAGGATCGTCGGCGACCTGGTGTAGGGCGGCGTCTTTGCCGCGCTGGGCGTGGCCGACACGGCCGGTAGCCCGATTCGGCGAACCGCACGCTTCTTCTACGCCCCGGACCTGTCGCTGATCAAGTACCGACAGACCAATTTCTCAACGTCGGCATCGGCTCGGGTCACCGCGAGAGCCCGTCTCGGAGTCGACGGTCGTCAATCGCTTCTACAGCCTGCGCGACTTCAACGTCTTCACGCCGATCCCGAACAACAAGCCACCTGCGGACTGCACGGAAACTCTGCACCGTGCCACCAGATCATCACGGCGAGCGACACGCGCCTGTTCGACGTGACGACGACCCTGACGCCCACCATCCCGGCGACACCATCGGCTGGTACATGGACCTCGTCACGCTCGGCAGCAATTCGTCCGGCGCTGACGACGACGACCTGGCGGGCGAGAAGGCCCTGGCGGAATCGCGCACGTTCCAGAACGCCGTCTACTTCACGACGTATTCGCCGGACGCAAGCGCGTACGACACAGGACTTCTGCGGCGAGCCGATCGGCGTGAGCAAGCTCTACGTGATGAGCGCCGTCAACGCCAAGCCGATCTGAACTACGACGTCAGCGTCGCCGGCGGACGACACTCTCCGACCGGTCCAAGGAACTCGCCCAGGGCGGCATCGCGCCGGAAGTCGTCTTCATCTTCCCGACCCCGGACGCGGTGAACGGAATGCCGGTCCCGCAGGTGCCGCCGGTCTGCCTGGTCGGCCTCGAGAGCTGCGGCGGTGGCGTGGTCAACAACCCGGTACGGACCTACTGGCGTCAGCGCGGCGCTGAACTGAACGACCAGGGGGCCGCCGTCGACGGCGGCCCGTACCTGAACGGAGCAAACCGAATGCGCACCGAATGCGAGGCGTGACGCTGATCGAACTGGTCGTCGTCATCGTCATCATCGGCATCCTCGCCTCGATCGCCATTCCGACCTACCAGCCATACGTGCTGCGGTCGCACCGCGTCGAGGCGCAGAGCGGCCCTGCTGAACCTGGCAGCGGCGCAGGAGAAGTTCTACCTGCAGAACAACACCTACCGACGGCAGCAAGCTCGACGACGGCGCCGACCGGACGGCCTCGGCCTCCCGGCGACGACGGAGAATGGCTGGTACACGGTCGCGATCGGCGGACGCGCAATGCGGCGGGCTCACGGCCACCGCGACGGCGGCAGGGTCGCCAGGCCGACGACACCACTGTGCCTCGTTCACGATCAACCAGCTCGGCAGAAGACGTCGACGAATTCGGGCGGCACTGACTCCACGGTTGCGTGCTGGCTGAAGCAACTGACCTGATCGCAGGCGTCGGCAGCCGGACGTCAGTCTTCGGTGGCGTCGCCCGGCAGGCCGCGTGGCCCGCAACTCCCGCGGCAGCGCAAACACGACGTGTTCCTCGCGCCCGACGATTTCCTCGGCGCCCTGCCCGCCCCACTCCTTGAGGCGCGACACCACGCGCTGCACCAGCAGTTCAGGGGCAGACGCGCCGGCCGTAACGCCCACCGTGCCCTTGCCCTCGAACCACTCGGGACGCAGGTCGTCGGGGCCGTCGACGAGGTAACCTGGGAGCCCCGCCTTCTCGGCGATCTCCCGCAGGCGGTTGGAGTTCGAGCTGGTTCGTGACCCGACCACGACCACGACGTCGCACGCGGCCACGAGCTTCTTGACCGCATCCTGCCGGTTCTGCGTCGCGTAGCAGATGTCTTCCTTGCGCGGCGTCGCCAGCGTCGGGAACTTTCGCTTCAGTGCGTCGAGCACGTCCGCGGTGTCATCCACCGAAAGGGTCGTCTGCGTGACGACCCCGACGCGGGAGGGATCCTTGACGTCCAGGTTCGCGACGTCCGCGGCCTCCTCGACCAGGCTGATGCGGCCGCCCTGCTGCGCATCGAACTGCCCCATCGTGCCCTCGACCTCGGGGTGACCCTCGTGGCCGATCAGGATCACGTCGCGGCCTTCGCGCGCATACCGCGTGACTTCCATGTGCACCTTGGTCACCAGCGGGCACGTCGCGTCGAACACGCGCAGGTCGCGACGTCGCGCCTCGGCCTGGACCGCCTTCGCAACGCCGTGTGCGCTGAAGATCACCGTGCCGCCGTCGGGGACTTCGTGCAGTTCGTCCACGAACACGGCACCCAGCCCGCGCAAACGGTCCACGACGAACTTGTTGTGCACGACCTCGTGGCGCACGTAGATCGGCGCACCGAAGAGTTCGATGGCGCGCTCGACGATGTCGATGGCACGATCGACGCCAGCGCAGAAGCCGCGGGGATTAGCCAGGAGAATCCTCACGCCCTGTGTTCCCGGAAGGCGTCGAGCAGCAGCAACCCCGCGCCGATCGTGATCGCACTGTCGGCGATGTTGAACGCCGGGAAATACGCCGCGCCCCAGTGCACGTGGATGAAGTCGATGACATGGCCGTACACGACCCGGTCGATCACGTTGCCCACCGCGCCACCGATGATGAGCGCGAGCGCGATCGGCAACAGCCGCTCGCCCCGCGGCTGGCGCCAGATCCAGACGGTCAGTGCGACGCTGACCGCCAGCCCGAGCGTGATGAAGAAGCCACGCTGCCAGCCCGAGGCGTCCGCGAGCAGGCTGAACGCGGCGCCGGTGTTGTGCAGCAGGGTGAAATCGAGCACCGGCAGCACGGCGACGCGCTCGTAGAGATCGAGGAATCGCGTCACCAGGAACTTGGTGACCTGGTCGAGCACGACGACGGCCAGCGAGAGCCACAGCCACGCGGCCGGGTGCGTGCGCTCCATCATCAGGTGCGCCCACTCGGCGACGTGCGACGGGTGCGTGTGCGCCCCCGGGACGTCGGTCGCGCGACGACGCGGCTCGTGCGGGGGCGGCGGCGGGGTCGTCGTGCTGGTCATGGGTGCAGTCCGTCCGTGTGGGCGCGTCAGGCGTAGCGGCGCGTTTCGCCCGGGCCTTCGAGGTTGCCGGCGCAGCGTGCGCACAGTTCAGGGTGCGACGGCACGGTACCGACGTCCGCGCGCTTGTGCCAGCAGCGGACGCACTTCGGCGCCTCGGACCGGCGCACGAGCAGCCACAGGCCGCTCTTGCCCTCGTCGTCCGCCGGCAGGGCGTCGGCGGGCCGGCGATCGGCCGGTTCGATGCGCGCGTCGGACGTGATCAGCACGAAACGCAACTCGTCGCCGAGCGGTGCCAGCGCGGCGGTCCACTCCGGAGTGCCGTACAGCGTGACGTTCGCATCGAGCGGTGCCCCGACCTGTTCGGCGACGCGCAGCCGCTCGAGCTGGCCCAGTACGAATGCACGTGCCTCGAGGACCTTCGGCCAGTCGATCGCCACGCTGTTCGTCCGCAACGGCCGGAAGCTCGGCCCAGGTCGTCAGGAACACCGACTCGGCACGCGACCCGGGCATGAACCGCCAGATCTCTTCGGCGGTGAACGAGAGGATCGGCGCCAGCCAGCGCACCATCGCTTCGGCGATCCAGTACAGGGCGGTCTGCGCCGAGCGGCGCGGATGGCCCTTGCCGGGGGTCGTGTAAAGGCGGTCCTTGATCACGTCGAGGTAGAAACCGCCCATGTCGACCACGCAGAAGTTGTGCACCTTCTGGTAGATCAGGTGGAAGTCGTAGCTGCGGTAGGCGGCGATGACTTCCTGCTGCAGCTCGCGCGTGCGAGCGAGTGCCCAGCGGTCGAGGGCGACCATCTCGTCGACCGGCACGGCGTCGCGCGCCGGATCGAACCCGGCGAGGTTGCCGAGCAGGAAGCGCACCGTGTTGCGGATGCGGCGATACGAATCCGAGGTGCGCTTGAGGATTTCGTCCGAGACGGCGATCTCGTTGGCGTAGTCGGTGGCCGAGACCCACAGGCGCAGCACGTCGGCGCCGAGCGAGTTCATCACCTTCTGCGGCAGGACCACGTTGCCGAGCGACTTCGACATCTTGCGGCCCTTCTCGTCCACGGTGAACCCGTGGGTGAGCACGCCCTTGTAGGGCGCGTGGCCTTTCTGCGCGACGGAGGTCAGCAGCGAGCTGTGGAACCAGCCGCGGTGCTGGTCCGAGCCTTCGAGGTAGAGGTCCGCCGGCGTCCGGATCTCGGGGCGGATCCGCGAGACGCAGTGATGCGACATGCCGGAGTCCACCCAGACGTCCATGATGTCCTTCACTTTCTCGTAGTTCGCCGCCTCGGCGCCGAGCAGTGCCGCCGGGTCGAGGTCGAACCACGCATCGATGCCGCCCTGCTCGACGAGCGCCGCCACCTGGTCGACGAGTTCGGCGGTCTGCGGATGCAGCTCGCCCGTTTCCCGGTGCGTGAACAGCGCGAGCGGCACGCCCCAGCTGCGCTGGCGCGAAATGCACCAGTCCGGGCGGCCTTCGATCATGCTGTAGATGCGCTGCTCGCCCCAGGCCGGCGTCCATTCGACCTTGCCGATCTCCGCGAGCGCAGCCGCGCGCAGGCCCGCCTTCTCCATCGAGATGAACCACTGCGGCGTCGCGCGGAAGATCACCGGTGTCTTGTGGCGCCAGCAATGCGGATAGCTGTGGCGGAACGGCTCGTGATGCAGCAGCACGCCGCGCTCCTGCAGCACTTCGACGACGTGCTTGTTCGCGTCGAAGACCTTCTCGCCCGCAAAAATCGGCGTGGCGGGCAGGAAGCGGCCGTCGCTGCCGACCGGGTTGTCGACGGGCAAGCCGTATTGCTTGCCGATGACGAAGTCTTCCTGGCCGTGGCCGGGAGCGGTGTGGACGGCGCCCGTACCGCTGTCGAGCGTGACGTGCTCGCCGAGAATCGTCGGCACGACCCGGTCGTAGAACGGATGCTGCAGCCGCAGCCCTTCGATCGCCGCGCCCCTGGCACGCGCGAGCTCGACAGACTCCACGATGCCGGCGCGCTGCAGGACCGAAGCGGCGAGTTCGCTCGCGAGGACCAGCAACTCGGTGCTGGCCGGCGTGTCCACGTCCGGATTCGCCGCGTGCGTGACCTGCAGCAGCGAGTAGTCGAACTCCGCGTTCAGTGCCACGGCCTGGTTCGCGGGCAGTGTCCAAGGCGTGGTCGTCCAGATCACGATGCTTGCAGGCTCGACCGGCGCCGAGAGGCCGAAGCGTCGCGCGACGTCCGCAGCGTCGATCGCGCGGAATTTCACGTCGATCGAGGGAGAGGTGCGCTCTTCGTACTCGACTTCCGCCTCGGCCAGCGCCGAGCGGCAGTCGAGGCACCAGTGCACCGGCTTGTAGCCCTTGTAGAGGTGGCCGTTGCGGATGATCTGCGCAAAGGCGCGCAGCTGTTCGGCCTCGTAGCGCGGCGCCAGCGTCAGGTAGGGATTCGCCCAGTCGCCCATCACGCCGAGGCGGATGAAGTCCTTGCGCTGGACGTCGACCTGCTCCAGCGCGAACTCGCGGCAGGCCTGGCGGAAGGCCTTCGCATCGAGCTGCTTCATCTCGCGGCCGCGGACCTTCTCGACGGCATGTTCGATCGGCAGGCCGTGGCAGTCCCAGCCCGGGACGTAGGGCGCATCGCAGCCGTCCAGCGTGCGCGACTTGACGATGATGTCCTTCAGGATCTTGTTGACCGCGTGGCCGATGTGGATCGCGCCGTTCGCATAGGGCGGACCGTCGTGCAGGATGAACTTCGGACGATCCTTCGCGACTGCCCGCAGCTTCTCGTAGGTCCGGTGCTCCTCCCACCAGGCGAGCATCTCCGGCTCGCGGCGCGCGAGGTCGGCCTTCATCGGGAAGGCCGTCTCGGGCAGGTTCACGGTGTTTTTGTAATCAGCCATGGATGCGAATCGGGGGTGCGGGCACGGAACCCGAAATTTTGAAGGAATTCAGATATTTAATCCAGACCGAGCGCCGCGCGGGCCTGCCCGGCATCGACGTGCATCTGCGCGACGAGCGCGTCGAGCGACTCGAACTTGCGCTCGGCGCGCAGCCAGCGCACGAAGTCCACGCTGAGGTACTGGCCGTAGAGGTCGTCGTCGAAGTCGAACAGGTGCACCTCGAGCAGCGGATCGGTGCCGTTCACGGTGGGCCGCGTGCCCAGGCTGACGACGGCCGGGTGATCGACCAGTCCGCGACCACTGACCCTGACGGCAAAGATGCCCCAGAGCGGCACGACCTTGCGATGCAACGCGAGGTTGGCCGTGGGAAACCCGAGCGTACGGCCAAGCTGCACGCCACGGCGGACGCGGCCCGTCATCCGGTAAGGGCGCCCCAGCAGCGTGGCTGCCCGGTCGAGGTCGTTGGCGCCGAGGGCTTCGCGCACCAGCGAGCTGCTGACCCGATCGGCGGCCACCAGGAACTGGTCGACTTCGTCGACCGCAAAGCCATGCAACGCGCCCGCCGCGCGCAGGGACGCGATGTTGCCCTCGCGCCGCCGCGCGTAGTGAAAGTCGTGACCGACCACCATGTGCCGCACGCCGAGGCCGTCCACCAGCAGTCGCCGCTCGAAGTCGGCGGCGCTCATGGCGCGCATGGTGGCGTCGAAACGCAGCACGACGACGCGCTCGATGCCGTAGAACTCGAGCGCCTCGAGCTTTTCGCGCAGGCGCATCAGCCGGGCGGGCGCGGTGGCGCCTTCGAAGAACTCACGCGGGGTCGGCTCGAACGTCACCACCGTCGCGGGCAGGCCGAGCTCGCGCGCCTTGGCGCAGACCGCCTCGAGCATGTGCTGGTGACCGCGGTGCACGCCGTCGTAGTTGCCGATGGTCACTACGCTGCCGCGGTGTTCGGGTCGCAGGTTGTGCAGCCCGCGGATCAGCTCGACGGAACGACCTGCGCGCTTGCCGCCACCTCTGCAGGTCGTCACGGCGCGCGGCTCCGCCGGGCGCGGCGGCACGACCAGGCGCTGCACGCGCAGGTGCTGCACGCGCATGCCCGAGGACGTACAGCACGCCGAAATAGATCCCGCCGCCGCCGACGACGAGGACCGTCATCCAGCCGACGCGGTGCCACGCGTTCATCTGGATCCAGCGATCGGTGTCGCCCGCGACGACCCAGAGGAACAATCCCATCGCCAGGTTGCCGGCGAGCACCTGCCAGAGCGTGCGCTGCCAGCCCGGCGAGTGATGCAGGACGTGCTGCTTGCGCAGGCCCCGGTAGAGCATCGAGGCGTTGAACCAGGCGCCGATGCCGTTGTTGAGCGCCAGCAGCGCGTGCAACCCGGGCCGGTCGGGATAGATGAACGCGAGCGGCAGCACGACGGCGAGGTTGAGCCCCATGTTCACGCTGAGCGACTGGATGCCGATCCGGACCGGCGTCTTCGTGTCCTGGCGCGCGAAATAGCCCGGGGCCAGCACCTTGACCATGCTGAAGCCCATGAGCCCGCTCGAATAGGCCATGAGCGCCAGCATGGACATGCGCACGTCCTGCTCGTCGAACTTGCCGTAATGGAAGATCGTGACGGTCAGCGGGCCCGGCGAGCAGCAGCAGCGCCAGCGTCGCGGGCAGCACGACGATCGTCGTGAGCTTCACGGCCCAGTCGAGCGTGGCGGCGAAGCGCGCCGGCTCCTGCGAGGCGTGGTGGGCCGCGAGGCCCGGCAGGATCACGGTGGCGAGCGCGATGCTGAAGACGCCGAGCGGGAATTCGACGAGCCGGTCGGCGTAATACAGCCAGGCGATGCTGCCCGTGGCGAGGAACGACGCGATCAGCGTGTCGAGCAGCAGCGCCACCTGCGACACCGACGAGCCGAAGATCGCCGGCAGCATGAGCCGGCCGATCTTCTTGACGCCCTGCGTGCCCCCAGCGCCAGCGCGGCCGGCGCAGCAGGCCGAGCTTGAGCAGGAACGGCAGCTGGAAGCCGAGCTGGACCAGGCCGGACACGAACACGCCGATGGCGAGCACGATCCCCGGCTGTGCGAAGTACGGGGCGATGAACGCGGCGAACACGATCATGACGACGTTCATGAGCGTGGACGTCGTCGCGGGCACCGCGAACTTGCCGTAGCTGTTCAGCACGCCGCCGGCGAGTGCCGCGAGCGAGATGAACAGGATGAACGGGAAGGTCCAGCGCAGCATGTCGACCGTCAGGTCGAAGCGCTCGCCGTCGAGGCGGAAGCCCGGCGCGAACAGCGAGCACGAAGACCGGGGCCGCGACGATGCCGATGATCGTGATCACCGACAGGAACCACGCCATGGTGCCCATCGCGCCGTCGACGAGCTCGCGGACCTCGTCGTGCGGGCGCTGCACCTTGTACTCGGAGACGACCGGCACGAAGGCCTGGGAGAACGCCCCCTCGGCGAACAGCCGGCGCATGAAATTGGGGATCTTGAACGCGACCAGGAACGCGTCCATGAGCAGCCCGGCGCCGAACATCCGGGAATAGACCATGTCGCGCAGCAGCCCGGTCACGCGCGAGATGCAGCGTGAAGGCGCCGACGATGGAGGTGCTGCGGAAGAAGCCGCCGCTCACGGGAGGGCTCGGGACTCGGGCATGAACGCGGTAATGATAGTGGAAGGGGGCGGAGAGCGGGAGCGGAGAGCGGAGAGCGCTCAGCGGTTTCCGCGGGTAGGAGGCAGGACGCCCGTTCCGGAAATCCACCGTACCGTCCCCTACCCCCTATCCCCTGCCCACTACCCCCTTTCTCCTTGACCTTCAGGCGCCCGATCGCCAAAATACGCGGCTCTTTAAACCGATTACCCGAAGGCTGGTCGTCCCCTGGGGGGCACGCCGGCCGCAGGAGCTGGAATCCGTGGCGAACATCAAGTCCGCAGAAAAGCGCGCCAAGCAGGCCGTGAAGCGTCGTGCCCACAACATGGCGGCCCGCTCGCGTCTGCGCACGTCGATCAAGAAGGTGCTGACCGCCATCGGCGCCGGCGACAAGACCGAAGCGACGGCCGCCCTGAAGGCCGCCCAGCCGGTCATCGACACGATGGTCACCAAGGGCATCATCCACAGCAACAAGGCCGCCCGCCACAAGCGGGAGCTGAACGCCAAGATCAAGGCCCTGGGCGCCGCGAAGTAATCGCGCCCGGTCGCGGCTCACGCCGCGGCTCGACAGAAAAAAGCCGGCTTCGCGCCGGCTTTTTTCGTTTCGGAGGCCCGCGCCCGTACCCGGCCGAACCCTCAGTCAGCGGCGGCGCGGCGCCGGGAGCGAGTTCCTCGAGCCGCCGCATGATGTCGCGGCACAGTTCCTGCGTGCCCTGCCGGGTCGCGCCGGAAATCCGGTAGACCGGGCCCTTCCAGCGCAGCCGCCGGACGATTTCCTTGCAGCGCTTTTCCGCATCGGCCGGCGGCAGCAGGTCGATCTTGTTGAGCACCAGCCAGCGCTCGCGCGTGCTCAGCTCCGGGCTGAACTTCTTCAGCTCGCCGGCGATCGAGCGTGCATCCACCACCGGATCCGCAGCGGGGTCGGGCGGCGCGATGTCGACGAGGTGCAGCAGCAGCCGGGTGCGCTGCAGGTGCTTGAGGAACTGTATGCCGAGACCCGCGCCTTCCGCGGCGCCCTCGATGACGCCCGGGATGTCGGCCATCACGAAGCTCTGGTGCTCGCCGACGTAGACGACCCCGAGGTTCGGGTGCAGCGTCGTGAACGGGTAGTCGGCGATCTTCGGCCGCGCGGACGAGACGACGCTGATCAACGTCGACTTGCCGGCGTTCGGCAGCCCGAGCAGGCCCACGTCGGCCAGCAGCTTGAGCTCGAGCCGCAGCTCGCGCTTCTCGCCCGGGTAACCCGGGCGTCGCCTTGCGCGGCGTGCGGTTCGTGCTGCTCTTGAAGTGCTGGTTGCCGAGGCCGCCCTTGCCGCCCCTCGCGACGAGAATGCGCGCGCCCTCCTCGGCGAGGTCGCCCAGCGTCTCGTCGGTATCGACGTCGAAAATGACCGTGCCCACCGGGACGGGCACCTCGATGTCGTCGCCGCCGCGCCCACTGCACTGCGCGCTGCCGCCGGGCTCGCCGTTCACCGCCTTGAACGAGCGCATGGTGGCGGAAGTCCGCAAGGGTGTTCAGCCCCTGCCGGGCGACCAGGTAGACGCTGCCGCCCTCGCCGCCGTCGCCGCCGTCCGGCCCGCCGAACGGGATGAACTTCTCGCGGCGGAAGCTGACCATGCCGCGGCCGCCGTTGCCGGCCTGCACCTTGATCGTGGCTTCGTCGACGAACTTCATGGCGGAAGGGGATAGGGGTTAGGGGTTAGGGGTTAGTCAAGAAACAAGAAGGCCCCGGGGGTGCCGGGGCCTCTCGTGGATGCTTGTGCGTGAGGCATGTTGGAACCCCCCGCACCAACCCCCTCACCCGCGCTTCGCGCGACCTCTCCCGCAGCGGGAGAGGTGGAGAGGGGTCAGTTGGCCTTCGGCTCGATGCTCACGTGCACGCGCTGGTCCACGCCCTTGCGCTTGAACTGCACGGTGCCGTCGACGAGCGCGAACAGCGTGTGGTCGGTGCCCACGCCCACGTTGGTGCCGGCGCGGTACGCCGTGCCACGCTGACGGACGAGGATGTTGCCGGCCACGACGTTCTCGCCGCCGAACTTCTTCAGGCCGAGGCGCTTGCTCTCGGATTCGCGGCCGTTCTTGGTCGAACCGCCTGCCTTTTTATGTGCCATTGCTCAGTGACTCCTGTGAGTGCGCGCCAGGCTCAGGCCTGGATGCCGGTGATCTTCACTTCCGTGAAGAACTGGCGATGAGTGCCCTGGCGCATGTAGTGCTTGCGCCGGCGGAACTTGACGATGACCTTCTTGTCGCCCTTGCCGTGCTTGTGCACGACGCCCGAGACCTTGCTGCCCGCCAGGAGGGGGGCGCCGATCTTCACGTCGCTGCCGTTGCTGACGAGGAGGACCTTGTCGAACTCGACGGACGCGCCCAACTCAGCTTCCAGCTTTTCGATGCGAACCACGTCGCCTTCGGCGACGCGATACTGCTTGCCGCCCGTCGCAATGACCGCGTACATGAGCCTTACTCCAGACCTAAACGGTAGACTGCCGGAAAACCCGGCAGAAAGACGCGGAAGTTTAGGGGAGCGGCCCGCCCAAATCAAGCGCTTAGGCGCTTGCGGCCATTCCCACGCCCCGGGGTGGCAGGGTAGCATTCCCGGCTACAGATCAAACGAACTGCGGGCGGCTGTCGCGCGAATGCAACTAGAAGAGATCCGGACGCTGGTCAAGGAGGACCTCGAGAGCGTCGACCAGACCATCGTCCAGCGGCTGGCCAGCGACGTCGTCCTGGTCAACCAGATATCCCAGTACATCATCGGGGGCGGCGGCAAGCGCCTGCGGCCGCTGAGCGTCGCTGCTGGCCGCCCGCGCCTGCGGCTACCAGGGCGACAAGCACCACGCCGCCGCCGCCATCATCGAGTTCATCCACACGTCCACCCTGCTCCACGACGACGTCGTGGACGGCTCCAGCCTGCGCCGGGGGCGCGACACGGCCAACCACGTGTTCGGCAACCAGGCCAGCGTCCTGGTCGGGGACTACCTGTACTCCCGCTCGTTCCAGATGATGGTCGAGCTCGACGACATGCGGATCCAGGCCGTGATGGCGGACGCGACCAACACCATCGCCGAGGGCGAGGTGCTGCAGCTCATGAACGCCCACGATCCCGAGACGACCGAGCAGCGCTACCTCGAGGTCATCTACCGCAAGACGGCCAAGCTGTTCGAGGCTGGAGCGCAGATCGCCGCCATCCTGTCCGGAGCGCCGCCCGCCCTGGAGCAGGCGATGGTCGAGTACGGCCGACGCCTCGGGACGGCCTTCCAGCTCGTCGACGACGTGCTCGATTACGAGGCCAGCGCCGAAGAACTGGGCAAGAACCTCGGCGACGACCTGGCCGAGGGCAAGCCGACCCTGCCGCTGATCTTCGCGCTGTCGAAGGCTTCGGCCGCGGATGCGGCGACCCTGCGGTCCGCCATCGAGAACGGCGGGCTGGACGACCTGGATCGGATCACGCGGCTGATCGAAGGCTCGGGCGGCATCGAATACACGGCGCGGATGGCGCAGGACGAGAAGGACCGGGCGATCGCCGCGCTGGCGACGGTGCCGGCCTCCCCTTATCGGGAGGCGCTCGCGGCCCTGGCCGAATTCGCCGTCGCGCGCACCTATTGACGCGGAAAAATTGAATCGGCGGGGTGCCGGCGAGTACACTGCGCGGCCTCACAGCGGGACCAGTCCCGCCGTCCAGGCGCCTTGCCGGCTACCCGAGCCAGCACCAGACGAGGCGCCTGCGAGCACCGGATACGGGATGTAGCTCAGCCTGGTAGAGCACTACGTTCGGGACGTAGGAGTCGGAGGTTCAAATCCTCTCATCCCGACCACTCATCTCCCGCCAAAGCCACGGTCAGTGCCTGCCCACCGTACCGAGTTCGCGACGCAGCAGGCGCGCGCAAGACAGGATCACGCCAACGACGTTCTCGACGTGGCCAGGCAGGAGCAACTGTTCGACCATGTACAGAACGAGCAGCGCCTGCATGCCGTGGAAGGAGACACGGTCCCAGAACTCGGTGCCAACGAGCACGAACAGGCCTCTCGGGTGCCCGAAGGTTTCCTGTTCCCGAAAGCTGAAGTCCGCAGTTGGCGTGGCCGCGTGCGACTCGGCCGTGACCTGGCTCATTCTCGTGCCCCCCGGCCGAGACTAGCATCACGCTTGACGGGCCGAAGCGAATTGCATCGCCCGCTTGCCATCGCGTATGGTCGACTCAATGTGGGCTTGGGAGTGACTCAGCATGACACGAGCAACGGTATTGGCCGAAGGACTGTATTTCGGCGAAGGGCCACGCTGGCGCGGCGGCCGATTGTGGTTCAGCGACTTCTTCGACCGTTCGGTCAAGTCCATGGACGCGTCGGGCGCGGTACGCACGGAATACATGATCGACGACCAGCCCAGTGGGCTGGGCTGGTTACCGGACGGCCGGATGCTCGTGGTGTCGATGCACCGCAGGCAGGTACTTCGCGTCGAACCCGACGGCGTCAAGGTGCATGCAGACCTGGGCACGCTCGCGACGTTCCACGCGAACGACATGGTCGTGGACGCACGTGGCCGGGCGTACGTCGGCAACTTCGGCTTCGATCTCGACGACGCATTGCATGCGCGAGGCGTCGAGGGCGTTCTTGCCGATCATCCGACGGCGGTGCTCGCGCGGGTAGATCCGGACGGGAGCGTGCACGCCGCGGCCGCGGGCATGCATTTCCCGAATGGCTGCGTCATCACGCCAGATGGCAAGACATTGATCGTCGCCGAGACCCTGGCGATGCAGCTCACGGCGTTCGACATTGCCGAGGACGGGACGCTCGCAAACCGCAGGACCTGGGCCAGGCTTGGCATGCGGGCCCCGGACGGCATCTGCCTGGATGCGAATGGCCACGTGTGGATTGCGAACGCCATCGCACCAGAATGCGTGCTGTTCGCGCCGGGTGGGGAAATCGTCGCCACGGTCGCCACGGACCAGCCGTGCTTCGCGTGCATGCTGGGCGGTGACGACCGGCGCACGTTATTCATGCTGACCGCACCGAGTTCGGTTGCCGCCGTCGCGTCCGCGGCTCGGCAGGGCCGTCTCCTGGTCACGCAGGTCGAAACCCCGGGCGCTGGCTGGCCTTGACGGAACGCGCGTCAGGCCGACGCGCACCCTTTCCCGCCGCCGCCGATCCTCCAGGTGCCGATACACCGGCCGGTGCCCGGGCCGCATTGCTGCGACCCGGGCACCGATCGAAAAAGGCCGGGGATCAGTTCGGCTTGATCCTCGCCCAGGTATCACCCGTGGACAGCGTGTCCGTAGTGACAGTGAATGGAGCCGGGCCGCCGAGGTTGGAAATCCCTGCGCTGCCGTTCGTATCCACCGGCCCGTCCGGCTCGGCGCCGGCGCCTGGCACGTGGCGCCGAAGTTGGGTGTGTACGTGCCACCCGTCAGCGCCGACGCGGACCCGCAGGCGTACTCGATGCCCGCCAACTGACCGGTGGACGTTGGCGCCGTATCCTCCTGCGTGACAGCGAAGAACGAGTACAGGTTGATGCCCCCTGCGGGCAGGAACACGAAGAAGACCTTCTGGTACTTGTTACCCCAGCTGCCGACGATCTGTCCCGTCGTCGAACGCGACCGGCGTCCAGGTCGAACTGGTCCCCCCGGCAGGTCAAGGTCAACACCGTCGACTGCCCGGTCCCGGTCTTCGTCAAAGTGCCGTCTACCTTGACGCCCGTTCCAGACGCCGCAGCCGCCGTTGGTGTCGACGACCGCGCTCTTGATCGTGAACTCATTGGTCGTGGCGTTGTAGTTGTAGACGCCGTACTCGACGCCGTTGCCGTTGTTCTGTCCGCATTCGGCCCGTTGTTTTCGACGGACCCGTAGATGTACACGCCGTCGGCAAACAGCGTGATGTAGACGTAGCTGGTACTTGATCGCGGACAACGCAGGTATCGTATACGTCCCACGACCAGCGGGCTCGTCACGTTGGCGATGCAGCGCACGTCGATATTGGTGACGTTTGCATTGTTGACGATGCCGTGCGACTTGAGCAGCACGCACGTCTGCCCGACGGGCTGGGTTGCGATGCCGACGTCGTATTCGTAGTTGTTTCCCCTCCGGTTGGGCATCGTGAACGTCGTCGCACCCGACGCCACGGTCAGCGCGCTGGACGGGGTGTCCTCGATCTTGAGTCCCGCGCCCGTGAGGCCGGTGATCGTGCCGCCGATGGAAAAGTCCACGTTGTTCGCCGCGCAGCTAACGGAGACATTCGTGACGTTCACGCTGGCCACGTTGCCATTGCCATTGGTGACCGCGCAGAGTCTGTCCGGCCGGCTGTGTCTTCACCGCCACTGAGTAAGCTGCGCCGTTGGCCAACTTCGTTGCGAATGTGAACGCGCCGGTCGCCCTTCCGCTCAGGTCGTCACCACCGTTGTTCTGGAGCACGACCGTGGCGCCCGCCGCCAGACCGGTGACGGTGCCGCCGATCGAGTACGTCTGGGCGGGCGGCGGTGGATTGCTCGTGCACGTCACCCCCACGTTCGTGATGCTCGCATTCACGGTGCCCGATCCGTTGCTGACCACGCACGTCTGACCGGTCGGCTGGGTGTGGACGGTCACCGTGTAAGTCAGGCCGCTGGCCACCGGAGTTGCGAAGGTGAACGCGCCGTTGGAACCGACAGTAAGATTGTCGCCACCGTTGTTGCGCAACACGACGCTCAGCCCGGCGCCGAGTCCACTGACGTTTCCGCCGACGGTATAAGTAATGTTTGTCGTGCACGTCACCGCAACGTTCGTGACGTTCGCGGCCGCCATCGTTCCCGATCCCTGCGTGACGGCGCAGGTCTGGCCGGTCGGCTGCGTCAGCACCGTTACCGCATAAGGCAGCCCGCCGACGACCGGAGTGGCGAAGGTGAAGGCGCCATTGGCATTGACCGTGAGATTGTCGGCACCGTTATTGCGCAACACGACGCTCAGGCCCGTCCCGAGCCCGCTGACGTTGCCGCCGACAGTGTGCGACGCATTGGTGGTACACGTCACCGCAACGCTGGTGACATTCGCGCTTGCGGTACCCGATCCACCGGCTACTGCGCACGTCTGCCCGGCGGGCTGGGTCGCGACTGTTACCGCATATGCGCCCCCGCTCTTGACCTTGTTCTTGAACGTGAAGGCACCGTTGGCGGTGATGGTCAGGCTGTCACTGCCGTTGTTCTGCAGCACCAGGGTACCGCTGAGGCCGGTGGCGGTGCCGCCGATGCTGTACTTCTTGTCGCTGCTGCCCCCGCAGGCGCTGAGCGCTGCGAGGGCGAGCAAGGCTAAGGCAATCCGCCCGCTGCCCAGGATCGAACATCCGATTCGCTTATCCATGACTTGAGGAACTCCCTGCGTGTTCGAGTTGGTTGTTTTTTGTGCCCACGGCCCGGCCGAAGCCGGCTCGCAGGCCGCTCCGTCACCGCATCAAACTGAACAGGGGCCCGGACGGGCAAAGAAAATGCGCGGCAGCCCACGCGCCGCATCGACGATTCGCAGCAACCACGACGGATCCCCCTGCGTCAGTCCTTCTTCTTTCCGCGCGTTCGTGACTGAAAGTTACTTCGCGCTTATGTTCTTATTCGCTTCCTGTACGGACGATCCGTCAAGAACTTTTTTTGCTGCGACGCGATGCGATGCATTGATCGCAACCGATCATTCGTTCCAACGAGCGGCTCGGCCCTGAAACTGGCGTTTCGCAAAACAGCGAGGGACGAACCTTACGGTCTGTGCAGCAGCCTATACAAGCAATGAATTGGTTAGTGCCAGACTGCACAGCCCTGGGTTCTACGAGACCTGAGTCCGGCGCTCACAGGTGGCCGGATGCCGCGACGTCGGACCGCGCAGGCGGGCTCGTCACTTTCTTGACGAACAAGATCCCGTATCTGGTCGGCGGTCATCGCCACCTCGGTTCTTCTTTGCACTTCGGTGCCCGCGTCGGAGGCGACAGCGACAGGCTGTCCGCCGAATGGTGGCAGCACTCAGTCTCGATCCCGAGCCCGCAGAATCCGATCCTCGACGAAACGGGAACCAACTGCGGCATCGGGCAGCGGGGCAACATGTGGTTGGTGTTCTCCGTGGACGGCAAGGACCGCAGCAAGCTGATCAAGCGACGAGTGGCCAGCGACCCGTTGTTTCCGTAATGTAACGGAACGCTTCGATTGACTTCGACCATGGGGCGCCGTCCGCAGGGAGTCGGACGGCGCCCGTCGTTACAGGAAGACCGTCAACAGGCTGCGACGACCTGGATTTCCACCTTGTACGCAGGTGCGGCCGCCTGGCCTCGACCGTCGCACGAGCCGGTGTGTTGCCGGCCGGCACCCAGGTGTCCCACACCGAGTTCATCTGGGCGAACGTCCCGATGTCCGCGAGATAGATCGTCGCAGTGAGGATCCTGGTCTTGTCCGTGCCCGCTTCCGCCAGCAGGCGATCGATTTCCCGAGAACCTGCCGGGTCTGCCCGGCCACGTCGGCCGCGGGATCCGCAGCCACCTGGCCCGCGAGGTAGACCGTGTCACCGTGGACGACGGCCTGCGACATGCGCGGGCCAGGATGCAGACGCTGGATCATGGATAGCTCCTCGAGAGTTCGCGTGCCACGCGTCGAGATAGCGGAAGTGAACGGCAAACGTGGACGCAACCGTCCGTACCGGCAGGATTCATACCCACCGGCTTGCACAGGTCTGACATGAGGCAACGCTCGCCTGTCGCAGACGGAGCGTGTCAGGCCGAAAAATACGTCCAGGCCAGGTAAGCGGCGAACGCGGCGATCGCTCCGAGGAAGATCCAGCGCGGCAGGTCCTGCGCACGCTTGTTGCGAAGTTCGATGGCGTCCCAGTCCAGCCTTGGTTGGCGGCGGGCTCCCTGCAGGCTCACGTTCATTTCCGCGACCTCCTCGGTCGTCGTCGGGATTGCTTTTCAGGTCGAC
>CAWBKN010000022.1:0-52304 GCA_963789375.1 uncultured Gammaproteobacteria bacterium | reverse complement strand
CGACCCCGGACGTTTCCGCGGAAACGTCAATCCCAGCTACGAAATCCACCTCGGGCAGTCCATCGCTACCAGGCCATGCCGGCCGCGAGCGCCTCCACTTCCGCTGGAGTGGACTCGCGGCCCAGGATCCGATTGCGGTGTGGGAAGCGTCCAAATCGCTCGATGACGTCGCGGTGTGCGATGGCGTGCGCGAGCCATTCTCCGCCGAGGGGTGCAAACAGGCGGACCGACTCGGCCTGGTCCTGCCGATCCTCGCTGTGTTCGAGCGGCATGTACAGGAACATGCGTCGCTCGACTATGCCGGCGTGATCAGGCCCGCCGGCTCCCCTGTCCTCGGGCGACCCTGGAACTCGTCGATGACATCGGCCACCGAGATCCTGCGGCCGAAGTAGCCGACGCGCTCCTCCAATCCTTCGGCGCGCAGGATGTCGCGCACCGCCGCATGCGCCGCGACCAGCCGCAGGCGGATGCCCTGCCGCCTGCAGTGCCTCGTGCAACGTCGCCAGCATGCGCGCGCCGGCCAGGTCGACGACGGGCGAAGTGGACAGATCGCAGACCACCAGCTTCAGCGGCCCGGCGGTCGAGCGGATCTTCTGCCAGACGGCGTCGCGCACGTGCTCGACGTTGAAGTAGAGCAGCGACGCCTCGACGCGGAACACCAGCACGCCGGGAACGGCCTCGTTGTCCGGGTTGCGCTCCATGTCGGAGAAGCTCCGGGTGCCGGGAATGCGGCCGAGGAAGGCCACGTGCGGGTGCGCGGCGCGCCGGATCAGCAGCAGCATCGACACCACGACCGCCAGCGATCACGCCCTTCAGGATGCCCAGCAGCAGCACGCCGGCGAAAGCGACCATCGAGACGCTGAATTCGAACCGGCTGACCCGCCACACGTGGCGCAGTTCGCGGATGTTGATCAGTCCCTTGACGGCCACCAGCACGATGGCCGCGAGCACCACGTTGGGCAGGTTGCTCAGCAAGCCGGTCAGGTACATCAGGCACAGGCCGATCGTGACCGAGGCGAACACCAGCGCGAGCGGCGTCTTGGCGCCGGCCTTGTCGTTCACCGAGGACTGCGACAGGCCGCCGGCCACCGGGTAGGCCTGGAAGAACGCCGCGCGCCAGATTCGCCGCGCCCAGGCCGAGCAGTTCCTGGCGCGGATCGATTTCGTAGCCGTTCTGCCTGCGCCAGGGCGCGCGCCGCGGAAACGCTTTCCACGTAGGCCAGCAGCAGGCAGGCGAACGCCAGCGGAATCACCCCGTCCACATCGCGCACCCGCAGCCCCGGCAGCTGGAAATCGGGCAGGCCCTGCGGCAGCGCGCCGACGACCTTGAAGCCGAGATCGGCCAGCGGCGTCACCGACAACACGACGATGGAAGCCACCACCACGAACAGCGCGACCGGGCGGCCCGGCAGGAACTTTTCGCCCAGCAGCAGCACGGCGAGCGCGACAAGACCGAACGCGAGCACGGCGAGGTTGGTATCGGGGAGCTGGCCGCCGAGGATGACGATGCGCTCGAAGAAATGCTCCCCGCCGCCCTTGACCCCGAACAGCTTGGGCAACTGCGTCATGGCGATCGTCAGCGCCGCGCCGGCCTTGAAGCCGAGCAGGATGGTTTCGCTGATGAAGTTGACCAGCGAACTCAAGCGCAGCAGCCACGCCAGCACGCACATGGCGGCCATGACCAGCGCCGTCAGCGCCGCGATGGACGCCCAGCGCGCCGGATCGCCCTCGGCCATGCCCGCGACCGTGACCCCGACGAGCATCGAGATCGCCGAGGTGGGCCCGATCGCAAGCTGGCGCGACGAGCCGAACAGCGCGTAGAACAGGCCGCCGACCAGATAGCAGTAGATGCCGTATTGCGGCGGCAGCCCGGCGAGCGAGGCGTAGGCGAGCGACACCGGAATGCCGTAGGCGGCGAGGGTCACGCCGGCGATGGCGTCGTTGCGCCAGCCACTGCGGCCGATACGCGGCGAGCCACTGCGCCGGGGGAAACGCCGCGCGCCACCCGCGGACCGGAGCTGCGCCCGCGAGCTCGCCGGCGGATCGGGTTTCTTCAGTCATGGCGATCTCCGGCTCATAAATCTTCCTCCACCAGCGCCTTGATGCGTCCGGACTTCACGCCGCCTTCAGTGCGGCATGGTCGCGTTCCGTCTGGTCCGCGTACGCCAGCGCGAACTTGCCGATGGCCTGGTCGAAGGCATCCGTCTTGCCCAGATACCCGCTGATCGTCGCCGCATCCCCGGACTTGGCGTGGGCGCGGGCCAGGGTCCAACCGCAGACTTCCGCATAACGCTTCAGAGCTTGCGGCGTCCGCGCCCTTCGACCGGGAAGGAAAACTTCATGTCCCGCAACTGGCGCCCGAAGAAATGGAAGCCCGTGCGCCCGCTGTCCAGCCCAGGAAGATGTCGCTGGAGGACTGCATCAGCCGTTGCCCCACGACGACCCGCTGCCCCTGATTCTCGATAGACGCTCGCTGCCCGCATACGGCGCGAGCACCGAGGGGCAGGCCTCCTTGAATTGCAGGAGCAGCGGATGGTTCTCCGCGGAGAAAAACAAGGCCGACGAGACAGCGCGTGCCGACGCTGCCGATGCCGACGACCTTGACGGCGATGTCCTGCAGGCGGTAGCGGTCGAACAGCACGCGACGGTCGTCGGGCAGCGACAGGCGATAGTCTTCGAGCGCCTCGCGAACCCTGTCGATCGGCGTCCTCGTCCTCGGACATGGAAGAGAACCGGCGGCTGGTCCACCAGGCGGCGGTGTCCACCGACCTCGTCGCTGATCTTCGGGAAGCAGGTACTCGCCGATGCGCTGCGCGCGCCTTCGCGGCGAGTTCCTTCCGACGCTTTCTTGCCTCGGCGTCGGGCGCCATCGCAATCAGGGTTTGCTCGTCCAGACGGTCGTACCAGACCTCCAGCGGACTCATCTTCGAATAGTCGCGCAAGTGCTCCCGGTAAGCGCGCACGCACTCGATGGCGGCGTCACGAGCCTGCGCGTCGGAGTGGCCGTTGTCGCGGGCGGCCACCGCAAAGCTGACGGCCAGGCGTTTGAGGTCCCACTCCCAGGGCGCGGGCAGCGTCTCGTCGAAATCGTTGATGTCGAAGACCAGGTTGCGCTCGGGCGTGGCGAACATGCCGAAATTCATGCAGATGGCAGTCGCCGCAGGCCTGCACCCGAAGCCCGGTGCTCGGCGTGGTGGCCAGGTCGGAGGCCATCAGCCCCGCAGAGCCGCGCAGGAAGGTGAACGGACTGCGCAGCATGCGCCCGTAGCGGATGGGGACCAGTTCGGGCAGCCGACCCCGATTGGACTGCTTCCAGAAGCTTGATGGGATCGCTGCCCCCTGGCGGCGTGCTTCCAGGCGGCATGGCTCTCGCGCGGCACACGTCTCACGCAGCGCCTTGCCGGCGAGCAGAGACTGCTCGCGCGACCATAGAACGGGTGGCGGCGCCGCTGATTCAGCCTTGTGCTTCCTGGTCCGACCGGGCTTCTTGGTCTTCTTCATGGGGGAACTCCGTTGCCGATGCCGGGACCGGCTGGGCGTTCGCCGGCGCCACTTACGAAATCACGCTACGCCCCCGTTCAACCCGGCGCATCCGTAGTTCAGGCAGCCTGGGATGACCCGGAAGCCGCCCACTCGAGAGCCGACGAGTCCAGCTCGACCGGCGGGTGAGAAGCAGGCACTTGACCCGTCGGAAACGGTCGCGAACGACTGCTATCGGCGATTCACCGTATGCCTGCTGTTGGCCGATTCGAGACGTTTCCGCGGAAACGTCAATTCGCGCGTATTAATCCGGACCGCCCGTTAGCCCCAGTCTGGTACTCAACCGCGACCCGCGAACACTGCGGCCGGTTCGAGCTTCAGCACCGGTCGGGCACTGATCAGGGCAGCGAGCACACTGACGACAAGAACCATCACGCCGCCCAGGATCGGCGTGAACCACATCATGCGGAACGGGAATCCCTGCGCGGCAACAATGGGGCCTGCGATGCCGCACATGCCCAGCCCCAGACCCGTGCCGATCAGGGCACAGACCCCGGCTTGTACGAAGATCATCGCGAGCAGAAGGCGGGACGTCGCGCCCATGGCCTTGAGCACCGCGTACTGCTTCAGGCTTTCAGTCGTGAAGATGTAGAGCAATACGGCAGTCATGCCGAAGCCGACCGTCATCGCCAGCGTGAGCATGGCGCCCACGTCACCCACGTCCTCCGAATTGACGAGATACCAGCGGATGGTGTCCTCCTTGAATTCGTCCGCCGTCCGGGCTCGCAGGCCCGTCTGTGCTTCGATGCGGCGGGCCAGTTCGACCGGCGCCGTGCCCGGCAGGGCGCTCGCGAGGACGAAGGTCAGCCGATGGCGCTCGGGCGGGAGGATCCGGACCGCGTTGGACAGGGTCGTATACATGAGCGGCCTGGGCGAAATCGTGGCAGAGCACTCGCGTACCCGGCGACCACCACGCGATGATCGTTGACCAGCAGTTCGTCGCCGCTGGCGAGCGGTCGGGTCGGTGCCTCGAGATGAGGCCCGTCGTGTGGCCACTGGTCGCGCGCGAGTAGCGGGGTATCAAGCTTGCCGACGGACCCTCCGGAGTCGATCAGCACGGCGTCCGGAGCACGCAGCGACAGGTGGCCGGGCGAATCACGACGCAGCACTGGAACGCCGGCAAGCGTTGCGTCGTCCACGCCGATCAGTTGGAACGACTGGAAGCGACCGTTGGGAAACCGCACGTCCGCGACGGCGAGTGCGAGCGGTTCGGCGGACTGCACTCCCGTCACGCTGCGCACCCGGTCAAGGGCCGACGCCGGGATATTGGCCGTCTGCTCGACGGACTCCACGGCCGGGTCCATCACCCAGACATCCGCCGTGGGATTGTCAGAGATGAGCGAAAAACCACGGGTCATGAAGCCGCAGAAGAACGACGCGGCGAAGGTGATCAGGAACGAAGTGAAGGCAATGCCGAACAGCAGGCCGGCGTACTTGCCCCGATCGCCTGCCAGCATCTTCACGGCGATACGCAGCATCGGTTCGACGCCAATCAGCCCGACGGCCCGGCCGGCACCGCCTGGATGAACACATCCAGGTGCTGCCCGACGTACACCGGCAGCTTCGCCCGCTCGAAAGTGTAGATGACCTGCAGCACGCGGGTGTCCACGCGCTCGGTCGTACTGCCGGTCAACGACGCCTTCGGGGCGACGTACGGCTCGATGCTCTCGAAGCGCAGGTCGGTTCGCAGATCGGGCCGGCCGCGCACCATCGCGACGGCGGGTGCAGATGGCTCGACCCGGCCGGCATCGTTCTCGTCGATATCGACCCGCACGCGCAACCTGGCATCGTCGCCTACCACCATGAGCGGAGTGGCCAGCGCCCCGCTCTCGGCGAACTCGCCAGGCCGCGTGTTGATCTGAAGAACTCGTCCCGCGATTGGCGCACGGACTGTCCGGCGGTCGATCTCCACGCGAATCCGTTCCACCTCGGCTTTCGCTGCGACCAGTGCCGCCTCGTCGATCTGTACCTCGAACCGTCGGTCGCGGTATTGCTCCTCGCTGAGGACATGCTGGGTATGCAGCTGATCCGTGAGCTGCGACTGGTACCTGGCCCGGGCCAGCCGCGCGCCGGCCTCCTGTGCCTTGGCGGTCGCCAGCGGCAACTGGGCACGCAGGTCTCGATCATCCAGGCGAAACAGGGTCGCTCCCGGCTCGACGTGCTCGCCCCACTTCACGGCCACCGCTGCAACGATGCCTGAGACAGGCGTGCCCACGGCGATGTTGCCTGTGCCGGCTTCCACGACCCCCGTCCCGGTAACGTGGCTCGCGAACGGCGCCTGCACCCCCGAGGCCGGAGGTCCATCTTCGGCTCCAGCCCCCGGCGGCGATGCCTGGCGGCTTCGACTGCCCTGCATGACCGCGAACACCGCGATGCCAAGGCCAATCACGGCGGCGACAGGCAATAGCCACTGCCGCGTGTTCATGGATGCGCGCCCGCTGCGGGTGGCCCGGTGACGTCCAGAACCCGGCCGTCTTCCATATGCGCCACTCGATCCGCGTAGCCGAAGATGCGGGTATCGTGCGTCGCGACGATCAATGCCCGGCCGCTCGCTCGGCCTGCCCGCCTGAGCAGTTCGACCATCTCGGCGCCCGTGGCATGGTCTAGATTGCTCGTGGGTTCATCGCACAGCACCAGCCGCGGGCTCCTTGCCAGGGCGCGCGCGATGGCGACCCGCTGTTGCTGCCCGCCGCTGAGCTCCGACGGTCTGGCGTCCAGGCGATCGCCGAGACCTGCAACTTCAAGCATCTCCCTCGCATGCTGAAAAGCAGTCCGACGCGGCATTCCACCGATGAGCAGCGGCACGGCGACATTTTCCTGCGCGGTGAGCGTCGGCAGGAGGTTGAACCCCTGGAATATGAACCCGAGTGATTCGCCGCGAAATCGGGCTCGCTCGCTGCGACCCATGTCCTCCGGATCGCGCCCCATGACAGCGCAGTCGCCGGCGTCACGTTCGAGCATTGCACCGATGATGGACAGCAGTGTCGTCTTGCCGCAGCCCGATGGACCGACAAGCAGCAGCAACTCACCGTCGAATACGTCCAGATCGACCCCTCTCAGCGCGGCAACGGTCGCTGCGCCTGCGCCGTAAGACTTGGTGACGCCTCGGCAACGAACGATTTCCTGGGGTGCATCTGTTGGCATCTGGTCGATCGAACCGCATCGCCGCGACTGGTGACTTGTGAGCCACGGACGACGATGCAAGCTGCAGGGCCAAGTCTACCCCCGGGGCCGGCCCGCAGGGTGTCTAAGGCTGCCAGGTCCGCAATAAGATAGGGGGGGGAGTGTTAGTTGTGGTGGGTTGGTGGTAAGGGTGAGAGAAGAGAAGAAGAGAGAGGGGGGAAAGGGAAGGGGACGAGGGAGGTGATAGGGATAAAAAATTAAAGTATTCTTTGGTTTTTTGCCGCCGTACGTTCGGGCGGTCGCTGCGAACCCGTCAGGACCCGTGGGCGACCGCCGGGCCAACGGCAGCATGACCAGCAATGCCAGGAGCGTGAGCAGGTCAATGCCGCCGCCACCTCCACCGCCGCCACCGCTCGAGACGACGAGGTTCACCGCGGACTCGCTGCCGACGTACTTGCCCGCCACCGGCTCTGGCGGATGACCACGCCCCACGCGACCGTGCTGCTCGACTGCTGAGTCACGGTCCCGACCGTGAGGCCGGCAGCGGTGATGGCGTTGGCAGCCGTCGCCTTCGCCTGGCCGACCACGTTCGGCACCGCGATCCCGGGTGGAATCGGCCGGGCGGCGACGCCGCGCGGGTTACTCATGCCACTCAGCGTCGCGGACACCGTGTCGCTCGCGGTGTCGATCACGGAGACCGTAAAGACCCCGTTATCGAGCCCCGTTCGTCACGTACGCCTGGGTGCCGTCCGGGGTGATGGCGATCGAGTTGGGGGAATTGCCGACGATGACAGGAGTTCCGGTGACGGCGTACGCGGCGGTGTCGATCACGGAGACGATAGAGACCCCGTTTTCGATACCTTGGCTTGCCACGTACGCCTTGGTGCCGTCCGGGGTGAATGCGATGGCGGACGGATAGTGACCGACGGCGATCGTGGCGACCGCCGTGCCGGTCGCCGTGTCGATCACCGTGACGCTGCCGTCGGTGTCGTTGTTGGTCACGTAGACGCGCTTGCCGTCCGGGCTGACGGCAACGGCCTTGGGGCTTGGGCCGACCCCGACCACCGTGCTGACTACGGTATTGCTGTTCGTGTCGATCACGAGCACGACATCCAGGTATGCCGCCGTCACATAGGCTCGCCGCCCGTTGGGTGAGATCGCGATGCCCTCGAGTATCGAACCCTCGGGAGGCGTGATCGTGGCAACGACCGTACTGGTTGCAGTATCGATCACCGAGATGGTGCGGCCGACCCGGCTGGTCACGTAGGCGCGCTGCCCATCCGGGGTAAGCGCCAGACCGGTCGGTTCGCAGCCGACGACGACGGGATTGCTCCCGAGCGTATTGCCTGCGGTATCGATGACGTAAAGTCCCGTTCTTTCACCACACGTACTCCAGTTATCCAGGCTGGTGACATACACCTTGCTGAGATCCGGGGTGATGGCAGCGGCGAAAGGCAACGAGCCGGCAGGGAATGTCACCGTGGCGGCCACCTGGTTGGTCGCCGTGTCGACCACCGACACACTCGGCTCAAACGCATTGGTGACGTATGCGAAGGGCGCCGCATTCGCCGTGATCGACGCCGACAGCGGCATCGCCGCGAGCAACGTCGCGGCCAGTATTCCTGTCTTCCTCATCGCCTCCTCCCGCAGCCGTCCTGGCTGCTTGCGAGTTATCGGCGACCCGCGGTGTCCTTCGTGGCTCTTCGCGGAGGGCGACCGGCCGACCGCCGGACATAGTTCATTATCGACCTTCCAGCGAGGCCGGGCATGAGTAATAGGCGAATACCGCTGTCGATCCGGTCGTCAATCTGACGGCGCATGCGCGCATCGGCTGACGGGCCGTGTCTGCGGGTAACGCATCATCATTCGATGCCCACCCAGCGGTCCGCTTGCAGCGATGGACGGTCGTAGCAATGCAGCTGCGCGCGACGCCGTGGCCGGCGTGCAAGCGCGAAGTCGATCATGAACCGGGCGCTGGATCGCTACGCCGACAAACGGGAGTTCACGCGGACTCCGAGCCTGGCCCCGAGCCGGCGGCGCGCCGGCGCGGCCCGCTGCTCTTCGTCGTCCAGCAGCACTCCGCGCGGCGCCTGCACTACGACTTCCGGCTCGAATGCGACGGGGTCCTCCTGTCCTGGGCGTGCCGAAGGCTCCGTCGCTCGATCTGTAACGAAAAGCGGCTCGCCGTGCCACCTCGAAGACCATCCATCGACTACGGCTCCTTCGAAGGCGTCATTCCCGCCGGGCAATATGGCGCGGGCGAAGTGATCGTCTGGGACTGCGGCATCTATTCGCCCGACGAAGGCGGCAGTACGTCTTCGACGATCGCGCGGCCGAGGCGCGCGGCGGGAGGTCGCGGAGGGCAAGCTCAGCATCTTGCTGCGCGGCGAGAAACTCAAGGGCTCCTTGCGCTCGTGCGCACCCCAAGGAAGGAAGATGGCTGCTGATCAAGCACAAGGACCGCTTCGCGCAACGGACGACGTCCGTCACCAGGATCGTTCCGTGCTCTCGGGACGGGCGGTCGAGGACTAAAGCCGTCCAGTTCGCGCCGAGTCCAGGCCGCGCGTCTCGCTCCGGCCGGGCAAGTGAGGCGATGCCGAATCGATCGCGCCGATGCTGGCGGAATCGGCGATCGCTCCGTTCAACAGCCGAACTGGATGTGGGAGCCCAAGCTCGACGGCTATCGCGTGCTCGCCTTCATCGACGACGGCCAGGAGCGCTTGCGCTCGCGGCGCGGGCTCGACCTGGCGGCGCGTTCCCGCGCTCGCGGCGGAGCCGAGAGCAGGCCGGGACAGCATGATCCTGGACGGGGAGCTCGTCGCGTTCGATGCGCGGGGAAGCCGTCGTTCGACGCGCTGCAGGATCGCGTGGACTTGAAGAGGCAAGGACATCGCGGCGGCCAGCGGCAGGCCGGTGGTGTCGTGTGCTTCGACCTGCTGCACTTCGCCGGGCTCGACCTTCGCGCACCTACGCGGACCGCCGGCGCTACTCTGCGCAGTGCCTGTTGCCGTCGCCGCTCGTGCAGCTCGTGCACGCCGCGGACGATGGCGTTGCGCTTATGAACGGCGCTCGCGAGCGGCTTCGAGGGCGTCATCGGCAAGCGCAAGGACAGCAAGTACGAGCCGGGCCGGCGCTCGCATCGTGGCTCAAGGTCAAGCCGACGCAGACCGCCGACTTCGTGGTCGGCGGCTACACCAAGGGCAAGGGCTCGCGCGAGCCGCTCGGCGCGCTGCTGGTCGGCTACTGGAAGGGGCGAGTTTCATTACGCCGCACACGTCGGCTCGGGTTTCGACGAAGAACGCTCACGCAAGGCCTGAGCGTCTGGCGCACTAGAAAGCGACCACGTACCCGTTCGCCGAGAACCGGCGATGCACAGTCCGACCATGGGTCAAGCCGGAGCTCGTCGCCGAAGTGAGCTTCCACAATTGGACGTGACGGCCCTCTGCGCGCGCCGGTGTTCTGCGCCTGCGCGACGATGTCGACCCCAGAGCATCGTGCGTCGCCGCAGCCAATGACCGCGCCGCGGCGCCCAGACGACTCTCGACCGATCGATGACGTCGTAGCGCAGCTCGAAGCAAGCCAACCGCGTTACGCTCGCATCGGCGTGCACCGCATCAGCCTCACGCATCTCGATCGCGTGTACTGGCCGGCCGATCCGGCGCGCGCAACCGGCCGCTCACCAAGCGCGACCTGCTCGCGCTACTTCGCCGCAAGTGTCGCCCTACATGCTGCCGCATCTGGCGGACCGGCCGCTCACGATGATCCGCATGCCCGACGGGTATCAACGGCGAGCGCTTTTTCCAGAAGCACTGGGAGCAGACGCGCCCCGGAATTCGTCGAGACGATCACCGTGTTCTCGGAGCACAAGGACGAGCGCCACGACTACCTGCTGTGCAACAACCTGCCGACGCTGCTCTGGCTCGCGCAGTCGGGCACGCTCGAGTTCCACGTCTGGCATTCGCGGGCGAAGGCGGGGCCGGACGCGGTGAGCCAGAGCACCGACTACGCGAGTTCGCTCGAGGCGCTCGAAGACTCGGTGCTCAACTATCCCGACTACGTGGTCTTCGACCTCGATCCCTACATCTACTCCGGAAAGGAGGCAAGGGCGACGAGCCGGAGCTCAACCGCGCTTCGAGAAGGCAAGGAGGTCGCCTTCTGGTTGCGCGAACTGCTGGCGGGCATGTCGCTCGACCATCGTGAAGACTTCCGGCAAGACCGGCTTGCACGTCTTCGTGCCGATCCGCGCACGCTCGACTTCGACGCCGCCGCGCCACTGTCGCGAGACTGGTCGGGCGCCACCTGATGCGCCAGCACCCGAAGGACATCACACTGGAGTGGAGCATCCCGAAGCGCACCGGCAAGATCTTCATGGACTACAATATGAACGTTCGCGGCAAGACGCTGAACGTCGCCTATTCCCGCGCGGGTGCCGGGCGCGCCGGTGTCGATGCCGCTGACCTGGGAGGAACTGGCAGGCAGCGCATCCGCTGGACTTCAGAACGAACGTCGCCGCAACGCCTGGCCGCAACGGGGATCGCTGGCGCGACGCCTCTGAACGCAAACAAAGTCTCGCAGGAGGCATTCGCGACTGACGCCGAGGGACGAAGCGCTGGCACATCGACAAGGAGGCAATCATGGCTGCCGATCGATTGCTCGCTGACGGTTTCGTTCGGACTGGTTCCATTCCCGTGAAGCTCTACTCGGCCACCGAGGCGAGCCGCGCGATCTCGTTCAACATGCTGCACAAGACCTGCGGCTCACGCCTGAAGCAGCAGTACGTCTGCATCAAGGAGGACGTGGTCGTGCGCGCGACGAGATGGTGAAGGGCTACGAGTTCGCCAAGGACCAGTACGTGATGTTCACGCCCGAGGAGCTGAAGGCGCTGGAGGAGGCGGCACGCACGCCGCCGAGATCACCGATTCGTGCCGATCGAATCGATCGACCCGGTGTACTTCGACAAGGCCTACTACCTCGCACCCGACAAGGGCGGCGCCAAGCCCTACGCGCTGCTGGCCAAGGCGCTGCGCGAGCGAACCGCTGCGCGCTCGGCCGCTGGGCCGCGCGCGGCAAGCAGTACATCGTGATGATCCGTCCGTCGAGGATGGCCTTGTCATGCAGCAGCTCCTTTTGCGACGGAGGTGCGATCGATCAAGGAGATCGAGATTCCGCAACCGAGGTCAAAGACGCGGAGCTCAAGCTCGCGCAGCAGTTGATCGAGCAGCAGCCCGGACACTTCGATCCGAGCGCGTACAAGGACGAGGTCCCGCGCGCATCGAGGCGGCGATCCAGAAGAAGGTGGACGGCCAGGAGATCTCGATGACCGAAGCGCCCGCCGAGGCGGCGCGCAGGTCATCGATCTCATGGAAGCGCTGCGCGCGAGCCTGGAGAAGAAGGCCCCGGCGGCCCGGAAAGCAGCGGCAGCGGAGGCAGAGGCGGAGACGCGCAAGCCGCCGAAGCGTGTTCCCGAACCGCCGAGCCCGCGGCACGCAAGACTGCCAAGAAGTCCAGCGCCGCACGCCGAGGTTTCGCCCGCCATGCATTCTTACGGCGTGTGCGACGTCGAGCGCCCCCTGCTGCATCTGCCGCGCAGCACCATCCAAAGCACGCTGATCGAGGCGGGGTTTGTATCGCCCGCTCGCGGCCCTCGCAACGCCTGGCTCGCTTCTCCTTCCAGGATCTAATCGTCCTGCGCACCGCGCAGGCGCTCGCAGCGGCCAAGGTGCCACACCGGCGGATCCACCGCGGTCGATGAAGGAACTGCGCCGCCATCTGCCCGAGACCATGCCGCTGTCGGACCCCAGCTCTGCGCCGTCGCCGACCGCGTGGTGGTGCGCGACGGCACGACACACTGGCAGGTGGACGATGGCCAGTACGTGCTCGAGCTCGACGTGAGCATCAGTCACGGCGAACTGCGAGTCGTTGAGCGCCGGGAGCCCGTTGAAAAATTGGCTGGCCCGCGCGACTGGTTCGGTGAAGGCCTGCGCCTGGAAACCGTCGATCCGCAGCGGGCACGAGAAGCATACAAGCGTGCCGTCGACGAAGATCCGCAGAACGTCGCGGCCTGGCTCAACCTGGGTCGACTGTTGCACGAGCTCCGGGCCGAAAGCGAGGCAGAGCGGGTCTACCAGCAGGGGCTGCGCGCATGCGGACCGGATTCGCTGCTGCTGTTCAATCTCGGTGTGTTACTCGACGATCTGGGGCGAGCCGGGGCCGCGCTTGAAGCCTACCAATCCGCGCTCGAAGAAGATCCCGACCTCGCGGACTGCCACTACAACCTCGCGCGGCTGTACGAGTCGCTCGGCAAGCCGCAACATGCGATTCGCCACCTGGGCCAGTACCGGCGGCTGATCCTGAGCGACGGCGGCTGATCGCCGGTGCCGTGCGGTTATCGTCCGCCCCGGGAGACGACCGATGTGACCTGACCGAGTCGACTGCCGCTGTGCAAATTGGCAGCGCGCCCCCGAGGGACTGCGATGCGTGACCCCTCGTTGCGAGCCGTGGTACAAAGTGGCTGGATGTCGCTTGTGCCTCGGCCTGGCAATTTCAATAAGACAGGGCCTGAATGGGGGGATTCACGCGTGAGCATCAACCTCGAAGTCGTGCGCAGCGTCTGCAGCGCTACGTCCGGGCGCCTGGCCACGCTCTCGCTTGCCCTTGCCCTCGCGCTCGCGCTCGTGCTCGCGGGCACGGCTGAAACGGCCATCGCGCAGGTGAACGTGGCGCTGCCGACCGAGGGCGACCTCAAGACCACGTTGGCCTTGCCTGGTGACGTCAAGCGCGGCAAGGACGCGTATGGCGAATGCCAGTCGTGCCACCGCAGCGATGCCTCTGGGCGCCCCAAGTTCGACATCCCTCGACTGTCCGGGCAGCACGCCTCCGTGCTGATCAAGCAGCTCATGGACATCCGCAGCGGACTCCGCATCAACCCCCAGATGCAGGACTACATGCTCGACTCAGGTTTCACGCTGCAGGATTTTGCCGACATCGCGGCTTACCTGCAGTCCCTCCCAGTGGTTGGGCCCATCGCCAAGGGCCCGCCCGAGCTGGTGCCGCGCGGAGAGGCGCTGTTTTCCGGTAATTGCGCGGCGTGCCATGGCGAGCGGGGCGAGGGCCGCCCGGAGCTCTTCTACCCCATGCTCGCGTCGCAACACTACAGCTACCTTTTGCGCGAGCTCGACCTCATCGCCAACGGCAAGCGCGGCAACTCGAACCCAGCGATGCCGCCCATCCTGAACAACCCTGTCGACGGACGACAAGCGGGCCGTCGCAGCGTACCTGGCGCAGCTGCCGGCGCCAGGCAGAGACTCGTCCCGTCCCAGGCCTCCGAGATAATCACTTCAGGTTCCATCCACTTCGAGCCTGGCGGGGGATCGCGATTTCAAAGGTTCGATTGACGGTTCCGCGGAACCGTCAATGCCAGCTATGCAATGGGCACGGGACGCTCGCCCGACGACTAGTCCCGCTGCAACGAATCAAGGTCGCCTGGACCAGCCTGCGCTGGCCCAGGCGACCGTCGGTTTCAATGCACCAGTTCGTTGCGGATCGCGTAGGCCGTGAGGTCGGCGTTGTTCTTCATCGACAGCTTGTCGAGCACGCGGCGCCGATAGGTGCTGACCGTCTTCACGCTCAGGAACATCTTCGCGGCGATCGCGCTGACCGAGTCGCCCTGCGCGAGCTTGCAGAAGATCTGGAATTCACGCGTGGACAGCCGGCCGTGCAGCGGCGCGTCGGGGTCGCCGTCGACGCTCGCGACGAGCTGCTCGGCGAGCGCTGGGCCCAGGTAGCGCCCGCCGCGCATCACCTGCCGGATCGCCCGCAGCATCTCGGGCGTGTCGGCGCCCTTGCCGATGAAGCCGCCGGCGCCGGCCCGCAGCATGTTCAGGCCGTACTGCGCCTCCGGGTACGAGCTGAGCACCAGCACTCGCGTGCTCGGGTTGCGCAGCTTGATGTCGCGGAGCACGTCGATACCCGACATGTCGCCGAGGTTGATGTCGAGCAGCACCATGTCGGCCGGCTGGTCCCGCAGGAGCGCCAGTGCCCGCTTGCCGGAGTTGGCTTCGCCGGTGACCTGCATGTCGGGCTGGGTGTTGATCAGCGCCTTGAGTCCGGCGCACACGACAAGATGATCGTCGACGATGAAGATGGAAGCCTTTGGCATGGACGTTTCTCCCTTGGGGGGAAATCAGGATGCCGCGACCGACAGCGAACCGGCAGCCCTTCCACTCGCACATACACGTAGGGATGGACCTATGGGGGCCTACGGCAGCAAAACGCCCGCCACCGTCGGACTCGGTCTGGAAAAATCCCCACGGGCCCGCTTCTGTCCGTCACTTCGGCTCTTACCGACCCCGTAGCGGGTTTCCCACGGCTCAAGCCCGAGGACGGCCATGCTAAATACGCCGGTCACGCAGTCAATCGCTCGTCCCGGGCCCGCAGCATGAACGTTCCGCACCACGACGGTGATCCCTCACCGGGGCCGGCGCCTCCGACCGAGCGCCCGCTGCAATGGCAGGAGGCCTACGCGTGTGGCCACCCCGTCATCGACGCCCAGCACCGCACGCTGTTCGACGACGCCAACGCCCTGCTCTTCGCTTCGCAGCACGCCACGCCCGAGGTGCTGTCGCGGTTCGAGGAACTGATCTCGCACGTCCTCGGCCATTTCAGCGACGAGGAACGGGTGCTTCGCGACATCGGCTTTCCGGGTTACGCGGCACACAAGCGCTCGCACGTGCGGCTCGCCGAGAAAGCGATGCGGCTGCGCGAGGCGATGATGCTCGGCCACCATCGGCACGACGACTGCTCGAGTTCCTGCTGCAGGACGTCATCGAGCGGCACCTGCTGGTCGAGGATCGGACCTTCTTCGCCGCTGTCCGGGCGCGCGACGCCTGACCGACTAAGCGGCCGGCGACAGCCCGGCGCTCGCCGCGGGCGCGCTCTTGGGCAGCTTCACGGTAAACACCGTCTGCCGCCCTTCCGAGTGGGCGCCGACGGTCCCGCCGTGCGCCTTGACGATTTCACTGCACGATGTAGAGGCCCAGTCCCAGGCCCGGCAGTATTGCCGTTGGCTGTCGCCCCGCCCGCAGGGGCTCGAAGAGAACAGCCAGGCTCTCATCGTCGATCGGCTCTCCCCGTGCTGGTAACCGATAGTCGTACTTCACCGTCGCCGCCGTTCAACGCGACGCGGACCATTCCGTTCTGCTCGCCGTGGTGGAGCGCATTGACGACCAGGTTGTCGAGCAACTGCTGCATGCGCCCGGGATCCCAGGAACCCTTGCAGTCGCCGTCGACATCCAGCTCAACGAGGTGTCCCGCGTGCCCCGCGCGGAGTTCGTCCAGTTCCTCGCTGCATATCATGCGCCAGGTCGACCTCGCGGGGGGAGACCCTCTTCAGCCCGAGGCCGAGTTCCGTTCGATTGAAGTCGACCAGGTCATCGAGCAGCTTCTGCATGCGGGCGCCGCTGCGAATCAGGCGCGCCGCTGCCTCGCTCACCTCGTCCTTCAAATTCGAGCTGCCGCAGATACTTCGCCGTCATCTGGATGCTCTGCAGCGGGCTGCGCAGGTCGTGGCTCAACATGCCGATCAGCAGGTTGCGGGCACGGGTGCACGTGCGCCGCGTAGGAAGCGATGGACTCCGCCAGTGCCTGGTCGACGGCCTCGTTGAAGCGAAGCATGTCGTCGATGGGTGGCGGCTCCGGCATGCAGGCCTCCATCCAGCCGCTCAGGACGCTTGCCCTGAGCGCACGGTATTCGGATGCCAGCTGCTCGATGTTGAACCCGTCCTTGGCGCGGCAGACTGCATGGGTCTGCGCCGCGGTCGCAGACGCGCTCGCATCCACGGGCGCGAGGCCCATCGACTTCGCTCGTCTGTTCGGCGGCGGTCTGGGGCGTCGCGAGGTCGGCAACGATTGCCTTCAGGATCTGCGGCCCATGATCGCGCAGCGCCGAAAACGACATGCCGTGCGCCGCGGGCAGGCGGGTGCCGGCAAAAGCGTCCCAACGCTGGAGGATCTGCTCCATGTCCCGCAGGATGAAGTCGCCCAAGCGCATGCGTGCCTCCGTGGCATACGGGCCTGCCGCCCTATTTTACGCTCGCTGCGGTCGTTCTTCAGCGGGCCGAACCGCCCCCTGCCACCACGTATCTGTAGGGAATCCCCGACGCAGCGTCAACGCTGCAGCCGCAACCGTCGAGGCTGCGGCCAGCATCGCCCCGGGCCGAAAGAAGGCGCGCCTTTCGGCACGCCCTTTTCTTGTGCAACCCTCATCCAGGCGGATGCGAGTCGCTGCGCGGTCGTCGCCGCGATCAGTCGTCCAGGTGTTCGCAGCGTCCGAACTTCGCTCCGGCGGCGATCTTCGCGCGCAGGCCGTTCGGGAAGCCGGTCTGGATCGAGTTGCCGCGCTCGCAGACGAACACCTGGTTCATGTTCACCAGCCACGAGAACGAGGCGCCGACCATGCCGCCCACGACCTCGGTGCCGGTGCCGCTGATCGAGATCGGGTTCGAGAACGGGGTGTTCGACGCTTCGACGACGCCCTGCTTGCGGAAGAAGTCGTCCCACGTCATCCAGCCGACCCGCTCGATCCACAGCGCGCCCACGAAGCCGGTGAAGAACGAGCCGGAGCGGCCGACCAGGATCGAGCCGTCGTCGCTCATGTCGAAGATCTCCATCGGCGGCTTGCCGACCTGCGCCTCGATCTCCTCGCTGGACATCGATTCGCAGAGGTCGCCGCCGAACCAGCTGACGTACGGCACGTCCTTGCACCACTTGAGTGACCCGATCGGCGTGAGCCCTCCGCGTAATCCCAGAGCGCGACCCCCTTGCTCTGGTAGGTGTCGGGGTCGAAGAGGCTGAGCGCGACGCGATGGCCATCGAAGCTCACGGCGTAGGCCCCCGGGTCGGCCCCGAACCGCTCGGTGAGGTTGATCGCCTTGCCTTCCTTGACCCAGGCGAAGGCGTACTGGAAGTTCGACGTGCCGAGCACGACCTCGCCGTTGCCGGAGATCGCGTGCGCACGGATCCACGGCAGTTCATCGACGGGCAGGGTCGACGTGTCCAGCTCGCGCATGCCGCGCTTCGCGTCCCAGATGAACGGCACGATTTCGTTGAGGTACGGCGACTCGCAGGAGCCATCGCGATTGCGGTCGATGTAGGCCATGCCCACGGCCTTGCTGCCCGTGTCGTCCACTGCCCAGCCGTAACTGCTCGACGCGCCCCATTCGCTGCCGCCACCGCAGGTGTCGCGATTCTTGATGTCACCCATCGACACGACGGCGCCGTTGGACGAGCGCAGCGCGGCCTGGCTGATACCGTTGCCGTCGAAGTCCACGTTGGCGGTGATCCACTGGCCATTGCGCGTCATGCTGGAGTTGTTCGCCACGATCTCCGGCGGCAGCACGTTGAAGCCCTGCGACTGGTTCCACGTGAAGACCGTCGGCCCCGACAGGCCGGCCGCGCTGCGGCCGTTCTTGGCGAGGTCGGTCAGGTACGCACTCACGATCGGCGTGAACTGCACGCCCTGCTGGTAGCCATTGAACGTGATGTTCGCCGTCTTTGTGACGCCGGCCTGGCACGGATCTTCGTCGCGTTGCACGGGCGGTCCGCAGCCGGATCGCTGCCCTCCGCGACGTCCCAGTACTCGCCCTGCGAGACCAGCATGTTCGGCGTGGTCGGGTAGCCGCCCGCGACGATCTCCTCGATGTAGACCACGTAGTCCTGGCCCGGGGTCAGGTTGTTGATCGTGAAGCGGCCGTCGGGACCCACGAGCCCCTGCGTCTGGTCGCCGGTCATGGCCGACACGGCATCGTACAGCGGATCGTTGACGTTGCGTGCGATGACATTGATGCCGCTGAACTGGGTGCGGCCGTCCTTGAGACGCAGGACGCCGGTGATCGAGCCCGTCGTCGCGCGGTAGCCGGCCGTGGGATAGAGGTTCGAAATGCCCGCGATGTCGTCGGGATGCGTGATCGTGCTCTGCTCCTGGCCGACGGCGGTCAGGCTGTCGATGAACGGGTACATCGTCTCGATGATCGCCGGATCGGCGCGGTTCACCCCGACGTCGTCCCAGTGGTCCCACTCGTGCACCGGCGCACGCAGCCCGGCACGCCGGGGTAGCGGCGGCTGGAAGGTGTAGCTCGAGTACACCATCGGCCCGTTGACCTGCGAATGCGACAGGTTGAGCGCGTGGCCGAACTCGTGCGTGAACACGCCGGCGACGTTGTTACCCGCCGTGTCGTTCTCGTCCACGTACCAGCCATTCAGCAGCGCGGTGGCCTCGGTGATGTGGCCGGCATCGTCGGTCCACTCCGGGAACGCGATGCCGAGCACGGCGTAGCGCGACACGCCGAAGTATTCCTCGAGGATCGAGCCGTCGGTGTCGTACAGCACCCAGAAGCCGTAGCCGTTCTGCTTCTGGTAGAACTGCGCGGCGTTCGAGCCCGTGACGTCGGCGATGCCGGTCTTGCCCTGGATCGTGCCGGCGACTTCGCCTCGAACGTGGCGGTCGGCACGTCGCTCCACTGGCCGAACGCGAACTGCGTGATCTCGTTGGCGCGCTCGATGGTGATGAACGGCGTGACGCCGTCGAAGTCGTAGGTGAACGCACCGCCGCCGTCCGTCCAGACCGGGATCGAGCCCTTGCTGGTGTCCCAGACGTACGGACGTGGCGGGGTCGTATTCTGCAGGTACAGCGGCCCGGCCGCCTGCGCGGCGCCGCCCACCAGCATGAGACCGAGGGTGGCCTTCAGGTTCAGGGATTTCATCAGCGCATCTCCCCGGTCGCGATCCAGTTGCTCGCTCACGGCGCGGCCGACGAGGCCGACGAAGGTGGCTGCATCGACGGCACCCTGGCTCTCCAGCATCTCGCGCTCCTTGGCGCTCAGCAGGCCGTCGCTGGATCTTCACGCCGTCGAACAGGCCACGGTTGTTGAACTCGTTCTGGATGCGGCCGTCGAGCAGTTCAGCTTGCCTTGCGCGAGGCCGGCCGTGGTCTGCAGGCCGGTGCGCGACGCGGGCTTGTACATGAAGGCCACGACCTGCTCGCCCACCTTCCAGCTGGGAAAGCCTTCCGGCGTCACCGCCGCCAGCGTGCTGCCGTTCGGCATCTTGCGGGGCTTGAGCAGGCCGAACTGCCGGAACTTGTACTTGGCGCCGCCGCGCAGCTCGCCCTTGGCGCTGTCCGCCACGGCGAGCGTGATCTCGGTGTAGGGCATGCCGCTCGGCGTCACGCCGTCGCTCACGTGCGTGACCTTGCCGGCCACGATGCTCTGGGAATCGGCGATCAGCTGCGTGAGGTTCTGCTGCTTCAGCTTCATCGCGTGGGCCGCGGGGCCGCCAGCAGCGCCAGCGCCGCGGCGAGCGCCACGGGCCAGCGCAGGTACGGAACGGAAGGATTGGGCACGAAAATGTCTCCGTCGCTGGCCGGCCCCCGTGCCGATGCGGACGGGACGGGCCATGTCGGCGGAATCTGACAACCGGCGGCGCGGCTGCCAATCAGGCAATCCCTGATTTTCAGGGCCAGGGTGCGCACGGCGCGCGTCGGGTGGCGGCGGTCGTCAGTGTCGCTTCGGGCGGCACCAGCCCGTTGCGGATGGCAAAGCGCACCAGGCCGGGCACGTCGAAGATGCCGAGACGCTGCATCATCTGCATGCGATGGGTCTCGACCGTCTTGACGCTGAGGAACAGGCGCTCGGCGATCTGCCGCGTGCCGAGGCCTTCGACGATCAGCTGCAGGATCTGTCGCTGCCGCGGCGTGAGCCCGTCGAGTTCGGACTCGCCCGCGCCGGCGAGCCGCGCGAACTGCGCCACCCGCTCGGCGTCGATCCCGCGGCAAAGTAGCGCCGGCCCGCGAAGACCTCATCGAGCGCCGTCGCCAGTTCGTCGAAGGCGGAATCCTTGTTGAGGTAACCCGAGGCGCCGGCAGCGAATGCCCGAGCGGCGTACTCCGCAGAAGCGTGCATCGACAGCATCAGCACGCGCGTGCGGCACCTCGAGCCGGGCGATTTCCGCGGCCACGTCGAGGCCGTTCAGTCCGGGCAGCGTGATGTCGAGCAGGATGGCATCGGGCGGTCGCGGCGCACGTGCTGGATGGCCTCGAGCCCGTCGCCGATTTCGCCGACCACGACGACGCCGGGCAGGTTCTCCAGCAGCGCGCGGATACCGGCGCGCACCAGGGCGTGGTCGTCGGCCAGCAGGATGCGTCGTCGCGGTGTCATGTCGCTGGCCGCGCCTCGTGGGCCGGGACGGAACGGGGCTTCGCGTAAGGCACGACGACCTCGATACGACTGCCGGCACCCGGGCGCGACTCCAGCGTGATCGTCCCGCCGGCACTGCGGACGCGCTCGGTCATGCCGAGCAGCCCGAGGTGTTCGCCGCGCTTCACGCGCTGGCCGACGACTTCCGGATCGAAGCCGACGCCGTCGTCTTCGATGACCAGCCGCAATGCGTCCGGTTCGGCGCGCAACGTGACGCGGATCAGCGTGGCCCGTGCGTGCCGCAGCACGTTGCTGACGGCTTCCTGGACGACGCGGAACACGGTCGTATTGAGGCCGCGGGGTGCGTCCGCCACCGCGGGGGTCGCATCGAGCACGATGTGCAGGCCGGACCGTTCGGCCAGCGACTTGAGGTGATGGTCGAGCGCCGGCACCAGTCCGGCCTCGTCGAGCAGCGGGGGCCGCAAGCCGCGGGCGATGTCGCGCGCCTGCCGGATCATGCCGTCGACCATCTTCACCGAGTCCTCGAGGCGCCGCGCGACGGTCGCATCCGCAGCGGTGGCGCGCAACAGCTGCAGGTTGATCTTGGCGGCCGTGAGCGTCTGCCCGAACTCGTCGTGCAGCTCACGCGAGATGCGGCTGCGTTCGTCCTCCTTCGCCGATTCGAGGCGACCGGTCAATTGCCGCAGGCCGGCGTACGCCTCCTCGAGTTCCGCCTGGCTGCGACGCGCGCGCGCCAGCGCCTGCTCGCGCTGCGCCTGGAGTTCCTCGAGCACGGCGTTGCGCCGCCGCAAGGCACGCAGTCGGACGAGGTGCAGACTCAGCAGCAGCAGTGCGCAGGTGGCCAGTGCCAGTGCCCGGAACCAGAACGTCATCCAGAACGGCGGCACCACCTCGAACGCGAACGACGGGCTCGTCGACCACTGCCCGAACACGTCGCGACCGCGCACCTCGAACTGGTAGTGCCCCGGCGCGAGGTCGAAGAACGTGACTTGTCGGCGCCTGCCGAGCAACGTCCAGCCATCCTGCGCATGCAGGCGATAGGCGTAGTCGTGGGGGGTCTCGGCAAAATCGAGCACCGCGAATTCCACGGCGAGACCATCGTCGATGCGCTTGGTGAAGCCACCGGACAGTTCTCCCGGCGCCAGTTGCCGGCCGGCGCCGCTCGCCAGCAAGTCGACGCCGGTGATGCGGACCGGTGACGGCGGACGGACCCGCAGCGGCGTGCCCTTCGGGATGCTGAGCAGGCCCTCCACCGAACCAAAGTACACGAAGCCCGTGTCGGCCGAGGATGCCCCGGTGTTGAAGTGACTGACCGGCAGGCCGGATTGAGGGACGTGGTTCACGACCCGGCCCGTGGCCGGATCGAGGCGCGAGAGACCATGACGCGTGCTGAGCCACAGCGAGCCATCGTCGTCTTCCTCGGCGGCCATGATCCCGTCGGTCAGCAGGCCGCGCTCGACGCCCCAGCGTTCGAAACGAGTCACGCCACCCTGGGTGTCCACGACGGCACGGTGCAAGCCGCCGCCGTCCGTGGTCACCCAGAGCCCGCCGGCACGGTCACGCCGCAGCGCGGTCACGTGGTGGTGCCGCAGGTCATGGTCGCCGCCGTGGCGGCCGTCGAAGCGCTCGCACGACCACGGCTCGACGCGACAGAGATTCAGCCCGTCGGAACGCGTGCCGACCCAGAGGTATCCGCTGCTCCCCGGGGCCAGGGCGGTGACGAAGTCCCCACTCAACGAGTCCGCCTGGTCCGGATCATGCCGGAAGCCACGATAGCGGCCGCTGCCCGAATCACGCAGGAACAGGCCGCTGCCGCCGACGCCGACCCAGAGCCCGTCCTCGCCGGCGGGCAGGAGTGCGCCGACGTAACCCTGGCCGATGCCGTCCGTGCGATTGGCATCGAACGCTTCCAGGCCGAGGTTGCTGCCGTCCTCGGCAAACTTGTAGATGCCCGCGGTCGTCCCGGCAAAGCGCGCACCGTCCGGGGTCACCGCGAAGCTCAGCACCCCCGACTCCCGAATCGAATCGGCGGGCGGGCCGCCGGTCGGCGCGGTGGTGCCGGCCACGACGTCGACGAGTTGCGGGCCGCCTCCGAAACTGCCGACCCACGGCTGCCCCGCGGCTACGCCACCCAGCACCGCCGTGACGTTCTTGTCGCGCAGGCCGTCGCCCTCGGTGCCGGAACCGAGCAACCGGAATTCCGGGTCCTCGAGCGGCGCCCGGAAGACTCCGCTGCCCCAGGTCCCGACGAACAGCAGCTGGTCGCTGGTGGCGAGACTGAGCAGCTGCTGGGCCGGCACGTTCCCCGCAGCGCCGACGTTGCCCGGATGGGCCCCGCTCCACTTGCCGGTGGCGAGGTCGACAACCAGTACGCCGCGTGTCAGCGTCGCGACCCACAGGCGCCCGTAGCGATCGGCGTGCATCGCCGAAATCAATGGCTGCGCGCCGGTTTCGGCGGCCAGGTCGATGAGTCTTGCCGTGCGTTTGCCGGGTCCAGGACGACCAGTCCCGCACGAGTGCCCGCCCACACGCGGCCATCGGCGGCCTCGTGCAGCGCGAAAACGTCGTCGAGTTCGCGCGCACCGCCGACCAGCTGTGCCAGCGGGAAATGCTGCGAACCCGCCGGCTCGGGCCGTCCCAGCGGTCGATGCCACCACCGACCGTGCCGATCCACAGCCGCCGCGACACAGCGCCCACGGTGCAGCGCATACACCCAGTTGTGCGCGAGGCTCGCCGCATTGCCCTTCGTCGTGGAAATAGCGAGTGAAGCTGCGGCCGTCCGGCATCGAGTCGGTTGAGCCCGCTCTGTGTGCCGGCCCAGATTCGTCCTTCCGCATCCTCGGCGACGCCGTAGACGCTCGCGTCGCTGAGCGAGCGCGGGTCCTTCGAGTCGTGATGAAATCGCGTGAACCTGCCCGTGCGCGGGTCGCGGCGATTGAGGCCGCCCGTGTTGGTCGACACCCACAGCGCACCGTCGTCGGCCTCGTACAGCGAACGAATGTCCAGGTCACTGATGGAGTCCGGGCGGTCGGGGTCGGGCAGGAACGGCGTGGCCTGGTAGCCGTCGTAACGGAACAGGCCCTCGCGCGAGCCGACCCAGAGCAGGCCGTCGCGATCGATCAGTAACGAGACCGCGACGTTGGCGTCGAGGCCGCGGCCGACGCCGACTTCGGTGAAGCGGCGCGCCGCGTCGGCATGCTGCGCCAACAGCAGCAGCGACACGATGGCAATTGCCCTGACGGCACGCACGCCTCGAGAAGGCCGATTCCATTCTGGCTTTCTTATTGACCTTTGAAGACGGCCTCGCGCCGCTCGACGAACGAGCGGACGCCTTCGGCGGCGTCCTCGCTGCGCATCACCTCGGCCATGCCGCGGAACATCGGCCCGATCGCGGCCGCCTCCCCTTCTGCCACGCACAGGCGCGACGAGCGCAGGCTCCCCTGCACACCGAGCGGCGCCGCCCTGGCGACGCGTCCGGCGAGCTCGAGTGCCGCTTCGAGTTGCTCGCCCGGGGCACACAGCCCCTGGACGAGCCCGAGCCGGTACGCCTCCTCTGCGGGCAGTTCGTCGCCCGTCAGCAGGTAGCGCTGGGCATTGCGCCCAGCCGATGGCCGCTGGCAAGCGCAGGGTGGCGCCGCCGACACGCATAGAACCCGCGCTTCACCTCCACCATGGCGAAGCGCGTGTCGCTCGCCGCGACGCGGATATCGGTGTTGAGCAGGAGTTCCCACCCCCAGGTGTAGCAGCGCCCCTGCACCGCCATGACGAGTGGCTTCGATAGCCGAGGCCCCGCCAGGCCGAACGGGTCGATCTCGCCCTCCTCGACCGGGAACGGCGTACCGCTCGCGAAGACGTCGGCCCAGTCGGTGAGGTCGACGCCCGAGGTGAAATGCGGACCTTCTGCCCAGATCACGCCCACGCGCAGTTCAGGATCGTGCTCCAGCTGATGCAACGCCCGCGCGAGCGTGCGGTACATGTCGCGGCTCAGGGCATTCATCTTCTGCGGACGGCGAACCCCGAGCAGCAGAACGTGCTGGCGCTTTTCGATCTCGATGGACATGCGTTGCTCCGGTCAGGCGTCGATGTTACAGGCTGCACGCGCCTCGCCTGCTACGCGGGCCGCCCGGCCGCTGCCCGCCATTGCCGCGGCGTCTTGCCGGTCCAGCCCTTGAAGGCGCGCGAGAACGCACCTGGCCTGGAGTAGTGCAGCGTCGCCGCGATTTCGCCGATCGGCATGCGCGACTCCTCCAGCAGTTGCCGCGCCAGCTCAAGCGCAGGTCCTCGAGTAGTTCCTTGACGCTGCTGCCCTCGGCTTCGAGCCGCTCGCGCAGCCTGCGCGGCTTGATTCCCAGCACCCGGCCACCCTGTCGGTCGAGGGCGGCATTGCGACGACCATGCGACTCAGGGCGCGGACCGTCAACTCGGTGACGGTGGCGGGCCGCGCGGCTTCGAGTTCCGCCGCCAGCGCCAGCAGGTGGTTGCCTCGGCGGGGTCGGCACCCGCGACGGGCTGCTCGAGGCAGCGCGCGGGAAACACCAGGGCAGAGTGCGGCGCGTCGAACCGTATCGGCGCACGGAAGAAGGCGCGGTACGGCCCATGTGCGCGGCCGGCGTGCGCGAAGCATGACTTCGGACGGCGCCCACTGAGGACCGCACAGGCGCCTCATGATGGAGCACGCGATGGCGATGCTCGCGTCCAGCGATCTGCGCGGCGCCGGGCGTGTCGGGTGATGGATCAGGTACGACAACTCGACGTCGTCGCGCGCCTCGTGGACTCAGCGCGGCGACGCCGCCACGATCGTGCAAGTGCAGGTGGGCGATGAGCAGGCGCAGCGCCCCGTGTACCGACGCCGCATGACCGATGAGATCGCCCGCGATTCCGGCAGCGGCCGGGCCCGATCGTATGCCGACGAGCAGGCCGAAATGAGGACACGCGGTGGCAGCAGCGCATTCATCGAGTAGACGACCCACCGAGGCCGAATGGCAGCCGGTTCGCGGCGTTGTCGAGCGTCCGCGGATCGATACCGACGCGCCCGAGTACCGACGCCGGCTCCACGCCCAGTTCCCGGAGCAAGGCGGGAATGGCCAGCACGGGGCAACTGAAATGTCTTCCGACGCGTACAGCACGCGGCGCGCGGAGACCGGTATGCGACGCGTGATCGGGCTCTGCGGAGTCGCATTCGGCGAAAGCTAGCGGCAGCCGCCGGAAATGTGAAGTCCGGAACGCCGGAAACGCGTAGCCTCGGCAGGTCTGTATGGGTGGGAGCCATACGCATGACCAGATCATTGCTCGGTATGGCAGTCATGGGCTGCGCATTGGGACTGCTCGCCTCGCAGGCGCTTGCGGCAGAACCGGGGCCGCTCGATCGCACGATCCTGCCGATCCAGGAGCCGGCACGACCCCTCTACAAGGAAATCGACGCGCGCAACGTGACAGACGCCGCCGCGCTTCGAGGTCAAGGCGCCCGACGGGCGCGCCCAACGTCGTCATCGTGCTGATCGACGACATGGGCTTCGGCGTGCCGGCCGCCTTTCGGCGGCCCGGTCTCGATGCCGACGCTGGACTGCGCTGGCGCAGCAGGGCCTGCGCTACAACAACTTCCACACCACGGCGCTGTGCTCGCCGACCCGCGCGGCGCTCAAGTCCGGGCGCAACCACCACACGGTGAACATGGCCTTCATCACCGAGATGGCCACCGGCCTGCCGGGCGCGACCGGGCAGATCCCGAACGCCACCGCGCCGCTGGCCGAAACGCTGCGGCTCAATGGCTACGCCACGGCGGCGTTCGGCAAGTGGCACGAGACGGCGGCCTGGGAAGCCAGCGTCGCGGGTCCCTTCGATCGCTGGCCGACGCGCCAGGGCTTCGACAAGTTCTACGGCTTCCTCGGCGGCGAGACGAACCAGTGGGCGCCGTTCCTGTACGACGGCACGGCCGTGGTCGAACTGCCCGACGACCCGAACTACCACTTCATGACCGACATGACCGACAAGGCCGTGGCGTGGATCAAGTACCAGAAGGCCCTGACGCCGCAGAAGCCGTCGTTCATCTACTTCGCACCGGGCGCCACGCACGCGCCGCACCACGTGCCGAAGGAATGGATCGCGCGCTGGAAGGGCAAGTTCGACCAGGGCTGGGACAAGATGCGCGAGGAAACGCTCGCCCGGCAGATCAAGATGGGCGTCGTGCCGCCGGGCACCAAGCTCGCGCCGAAGCCGCCGGCGATCCGGGACTGGGACACGCTCTCGGCCGACGAGAAGCGCCTGTTCACGCGCCAGGCCGAAGTGTTCGCCGCTTACGCCGAATACACCGACCACGAGATCGGCCGCATGCTCGAGGCGTTCGACGGACGTCGGCCAGGCCGACAACACGCTCGTCGTCTACATCGCCGGCGACAACGGCACCAGCGGCGAAGGCGGCCAGAACGGCATGTTCAACGAGTACACCTACTTCAACGGCGTGCAGGAGACCGTTGCGCGAGATGCTGCCGAAGATCGACCAGTGGGGCGGGCCCGAGACCTATCCGCACATGGCGTCCGGCTGGGCGGTCGGGTTCGACTCGCCGTTCGGCTGGATGAAGCAGGTGCCCTCGGACTTCGGCGGCACGCGCAACGGCATGGTCATGTCCTGGCCCAAGGGCATCAAGGCGAAGAACGGGATCCGCACGCAGTTCGGCCACGTGATCGACGTCGCGCCGACCATCCTCGAGGCGATCGGCCTGCCGGAGCCGAAGGTGGTCAACGGCACGCCGCAGATCCCGATGGAAGGCACCAGCCTCGTCTACACGTTCGAGGATGCGAAGGCGAAGGAGCGCCACACCACGCAGTACTTCGAGATCGCCGGCAACCGCGCGATCTATCACGACGGCTGGTTCGCCCGCACGATCCACCGGGCGCCGTGGGAAGCCGAAGCCGCGCCGCACGCTGCGAGGACAACTCCGCGTGGCAGTTGTACGACATGCGCACGGACTTCAGCCTGGCCAACGACCTCGCTGCGAAGAATCCGCAGAAGCTGGCGGAGCTGCAGGCGATGTTCCTGCAGCAGGCCGAGAAGTACCACGTGCTGCCGATGGACGATCGTGTCTTCGAGCGGCTGGATGGCGCCGCGGTCGGCCGTCCCGACCTGATGGCGCGGCCGCACTTCGATGACGCTGGCCGAGGGCATGACCGGCATGATGGAAGGCGTGTTCATCAACGTGAAGAACCGCTCCATGACCATCACGGCGGACTCGAAGTGCCGCAGGGCGTGGCCAACGGCACGATCATCGCGCAGGGCGGCCGCTTCGGCGGCTGGTCGCTGTACGTCAAGGACGGCGTGCCGGCGTACGGCTACAACTTCCTCGGCCTGCAGCAGACCAGCATCGTCGGCGAGCAAGCCGCTGCGCGCCGGGCAAGGCGACGCTGAAGTTCGACTTCGCCTACGACGGCGGCGGCCCGGCAAGGGCGGCCTGGGCACGCTCTACGTCAATGGCGAGAAGGTCGGCGAGGGCCGGATCGAGCACACGCAGGCGGGCATGTTCTCCGCCGACGAGACCGCCGACGTCGGCATCGACCTCGGCACGCCGGTCGTCGAGGCGATCGGCTCGGAGGCCGAGTCGAAGTTCAACGGCCACATCCCGAAGGTGACCGTAGAGGTGACGAAATGAACAAAGGCTTTGCGGCCCGTCCCGAACCGCAGGGCCACACAGTCAAGTAGGACGACGATCTGAACTGAACCACGGCCGGTGGCACCATGAATACAGCCTTGCGCATCGTCGCCGCTGCCCTGCCTCTAGTGCTGGGCGCCTGTGCCAGCATCGGGCCGCACAGCGTCGCGGTGGACCGCTTCGACTACAGCACCGCCATTGCGGATTCGTGGAAGCAGCAGACGCTGCTCAACATCGTCAAGATCCGCTACAACGACCTGCCGGTGTTCGTGGACGTGGCCTCGATCGTCGCCGGTTATTCGCTGCAGACCGGGGTGACGGTGAACGGCGTCCTGTCGTCGGAAAATGCGGTGCAGGGCAACTATGGATCCATCGGCGGGCAAGCGATCTACACCGATCGACCGACGATCACCTATGTGCCGATGACCGGCGACAAGTTCCTGCACGGCCTCATCACGCCGATCGACCCGCGCAAGATCTTCTTCATGCTGCAGGCCGGCTATCCGGCGGACTTCATCCTCGGCCTGCGGTCGAATCGCTGAACGGCGTGCGCAACCGCTGGGCGGCGGGCGGAGTGGTCCGCCAGGCAGATCCTGATTTCCTGCGCGCACTGAAATTGCTGCGCGAATTGCAGGCCGCCGGCGGCGTCGGCATGCGCGTCGAGGAGGACAAGGCGAAGGGCTCGACGGCCGTGCTGCTGTTGCGCCGCGACGACCTGCCCGCCGACATCCAGGAAAAATCGGCCGAGGTCCGTCGCCTGCTCAAGTTGCCCGCGGACCAGCAGAAATTCGCGCTGTCGTATTCGCCGATGCGCGGCGCGGCGCACGAACTGTCCGTGAACAGTCGCTCCATGCTGCAGATCCTGCAGGCCTTCGCGAGTTACGTGGAGGTGCCCGACCAGCACTTGCGGGCGGGGCTCGCCGCGCCGGCCTTCGAGCACGACCCGCCGGAACAGCGCGACATCGGCCGGATCCGCAGCGGCCCGAGAAGCCGGACAGCGCCTACATTGCGGTTCAGTACCGGGGACAGTGGTTCTGGGTGGACGACAGCGACCGGCAGGCGAAGCGCGCGCTCACCGCCGTGATGTTCTTCTTCACGCTGTCCGACACCGGCAACGCCGAGCGGCTGCCGCTGGTGACCATCCCGGCCCAGTGACCTGCCGGCCGTCGCCCGCGATCACGCTATCCGCGTCGTGCTGCCTCGATGGCGGCGACGTCGATCTTCCGCATCGGCATCATCGCCGCGAAGGCACGCTTCGCCTCGTCGCCGCCGGCCGCCATCGCATCGGTCAGCACGCGCGGCGTGATCTGCCAGGAGATGCCCCAGCGGTCCTTGCACCAGCCGCACTGGCTCTCCTGGCCGCCATTGCCGACGATCGCATTCCAGTAGCGGTCCGTCTCTTCCTGGGTGTCGGTCGCGACCTGGAAGGAAAAGGCCTCGCTGTGGCGTGAACACCGGCCCGCCATTCAGGCCGAGACAGGGAATGCCCAGCACGGTGAACTCCACCGTCAGGACGTCACCCTCCTTGCCACCCGGATAGTCGCCGGGCGCCTTGTGGACCGCGGTGACCGCGCTGTCCGGAAAGGTGGCGGCGTAGAAGCGCGCCGCCTCCTGCGCGTCCTTGTCGAACCACAGGCAGATCGTGTTCTTCGGCTTCATGGACGGGTGCTCCTCGGCTGGTTGGCGCGTTGGACGGCCGAGCCATCGCGGCTCCTGCCACCTCAATGCTACGTGCCAGCGCCAAGGCGCGCCGTCGGCCGTGTCCGACCCGGAATGCCGCGAACGCTATTTCGCAGGCATCGACTCGATCGCCTGCTGATGCTGCAGCATCTGCTCCATCATCATCTCCATCATGCCCATGCGGTCCATCATCATCTGGTGGCGCTGCATCATGTCGCCGCCTGCCATGGGCTTGCCGTCGCCCATCCCCATACCGCCGGGCTGACCGCCCTTCGGCATCGGCGGGCCGGCCATCTCGCGCATCGCCTTCATGTTGTCCTGCATGGCCTGCATGTGCGCCTGCAGCAGTTTCTGGCGTTCCCTGGGGTTGGTCGTTGCGCGCAACTGCTCCATCTGCGCCTGCATGGTCGCCATGTTCTGCTGCATATGGGTCATCTGCTGTCCGATGTCCATCTTCATCGCGGGCGGCACCGGCGCAGCCTTTTCCTGCGCCGATGCGACCGGGACCGACAGGGCGCACGCGGCGATCGCGGTGAGCAGGATCGAATTTTTCATGTCGGCTGTTTCCTTCGAGATCGGATACGTACGTATACAGACTGGGCCCTGTCTGGTCGGTTCCCTGCCGCACATTGCGTGCCGACGCCGCCCTTCAGCCGGCCTTGGCCTGGACCTTGGCCTTGAGCGCAGCGATCTCTGCCCGCCGACCCTTGTCCGCGGTCTCGCGCCCCGGTCGCGCGGGCGCCTTCGCTGCCTTGTCGAGGTACTGCAGCGCCTCCTGGTAGCGATCCTGCCCGAACAGGTACTCGGCGTAGAAGTAGTTCGGGTCGATGCCGTTCGGGTTCAGCTCCAGCGCCTTCTTCAGCAGCTTCCCGGCCTTTTCGTGGTCGCCGAACCCGAGCGGGAAGCCCGGGCACCTTGTCGTACAGCGTGCCCAGGCTCGTGTAAGCGGAGCCATCGAGTGCCTTCGGGTCGATCTTGAGCGCCGCCTCCAGGTTGCCCCTGGCTTCCTTGCAGAGCGACAGCGCGCCGAGGCCGCCTTTCGCACCGGCATAACTGCTCTCGATGATGCCTTCCCAGATCAAGCGCTTCGGCCCGGTTCGGGTGCTGGTGCGTGAATTGCTCGGCACGCTTTTCGAGGGCATCGAACGCCTGGACCCGGGCGTCTCCCGCCGGCGTTTCGTAGTTGGTCTTGGCCCAGGCCTGCTGGATGTTCAGCAGTTCGGCATCGAAGGCCGGATCGGCCGCCATGACGGCGAACGACGGGCCCGCCAGCAGGCAGGCCCCCAGCAGTGCGATGTGACGCATCGGGTTCATGTGCTTTCCTCCTCAGGTTTCGGTAGCGCGCTCGGCCGCGGCGGATTGCGCGTGCCGGCGGATGATGGGCAACTGCTTGCGCAGCGAGCCGTCGACGACCCGTGGCAGCAGCGCGTTGATGCGGACGAACAGTCGCTCGGGCCAGCCCAGCACGGCTTCGCGACGGCCGTCCTCGAGCATTTCCCGTGCGGCCTTCGCCACGACTTCGGGCGGATCCATCGCCACGCCGAGCTCCGCGTTCATGTGCTCGACGGCGGACGCATTCATGCCGGTGCGCGTGGCACGCGGCGCCAGGTACTGCACCGTGACATGGGTGTCGGCCAGCTCACGCCGCAGCGCCTCGGTGAAGCCGCGCAGCGCGAACTTGCTCGCCGAATAGGCGGCGAATCCCGGGATACGCCAGGCTGCCGAAGACCGAGCCGATGTTCAGGACGACGGCCTGGGGCTGGCTGCGCAGGTACGGCAGCAGCGTGCGCGTGAGCTGCATCGGCGCCAGCACGTTGACGGCGAACAGCCGCTCGAGGCCCGCGTCCGTCTGCTCGTCGATGAAGCGGAACTCGCCCAGCCCGGCGTTGTTGAGCAGCACGTTGCAGCGCCAGGCCGCCGCGCGTGCGGCAACCTCGTGCCGGCCGGACTCGCGTCGACAGGTCGGCCACGCAGGCCTGCAACCGCTCCGACTCGCCGCCGAGTTCGCCCAGCAGCTGGGCCAGCGTCCGGACGTCGCGGCCGACGAGCATGACCGACGCACCCCGCCCGTGCAGTTCGGCTGCCAGCGCCCGGCCGATGCCACCGCTGGCGCCCGTGAGCAGGACGCGCATGTCCGCGGCCTTCATGCCGTCAGCCCGAGCGCCGCGTTCGAAGACCGCGCACTCACTGCAGGCTCGAGCCCGCGGAACATGTTGCCGTAGAGCCAGAATATCCCGCGCGCGCAGCGGATCACCGCGGCCCGATCGGCTTCCTGCCGTGAAACGGCCGAGGATGTTCTCGAGATCGCCGACGTGCTCCTTGTCCAGCTCGCCGTGGCTGCGCAGGTAGCTGAAGGCCTGGGCCGGCAGCCGCAGCGCCGCCTGGATCCGGTCCGCCGCGTGGAGCGCAAGCGCGACGCTCGTGCCTTCGAGCACGTACACCATGCCGAAGAAGCCGAGCGGATTGCGCCGCATGACCGTGTCATAGGCGTAGGCGACCATGGCCTCGGTCGCGATCGCAGGCTGCGATGCGGCGGCGGCGGCCCGGTCGCCGCCCGCGTGCTCGATGTCGTTGAGGATCCACTGCTCGTGGCCCTTTTCCTCGTCGAGGTAATGCAGGACGGCCTCACGCAGCCAGTCGTGCTGCTCCGGCAGGCGCGAACCCACGGCCATCAGCAGGGGCACCGTGTGCCGGACGTGGTGATACGCCTGGGTCAGGAACTCGACGTAAAGTTCGCGGGTGATCGCGCCCTGCAGTGCCTGCTGGATAGCCGGGGCAGCGAGGAGGTATTCGCGGTCGGCCTTCGTCGCCGCTTGCAGTTGTTCGTACAGGTGCATGGAATTTCCGTCGTTGGATCAGGAGGCGAGCGCCTCGTCGTAGAGCCGGTCCAGCAGCGCTGCGCATCGCGCATGGATCTCGCGGCGGCGCAGGCGGCCGTTCGCCGTCAGGGTGCCGTCGGCGGAACTGAAAGGTTGCGGGCTGCGAGCCCAGCGGCGGACCTGGGCATAGTTCGGCAACGTCGCATTCGCCGCCACGATGGCGCGTTCGATCGACGCGTCGTCGACGTCGTCCGCCGACGCACCGACCAGGACGGCGACGCTGGGCCGTGCCTCGCCGTAGGCCAGCACGGGCTTGCCGCCGAGCCGCTGTGAAATCTCGCTCTCGATCCATTCGGGGGACACGTTGCGCCCGAAGCTCGTGATGAAGCGGTTGCCCGCACGGCCGCGCAGCTGCAGGAAGCCGTCGGCATCGAACGCGCCGACGTCGCCGGTCGCGATTTCCGCACCGGCGGGGCCCGGCGGATCGCCGAGGTAGCCGAGCATGCCGTTGCCACGCACGTGGACCTGCCCCGCTGCGTCGATCCGCACTGCCACGTGCGGCAGGGGCTGCCCGACCGTGCCCGCGCGATGCGCAACCGGGGTGTTGAGACAGACGACCGAAGCGCATTCGCTGAGCCCGTAGCCCTCGAAGGCCGGGATGCCTGCGGCTGCGGCCCGCTCGAGCAGCGCCGCGGAAACCCGGGCACCGCCGACGGCCACGAAGCGCAGCGAATTCGGGCACCCGCCAGCCGCGTTCGGCGGCGATGACCAGCGCCTGCAGCAGCTCGGGCACCAGGATCAGGCTGTTCGGCGCATGCGCAGTGATGCTGCCGAGCAGTCGCGCGACGTCCAGCGCACGGCGTAATTCATGCCGGTGTCGCGACACGAGGGGACGATGCAGGTCGCACCCGCCAGCAACGGCGCATACAACCCGGCAACGTTCTCGAGCAGCGTCGCGAGTGGCAACAGGCACAGGTGACGCTCGACCGCCAACGGGGCAGTCGCATCCGCCAGCGACCGGGCGACCGCTTCGAGCGATTCGCCCGCGAGGCACACGCCCCTGGGCGTCGAGGTGCTGCCCGAGGTGTAGGTTATCTTGCGGGTGCCCAACGGCACGACGGGTCGAGTCGCGGGATCGAGGCTGCGGCGAAAACGCACGAGGCCCGTCGAGGGTCCCGTGCCGTCGAGACGCCAGCCCGGCAGCAACTGGCGCACGCGCGCGGGATCGTCGGTGAGCAGCGCATCGATCCCCGCGTCGTCGAGCGCGTGAATCTGCTGCGCGTCGGTGAAGGATTCGGGCAGCGGCACGGCGAGCAGCTCGCCGAGATGCAGCGCGAGATCGGCCAGCGCCCACGCGACCCCGTTGTCGGCAAGCAGTGCGTGGCGGTCTGCGCCGCTGCTGCGCAGCCAGGCGATCTCGCTCTCGAGCAGGGCCGGCAGCGCGCCGTAGTCGACGCTGCGGTGACCGTCGACCAGCGCCGTCGCCCCGGGGTCGGCGGCGCGGATGGCCCGCCAGAGCCCGTTAATGACCGACGCCCCGATGCGCAAAGCCCGCGAGGCGGTCCGCGTCCGCCAGGCAGCCCGCATAGACGCGCGGGTCGGTCTCGTAATAGCGGCCCCATTCGTCACCGGCCGTCGCGACGCTCGCGCCGTTGGCGCGCGCAAGTTCGACGAGCGGCGCGCCGAAACCGGCAAGGATCTGCTGCAGGGCGCCGGTCGCCGTGAAGACGATCCACTGGTACCCGCTGCGACATCAGGTAGGCCGGGACGTGAGCGACCATGCGCACGGCAGCCCGGCAATTGTTGCCCGCGAGGTTGCCGACCTCGGCGATCCTGGCGCGATGCACGCCTTCGACGCCGCGCGCTGCCAGTGCCGTGGCGAGCGCGTCCTCCACGGGCCGGTCGAGGTACTGCTCCAGGTACAGGCGTTCCTCGTGGGCGCCGCGGATTCCGACGACACCGCGCAACACGGAGGCGCGGTCGCGAAACGCGAGCAGCGTCGGCATGAAGCTGCGGACGACGGCACCGTGCTTGGCGAGGAATGCGGCCCGCACGTAGTCTTCGAGCTCGCTGCGCCCGGCCGCATGGGGGCCGACCGCGTCGAGCCGGAAGCCCCGCCCCGGCGGCTGCAGGCAGGCCGCCAGGCGCTGGCGCTGCCCGGTCGGCGACTCGATCATGGGCTGTGCTGGTACCAAGTCGTCGTCCTCGTAGCGCCCGCGCTTCGAGTGCGGACAGCGGTAAGACGTCGGCCCGGGCCGAAATCAATCGCGAATCGCTCGACGACCAGAATTTCTTTCGTATTCATGAGGATACGGGGCCCCGGTCGCGGCCTGCCGCGGCGGCGATTGATTTGCACGCCCGGCTCCGTCTTACTCGCATGCGCCCATGGACCCAGGAATGAAAGACGATCGCGAACTGGTGGCCGCAATGCTTGCGGGCAACGAGCGCGCGTTCACGGTCTTCTTCGAGACCTACTTTCCGCGCGTCTACCGCTTCGCCCTGCCGCGCCTCAACGGCAACGTCGACGTCACCAAGGACGTCGTGCAGACGACGCTGATCAAGGCGATGCGCGCGCTCGGCGACTGGCGCGGCGAGGCGGCGCTGTTCACCTGGCTGTGCCAGATCTGCCGGCGCCAGGTCGTCGACCACGTGCGCTCACAGCGCCGCCACTCGGCCAAGGTCGTGCTGATCGACGACAGCGAGGAAGTGCGCGCGGCGCTCGAGTCGATCGAGGCGCCCGCGTCGGACGATCCGTTCCGCGGTGCCGACAGCGCCGAACTGCGCCGACTCGTGCACGCCGTGCTGGATCGCCTGCCCAATCGCTACGGCGAGGCGCTCGAGTGGAAATACGTCGAGGGCCGCTCGGTCGAGGAGATCGGCGAGCGGCTCGGCATCGGCCAGACGGCGGCGCAGTCGCTGCTGGCGCGGGCGCGCATTGCTTTCCGGGAAGGGGTGGAGGCCGTGTTCGGCGCGTCGGCGGACGACGTGCTCGCGAGCCTCGGAACATGAGAACCACGAGATGAACGACGCACGTACACACACGGATCCGGACGACGGATCAGGACCGCGATCTCGGTGCGCTGCTGCGCGCGGTCGGACCGCGCGTGCAGCCCCCCGCGGAGTTGGCCCGCGAGGTGCGCGCCGCGGTCGAAGCAGAATGGCGCGACCGCGTCGCGGCGCGCCAGCCGCGCCGTCGCGACACGCCGTGGCTCGCCGCCGCGTCGGTCGCCGCGCTGGCGGTCGGCGCCTGGCTCGTTGCGCCCCAGGTCATGCAGGGCCCGGCAGGCATTGCAACCGTGGCCCGGGTGACGGGCGGCGTCGAGTACCGCGCCCGCCAGGACGGCGCGTGGCAGCCGCTGCAGGTCGCCTCGACGCTGCGGCTCGGCGCTGAGATTCGCACGGCAACGGACGGCCGCGTCGCGCTGCACCTCAGCGACGGCCTGGACCTGCGGCTGGACGCAGCGACGAGCCTCGCGATGAACGATCTCGATACGGCGCAACTGGCGGCGGGCCGGGTCTACGTGGACGCCGGTGCGGCCGGCGCGGGTTCCGCGGGACTTCGTGATCTCGACCGCGCTCGGCCAGGTGCGACACCTGGGCACGCAATACATGGCCGGTCTCGACCGTGGCGGCGGCCTCGCCGTCGCCGTGCGCGAAGGCAGTGTCGCCGTGGAAGGCGGACGCGAACCCCTGGTGGCGCGGGCCGGTGAGTCACTCAGCGTCGGCCGCGACGGTCGGGTGGCGCGCGGCACCGTGGCGACCCAGGACGAGCAGTGGGCATGGGCGCAGTCGATCGTGCCGGGATTCGCGATCGACGGCCGCTCGCTGGACGAGTTCCTGGGCTGGGCTGCGCGCGAGACCGGCAGGCAACTGGTCTACAGTTCAGCCGATGCCGCGCGCGAGGCCGAACGGATCAAGTTGAAGGGATCGGTCAGTGGCCTGCCGCCCGAGGCAGCCGTCGCCGCCGTGCTCACGACCACGCCGTCGCTGCAGCACAGGTTCGCCGGCAGCCAGCTGCGCATCGAACACGCCTCGCCCTGAGCCGCGCATCGTGTAGGCGCGGGCCCGCGCCTCGGCTAACATCACGGCGTTGCGGACGCGAGTCGTCCGCAGCGCCGTATGCCCTCCCGCTCCTTCCCCATATCTCCCCGCAAATCAGCCAGGCGCAGACTCTCCGGGACACGATGCCTGGTGAGTCTCGCGGCATGGCTGTTCTGCGCCGTGATGCCCGTCGGATCCCAGGCCGCCGGCGCTTACGCCGGCCGCTCGGTCGACTCGGCGCTGCGCGATCTCGCCGCGGCCGGGCGACTCCAGCTCGTGTACACCTCGGAACTGGTTCCGGCGGAAGCGACCGTCGATCGCGAACCGACGCGCCGGTCCACCGCTCGAAGTCATCGCCCAGATCCTGGCGCCGCTCGGCCTCGAACTGCGCCGCGTCGATGACCGGACCTACGCCATCGTGCGACCCGGCGCCGCCGCCGTGAAACCGGCCGGGCCTGCCGCTCCCGGCCAGGTCCAGCGAGCCGCTGAACGAAGTCATCGTCACCGCGAGTCGCTACACGCTGGCTGCCGACGTCCCGGACGTCCGCGCCGTCCTGACGCAAGGGGACGTCGACGGCCTTGCCGCGACTCGCCGAGGATCCGCTGAAGGCCGTGCACCGCCTGCCCGGCGCGGCGAGCAACGGCCTGCAGGGCCTCGCGCAGATCCGCGGCGGCGCCGCCAACGAGACCCTGGTCCTGTTCGACGGCCTGCCGCTGTACGAGCCCTTTCACCTGCGGCTGCTGCAAAGCCCGGCCAGCATCCTCGACGAGCGCACCATCGCCGCTCTCGACGTCTATGCAGGCGGGTTCACGGCGGAATATGGCGACCGCATGAGCGGCATCATCGATGCCCGCTCGCTGCGTCCCGACGCGGACGCGTACTACGAGCTGGGCCTGAGCCTCATTCACGCCAACGCCCTCGCCTCGCACAGGTTTGCCGACGGCCGCGGCCAGTGGCTCGCGTCCTTCCGGCGCAGCAACCTCGACGAGGTCGCCGACCTGATGCAGTCCGACCTCGGCGAGCCCAGCTACACGGACGGCTTCGCGCGCATCGACTACGCGTGGTCGCCGGCGACGCGCGGCAGCCTGCACGCACTGCTGGCGAACGACAGCGTCGAAGTGACCAACTCCGCGGAGACCGAGCGCAGCGTCGCCGAGTATTCCAACAGCTATCTCTGGGCGACGCTCGAGCACGACTGGTCGCCGCGGCTCACGACCCGCGCCCTGCTCTCGTTCACGGACGTCAGCGCCGAACGCGACGCGACGCTCGACGAGCCGGGGCTGAGTTCGGGCCGCGCCCGGGACAAGCGCGACTACGACGTGCTCGGCATCAAGCTCGATGCGACACACACGACCGAGCGCTGGATGCAGCGCGCCGGCCTCGACGTGCGCTCGCTGTCCGCAAAATACGACTATGTGGGCGAGGTCAGCTACGCGCCCGGCTACCCGTTTCCTGGCGCATCGGACTTCACTCGCGCGCTTGCTCCCGAACCGTCCGGCCAGCACGTCGCGCTGTATTACACGCTGCGCGGCAGGCTCACGGCCGACCTGACCGCCGAGGTCGGCTTGCGCTGGGACGAGCAGACCTACGGTGTCGAGGCCGACGACCAGTTCGGTCCGCGCATCAATCTCGCCTGGCGACTCGACGAGCAGACGCGGCTGCTGGCGAGCTGGGGACGGTACCAGCAGTTCCAGGGCATCGAGGAATTGCCGGTCGAGGACGGCATCGCGGAGTTCGAGCCCGCCCAGCACGCGGACCACGCGATCCTCGGCATCGAACGCGACCTGGGTGACGATTACGCCTTGCGCGTCGAGGCGTACCGCAAGGACTACGGCAGCCTGCGGACCCGCTACGAGAACCTCTACGACCCGCTGTCGCTCGCGCCGGAACTGCGCTGGGACCGGGTCGCCATCGCGCCGATCGTCCGCCGAGGCCACGGGCATCGAGGTGCTGTTCTCGACGCACCGTGGCGATCCGTGGAACGGCTGGGCCTCCTATGCGTGGTCACGGGCAACCGATCGCGAGGACGGCCGTGACGTGCGCCGCAGCTGGGACCAGTCGCACACGTTCAACGCGGGCCTGGGCTGGACGCAGGCGCCCTGGCAGGCGACGGTCGTGGCGCAATACCACACGGGCTGGCCGGTCACGCCGATCGGTCTCGACGCTGCGGGCGACGTGGTGCTGGGCAGGCGTAACGACGATCGCTACGCGGATTTCGCCACGGTCGACGCACGGGTCAGCTATGAATGGGAATTGCCGCGCGGCACGCTGACCGCGCATGCCGAAGTCACGAATGCGTTCGACCGCGGCAACCCGTGCTGCACGGACCTCTACTACGTCGACGACGGACCGGGCTCGCCCCGGCTGGAGCGCGACCTGAGGCACTGGTTGCCGCTCGTACCGTCCGTCGGGGTGCTCTGGAAGTTCTAGGTTGCTTCCCTTTTCTTTTCCGTGTACCTTTTCAACACAAGGTACCGGAGTGTAGAACGTGTCCGCCGAGCCCAACTTTGCGGCGATCCGCAAAGGCCTTCTCGAATTCGTGGTGCTGAAGATCGTGGGCGCGCAAAGCGTCTACGTCCCGGACATCCTGCGTCGCCTCGCCGAGACGGAACTTGCGACCCAGGAAGGCACGCTCTATCCCCTGCTCAGCAAGATGCGCCGCGAAGGTCTCGTGCACTACGAGTGGCAGGAATCCGACGCCGGGCCGCCGCGCAAGTACTACCGCCTCACCCAGGCAGGCAAGTCGCAGCTCGCGACACTCGAACGGTACTGGCAGCAGTTGAGCAAGACCCTCTCGGACATCGGACGCTGAACCATGCAACGCGTGATTACCGTCAGCCTGAACCACACCGCCTACCCTTTCGAGGAAGACGCGCATGCGCGCCTCGCCGCGTACCTGGCGGAGGCCGCGCGCACGCTCGCCGGCAATCCCGATCGCGACGAGATCCTTGCGGACCTCGAGCAGGCGATCGCCGACCAGTGCAAGCGACGCATGGGCCTGCGCGAGGGACCCTTCACGCTGCGGGAACTGCAACCCGCGCTCGAGGAGATCGGGACGGTCCAGGTTCCGGGTGCAGATTCCCCGCGCGACCCGGCCGCCGCTGGCGGCAACCGGCCCATCGAGCAGGTCAGCGAAGGCGCCTGGATCAGCGGCGTGTGCCTCGGCCTCGCCCGCTACCTCGGGATCGATGCCACCTTGCTGCGCGTGGTCGCATTCATCCTCCTGCTCATCTCGGGCGGCAGCATCGTCCTGGTCTACGTCGTGCTCATGTTGCTGCTGCCGTTTGCCCCGCTGGATCCCGCCCGCGGCACCGTCGGGACGATTCCGCTCAAGGCCCGGCAGCTCGTGCAATCGCTGCGCGGCAAGCTCGGCGTCCCGGCCTGAGACAGGGCGCGGCCCGCGCAGCGGTTGAGGGAGCTGCGGCAAGTCCTGCGTTGACGCAGTCATTATTTCAATATATCTTGAAATATGAAGCAAAAGGACGCCATCGCTGCGCTCGCGGCGCTGGCCCAGGAGACCCGGCTCGCCATCTTTCGGCTGCTGGTCAAGCGGGGCCCGCAGGCTACCCGGCCGGCGAGATCGGCGAGCGGCTCGAGATTGCCGGGCCCAGCCTGTCGTTCCACCTGAAGGAACTTGCGCAAGCGGGTCTCGTGACGGCGCGCAGGGAAAGCCGGTTCATCTACTACAGCGCGAATTTCGAGCGCATGAACGGCCTGGTGGGCTACCTGACCGAGAACTGCTGCAACCAGGGCGCGGTGTGCGCCCCGGTCTGCGCGCCAGGCAACGCGTCGAACGCAAGCGGAAGTCCGCGTGACCGACTCAACGCGGGGTTCAGCGCGCGCTGCTCCGAGACGGGCCACTCATGAACGTCCTGTTCCTGTGCACCGGGAATTCCTGCCGGTCGATCCTCGGTGAGGCGACCTTCAACCACCTCGCGCCGCCGGGCTGGCGGGCCATGAGCGCGGGCAGCAGGCCCACCGGCAAGGTTCACCCGCGCTCGCTCGCACTGCTGGCGCGCGAGGGCATCTCGACCGAGGGCTACCGCAGCAAGTCTTGGGACGACCTGCCCGCAGACGCCGGACATCGTGATCACGGTCTGCTCCAGCGCCGCCGGCGAGACCTGTCCCGCCTACCTCGGGCCCGTCCTTCGCACGCATTGGGGCGTCGACGATCCCGCGCACGCGACGGGCACGGATGCGGAGATCGACGCGCATTCCGCAGCGCCTACCGGACGCTGCGTCACCGCATCGAGGCGTTCCTGGCGCTGCCGCTGGACGACACTGAAGCGCGACCGCGCGCAGTTGAAGGCGGCGATGGACCGCATCGGCGCCACGGTGACTGAGGAAACGAACATGTCCGCCCAGTGCGAAGTGACTGCGAAGCGCGCCGCGCGGCGCCGATGAGCGTCTTCGAGCGTTACCTGACGCTCTGGGTGTTCGTCTGCATCGTCGTCGGAATCGTCGTCGGCCAGGTGTTCCCCGGATCTTCCAGTCGGTCGGCCGGATGGAGGTCGCGCGCGTCAACCTCCCGGTGGGCCTGCTCATCTGGGTGATGATCATCCCGATGCTGGTGAAGGTGGACTTCACCGCGCTGCACGAGGTTCGACAACACGGCCGCGGCATCGGCGTCACGCTGTTCGTGAACTGGCTGGTGAAGCCGTTCTCGATGGCGCTGCTGGCGTGGATCTTCATTCGCCACCTGTTCGCGCCGTGGCTGCCCGCCGGGCAGATCGACAGCTACATCGCCGGGCTATCCTGCTGGCCGCGGCGCCGTGCACCGCGATGGTGTTCGTCTGGAGCCGCCTCTCGAACGGCGACCCGATGTTCACGCTGACGCAGGTCGCGCTCAACGACTCGATCATGGTCTTCGCATTCGCGCCGCTCGTGGGTCTGCTGCTCGGCATCGCCGCCATCACCGTGCCGTGGGACACGCTGATCACCTCGGTGGTGCTCTACATCGTCATCCCGGTCGTCATCGCCCAGCTCTGGCGCCGCTCGCTGCTCGCCAGGGGCAGTCGGCCTTCGATGCGGCGATGGCCAAGATCGGCCCGTGGTCGATCGCCGCGCTGCTGCTGACGCTCGTGCTGCTGTTCGCCTTCCAGGGCGAGGCAATCATCGAGCAGCCGCTGGTGATCGCGCTGCTCGCGGTGCCGATCCTGATCCAGGTGTTCTTCAATTCCTCGCTGGCCTACCTGCTGAACCGCGCCGTCGGCGAGAAGCACGACATCGCCTGCCCGTCCGCGCTGATCGGCGCCTCGAACTTCTTCGAGCTGGCGGTCGCCGCCGCCATCAGCCTGTTCGGCTTCGAGTCGGGTGCCGCGCTCGCCACGGTCGTCGGCGTGCTGATCGAGGTGCCGGTGATGCTGCTCGTGGTCCGCGTCGTCAACTCGAGCAAGGGCTGGTACGAGCGCGCGGGAGTGCAGCATGACTACTGCGGCGGCTCGAGACCGGCCGGCTGGCGCCGGCACTGAACGCGGCCTGCCAGTGCATCTGGCTCGATCGCGGCAAGCTGCGCGAGCAGCTGCATCGCGAGTTTGGCGACGCAGGCGGCCTGCTCGATTCACGCCCCGGCCTGGTCTCGGGCAGCGTCGTGTTCATGGATCCGCAGGATGCCGCGGCCATGGACCGCACCATCACGCTCGATCACCCGCGCGCTCGCGAGCCGCGCCTACCAGCGACCAGGTCGACGCAGCACGCGCCGGCGATCGCGCGTCCGCGGCAGCCGCTTCCGGCGGGGTGCTCGGTTTCGACTTCCACCTGGGCGGCCCGGAGCCGCAACTCATCGAGATCAACACCAATCCGGGCGGCCTGCTCGTCAACCTGGAGCTGGCCCGGGCCGCTACCGCGTGCTGCGATTGCATGGCGGAACCGCTGCGAGATGCCTGCGGCCGGCAGCGTCGCGCTGGACGAGCTGGCGACGCCGATCGCCGCAGGCTTCCTGCGCCGAGTGGAACGCGCGCGCGGCGCGCCGCCGCTCGGACGATCGCCATCGTGGACGACGATCCGGGCAACCAGTACCTGTATCCGGAGTTCCTGCTGTACCAGCGGCTGTTCGAGCGCCACGGCTGGCGCACCGTGATCGTCGACGCCGCGCACGCTCAGCCGCGAGCGACGAGCTGCCTCGACGGCAAGCGTGTCGACCTGGTCTACAACCGCGTGACCGACTTCTATTTCGCCGAACGCGCGCCATGCCGCCCTGCGGCAAGCATACGAGGCAGGCCTCGCCGTGATTACGCCGCATCCAGCCGCGCATGCGCACTGGGCCGACAAGCGACTGCTGGCGTGGTTGCGCGACGAGCCCTGCTGCGCGCCGCCAGGCCTCGACGCCCGGGAGTGGGCGCACCTGCTGCGCACCATCCCGCCCACCGAGCTCGTCGAGCGGCAGGCGGCCGACGACCTGTGGCACCGCCGCAAGACCCTGTTCTTCAAGCCGGTGGATGGTTTCGGCAGCAAGGCCGCCTATCGCGGCGACAAGCTGACGCGGTCGACGTTCGAGCACGTCCTGTCGCACCCTTACGTCGCGCAGGCGATCGCACCGACGTCGATCCGGCGCGTCGCGCGCGGACGGCCAGGAAACGGACCTGCGCGTCGACGTTCGCAATTACGTGCCCCACGGCGAGACGTGGCTGCGCGCCGCCCGCCTCTACCGCGGCCAGACCACGAACTTCCGCACGCCCGGCGGCGGATTTGCACCGGTGCTCGCCCTGCCGGCCTGATGCGGCGGCGCCGTGCGGGGCGCACTGCCCCGCATGGACGCCACCTCGGGCTTACTCGTCCTGCTTCATCTCGGCCGCGGTCTCCTGGGCCTCCTGGCCGGCCTCGTTCAGGGCATCGGCCGCGGCATCCTCGGTCCGATCCGCGCCTTCCTCGACCGCGGCGCCCGCATCACGCGCTGCGTCAGCGGTGTCTTGCGCCGCTTCACGGCCCTGCGCGCGCGCCTCGTCGGCCGCGACCGCAGCGGCATCGCCGGCGGCGTCGGCCGCTTCGGCGCTCTCCTGCGCCGCGCGATCCGCGGCGGCGGCGGGCGTTTCCGCCGTCACGCTGGTGCGCGCGTCGACGTCGTCGTCGGCATCACGGGCGCAGCCTGCGGCAGCGAGCGAAGCGGCGATGGCGAGCGCGACGAAATTCAGCCTGGTGTTCATCATGAGTTGTCCCTCCATGGATCGATTGGGTGACCAGCGATGGGCGATACCTTCGCTCGGCACGCCCCTGCCGGGTATCGCCGTTTCCATGGATTTGCGGTAGGAACGCCGCTGACGTCGCTGAACAGCGACGCTTCTGCGAACCCGACGTGCGGGCGAGCCCGCGGCGCCATAGGCACACACTGCAATTGCCGGGGCGCCCGCCACGGTGCAGTCTGCGCGCTCCCTCGGGCCGGGCCTGCCGTCGTTCGTGTCGACCACCTTCTTCCTCTCGCAATGCCTGGCCGCCCTCGCCTTCGCCGCCGGCATCGCCGCCTACCAGGGACGCACGCGTTCGAGCATCCTGGTCCGATGGGCCCTCGCCGCGGCCTTCAATACGGCGCATTTCCTGCTGCTCGGGGTGCCGGGCGTGGCGACGATCACGTTCATCACGTGCCTGCGCTTCCTGGCTGCGTCGCGCACCTCCGACCGGCGCATGATGTGGATCTTCATGGCGCTGGCCGTCGCGGGCTTCCTCGCGACCTATACGCGACCGCTCGGGTTCATCGCGCTGGCCGCGACGCTGCTCGGGACGTGGGCCTCGTTCCAGCCCCGGGCCCGCACCGTCCGCATCGCGTTTGCGGCCTGCGCCACGCTGTGGGGCATCCACAACGCGCTGGCCGGCAGCCCGGTCGGTGCGCTGATGGAACTGGCGTTCCTCGCCAGCAATGCTTACGGCGGGTGGCGATCGCGCAGCGCGGCGGCCTCAGGCGTGACCGGCGGCCCGGCGCGATCCCTCGATCACGGCGCTCACGAATGACCTGAACGCCGGCTCGAAGGTTTCGAGCAGGCACAGCCGCGAATCGGCGTGCAGCATGGCCGCCCAGATCGCATGCTCGAGCTGCTCGCGGTCCGGCGCGAGGACGACGGCAGGTTCGGCGTGGAGGCGCCGCCGAAGTTATGGCTCACCAGCAACAGGTAGAGCGCCCCGGAGCGCTGCCACTGCGCGATGCCGCGCACCCAGCCCTCGCCCACCCCCTGCATGCGAGCGACGTCGGCCGCGGTCGAGCCCGGCCCGTAGACGCAGGCCAGGATCTCGATATCGTCGAATGCAACGGCCCTGCGCGGCGCGGACGGCAGGCGGATCGAAGCAGCAGGTCGGGTCGGTTGGGTCACGGCGTTCTCCTCGACCCGAGGATATCGGCCGCGACCCGCCGTGCTCAGTCCCCCGGACGGCTAATGGGTCCGCGATGGTTCGGGTCCACGCCGGGGGCGGAACCGGCGGCTGCGGCGGTGCCCGGCAGCAGGCCGGCCTCGCGAATGATGCGGATGACGTCCTCCGCCGTATCGACGGGGTGGATGAACTGCACGTCCTCCAGGCTGATCGTTCCTTCCTGCAGCATCGTGTCCCGGACGAAGTCCGCGAATTTGCCCCAGAAATCGCGTGCCCACGGCGATCAGGGGAAAGCGCTCGAGCTTGTTGGTCTGCATCAGGGTGGCGATCTCGAACGCTTCGTCGAGGGTCCCGAAACCGCCCGGCATCACCACGAAGGCAGTCGAATACTTGACGAGCATCACCTTGCGCGCGAAGAAGTGCTGGAACTGGATGAACTTGTCCAGGTACTTGTTGGGAACCTGTTCGCGCGGCAACTGGATGTTGCAACCGAGGCTGAGCCCGCCCGCCTCCTTTGCCCCGCGATTGGCCGCTTCCATGATGCCGCCGCCGCCGCCCGTCATGACGGCGAACCCCGCCCTGGCCAGCGCCGCCCCGACTTCGCGCGCGAGCTGGTAGTACCGGTGGCCTTCCGCGAACCGAGCCGAGCCGAAGACCGTGACGCAGGGCGAGTTGAAGTCGAAGCTCTCGAATGCGCGCACGAATTCGAGGAAAAACCGCACCGCGCTCTCGAGGTCGGCCTCGCGATGGCGACGGCCGGACAGGAATGCCTTTTCCGCACTCTCGACGTACGACAGCAACGACGTCTCGAGCGGGGGATTTTTCGGGTGATCCTGCATGTCGCGTACCGGGGGACCGGGTCACTGCACGATACGACGCACCCGCGCAGCGGGCGTCCGTATTTACGGCAGTCTGCCCGGAGGCTTACGCCCGCGGCGGCGTCCCTGAGAGCCCCAGCACCTGCGACGAGTGATGGACGAAGCGTTGCTCCCGGGCCGCGTAATCCCAGCGCTCCAGTCTGCACTGGCGAGCGCCGGTGGTGGTGTCGCTGTGGATGAAGTTGACGGAGTTGGGGACGCCGCCGCGCACGCGGCTCGACACCGCCGTGCCCGCCTGCACGGTCCAGACGTCGCGCGACAGCCCTGGCCAGGTTGTGCGCAAGGGCACCGCATACGGCAGGTGGATGTGCCCACCGCATCACGTTGACGTTAACCCGCGTCTGCCCAGGCGGCAATCGCCTCGGTGCGCCCGTGAATGAGGTTCGCCACATCGGGCACGGGTCGATCGCCGCGACGGGCTGGTGTATGACCACCACCCGCAGCTGCAACGATGTCGCGGTCTTCAGCCTGGCACCGCCCGACGCGCGCGACCTGCCCGGCGGAAATCTCGCCGTCCTTGTGCCGCCGCGGCCGGGTCGTGTTGATGCCGATCGCCAGCAGGTGTGTGTCGTTCATGGACCGGTTCGAGCTCGGTCCCGAATATGCGTGTGAAGCCTGCATACGGGCTGAAGATGCGCCCCGAGCACGTTGAACAGCGGTATGTCGTGGTTGCCCGGTATCACGTCCGCGCGGGATGCGGGCAATCGATCGAGAAAGCGACGCGCAGCGTCGAACTGGCGGCGCCGTGCGCCGTTGCGTGATGTCGCCGGACAGCACCACCAGCCCGGGCTTCCCCTTTTCGTGCGCGAGCGAGACGGAGTGCCTCGACCGCCCCGGGTCCCGCTCGGTGCCGAAATGAGGGTCGGAAATCATGCAGCAGCGTCGTCACGTGGTCGACTCGTCGCCTGTCGCGGCGACCGGCTTGAGCAATCGCAACGGCTCGTCCGCGATCCGGAACTCGACGGGCACGCGGGTCCAGGAAGTTTCCCCGTCCACTGCGATCTTCATGCGCCCGATCCGCGGGGAAGACGGTGTGACCGACAGCGAAGTCGAAATGAGGCGCTCGACCCCGTTCGCATCGACCAACCGGCCCAGGGCGCCTCGTACCACGAGCCAGGCCAGCCGCATCGGCGACGCAGGTCGCAATACGATCGCCACGAACTGGCCGCGCTGGATGGCGTCCTCGATACCGATCTGCGCGAGCTGCAGCGCGTTGATGCCGACGAACACCGTCATCGTCTGCAGCTCGCGCTCGATACCGTCGCCTTCCAGCCGAACCCTGTACGGGCCGATGGCGACCGAAGATCGCGAGCAGCGCAGCCCAGACCGCGACGATCCGGCTGCGACCGTGACGCTGCTTCTGCGCCTCGCGGATCTCCAGCGAGACGGGGTAGAGCCCGATGCTGGCATTGACGAGGAACAAAGACGCGGCCGTTGACCAGTCTCGACGGGGACCCGTTCGATCCGCGCGGTCAGCAGTGCCTGCACGGCTTCGCCAACGTCCCCCGGCAGACCGTGATTGCGTCCGAAGTAATTGAACGTGCCCTGCGGCATGGCGCCGAACGGGCAACGACTGCCGAGGACGGCCTGGGCGACGGCATTCAGCGTGCCGTCGCCGCCCACGGCAACGACGACTCCGTCGTGCGCCGCGGCTTCCGCGACGGCGTGGCGGGCCACGTCCTCGAGCCGAGCCTGACTCGTTTCGACGCGGAAAACTCGGTGCGCGCGCCCCGCTGCTTGCATGGCCGAGTCGATGGCGGTGGCAGCCCGATCTGCATCAGTGCTGCCCGAGCCCGCGTTCATCACGAAGAAGAGCGGCGCGCCGTTGCCGCCCTCAGGCACTCGTGGGGCTCCCTCCGCGGCGACGGCGGGATGAGAGCGCAGCCGTCTACCACGCCAAGAGCTCGTCGCCGTTCTGGTCGCAGGAAGTGGCCGCTGTTATCGAGCGACAACCCGTCGATGCGCTGGAGCAGGCCGCGCACGGACTCCTGCGCATCGATCATGCCGTGACCACCGGTCATGTCCGTCCGGACCGCACCGGGGTGCAGGATGCCCACGGCCACGCCGCCTCCTACTGAATTGCCGGCAGTTCGGTGCGGTGCCGTGCGTGGTCGTCATTCTACCGAACGACGTGTGCGTCACTCCGTAGGCATCACTCGGGTCGTGGCCGCAAACGGAGCAGCCGATGCGCCTGGGCGAACAGTCGCCGGGTGTAGCGTCGTTCGTCCTCGACCTCGGCGGCATGGGCAATGCCTAGACTCAGTACGGCGACGAAAGTCAGGCCGAGGATTGCGTCGCGCAACGGCACCAGGTCGTGCGCGACGCATCCGGCGGGGAGCGCGAGAGCGAGGGCGGCTGGAAGGAAGAACTGCATGACCGAACGATGCGCGGGCGCAATCAGCCAGGCCATCCAATTGGCGCGTCGACGCATCGCCGGTGTTCCCGAATTCTTCGTAGTCCCGTTCCTTACGCCGCCCGGCGGGCCGCGACCGTGGCCGCAACTGCGTCGCGTCCCGATGCGGCGCCGCGCGATCGCGAGCAGGACGACTCCGCCGACGAGTTCGGGCCAGCCGACGGCACTGCCGCCGCCACCCCCGCCATTGTTGCCGCTGCCACCGCCAGGATTCTCGGCGGTAGGGGTCAGCGCGCAAACTGCGTGCTCGTCGATCCCTGGTTCGTCACCTGCACGTCCAGTTTGTGCTGATCCGCAGTCGCTGATGCTGGACGGGAAGGTCAGCAGGTATTCGTTGCTGAGCAGGTTCCGGACCTGCGAGTAAGCCGCGTCGATCTGCGAATTGCTCGGCGCTGGCAGGTAGGTCCCGCCTGTGCCGGACGCAAGGTCCTGCAGGTAGCTTCTGCCCGTGTTCGTCAGGGTACCCACTCCGATCGCGAAGATCGGGATGCTCGCCCCGTTGGCATCGGCGAGAATGTCTGGCGAGCGTGGACCTCGCGGCGTGTGTCCCGGCCGTCGGTGATCACGACCACGGCCTTGGGTCCTGCGGGCAGCGTGAGCGGTGGTGAGCGCAGCTGGTCGACCGACAGTTTGACGCCGTCGATACTTACTGCCGGAGCCGGGATACGGGGCCGCTGGCTGCACGATCAGCGCGGAGGTACCCGCGCCGTCGTCGATTGCCTGGCGAAAGGCTGCACTACGGAAGCCTTGTCCGGGTTGGTGCTGTTGAACTTCACGATGGCCGCGTAATCCCCCGGCTGCATCGCATTGATGAAGGCGGTCACGGCGACCTGCATCGATGCGAGCGCGGTGGTCTGCACGGACTGGCTCATGTCCATCGCGAACACCACCGAGACGCGCTGGTTGGCGTCCTGGGAGGGCGGCAGCGTGAAGGTCGGCGAACTCACCGTCGTACCGTCGACGAGGACCGTAAAGTCCGAGGCCTGCAGGCCACTGACGGGACGTCCGCTCGAGTCCGTGACGTTGACGAAACCCTGTATGGGGTCGGACACGGGTCGCGCTTCCACGCGTACCGCAACGGCTGCGTTGGCCGCACCGGTCCAGAATGCCAGGGCCAGGGGCACGAGCATGGCGGCCCGCTGCCAGGGCGAAATCCCTTTCGCGTACATGTTTAAGTCCCTTGTAACAATGAATCGGGGGCGGCGATTTCCTGGGATCCGAGTCCGATCGCCGGAAACAATGTTCGCTTCGCCCCGCCGCTTGCCGCAGGAGTGCGAGTCGCGGTCCGTTGCAGGTACGTCCGCCGTCAGGCTGAACGAAGCCGCCTACAGGAACAGTCAGGCGGCGGCTGTCGCCGCGCCGCGCTCAGCTGGCCCAGGAGAGCCAGTGCGCCTCCTCCTGGATGCGGTTCTGCGCGTCCATCATGGCGGCGCCGAAGATCTCGACCCAGTCGTCGCCGTCGGGCTCGACGTCGAGCAGTTGCTGGATCTCGGTCAGGAACGAGCGCACGACGAAAGCGTGCTCGCTGCGCCCGAACCCTTCGCGTGGCAGGAACTCCGCACCCCGCTTCAGTTCGGCCACGCGTGCCAGCAGGGCCTCGAGCTTGCCGCGCGTGGACAGCTGCGCAACCGGCGAGAGCGGTACCTTTTCGCCGTACTCGGCGAGCATCGACTCGATATCGGGTACAGGGCGGCGAGCAGGTCGACATATTCCTGACTTGAAATCACGTTCGGTCGAAATCATGGGGCAGGCCTCCCTAGGGCGGGCACTTCACTCGTTCTGCTTCATCTCGCTGGCCGTTTCCTGCGCTTCCTTACCGGCCGTGTCGAGGGCCTTCGCAGCCTCGTCCTCGGCACGGTCGGCGCCTTCCTTGATTGCCACGCCCGTGTCGTTGGCCGCCTCGAGCGTCTTCGCGCCTGCGGCGCTTGCCGCCGCACTTGCGGCGCTGGCAGCGGCCGAGGCTGCATCGCCCACCTCGCCTGCTGCCTGTGACGCCGCCTGCCCGGCATCCGCGGCTTCCGCCGAGGGCTGCGCTGGCCTCGTCCGCATGCCGCTCGAGCTCCGGAGCCTTCTCCCGGAGCAACTGGCGATCGCCAGTCCGCAGGCGGCCACGGTGGCCAGCCACTTGAATGAATACTGCTGCATCGAGATTCCCTCGCGGTGGGACGCTCATCGGAATTGCCGCGATCCGGGCGACGGCCAGCGACGCCGCTGCGCAGGCCAGCGGATAGTGGATCCGGCCCGTGCGCACACTGAATGGCACATCGTGAGCGCGCCGTGTCAGCGATCGGCGGGCGGGATGCAGGAAAGGTCCGTCACGGGCGATGCCGGTGCCAAAGAAAAACCCGGCCGAAGCCGGGTTCTTCATCCCCAGCGACGGCCCGCGCGCGGGCGGTCTCCCCTGCCGGCGCCAGCCGTCATCCCGGAGCAATTATGGCTCGGTACGCCTGCGCCTGGATGCCGGAACATTCCTACGCAGCGGCGCGGCTGGTGCTGCAGCGCGACGGCTGCGCAGCCCGCCGCTCAGAGCTGGCTGAGCACGTGCTCTGCGCTGGAGACCTCGAACTTGCCCGGGCCTCGACGAACAGGCTCTTGACGACACCGTTGTCGACGACGATCGCAAAGCGCTGGCCACGAATGCCCATGCCAAAACCCTTCGCGTCCATTTCCAGGCCGAGTGCCTTGGCGTAATCACCATTGCCGTCGGCGAGCATCACACCTTGCCTTCCACGGCCGACGCCTTGGCCCAGGCGTTCATGACGAACACGTCGTTGACCGCCATGCAGGCGATGGTGTCGACGCCTTTCGCCTTGAAGTCGTCCGCGTGCTGGATGAAGCCGGGCAGGTGCCGGGCGTCGCACGTCGGAGTGAACGCGCCGGGCACGGAGAAGAGCACCACTTTCTTGCCGGCAAACAGCTGGTCGGTGGTGATGTTCTGCGGGCCGTCCGTGGTCGGGGTCTTGAACGTGCCGGCGGGCATCTTGTCGCCCACTTTGATGGTCATGGCTGGCTCCTTTCCTGAGAAAACGTGCTGGCGGGTGGTGGAACGGAAAAGGGAATCTTAGCAGCCGGGCCGCATTCCGTGCCGGGCCGGGCTGGCAGGCCCGCTGCCCGGACGGGCGAACGGCGTCGCGGGGCCGGATTGATCCTTCGCATATTCCGTCGGCCTGCGTAACATACCGCCCCTCTTCCCATTCGGGTCCCCGCGAGGTTCGGTTTCCATGACGGGCTTGTCATTGCGAGAGCAGCTGCTGCGGGCCGGACTGGTCAGCGAAAAGCAGGTCAAGCAGGCTGAGCAGAAGCAGAAGCGCCAGACCTTCGACGACACCAAGCACGTCGGCAAGAAGGACCGCGAACAGCGCGAAGCCGCACGGCTCGCGGAGTTGCAGAGGGTTGCGGCAGCCAAGGCGGCCAAGGACGCCGAGCTCAACAGGAAGCGCGAGGAAAAGGCAGCCGCAAAGGCCCGCTGGGCCGAGATCCGCCAGCTGGTCGAGCAGAACCGCATCGCGAGCCCGAAAGCGACGACTACTACAACTTCGTCCTCAACAACAAGATCGGCCGCGTTGCGGTCGATGCCTCGCTGCGCGCGCGAATCACCAGCGGCGAAATCGGCATCGTGCGCTGTGACGGACGTTACACGCTGCCGCCGAGGGAGATCATC
>CAWBKN010000021.1:0-230641 GCA_963789375.1 uncultured Gammaproteobacteria bacterium | reverse complement strand
GCGTGACGGTGGGCGGCACCAGCGCCGGCGCCAGCATCCTGAGCGAGCACATGATCGCCTTCGGCGACGAGGGCTCGTCGCGTGATCTCGGGCAGCGTGCGCCTCGCGCCCGGCCTCGGGCTCACCAACCGCTTCGTCATCGACCAGCACTTCCGCCAGCGCGACCGGCTCGGCCGCCTGCTCACCGCGCTCGCCTACAACCCCTTCGCGATCGGCATCGGGCTCGACGAGGACACCGCCGCCTTCATCGGCCCGGACGAGACGGTCGAGGTGGAGGGCAGCGGCGGCGTCACGATCGTCGACGCCGTCCGACGTAGCTACTCGTCGATGGACAGCGTGACCGAGGGCCAGCCGGTCTGCATGCTGGGCTTGCGGCTGCACGTGCTGGTCGCCGGCGCGACGTTCAACCTGCACACGCGGGTCGCCTCGGCCGGGTCGCTGCTGCCAGCCGAAGGATAAGTAGCCCGGGGAGCCGGATGCGCATCCTGGACCGTTCCGTCTACGTCGGACCGTCGCTGTACGCGCACTTCCCGGTCATCCGCCTCGAGCTCGACCTCGGCGACCTCGAGGCGTGGCCGACCGGCCGGCTCGGCGCCGGCTTCGTCGACGCGCTCGCCGCCGCGCTGCCCGGGCTCGCCGAGCACGGCTGCTCCTACGGCGAGCCGGGCGGCTTCTTCCGCCGCATGCGCGAGGACGAGGGCACCTGGCTCGGCCACGTGCTCGAGCACGTCGCGATCGAGCTGCAGAACATCGCCGGCGAGAGCGTCACGTTCGGCAAGACGCGCGGCGCGGGCCGCCCGGCGTCTACACCGTCGTGTACGAGTACGCGCAGCGCGACGAAGGCATCGCGGCCGGCGAGCTCGGCCTGCGGCTGCTCTGCTCGCTGCTGCCCGAGGCGATCCGCCCGGCCGACAGCGTTCCCGAAGGCTGGAGCTGGCCCGAGGCGCGCGACGAGTTCATCCGCTTCGCGCAGCGCCGCGCGCTCGGGCCCGTCGACCGCCTCGCTCGTCAAGGCCGCCGAAGCGCGCGGCATCCCGTGGCTGCGGCTCAACGACCAGTCGCTGGTGCAGCTCGGCCACGGCAAGTACCAGCAGCGCATCCAGGCGACGGTCACCGGCCGCACGCCGCACATCGCCGTCGAACTCGCGAGCGACAAGGAAGAGACGAACAAGATCCTCGCCACGCTCGGCCTGCCGGTGCCGCGCCAGGAGCTCGTGCAGAGCGAGGGCCAGGCCGTGCGCGCCGCGCGCCGCATCGGCTTCCCGGTCGTGACCAAGCCCTACAACGGCAACCACGGCCGCGGCATCTCGATCCGGCTCACGACCGACGAGGAGGTCGCGCAGGGCTTCGCGCGCCGCGCGGGAGCACTCGCGCTCGGTCATCGTCGAGACCTTCCTCGAGGGCGACGACCACCGGCTGCTGGTCGTGAACGGCGAGCTCGTCGCGGCCACGCGCCGCACGCCCGGGCACGTGGTCGGCGACGGCGTGCACACCATCGCCGAGCTCGTCGAGGTCGTGAACCAGGACCCGCGCCGCGGCGTCGGCCACGAGAAGGTGCTGACGCGGCTCGAGCTCGACGCGCAGGCGCGCGAAGATGCTCGAGCGCGCCGGGCTCACCGCCGGAGTCGGTGCCCGCGGCCGGGGCAGGTCGTGTACCTGCGCTCGACCGCCAACCTGTCGACCGGCGGCACGGCCACCGACGTCACCGACGTCATCCACCCCGACAACCGCGAGATGGCGGAGCGCGCGGTGCGCGCCGATCGGCCTCGACGTGGGCGGCGTCGACTTCCTCTCGACCGACATCACGCGAGAGCTACCGCAAGATCGGCGGCGGCATCTGCGAGGTGAACGCGGCGCCGGGCTTCCGCATGCACGTGGCGCCGAGCGAAGGCACGCCGCGCGACGTCGCGGGCCCCGTGATCGACATGCTGTTCCCGCCCGGCACGCCGTCGCGCGTGCCGATCGCCGCGCGTCACCGGCACCAACGGCAAGACGACCACGGCGCGCATGCTCGCGCACATCACCAAGATGGCGGGCTACACGCCGGGCCTGACCACCACCGACGGCGTCTACATCGACGGCCAGCGCACCGTGCAGGGCGACATGACGGGCCCGGTGTCGGCGCGCATGGTGCTCGCCGACCCGCAGATCGACATCGCGGTGCTCGAGACGGCGCGCGGCGGCCTGCTGCGCGCCGGCATGGGCGTGCGCGAGGTCAACGTCGGCGCGGTGCTCAACGTGCAGTCCGACCACCTCGGCCTCAAGGGCATCGACACGCTCGAGCAGCTCGCCGAGGTGAAGCGCGTCGTCGTCGAGGTCGCCACCGACTGCGCGGTGCTGAACGCCGACGACCCGCTGGTGCTGCGCATGTCCGGCTACACCGAGGCGAAGAACATCTGCTACGTGACGATGAATCCCGCAGCACGCGCTGGTGCGCGAGCACATCCGCGCCGGCGGCCGCGCCTGCGCGCTCGAGGCGGGCGTGAACGGGCAGATGATCACGCTCTACGAGCGCGGCCGGCACATCCCGCTGGTGTGGACGCACCTGATCCCGGCGACGCTCGAAGGCCGCGCGCTGCACAACGTGCAGAACGCGATGTTCGCCGCGGCGATGGCGTTCTCGCTCGGCATCAAGCTCGATGCGATCCGGCAGGGCCTGCGCACGTTCGACTCGACGTTCTTCCAGGCGCCGGGCCGCATGAACGTGTTCAACGAGCACCCGTTCAAGGTGCTGTTCGACTACGGCCACAACGCGCACGCGGTCGGCGCGATGGCCGACCTCGCGCAGCGGCTCGACGTGCACCGGCCGACGCATCGTCGTGCTCGCGGGCCCGGGCGACCGTCGCGACGAGGACCTGCGTCGCGATCGCGGACGCGGTGGCCGGGCGCTTCGACCACTACATCTGCCGTCGCGACGACAGCCTGCGCGACCGCGCGCCGGACGAGGTGCCGCGCCTGCAGGCCGCCGCGCTGCGGCGCCGGGGCGTGCCGGAGGCCGCGATCTCGATCATCCCGGACGAGCAGGAGGCGATCGACGCCGCGCTCAGCATGGGCCAGCCGGGCGACCTGCTGCTGGTCTTCGCCGACGCGCTGGTGCGCTCGTGGAAGCAGATCACCAAGTTCAGGCCGCACTCGCCCGCGCGGCGGAGAGCTCGCGCGCAGCGCCGGCGAGAGCAGCTCGCGGCATCGGCGCGCTCATGGTACGCCTGCCGTCCCGCCGCCGCTCCGTCGGCGGAGCGCCAGCGCGCATCAGCGCGGCTGCGCGGCAGGCATCCATCGGCGACCCGCGTGCGACGGAATTGGCCGGACGTCGCAGGCGCGCCGCCGCGGACCTCTGCCCGGCCTGATCCGCGACGAGCGCGGCGTGCGCTTCGCGCCGGAGACAGAAGACTGAACGCCGCGCACTGCCCTGCCCCTCGACGACTCGCGGCGCCTCATGGGCAGCAACCTGTTCTTCGCCGGCACGGGCGCCGTGCTCGAGGCAGTCGGCATCGAGATCGACGAGGCGCTGCTCGCCGGCTGGCGCTCGCGCGTCGAGCGCGCGCGCGGCACCTCGGCTGGGACGGCGTGGCGCCGGCCGCACCGTCATCGTGGCGCGCCGGCACGCCACGGGCGCGTCGCTCGCGCTGCAGGCGCCCGTCGACCAGCTCTTCACCGCGACCGAGCTCAACGAGTGGGCGCTGTGCGCGACGCTGCACGAGCGCGATCCTGTGCGCTGGGCGAGCGTGACCAGGCGCCTGCTCGCGGACTATCTCGCGGACGCGCCGGATCCCGCCGACGTCATGCCGCCGGTGCTCGACGAGCCGGCGGCGCTCGCGCGCCTCGACATGCCGCGCCGCGAGCGAGCGCCGGCCGGACGTCGTGCGCGCTGATCGACGCAGCCGCGGCGCGCGGCTCTGCCACACTGCTCGACGAGACGCGCTGACGCTCGGCGCGGGCGCGGGCAGCCGCAGCTAGCCGCTCGACGCGCTGCCCGCGTCGGCGGACGTGCCGTGGGCGGCGCGTGCACGCGATCCCGACCGCCGCGGTCACCGGCTCGAACGGCAAGACCACCACCGTGCGGCTGGTCGCGGCCTGCGCGCGGGCGCAGGGCTGGCGCGACGGCTTCAGCTGCACGGACGGGGTGTTCGTCGAGCGCCGAGCGCGTCGCCACGGGCGACTACTCCGGCCCGGCCGGCACGCGCCGGGTCCTGCGCGACCGTCGCGTCGAGGCCGCCGTGCTCGAGACGGCACGCGGCGGCATCCTGCGCCGCGGGCTCGCCGATCGACCGCGCCGACGTCGCGGTCGTCACCAACATCAGCCCCGACCATTTCGGCGAGTACGGCATCGACGATCTCGACGGCCTCGCCGACGTGAAGCTCAGCGTCGCGCACCTGGTCGTGCCGCGACGGACTGCTGGTGCTCAACGCCGACGACGCGATGCTGCGCGCCAAGGGCCGCGCGCTCGCAGCAGCGGCTCGGCTGGCAACCGCCGCTCGGCTGGTTCGCGCGCGACTACGACAGGCCCGACGCTGCGTGCAGCACCGCGCGTCGCCGGGCGCGACCTGCGGCGTGCGTGCCGGGCGCCTGCGGCTCTCCGTCTGGCGGCAGTCGAGCACGACCTCGGCGAGATCGCGCGCGATGCCGCTCACGGTCGGCAGGCACCGCGACGTACAACGTCGAGAACCTCGCCGGCGCGGCGCTCGTGGCCGCCGCGCTCGGCGTCCCGCGCAGCGACCATCGCGCAGGTATTCGCGACGCTTCGGGCTGGACCCCGCCGACAACGCCGGCCGGCTGATGCGCTTCGACGTCGACGGCGTGAGATCGTGCTCGACTACGCGCACAACCCGGACGGGCTTGCGCGGCGTGATGCGCGTCGCCGAGCGGCTGCGCGCGCCGGCGGCCGCATCGGCATGCTGCTGGGCCACGCCGGCAACCGCCTCAACGCCGACATCGAGGAACTCGCGCGTCGTCGCGACCGAATTCGCGCCGGACCTGGTCGTCGTCAAGGAGGACGAAGGTCACCTGCGCGGGCGCCAGCCCGGCGAAGTGCCGGCGATCATCCGGAACGCGCTGCTCAAGGCCGGCATGCGCGGACTCGCGCGGTGCCGATCTGCCCGTCGGAAGTGGATGCCGCGCTGCCTCGCGCTCGACTGGGCGCGCCCGGGCGACGCCCTGGTGCTGCTTGATGCACTCGGGCGGCGCGCGCGGCGCCGATGCTCGAGATCCTCAAGGCGCGCTGCGCACGCTGACGTCGCCCGCCGCGATCGCATCCGCGAGCTACGCTCGCCTACTGGCGGGCCCAGGCGGGTGCGCCGCCTTCCACTCCATGGCCGCCGCACGCGCCGCTCGACCGACGGGTGCGTGTAGAAGAGGATCTCCTGCAACTCGGCTCGGCCGCGGGTTGCGGTACTCGGCCGTCTTCACCAGCGCCGCCGCGAGCGCGTCCGGCAGGTTCACGGTCTCGAGCGAATACTGGTCGGCCTCGTTCTCGCCCTGCGGATCATGCCGTTGAGGACCGGCTGCGCGAACAGCAAGAACAGCGACACCATGAAGACCAGCACCGGCAGCCCGGTCGGGTCGCCGATCGTCGCGCGGCTGCCGAAGGCCCGCGCGAACGCGTGGATACAGGCGGTCCGCCAGGAAGAAGAACACGACCGCCAGCACCGACAGCAGGATGACCGTGCGCCAGACGTGCCCCAGCACGTAATGGCCGATCTCGTGGCCCGTGACGGCCTTCACTTCGTCGAGCGACGCACCCTTGAACGCGATGTCCGAGATGGCGATGCGGGCCGAGCCCCGAGGCCCGAGACGTTGGCGGTGAAATTGTTCGACTGGCGCGAGCCGTCGTAGACGAAGATCCGGTCCTCGGGCACCCCCGACCGCTGCGCCATCTCGACGAGTGCGTCGCGCACTTCGCCCGCCGGCACCGGCTTGTAGTCGTTGAACAGCGGCTCGATGACGACGGGGCCGGCGAGCAGGAAGAACGAGAGCGCGACGGCCGTGAGGCCGCCGGACCACAGCCACCAGAAGCTTGCCGGCGCGGCGCATCAACGCGTACACGCCGACGAAGAACAGGCCGACGAAGACCGCGGCAATCACGCAGCGAAAGCAGTCCCTGGCCCAGGAAGTCCGCGAGCGGCTGGCTCGTGCGACCGTAGCTGCGCTCGCGCCACCAGTCGGCGTAGATGGCCCAGGGCAGCGACAGCAGACCGGAGGCCACGAAGTACGCCGCTGCAACGGCCCACGCCTGGAGGTTCAGGCCGCGACTGGCGAGCTTCGCGTTGATGCGGTCGAGCAGCCCGGTGCGCACGAGGAGCCACGTGATCATGGCGGTGACCAGCAGGTTCCACAGCAGCAGCCAGTGATTGCCAGGGTGTAGTCCGCAGCCTGCGCCAGCGCGTCGGCGCCCAGGGAGTCGATGTAGGCGGCCGTGGCGGCCTGCGGGTCGAAGGACATGGGTGATTTGCGCTGCGGGAAGTGGACGGAATATGGTGGGCCCGCTGGGATTCGAACCCAGGACCAAGGGATTATGAGTCCCCTGCACTAACCGCTGTGCTACAGGCCCCCGCGCGCGCGATTTTACGCATTCGATGCCCGCCGGGTGGCTCGCTTGCAGGAGGCCGCTAGGGCGCCGCAGTGACGCGCAGCAGCTGGCCACCGGCCTCGTCCGTGAGCAGGTACAGCGCGCCGTCGGGCCCGTTCACCACGGTCGCGGATGCGCTTGTGAGCGCTTCGCTTGAACAGGCGCTCCTCCGCGACGACGCTTGCCCTCGCGCAGTTCCAGGCGCACGAGCTCCGCCGACTTCAAGCCGCCGACGAAAACGTTGCCCGTCCACTGCGGAATTGCCGCGCCGGTATAGAACGCCAGACCGCTCGTGCCGATCGACGGCACCCAGTGATGCACCGGCGATTCGAGGCCCGGCGCCTCCGTGGTCGCTGATCGGCTCGCCCGAGTACTCGGTGCCGTAGGTGACCAGCGGCCAGCCGTAGTTGCGGCCGCCGAGCGTGCGGTTGAGCTCGTCGCCGCCCTTCGGCCCGTGTTCGTTGGTCCACAGCTCGCCTGTCGCCGGATGCAATGCCGCACCCTGGACGTTGCGATGGCCGAGCGACCAGATCTCGGGCATGCGCGCCCGGCTGCCCGCGGAACGGATTGTCGGCGGGCGCCGTTGCCGTCGCGGTCGATGCGCACGATCTTGCCGATGTGGTTGTCGAGTTGCTGCACCTTGTCGCGGCCCGGTTGCGGTCGCCGAGCGTCACGAACAGGTTCCCGTCGCGGCCGAACACGAGCCGCGAACCGAAGTGATGTCCGCCCGCCATCGCCGGCTGCTGCCGGAAGATTACCTTGACCTCTTCGAGGCCTTTGGCGCCGAGCTTCGCGCGTGCCACGCTCGTACCGTTCCGGCCCGTCCCCGCGCGGCTCGCTGTACGACAGGTAGATGCGCTGGTTGCGGGCAAAGTCGGGGTCGAGCGCGACGTCGAGCAAGCCGCCCTGGCCCACGGTATCGACCGCCGGCACGCCGGCCAGTGGTTCGCTCACTCGCCGTCATCGAGTGACCGAGGCGGAGCCGGCCCGGTTTTTCAGTCACGAGCATCCGGCCGTCCGGCAGGAAGGCCAGGCCCCAGGGATGTTCGAGTCCGCGCGCACGACCGTCTCGACGCGGACGCTTGAGCTTTCCCGGTGTCGACGACCGTGCGTATCAGTCGCAGCGGAAGCGCCGCCCGCCAGGATCAGCAGCAGTCGCGGGAAGCCCCGCCCGGGGCAGAACGTGTGGTCGCGCGCAGTGCATGCTTGCCGGCTCGCGACTCCGAATCCGGCTGTGGAGCCGGTATTTTCGCAGCCGGGCGGCGGTCGGAGTCAGTAGCCGGCGCCGCTGGTCGAACGAGGCGAGCCCGCCGCTGCCCGGTCGCGCCCGCTCCGGTCGCTCAGGCCTTCGTGGCCGCGGAGGCTGCCTTGGCGGCCTCACTGTTCCCGGAACGCCGCAGCCTCGTGCTTGCCTTCGATGAAGTAGTAGATCAGGAACGCAGCGCCGATTCCGGCCGGAATCAGGCCGAAGAACTGCACGCCCTCGCCCGCCACGGCGCCGAGCGCCAGGAACAGCGCGATGCCGATGAACAGCCAGATCATGCCGGTCAGCAGGTGGCGCGGACGCTTGTTGCGATCCAGCGGGCTGAAAAAAGCCTCCGGCAACGGCGGGATGTCCATGCCCCGCTCGATGCCGGCCATGCGCTCCTTGTGGTGCGCCTCGACGATGTCGCGGCGGCGGCGGTAGTCGGTGATCTGGTAGACGATGGGGATCATCAACGACATGACGATCGCGACGATCGGGATGAATACGGCAATGGCATCTTCGTTCATGGTGCGGCCTCCTCGGGCTGTTGACGTTTGTATGCGGCGGCCGCGGGAAAGGTTGCACGGCCGCGCTTGCAACCTTCGGACCCGCGCAGGCATATAAAGGCCCATGGACGCGGCAATCGAAGGTCATCTGGCGGCGGGCCGGCATGCCCGGGCCTTCGACCTCATCGTGCCGGAGTTCCGTAACCGCGTGTTCCGCCTCGCCTTTTCGATCCTCAAGGACCGGGCGGCGGCCGAGGATGCGGCCCAGGAAACGTTCGTGCGCGTCTGGAAGGCCTTGCCGGGGTTCGACGGCCGGGCCGCGCTGGGGACGTGGATCTACGCCATCACCCGCAATACCTGCCTGATGGAGCTGCGCAAGCGCCGGCCGACCGTCTCGTTCGACGACCCCGACTCGCTGGAGGCCCAGCACGCGGCGGCGAGCATCGCCACCGGGCCGGCAGGCGACCCGGAACGGGACAACCTGCTGCGGCTGCTGGAGCAGCTGCCCGCCAACCAGCAACAGGCCGTCCGACTTGTTTTATCTCGAAGACCGTTCCTACGACGCCGTGGCCGAGGCGCTCGGCATGCCGCTCGGGACGGTCAAGAACCTGCTGTTCCGGGCCCGCAAGCGCCTGATGGAGCTTGCCCAGCCCGAGGAGGTCAAGGCCGCATGAACCAGTACAGTCACGACTACGCCCTCTCGCTCGGGCCCTGTGCAGGCTACGAGTTCGACCTGGTCGAACGCAGCGAGGGTGCGCTCGACCCGGTACGGGCGCCGCTCGTGGAGCAGCACCTTGAGCGCTGCAGCCGTTGCCGCGCATACGCCGACGCGCTGGCGCAGCTCGACACGGCGCTCGCAAGCGTGCTGCCGCGCCCGCAACTGACCGCCGGATTTCGACGCGCGGCTCGCTGCGCGAATTGCGGAGCTGCAGAGGCTGCCCAACCGCAGCGCGGCCGTCGCGGCTGCAGAGCAGGAACACGAGCAACTGCTGCAGGGACTCGGGCGCGGTCTCGGCTGGCGCACCCTGCTCAATGCGGTCGCGCTCGGATCCATCGCCGGCGGAGCGGTGTTCGGCCTGGATTCGTTCGCGCCGGGCATGCTGCAGTCGCTGGACCTCGTCCCTGCTGGCCTCAGCGCGTCGACGACGTTCTCGATCCTGCTGGGCTTCGCGTTCGTGGTGAGCGGCGTCCTGTTCGCGGGCCGGCCTGGCGGAGCGGTCTTCCTCGCGGACTGAGGCCGGTCACGCGTTGTGGTCTTCGACGATGGAGTTGCCGCCATCGACCACGATGAGTTGGCCGACGACGTAGGCCGACGCGGGTGAGGCCAGGAAATCGATCAGCGCGGCGACTTCCTGCGGCGTGCCCGAGCGCCGCACCGGCGTGCGGCTCCCGGCCGCCGCCTCGCGCTCGGTCTGTGACCCCGTCGCGATCCACCCCGGAGCCACGGCGTTCACGGTCACGCCGTGCGGAGCGGCCTCGAGCGCAATCGCGCGTGTGAAGCCCACCAAGCCGGCTTTCGCGGCGGCGTAAGCGGTGTCGCCCGCGACCGCGGCGACTGCGCCGGTCGTGGACGCGACATTGACGACGCGGCCGTAGCGTCGCGCTTTCATGCCGATCAGGAATGCGCGCGTGACGAGGAAGGCGGAAGTCAGGTTGCGGTCGAGCGAGCGACGCCACGCATCGAGGTCGAGCGCCTCGAGGTCGCCCGGCGCGTCCATCTCGCCGAGCACCGCCATGCCGGCGTTGTTCACGAGCACGGTGACGTCGCCCAGGGCCTCGGCGAATTCGCGCAACCCCTCGACGTCGGCCTCGACGGTCAGGTCCGCCACGACGGCGTGCGCGTCGAAGCCGCCCGCACGGAGTTCAGCGGCCCGATGCTTGATGCGCTCGGTCGTCGACACGACCACGACGCGGTGACCCGCACGCCCGAGCGCTGTCGCGGTCGCGAAGCCGATCCCCGACGGGCTGCCGGCGCCCGTGACGACGGCAACGGTTGGGCGCGTCACGCGGCGCCGCTCAACTCAGACCTTGCGCGTCCAGCCGTGAGCGTCAGGCGCCGAGCCGTTCTGGATGGCAACGAGTGCCGCACGCAAGCGCTGCGTGACCGGACCGACGTCGCCGCTGCCCACGCGCACCTCGGTGCCGTCGCGCAGGACCAGGGTGCCGACTCCGGCGAGCACGGCGGCCGTGCCCGAAAGTGCCGCTTCGCCGTCCTTCGCCCATTCGAGCATTTCGCGCACGTCGAAGACGCGTTCCTCGGCCTTGAAGCCCATCGCGCGAGCCATCACCAGCAGCGAGTCGCGGGTGACGCCGTGCAGGAAGGTGGAGTCGAGGCTGCGCGTCAGGACGTGGCCCTCACGGATCAGCAGGAAATTCGCGGCGCCGGTTTCCTGCACCGAGCCACCCGGGCAGAACAGCACCTGGTCGATCTTGAACTTGTCCTTGGCCGCCAGTGTCGGCCCCATCGCCGCCGCGTAGTTGCCGCCGGTCTTGACGACGCCGAGGTGCTCGGCCGTGCGATGCCGCTCTTCCTCGACGTAGATGCGCAGCGGCTTCATGCCACCGGCGAAGTAATCCCACACCGGGCTCGCCAGCACGATCAGCGTGGCTTCGTTCGACGGCTGCGAGGCCGCGCCGATGTTCGGCATGGTGCCGAAGATGACCGGCCGCATGTACAGCGCGCCCGGCGGCTCGGGCACCTGCGCGCGGTTGGCGTCGATCGTCTGCAGGACCATGCGCTCGAGTTGCGCGGCGTCCGGTACCGGCAGGTGCAGCAGCCGCGCGCTCTGGCGCATGCGCTCGATGTGCCGGTCCATGCGGAAGACGTGGATGCTGCCGTCCGCCCAGCGGTAGGCCTTGAACCCCTCGAAGCAGGAGCTGGCGTAGTGCAGCACGTGCGCGCCCGGGTGCATCGGGATCGGCGCCGTCGGCACCATTTTCTCCGGGCCCCACGCGCCGTTGGCGAACGTGGCGATACCCATCCGGTCGGCGAGCAGCGTGCCGAAGGCGGGGCGTGCTTGCGGATTCGTCGTCATGGTCTTCTCGTGTGCGCGTCGGCGCGCGGTTGGCAGTCGTTGCAGTTTAACCGGGGATGAAGATCGTCGCCGGGTGCTCGAGCAGGTCCTTGAGCGCCAGGATCATCGCGGCCGCGTCGTAGCCGTCGACGAAACGGTGATCGAACGACGACGAGAGATTCATGATGCGGCGGATCGCGACGGAACCGTTCATCACCACGGGCCGGTCGATCGCCTTGTTGACCCCGATGATGCCCATCTCCGGCGCGTTGATGATCGGCGTGGAGACGATGCCGCCCATGCGGCCGAGGCTGGTGATCGTGATCGTCGAGCCCGAGAGCTCCTCGCGCGAGGCCTTGCCAGTCCGGGCAGCTTCGGACACCCGCCGTATTTCATCGGACAGGTTCCAGAGCGTGCGAGCCTCGGCGTGGCGCACCACGGGCACCTTGAGCCCGTCGGGCGTCTGCGTCGCCACGCCCAGGTGCACCGCGTGATGCTGCAGCAGCACGCCGCGCTCGGCGTCGTAGTGCGCGTTGCACTGCGGGAATTCCTCGAGCACGCGCGCGAGCGCCGCCGCCAGGAACGGCAGGTAGGTCAGCGCCGGCGTGCCCTTGTCCAGCTTCGAGTTGAGGTGGGCGCGCAGCGATTCGAGCTCGGTGACGTCCACTTCCTCGACATAGGAAAAGTGCGGGATGTTGCGTGCCGCATCCGTCATGCGCTGCGCGATCAGCCGGCGCACGCCGATCACCTTGATCTCGGTGATGCCCGTGCGTGCCCGCAGCGACGAGGCGGAGTCGGCCGCAGAGCCGCCGCTGCGGGCAGGCGTGGCACCTTCGAGCGCCGCTGCGAAATCCTGCGGCGTGATGCGTCCGCTCGGACCCGAGCCCTGGACCCCACGGAGGTCGATGCCCGCCTCGCGCGCCTTGCGACGCGTGGCCGGCGAGGCCTTCACTCTTCCCACCTCTCCCGCTTCAGCGGGAGAGGTCGAGCGTAGCTCGGGAGAGGGCTCCCGAATTTTCAGGCCCTCACCCCTACCCTCTCCCACTGGCGTGGGAGAGGGAGCGGAGCCCTCACCCCTACCCTCTCCCGCAGGAGCGGGAGAGGGAGCAGAGCCCTCACCCCGGCCCTCTCCCGCCGACGCGGGAGAGGGAGCAGAGGCAAGGTCCTCGCTCGACTCGGTCTCGAAGACGACGAGCTCCGCACCCACGCGGATCATGTCGCCGGGCTGGCCGTTCAGGACCACGACCCGTCCCGTGACGGGCGACGGCACTTCGACCGCGGCCTTGTCGGTCATCACTTCGGCCATGACCTGGTCTTCCTGCACCTGGTCGCCGACCTTGATGTGCCACGCGACGACCTCGGCTTCGACCGTGCCTTCGCCGAGATCCGGCATCTTGAAGACGTAACGCGTCATGCGACCTCCATGACGGCCTTGAGGCCGGTCGCCACGCGCTGCTGGCCGGGGAAGTATTCCCACTCGAACGCATGCGGATAGGGCGTGTCCCAGCCGGCGACGCGCTGGATCGGCGCCTCGAGGTCCCAGAAGCACTCCTCCTGGATCGTGGCCGACAGCTCGGCGCCGAAGCCCGAGAAGCGCGTCGCCTCGTGCGCGATCAGGCAGCGTCCAGTCTTCTTCACCGACGTGCAGAGCGTGTCGACGTCGAGCGGCACCATCGACCGCACGTCGATGATCTCGGCGTCGATGCCGAGCGCCCGGGCGGCGGCCTCGCAGACGTACACCATCGTGCCGTAGGTGACGATCGTCAGCGCCTCGCCCTTGCGCACGATCTCGGCCTTGCCGATCGGCACGGTGTAGTAGCCGTCGGGCACCTCGCCCTTCGGATGCGTGCTCCAGGGCACGGCCGGCTTGTTGGCGTCGCCGTCGAACGGACCGTTGTAGAGGCGCTTCGGTTCGAAGAACACGACCGGGTCGTCGTCCTCGATCGAGGCGATGAGCAGGCCCTTGGCGTCGTAGGGATTCGACGGCATCACGACCTTGATGCCGCAGACGTGCGTGAAGATGCCCTCGGGGCTCTGCGAGTGCGTCTGCCCGCCGCGAATGCCACCGCCGCAGGGCGTGCGGATCGTCACCGGCGCCCAGAAGTCCCCTGCGCTGCGGTAGCGCAGGCGCGCGAGTTCCGAGAAGATCTGGTCGCAGGCCGGATAGATGTAATCGGCGAACTGCACTTCCGCGACGGGCCGCAAGCCGTTGACACCCATGCCGATCGCCGCGCCGACGATCGCGCCCTCCGCGATCGGCGAGTCGAGCACGCGGTGCTCGCCGTACTTGCGCTGCAGGCCGTCCGTCACGCGGAACACGCCGCCGAAGAACCCCACGTCCTCGCCCATGATCACGACGTTGGGATCACGCGCGAGCATGATGTCCATGGCGGAATTGAGGGCCTGGATCATGTTCATCTGTGGCATGGTCAGGCTCCCTGCTCGGCGCGCAGCTGGTCACGCTGCTTGCGCAGGTGCTCCGGCATTTCCTTGAACACGTCCTGGAACATCAGGTCGCGGTTGAGGCGCGGTCCGTCGGTGAGCGTGCCGTACTGCACGGCTTCCTTCCAGCTCTCCGCCACGTGCTGCTCGAGTTCCTGCGTGAGCGCGGCATGACGCTCCTCCGACCACTCACCAATGGCAATCAGGTGATTCTTCAGTCGCACCACCGGATCCCCGAGCGGCCACTTCTCGTAATCGTCCTTCGGCCGGTAGCGGGCCGGATCGTCGCTGGTCGAATGGGCGGCGCCACGATACGTGACGTGCTCGATCAGGGTGGGGCCGGCACCCGTGCGCGCACGTTCTGCCGCCCATTGCGTCACGGCGTAGACCGCGAGGAAGTCGTTGCCGTCCACGCGGACGCCTGCCATGCCGTAGCCGGGGCCGCGCGCCGCGAAGGAGCGCTGCTCGCCGCCCGCAAAACCCTGGAAGGTCGAGATCGCCCACTGGTTGTTGACGATATTGAGGATCGCCGGCGCGAGATAGACGGACGCGAACAGCATCGCGTGGTGGAAGTCGGCCTCGGCGCTGGAGCCTTCGCCGATCCAGGTCGCGGCAATGTCGTCCTCGCCCTTGATGGCGGCGGCCATCGCCCAGCCCACGGCCTGCGGGTACTGCGTCGTCAGGTTGCCCGAGATCGAGAAGATGCGGCCCTCGGCCCAGTGATACATGACGGGCAGCTGCCGGCCCTTGCACATGTCGCGCGTGTTCGAGAGCAACTGGCACATGAGGTCGACCAGCGGCCGGCCGCGGACGATGTACAGCCCCTGGTTGCGATAGGACGGGAACAGCATGTCGCGCGGCCGCAGCGCCATGCCTTGCGCCACCGAGACGGCTTCCTCGCCGAGGGAGCGCATGTAAAAGGAGATCTTGCCCTGGCGCTGCACGCGCTGCATGCGCTCGTCGTAAATCCGCGTGAGCAGCATGTGCCGCAACCCGACCTGCAGTTCCTGCGGATCGAGGTGCGGATGCCAGGGGCCGATCGCGTGCCCCGCGTCGTCGAGCACACGGACCAGGTCGATCGCCAGGTGACCGATGTCGCGCACGCGCGCGTTGACGTCGGGCCGCGGTACCGCACCCGCCGGCGACGTCTCCAGGTAGCTGAAGTCCGGCTCCTCGCCTGGACGGGAGTGGTGCCGTGGAATGTGCAGGCGTGAGCGTCGTGGCATCGCGGTACTCGCAGATTACGGATGCGGGAAATATTTCAGCACGGTAGATTAATCAGTGCTGGGTCGGGGGTGGGGAGTTGTTGCACTGCGGTGCAACAATTTGAAATAAATATTTCAAAGAGCGAACCTCCATGGAAGAAATGTCCTCCTCGCGGTTGGACAAAGTGGACCGTCGCATTCTGGACCTGCTGCAACGGGAGGGTGCCCTGTCCGTCGCGGAAGTCGCTTCGCGAACCGGGCTTTCCACCACGACCTGCTGGCGACGCATCCAGAACCTCGAACAATCCGGCGTCATCAAGGGCCGGGTTGCCCTGCTCGACCGCGAGGCCCTCGGCCTCGACGTCACGATCTTCGCGCACGTCAAGCTCTCCACGCAGGGCCGCGATGCGATCGCCGCCTTCGCCGAGGCGATCCGCGAACGCCCCGAGGTGCTCGACTGCTATACCACCATGGGTGAATGGGACTTCATGCTGCGCATCGTCACGCGCGACATCAAGGCCTACGAGGCGTTCTACCTCGATCACCTGTCGAAGCTGCCCTACGTGCAGTCGATCAATTCGTCCGTGACCATCACGGTCATCAAGGAAACGACGATTCTCCCCATCGCGCTCTGACGCGAAACAGGCAACAGGGGACGCTCACCTGTTTTCTGGAAACAGGTGAGCGTCCCCTGTTTGCTCGATTCCAGGCCCAGCACACAACGGCCACCATCCGCCTTGACCGCGGCCGGCCCGGCTCCCATTCTGGTCGCGAGCTCCTGCTCGACGTAGACCCTGGGGCACGCCGATGGATGAGGTAAGGATCGCAGTGATTGGCGCCGGCATCGCCGGCCTGGCCTGCGCCCAGGAACTGGCGCGTGCCGATGCCAAGGTGACGGTTTTCGAGCGGTCGCGCGCGGTGGGCGGGCGCCTCGCGACGCGACGCGTCGGCGACCTGGCATTCGATCACGGCGCGCAGTTCGTGACGGCGCGGACCCGTGCCTTCGCGCGTTACGCCGAGGTCGCGGTCCGCGCGGGCGCACTCGGCGTCTGGCGTCCGCGGCTCATGGAAGACGATCGCCGCTGGGATCAGCCGATCGAAGACTGGTGGGTCGGCCAGCCCGGCATGAACGCACTGGTGCGGCCGCTCGCGCGCAACATCGAGGTCCGCGGCGGTGTCGCAGTCCACGAACTGCTGCCAGGGCAACGCGGCTGGGAACTGCAGACCGACTCCGGACGCTTCAACGAGGTGTTCCAGGCCGTGGCCGTCGCGATTCCAGCACCCCAGGCCGCGGCCCTGCTGGGCCCGTATGCAGGGGCCTTCCGGCACCTTTCCACGGTGCGCATGGCGCCGTGCTGGACCGGCATGTTCGCATTCGATCCACCGCTCGACCTGGGAGCTGAAGCGCGCCGCTGGACCCAGGGACCGATCGTCTGGGCTGCGAGCAATTCCAGCAAGCCGGAGCGCTGGCGCCGGCCACAATGCTGGGTGGTGCACGCGTCTTCGGCCTGGTCGCAACAGCATCTCGAACTCGATGCGGCGGAAATCGAGCAGTTGCTGCTGCGCGCCTTCGCGGAGGCCGTTGGCGGCAAGCTGCCGAGGCCCATCCATGCGGCCGCGCATCGCTGGCGGCACGCGCTCGTCGAGCAAGCGCTGGGTGTGCCGTGCCTCGTCGACGACGAGATGGCGGCGGGAGCCTGCGGCGACTGGTGCATCGCCCCGCGCGTCGAAGCCGCATTCGAGAGCGGCCGCAGCCTCGCTCAGTCCTTGCTCTCGATCGTCGGGCTGACGACGCCAGCGGCTCGCCCCTGACCGGTGAGGCGTGAAAGCACGCCCTCGCGCGAGAAACCCTCGAACATGCTCCACAGGATGAGTGCCAGCAACACGGGTATGACTTCGTAGAGCACGCGGTACATCAGCACGGCCGCGAGCAACTGTTCGGGCGGCACCCCGGGCAGCATCAGCAGCAACATCGATTCGAGCACACCGAGGCCCGCGGGGACGTGGCTCAGCACTCCCGCGAGCACGCTCGCGAGGTACACCGCGAGGAACGGCAGGTACGCGAGTCCGGCCGATTCCGGCAGCATCAGGTACAGGACGGACGAGACGAGGCCGACGTCGATGATGCCGACCACGTATTGCAGTGCCGTCATCGCCGGTGTCGGCAGATTCACTGCCCAGCCGCCGAGACGCACGGGCTTGCGTCGCAGCGCGACGAGCAGCATGTAGCCGAAGTCCTTGGCGAGGCCGAGGCAACCGAGCGCGCGCAACCACTCGCTCGAAATGCGGAACATCGGCTCGAGCGTGTCCGCGGCGATCACCAGGGACAAGTCCATGAACAGGCCGAACGCGAGCGCGTAGGGCAGGTTGGCCAGGAGGACCGTCGCTCCGACTTCGGTCGCGCTGAAGCCTGCCGGCGTATACATGCGGTATCGCACTGCGCCGCCGCTCAGCATCGCCTGCCCGACCGCGTGACCGAGCGGGAAAGCGATGAAGGCGGTCACCATGGGCCTGGCACGTCCGATGCAATGCTTCACGTAACGGACGACCGCGACCTCGTAGAAGGCGAGCGTCGTGAAGGCTCCGGCGGCACACAGCGCGGCGATGGCGAGCGTCCTGGCCGGAACGGCTCGCATTTGCGCAATCACGTCCGCAAAGGCGATGCGCTGGAAGGTCCGGATCAGCACCCAGGCCGCAAGGCCAGCGAGCAATACGCTGACGATGACCCCGATCGTGGTCTTCAAGCGCTGGCGGCGAGGATCGGGCATGAGGTTATGTCGGGGCTGGCAAAACGGCGTGGCAGGAAAAAATGGATATCAAACGAGAGCGATTCTCAATACGTTCGAAAAGTTAATCCAATGCAGGACGAAACCTCCATTCCCGTGCACTGTCCAATGCGCAGTTACCGTAAGACCGCGTAAAATTGCAACGGTCGCTCGATTGTCACCCTCCGAGGAGAGTCCGCCAAATGTCCGAACAGAAGTTTCCGCGTCGCACCCTGCTGAAGGGTGCCCTCCTGGGCGTCGCTGCAGTGCCCGTGTCGGCCCTGCTTTCGCGCACGGCGGCCGCGGCCGCTGGCAGGGTCGATCCGAATGAGCCTCAGGCGAAGTCGCTCGGCTACGTCGAGGACGCCGCCAAGGTCGACGCCAAGGCCAACCCTAACTTCAAGCCCGGCCAGTCCTGTGCGAACTGCCTGCAGGCCCCGACGTACAAGCCCGGCATGGCCGAAGTGCCGTGCAATATCTTCGGGCAGCGCAACGTCTCGGCGAAGGGCTGGTGCAAGGTGTACGTCAAGAGGCCCTGAGCTTCGCTCGAGCTCGTACGGCGGCGCGCCCGGGCGACCAGGCGCGCCGTTTTCTTTTGTGCGCCATTCCGCACCCCTGCCCCCTTGAAACGGGGACGCCCGCGCACATCTAAGGCGCTACGTTGGGATTGCAGGGGCAATCCCCGGCAGGAGGTAGCAGCCATGCGAGTGATCAAGTGGGAACCGTTCCGTGACATGGACGACGCGTTCAATCGATTCTTTGCCGAAACCCTGCGTCGATTGCCCGTGCAGTCCGGCCAGCTTGCCGGTGAGGCGCAGCCGACTCGTGAATGGGCACCGCTCGCGGACGTTTGCGAGAACGATGCCGAGTACGTGATCAAGGCCGAGCTGCCGGAAGTCCGCAAGGAGGACATCAGCATCACCGTCCAGGACGGAGTGCTGACACTGTCCGGCGAGCGCAAGCAGGAAAAGCGCGACGACAGCGAGCGAGCGCATCGGATCGAGCGCTACTACGGCACCTTCGCGCGCCGCTTCGCGTTGCCGGAGAACGCGAACGAGCAGGACATCCGCGCCGAAAGCCGCGACGGCGTGATCGTCATCCGCATCCCGAAGCAGCCGGTGGTCGAGCCGCAACCGCGGCAGATCCAGGTTCAGTAAGCGGCGTCCAGTGGAGTCCCGGGAGGGGTGGCACGACCACCCCTTCCCTGCCCCTGCGGTGGCGTGCCGGCGGGACCTGCCGAGGCTCTATAATTCGCCGGGCTTTTTCCAGCCTGCGAGCAAGCTACCCCATGACGAACCCAGCCCCAGCCCGCGGTACAGCCGACCTTTGCGACGACCACGGCGAATGCGTGCAGGTCGGCGAGCCGATCTTCCACGCCTTCGGCGGCCGCAAGGCGTTCCACGGGCCGATCAGCACGATCCGCTGCTTCGAGGACAACTCGAAGGTCAAGGAAGCGGTCGAAAGCCCGGGGACGGGCCGCGTGCTCGTCGTCGACGGCGGTGGTTCGCGTCGACGCGCGCTGCTCGGCGACAAGCTCGGCGAGGCCGCGGTTCGCAACGGCTGGGCCGGCGTGATCATCCACGGCTGCATCCGCGACTCGGCGGAACTCGGCCGCATGGACCTCGGGATTCGCGCGCTCGGCACGATGCCCCTGCGCAGCGACAAGCGCGGCGAAGGCGAACGGGACGTTCCGGTGCGGTTTGCCGGAGTCACGTTCCGTCCCGGTGAATTCGTCTACGTCGACGAAGACGGCGTCATCGTGGCGCCGGTCGCACTCACCTGAGGCGCCCGTCATGCCACGTACGGTGCAGTGCCAGTATCTCAACCGCGCCGCCCCGGGACTCGAGCGCGTCCCGTACCCCGGCGAACTCGGCAAGCGCATTTACGAAAACATCTCCGCGGAAGCCTGGGCCGCGTGGGTGCGGCACCAGACGATGCTGATCAACGAGTATCGCCTGTCGCCCATCGAGCCACAGGCCCGCAAGTTCCTCGTCGAGGAAATGGAGAAGTTCCTGTTCGGTGGCGGCTCGTCGAAGCCCGGCGGAGTTCGTGCCGCCCGCAGGGAAGTGACTAGTGATACAGTGACTAGTGACTAGTAGGAGGTGTAGCTGAACGACGCGCTACGACTCCACCTCTTACTAGTCACTATCCACTAGCCACTAGTCACTTCCTTCGCGTGCAACGCCAACGCGATCCAGCCCAGCATGAAACTGACCCCGCCCGCCGGCGTCACCATCCCTAGCCAGCGCGGCGCGCCGAACGTCATCGCGTAAATCGAGCCTGAAAAACAGGCGATGCCGAACAGCATCAGCCCGGCCGCGCGGGGCAGCCAGCGCGAAGGCGCCGTGACGAGCGCCACGATCCCGATCAGCACGAGCGCGAGCGCGTGGTAGACCTGGTAGGACACGCCGGTCTGGAAACTTGCGAGCTGCTTCGGCGTGAGTTGCGCCTGCAGCACGTGCGCGCCGAAAGCACCGAGCATCACGGCGAGCAGCATCAGCACGGCCCCGGTGATGAGGCAGCGCCGGGCGAGCCGAGTGGCAGGAGTAGAAGCAGCGTTCGATGGGATCATGCGTGCGATGCCCGGCGCAGGAGTGTGGTGATGGGTTTCGGCACGCCGAGCGCTGCGGGCGCCGTGACGTCGTACCAGCGATAACGGTCGTCGTCGCGCAGGCAGGCAGCCTTGCCGGCACAGGTCACGACGAGCGGCATCATCTCGTAATCGAAGTGGCTGAAGGCATGGCGCAACGGCGTGCCGCGCTCGAACTGCGTGGGCACCGCGAGGTGCTCGCGGCACCACTGCGCCGCATGTTCGTGCGTCGGGAACTCGGGCAAGCCCCACAGCCCACCCCAGATGCCCGTGGGCGCGCGCTTCTCCAGCAGCACCTTGCTGCCGCGTCGCGCGAGCACGAGCCATCCCTGCCGCCGCGGGCGCACCTTGCGCGGGCGCGGCGCGGGATAGCGCTCCTGCTCTGCCGCGGCGCGCGCCTGGCAACCTGCACTCACGGGACAGAGCAGGCATGCCGGGTTCGAGCGCGTGCACAGCGTCGCCCCGAGATCCATGATCGCCTGGGTGTAAGCGTCGACGTCCGCGTGCGGCGTGCAGGCCTCGGCCAGTTCCCACAGCCGACGTTCGACAGCGGAATCGCCCGGAAATCCGGCGACCGCGAAATAGCGCGCGAGCACGCGCTTGACGTTGCCGTCGAGGATCGCGTGACGCTCGCCGCGCGACAGCGCAAGGATGGCCCCGGCGGTGGAGCGGCCGATGCCCGGCAGCGACACCACCTCCTCGAGCGTCGCCGGAAACTCGCCGCCGTAGCGCTGCACGACGACCTGCGCTGCGCGGTGCAGGTTGCGCGCCCTCGCGTAATAGCCGAGCCCGGACCAGAGGTGGAGTACTTCGTCGAGCCTGGCAGCTGGCCAGGCTGTCGACGTCCGGAAATCGATCCATGAAACGCTGGTAGAAGCCTACGACCGTGCCGACCTGCGTCTGCTGCAGCATGATCTCGGAAACCCAGACCCGATAGGGCGTGCGCTCCTGCTGCCAGGGCAGGCCCTTGCGGCCGTCCCGGCGCGACCAGCCCAGCAGCAACGTCGCGAAGGCGCCCGCGCTCACGGACTGCAGACGAGGGGCACGTCGCCCGGTCCGGCGCGGCAGCCGTCGGGATAGCCGTACTGCTTCCAGTAATCGACGAACCCGATGCGTGCGGCGACGCGCGCAAAGCGCGGATCCTTGCGGAACGCGGCGGTCTCCGGCGCCCAGGCGTGCATCATGTCCCACATGTGCAGCCACGCGAGCCGGTCCCGGTCGAGCGAATCATTCATGACCTGGAACGCCAGGTCCGGCTGCCCAAGCTCCACGTACGCCATCAGCAACTCGCCCTGCGGTTTCAGCTGCGGGTCGATGGCCTGCAATTCCCGCACGACCTGCGGCCGCTTCGCCGGGTCGGCCAGCGCGTCGACGTAGCTGTCGACCTTCGACCGCAGCACTTCGGGAAGTTCGGGCTCTGAACGCAGCAGCTGCTTGACCTTGTTCCAGTCGCCGCGACGCTGCGCGACCGTCGCCTCGATGCCGTCATTGCCGCGCCGGCCGAGCCCGAGTTCCTGCGCGAGCCGCCCGAATCGCAGCGCCTGGTCGTCTTCGCCCCGGATCAGGTACGCGTTCGCGAGATTGAGCGCAATGATCGGCGAGCTCGGGTCGAGTTCGTACGCGCGCCGCGCCTGCTCGAGCGCCGCGTCCAGCCGCCCGACTTTCTGCAGCAGGATCGAATACCAGTGGTGCGGCGTCGGTTCGTTGGGCTCGAGCGAAATAGCAAAGAAGAAGCCGGACTCCGCGTCGAGCAGGTTGCCGCGGTCGGAATTGACCTGGGCCAGGACGGCATGCGCCTCGCCGATCTTGGGGTCGAGCGCGAGTGCCTGCCGCGCAGCCTCTTCAGCCATCTTGAAGTAGCGCTCCTCGTCCCCCTTTTCCTCCGTGTACCCGGGCATGACGACGTAGGCCGAGGCCAGGGCCGCATACGCCCGGGCAAACGCGGGGTCGCGTGCCAGGGCAGCCTGGTACAGCTCGATGGCGCTGCGGATGTTCTGCTCCCCGCGACGCTTCCAGATGGCGCGGCCCTGCAGGTACTGCTCGTAGGCCTCGACATTCTGGGTCGGCGCCTTGTCGCGCTGCGCGAGCTGCTGCTCCTCGGGCGCGAGCTGGATCTTGAGCCGCTCGACGATCGCCCGTGCGATCTCGTCCTGCACCGCGAAGATGTCCCTGAGCTCCCCGTCATAGGTTTCCGACCACAGGTGGAAACCGGTCTCGGCATCGATGAGCTGCGCCGTGATGCGGACCTTGTCGCCCGCCTGGCGCACGCTGCCCTCGAGCACCGTCTCGACGCCGAGTTCCTTGCCGATTTCCCGGATGTCGACGTTGCGTCCCTTGTAGGCAAACGCCGAGGTGCGCGCGGCGACCTGCAGTCCCGGTACGCGGGCGAGCAGGTTGAGCAGTTCCTCGGACATGCCGTCGCTGAAGTAGTCCTTGGACGGATCGCCGCTCAGGTTCGTGAAGGGCATCACCGCGATCGAGCTGTGCGGCTCGCCGGCGTGTGCCCGACCGACGCCGCGTTCGTAGAGCAGGTAGCCCAACCCCGCCATGGCGACGAGCACGGCGACGCCATAAGCGGCACGCAGCTTGAGCTGCATCCGCGGCGCGGTGTCCGGCATGGGCTCGGTGCGCTGGATGCCTTCAGGGCTCACGTCGAACACCCACGCGAGCACCATCGCGATCGGGAACCCGACCAGCAGGAAGATGACGATGGCCGTCATGGCCCATTGCGGGCACGAACAATGCGGGCAGCACGACGGAGGCGCCTTCGGTGACGCCCCACGCGACGGCGCCGTAGGCGATGGCAACCTTGCCTACCCGACGGCGCTTCAGTTCAGCGAAGAAGGCCATGGCTATGCCCGAATCGTCATTGGCTCCCTGGGGCCGGTCCGGTCTCGCTCCCAGCCTGGCCGATTGGACCGCGGCGGACCGCATGCGTTCGCACGCGGCCTATTCTCCATGAATCGGCGGCGCGCGCGAGGGCTGCCGGGCTATTTCCGGCAGAGGCCGATGTCGCCGTTCATCGTCTTGATGCGGACGCGGGCGCTGCCGCTGCCCTCCGTGAAGCGCAGCTCACGGCCCGGGCCATACTCGCTGGTACGCACCGATTTCGGGCCGAAGCAATTGCGGATCTCGCCGTTGAAGCTCGAGAGGTCGAACTCGGCCGGGCACATTGCCGCTCAGGTCCAGCCGCACGTCGCCGCTGATGCTCTCGATGTCGACCCGGGCATCGGCAGCCAGCGGCCCGCGCAGGGAGAGGTCGCCGCTCGTCGAGCGCAGGCGCGAGCGACTCGTCTCGCCGACCCCGAACGAGATCGTGCCGCTGACCGTGCTGCCGTTGACCTCGCCCGCCACGTTCGTCGCCGTCGCGTCGCCGCTCACGGTCGTCACCGACACCACGCCCTTGCTGCCCGAGCCGGCGATGCTGACGTCGCCGCTCACGGTGCGGCACTCGACGTCCTCGCCGCTCGCCTGGGTCTGGACATCGCCGCTCACGGTCTGCAGGCGCTGCGCGCCGCGCACCCGCTCGACGCGCACGTCGGCGCTGACGGTATTGATCGACAGCACGCTGCCGAACGGCACCTTGATGACCAGGTCCGTGTCGTCGACGTTGTAGGAACGCTCTGGCAGGATCACCTTGATGCGCGTCAGCCTGGGCGCCTTGGTGAAGTCCAGCCGTTCGGTGCCGTCGCCGAGCTCGCCGGTGACCTCGACCTCGTTGCGCTCCCAGCCGGTCACCGTCACCGAGCCGGCGACGTTCGAAATCTCGACCGTGCCGGCCGGATCGGCGGCCGTGCGCTTGTTGATCTTCGTACCCGCGGTCGCGAGGCCGGGGCAGCGCCGCCAGCACAAGCACGGCCAGCAGGGCACGAGCTCGGTTCGACGGGACGATGGCTGCAGGTGTCATAACACGATCCTCTTCTCCGGCCGCCGGCGCGGCGGCCAGGGCATCGGTCAACTGGTTCACGTTCGCGAGCACGGCAAGCTCGTCCTGGTAAGTCTTCAACAGCAGTTCCTCGAGCAGCGGATCGCCCGGGCTGTTCGCGCGAGCGCCGCATTGATCTGTTCAGCCGCGCGCTGCATCTCGCCCAGATTCGTCTCGAGCTTGGCGCGCGTCGAGGCCGGCAATCTCTCCAGCCGCGCCTGCAGCACGACCGTGAGCTGCCTGCGGGCGGCCGCATACTCCGGATCGAGCCGTCACGCTGGGCCCGAAGGCCGCCGGCATCGGCGCGAACACACCTGTACCGGCGACGGACGACCGCTGCCGGCTCGACCTGGGCCGACTGTGTCCGGTCGAGTCGCACCGCGGTCCAGCAGCGTTGCGGTCAACAGCGAGGATCCTGCGACGAGCAGCACGCCCGCGGCGGCCTGGGCCAGCCAGCGGGGCCGCCGCCGTGAGCGTGGCTCGCGCGCGCCGAGACCTGCGGCGATCGCGGGCCAGAGGTCACGGCCGGGCTCGAGCGAGCGCGGCAGCTCGCGCAGCTTCGCATCCAGCAGCTCGTCGGGTGGCCGTGCAGAGTCCGTCATCGCAGCGACTCCTCCGGGTCGAGCCGTGCGCCCAGCAGGGCGCGGGCCCGGTGCAGTTGTGCCTTGCAGGTGCCGACAGCGATGCCGAGCAGCTGCGCCGCTTCCTCGTGCGAGTGCCCGTATATACCGACGAGTACCAGCACGTGGCGCGCTCCGGGCGGCAGCGCGGCAATGGCGTTCTCGAGATCGCGGCCCGCTGCGGGATCCTCGGCGCCGAGGTCCGGCAGGGTGTCGCCGACTTCGCGCTCGACGGAGTCCCCTGCCCCGAGGGATTCGCGGCGGCGGCGCGCGTGCTGCAGCACGGCGTTGACGGCGATGCGATGCAGCCAGGTGCCGAACGCACTGCGCGTCTCGAAACGCGGCAGGTTCCGCCAGGCCTGGATGAACGCCTCCTGGGTGCAATCCTCGGCGGTGGCGACCTGTCCGGTCATGCGCAGGCACACTGCATAGATGCGGGCGACGTGTCGCCGATACAGCGCTTCGAAGGCCGCAGACGAGCCGTCCGCCGCGGCCGCGACCAGGCGACGCTCCTCGGCGACCTCCCGTGCGCGCTGCAGTTCATCGACGACCTCCCCGGCGTGTGCCAAGTCCCACCTCGCTCTGGCCCGATCGCACGGTGCGACCGAGTCCGGCATCCTACACAGGCCGCACGTCCGGCCCGCGTCGATGCCTGCTCGTCAATGAGATGCACCGGCCGCGCCAAAGGTTTGAAGCCCCCGGGAGAACTGCATGTCCAGCGCCGTCAGCATCGACCGGTCCGGTCCCGTCGCCACCGTGGTCCTCGACCGGCCGCACGTCCGCAATGCCGTCGATCCCGCCACGGCGGCGTTGCTGGCGGCGGCCTTTCTCGAACTGGAGGCCGACCCGGCGGTGCACGCCATGGTGCTGTGGGGGGCCGGCGGCACGTTCTGCGCCGGGGCCGACCTCACGGCGGTCGCGAGCGGCTGGGAGGCTTCGCGCCTGCAGGCGCCGTCCGGGGCGGCGGACGACCCGTTCGGACCGATGGGCCCGACCCGGCTGCGGCTGAGCAAGCCGGTCATCGCGGCAGTGGCCGGCCATGCGGTCGCCGGGGGCCTCGAACTCGCGCTCTGGTGCGACCTGCGGGTCGTCGAGGAGGACGCCACGTTCGGCGTGTACTGCCGGCGCTGGGGAGTGCCGTTGATCGACGGTGGCACGGTGCGCCTGCCGCGCATCGTCGGCGCCGGTCGCGCACTCGACCTGATCCTGACGGGGCGCGCCGTCGGCGCGGCAGAAGCGCTGGCCATCGGGCTCGCCAACCGCGTCGTGGCGCGCGGGGCGTCGCGGCAGGCCGCCGCACAGCTCGCGCAGGAGATCGCCGCATTTCCGCAAGGTTGCCTGCGGGCCGACCGCGCGTCGTGTCTCGAGCAGTGGAGCCTGCCGCTCGAGCAATGCGCTCGCCGGCGAGTACGCGGGCGGGCTCGAAGTACTGCGCAGCGGCGAATCCGCGCGCGGCGCCGCGCGGTTCGTGCTGGCGCCGGACGGGCGGCCGCCCGCGGCGCAGGTGGCAGGCGTGGACGTGGCGTGCGAAGCATACTGCGGCACCGCAGCGACAGCGAGGCGCACACTTGATCCGCAATGCCCAGGTCGCTCGCGATGTGCGCCGTATCGACCCTGCTCTGCATGACCACCGTCGCCATCCCGTCCACTGCCGAGGCCCAGGCGAACGCCCCCGCGCTCGGCCAGGCCGTCCTGCCGGCCATCCCGAAGTCGGTCGCCAAGACGCAGAAGCCGCCTCTGCACGGGCAGCGCTGGATGGCGATCACCGGCAAGCCGCTGGCGGCGACCGCGGGATCGATGATTTTCCAGCGCGGCGGCAATGCCGTCGATGCGGCCTGCGCGATGATCGCCGCCACCTCGACGATGTGGGACGTCCTGAGCTGGGGCGGCGAAACGCAGGCGCTGATCTACGACCCGCGCACGAAGAAGGTCGTCGCCATCAACGGCCTCGGAGTCGCGCCGACGGGCGCCACGCCCGAGTTCTACCGCGGCAGCGGCTACAGGTATCCGCCCGAGTACGGGCCGCTTGCGGCCGTCACGCCGGGCACCCCCGGCGGCCTGATGCTGATGCTGCAGGAGTACGGCACGCTGTCGCTGGCGAAGTGCTGCAGCCCGCGATCGAACTCGCCGACGGCTATCCGATCGACGCCGAGACGGCCGACAACATCGAGCGCAACAAGGACAAGCTCAAGCAGTGGCCGTATTCGAAGCAGGTCATGCTGCCGCACCTCGGCGAGGCGCGCGAGGCACCGCGGCCGGTGAGATCTTCCGGCAGCCGGAGCTCGCGGCGACCCTGCGCAAGCTCGTTGCGGCGGAGCAGCAGGCGCTCGCGGCCGGCAAGTCACGCAAGGACGCCATCCAGGCCGCGTACGACCGCTTTTACCGCGGCGACATCGCGCAGGAGTTCGTGCGCGGCGTGCACGAACAGGGCGGCCTGATCACGCTGGAGGACCTCGCGCGCTGGCAACCGCAGATCGAGCAGCCGCTCAGCACGAGCTACCGCGGCGTCGAGGTGTACAAGCTCGACACCTGGACACAGGGTCCCGCGCTGCTGCAGTCGCTGAACATCCTCGAGAATTTCGACCTGCGCGCCATGGGTTACAACAGCGCCAACTACATCCACACGCTCTACCAGGCGATGAACCTCGCCTTCGCGGATCGCGACTTCTATTACGGTGATCCCGCACTTCCCGCCGGCCGAGCCGACGCAGGGCCTGCTCTCCAAGGACTACGCCAGGCAACGCGCCGCGACGATCCGGCCGGATCGCAACGACGCCACGGCGGGCCCGGGCGATCCTTACCCGTTCCAGGGCGGCAGCAATCCTTACCTGGACCTGCTGCGAAGCAGCAGCGCGCCGCGCACCAGCCGGGGACGCGCGACGGGAACTCACGGCGCAGGAGATGGACAGACTTCGCGGCCGACCTTCCGCAGCGGCACGACCACGCAGATCGCCGCCGATGCGCAGGGCTGGCTCGTTGCGGTCACGCCGAGCGGCGGGTGGATTCCGGCAACGATCGCCGGGCACACGGGCATCGGCCTGAGCCAGCGCGCACAGTCGTTCGTCCTCGACCCGACCGAGAATCCCTTCAACGTGATCGAGCCCGGCAAGCGGCCGCGCGTGACGCTCACGCCGAGCCTGGCGCTCCGCGACGGCAAGCCGTGGCTCGCCTTCGCGGTGCAGGGCGGGGACACGCAGGACCAGAACCTGCTGCAGTTCTTCCTCAACGTCGCCGAGTTCGGCATGACGCCGCAGGAGGCGGCGGAAGCAGCGAACTTCAACAGCTACCAGATGAAGGCGTCGTTCGGGCTGCACGCAGCGGAGCCGGGCCGCATCGTGCTCAATGCGGCCATGCCGCAGTGGGTCGTGAAGGAACTGGCGCTGCGGGGCTACAAGCCGGAGTTCGACGCGCGAACCTCGGGCCCGATCAACGCGATCCTCATCGATCCGGCGAACGGCAGTTTCTGGGGCGGCTCGAGCAACCACGGCGAGGACTACGGCATCGGCTGGTGAGGCAGTGCGCCCGCCGCAAGCGAGGCGCATGGACCAGGCCGTGTCAGCGTCGTCCCACAGGCGGAAGGGGCGCGGCGCGCCGTAGGACGACCTGACGCCCTGCCGCCGGATTCCATGCCGTGGCTATCCTCGAAGCCCCATGGACGCCCGCCTGCTCACCCCGATTGCCCTGCTGCAAGGCCTCTGGCTCATGCAGAAAACGCCGCGCCTGCCCTCGCCCGCGGGGTGCCCCGGCCGCTATGGCCAGGGCCTGTCGCCGTCGCTGCGCGTCGTCGGCGTGGGTGATTCCTGCATCGCGGGCATCGGCGTCAGCGACCTTCGGCAGTCGGTGACCGCGAGCTACGCGCGGCAGTTGCAGCAGCGGTGGCGGTGCGACGTGGAGTGGCGCGTGCACGGCGTCAATGGCGCGACGACTGCCGCGATCCTGCACAAGATCGCCCCGGCCGTTCCCGCTGCGCACGTCTATCTGGTCTCCGCCGGGGTCAACGACGCGATCCACGGCGTCGAGCCGCGACGTTACGCGCGCAATCTCCACCGCGTCTTCATCCTGCTGCGGCGCAAGTCACCGGACTCCACGATCCTGTTCGGAGGCTTGCCGCCGCTTGAGGTCTTTCCGGTGCTCCCGTGGCCGCTGCGCGCGATCCTCGCGCAGCGTGCGCGCGCGCTGCACGAGGCAGCCACCGCCGTGGCGGCGCGCCACGAGCGCACTTTCTGCTTCCGGTTTCCGCCGCGGATGGACGCGAAGCATTTCGCGAGCGACGGCTTTCATCCGGGCGAATCGGCCTGCGAGCGCTGGGCCACCGGCTTGCTCGACCTGTGGCCGCCGGCGGTGGCGCCGGCCGTGCCGCCGCTCGAGGTCAGGTCGACGAAGCCAGCGACTCGCGGTGATAGAGTCGCGCGGCGAGCACCCAGGCCGCGGCAACGAGCAGCATTGCTGCGCCGAGGCTGACCAGCCACTCGACTGCGCGGATTTCTTCGGCGCGCAGCACGCGCAGGATCAGCTGGTTCTGTCCCAGGAACGGGACGGCAAGCATCCACAGCTGTGTCTGCAATGGCGCCACCATCAGCATCAGCGTCGGGATCATCGGCAGGAAGACGAGCATGGGCAGGTAGCCCTGGGCTTCGCGGTAGCTGCGCGCGAACGCGGCGAGCGCCGTCAGCACCGTCGCGCCGAGCAGCACGATCGGCAGGATCACGACGAAAAGCTGCAGCAGCGCCCGGGGACCCAGCGCGACGGACGCGTCCAGGGCGCCCGCCGGCACCAGGGCGAAGACGCCCCAGTACGCGAGCAGCGTGATCGCGAGCGACAGCAGCGCGAACACCGCGGTGGCGATGATCTTGGCGCTGATGATCGATTCGCGCGATACAGGCGTGGCGAGCAGCGGCTCGAGGGACTGGCGCTCGCGCTCCCCGGCGGTGGCGTCGATTGCGACCTGCATGCCGCCGATGAAAGCGAGCAGCAACAGCAGGTAAGGGAGCAGCTGCTGCGAGAGGTCGAAACGGGATTGCGGTGTCGCCACGTCCAGCGTGCCGACCTGCAGCGGCGTCACGACCGAGGGATGAATGCCGCGCGCCACGAGGCGCAGCGTGCCGACCGTCTCGGAGTATCCGGCCAGGAGGTTGCGCACGCGTGCAATCGTGGTGCCTGAGGCGAGCGGGCGCGAACTGTCGAAGATGAGTTCCAGGCGTGCGGGCCGACCCGCGCGCCAGTCGTCTGCGAAGGCGTCATCGAGGCGTACGATGATCGCGCGACGCTGGGCGCGCACCTCCGCTTCGGGGTCGGACGGGCCCGGCACCACGCGCACGTTCTGACCCTGGAGCCAGGCCACCAGGTTCGGGGCCTGCTGCGCGCCGATGACGGGCAATTCGAGCGTCGCCTCGAGCTGCTCGGCCTGCCTGCGCTCACCGAGCACGCTCGCCCCCGCCAGCACCAGCGGCACGGCAATCGGCATCAGCAGGAATGCGACGAGCACCATGCGCCGGTCGCGGAACGCATCGAGCAGCTCCTTGCGCAGCACCACGCCAAGCGCCCTCATGCGAGCAGGCCTTCGTCGGAGCCGATCACCTGGACGAACGCATCCTCGAGGCTGGCACAGCCCGTGGCGGCACGAATCTCCGCAGGGCTGCCCTCCGCGACGACCCGCCCCGACGCCATGATCACGACGCGGTCGCACAGCTGCGCGACCTCCTGCAGGATGTGACTCGACAGCAGCACGCACCGGCCGGCGTCCTTCAGCCCGCGCAGGAACTGCCGCAGCGCACGGGTCGTCATGACGTCGAGACCGTTCGTCGGCTCGTCGAGCACCACGTTGCGGGGGTCGTGGACCAGCGCCCGCGCAATCGCGGTCTTGGTGCGCTGGCCCTGGGAAAAGCCTTCGGCGCGGCGGTCGATGAAGTCGTCCATGCCGAGCGCGCCGCAGAGCTCCGCCGTCCGCGCCGCGATGCCTGCGGGCGACAGGCCGTGCAGTGCACCGAAATAAGCGATGTTCTCGCGGGCCGTCAGGCGCTTGTAGATGCCGCGCGCGTCGGGCAATACGCCGAGCCGTGCGCGTACCTGTGCCGGGGCGACCGCAACGTCGAGGCCGTCCACCAGCACGCGGCCGGCATCGGGCTGCATCAGCGTATAGAGCATGCGCAGCGTCGTGGTCTTGCCTGCGCCGTTCGGCCCCAGCAGTCCCGTGATCGAGCCGTCCGTCGCAGTGAAGCTCACGCCGTCGACGGCCTGGATCACGCCGCCGCGGGTGCGAAATCCCTTGCGCAGGCCCTCGACGCGAATCATGGCTCCCACCCGTAAGGGCCGGCGAAGGGCGGGGTATAGGTGAGCGTATCGAGACAGCGCCCATCGAGCCCGCCCGCGTCCGCCCGGTTCAGGAAATCGGCGAACAGGCGCGGCGTGCAACCGATGCCGAGGACGCCGTGCCCCTGTCCGCGCAGCACGAAGTGGCGCGAATGCGGCAGGCTGCGCTGTACCAGTTCACCGTAGCGAGGCGGGGTCACCGGATCGAACTCGCCGGACAGCAACAGCACCGGGCGCGCAGCCGTGACCGGCGCATGGAAGTCCGCCGGTACCGATCCGCGCGGCCAGGTCGCGCACTGCGCCTGCAGCAGGTCGACGAATGCGGTGCCGAGCAACGTGTCGCGATCGGCCGGGTCGGCGACGAGGCCCGGCGCGTCTTCGGCACAGGTCACGGAAAGCTGCAGCGGGACCGAGACCTGCTCGCCCACCAGCTGCTGCACCATGCGGGCCTGCGCCATCAGCCCTTCAGGTTGCCCCGCCGCGGCGTCGGCCAGCAGCATCGGCAGCAGGGCGAAGAGCTGCGGCACGTAGGCATGCAGCCTGACGACGGTGGCCACCGCATCGGCCGTCAGTTTTTCCTGGCGCAGCTCGTGCGTCAGCGGGTCGCGGTACGTGACCGGTTGCGGCTCTGCGCGCAGGCGCGCCAGCAAGCCATCGAGCACGGCGCGCGGCGAACCGTGGCGCTCGCGGCACTGCTCGTCCGCGGCACACCGCGCAAACTGCGCGTCGATCGCGTCTTCCAGGTTGCGGGCGTGCTCCGCCCCGAGCCGCAGCGTGGGGGGAACGACCGAGTCGAGCACCGCGGCGCGCACGCGTTCGGGATGCCGGCGCAGGTACTCGAGCGCGACGCGTGTGCCATAGGAAACCCCGTAGAGGTTGACCTGCTGGACACCGAGCGCAGTGCGGACCGCCTCGAGGTCGTCGATGTATGTGCTGGTCGTATAGAACCGCGGATCGGCGTCGTTGATTTCCGCCAGGCACGCCTGCGCCAGCGCGCTGGCCTCGGTCGCGTTGCCGGCCTCGAAATCAGCTGCCCGCAGCCGGGCGGCGACCGCGGGACACTCGAGCGGATGCGACGTTCCGGTCCCCCGCTGGTCGACGAGGATGACCTCACGCTGGCGCAGGGCATCGCGGAAGGCGCCCGCCAGCATCGGAAACGACGCGAGCGCCGCCTGGCCGGGACCACCGGCCAGGAACAGGATGGGGTCGGACTGCGGGCGCTTCGCCGCGCCGGGCACCCAGGCCAGGCCCAGGTCGATGCGTCGTCCGCCCGGGCGCGACCGGTCCTCCGGGACGCTGAGGGTCGAGCAGCGGGCAGCCACGGTCTGCGCCAGGCCCGGACTGGTCAGCGTGCACGGCCGGAACGTCAACGTCCCGAAACGAATGCCATGCACGGCATCGGCTGCGGGCAGCTGGCCCGGCCAGGCGCAGAGCAATGCGGCCAACGGCCCCAGGATCGCGCGTAAGTTCATGTCAGCGTTCGTCTTCCCATCCGGTTCCGCCCGCCGACGACACGCTAGCACGTCGCCCGGGGGTGCCCGCCAGCCGTTTCCGTTACGATGCACTCATGCGTTCCTCGATGCCCCCGGCGACACGTGCGCTGCTGCTGCTCAACGTCGCCCTCTTCGTCGCGCAGGCCCTCTTCGATCCACTGCTCGTGCGTCACCTTGCGCTCTGGCCGCCGGGATCGCCGCAGTACCCGACGGCGCCGGCCTTCGAGATCTGGCAGCTGCTGACCTACGGCTTCCTGCACGGCAGCCTCGGCCACCTGTTCTTCAACATGTTCGCGCTGTGGATGTTCGGCGGCGAGATCGAGCGCCTGCTCGGCACGCGCCACTTCGTCACGTACTACCTGACCTGCGTCATCGGGGCAGCACTGGCCCAGCTGCTGGTGCTCGCCCAGATGAACCTGCCGCCCGTCCCCACCCTCGGCGCGTCTGGCGGTGTGTTCGGCCTGTTGCTCGCCTTCGGCATGGCATTCCCGCGCCGGCGCATCATGCTGCTGTTCCCACCGATACCGATGCCGGCGTGGGCTTTCGTGACGCTGTACGGCATTTTCGAGCTGTACCTGGGCGTGACCGGCTCCGGGCAGGGTGTCGCGCACTTTGCCCACCTGGGCGGCATGGCCGCTGGGTATGCCCTGCTCGTTTACTGGCGTGGCCAGGCTCGTTCCGGACCGGGAGGGATCCAGTGATGGCCGTGCATCCAAAACGCCGCCTTACCCGAACGAAGTTGCTCATGAAACCCGCAACCAAGGACCTGACCGCGCGCAACAACGTCAGCCGCCACGACGCGGAGGATGCGGTCCGCACCCTGCTGCGCTGGGCCGGCGAGGACCCCGCCCGCGAGGGGCTGCTCGAAACCCCGCGGCGCGTGGTCGAGGCGTACGCGGACTGGTTTTCGGGCTACGCGATCGATCCCCGTGACTACCTGAGCCGGACGTTCGAGGAAACCGGCGGTTACGACGAAATGGTGGTGCTGCGCGACATCGAGTTCGAGTCGCACTGCGAGCACCACATGGCGCCGATCATCGGCCGGGCCCACGTCGGTTACCTGCCGACCGGCAAGGTCGTAGGCATCAGCAAGCTGGCCCGCGTCGTCGAGGTGTTCGCGCGGCGCTTCCAGGTGCAGGAGAAGATGACCGCGGAGATCGCACGCTGCATCAACGACGTGCTGCAGCCCGCGGGCGTCGGTGTCGTCATCGAGGCAGTGCACGAATGCATGACCACGCGCGGCATTCACAAGCGTGGCGTCTCGATGATCACCTCGAAGATGCTGGGGTCGTTCCGCAGCGACGCGCGCACCCGCAACGAGTTCCTGACCTTCATCGACATCCGCGACCGGCGCTGAGCGGCCGCGGCCGGCCACGCACGCGGCCGGCGTTCAAGACTGGCTCCCTGCGGCCGGGTGGGGCATATTGCCCCGGTTATGAACACCCCCCTGACCGAGATCATCGATCGGTACGACCCGAACGTGCCGCTCGCCGAATCCCGCACCATCCCTGCCGCCTGGTACGTTGACCCGCGCGTCCTCGACCTGGAGCAGCGCACGACGTTCGCGCAGAGCTGGCAACTGGTCGGTCGGGTCGACCAGGTGCGCGAGCCGGGGCAGTTCGTGACCGCCGAGATCGCCGGGGAACCGATTCTCGTCGTCCGCGGCAACGACGGGGTGTTGCGCGGCTTCTTCAACGTGTGCCGCCACCATGCCGCGGCCGTCGTGACCGAGCCGGCCGGCTGCCTCAAGCGCCTGACCTGCCCCTACCACGGCTGGACCTACACGCTGGAGGGGACCCTGAAGGCGGCGCCCGCCTTCGAGGGTGTGCAGAACTTCGACCCAGCGGACAACGGCCTCGTGCCGCTCGCGACCGAGACCTGGGAGAACTGGGTCTTCGTGCGCATCGCGGCGGAAGGCCCGGCCCTCGTCGACTTCCTCGGCCCCGAGCTCGTGGCCGAAGTGCGCAGCCTGGGGCTCGGCGGGCTGCACTGGTTCGCACGCAAGCACTACCTGTTCGACTGCAACTGGAAGGTGTTCGTCGACAACTACCTCGACGGCGGCTACCACGTGCCGTACCTGCACAAGGGCCTGGGCAGCGTACTCGACTTCCACAAGTACACGATCGAGAACGGCCGCCGGCATTGCCTGCAGTCGAGCCCGATGACGACGCGCGGCGCCGAAGCTGCCACGGGCGCGGTCCGCAAGGGCGACCGGGCGCTGTACTACTGGTTCTATCCGAACTTCATGTTCAACTGGTACGACGGCGTGATGGACACCAACCTGGTCTACCCGCGCGGCGTCGACCAGACCGAGGTCGTCTTCGACTTCTGGTTTGCGGACGTCTCCGACGCCGCCCGCGACTTCAACCTCGCCTCGATCGACATCGCCAACCGGGTGCAGGACGAGGACGAGGGCATCTGCAGGTCGGTGCAGCGCGGCCTCAAGTCCCGCGCGTACGACACGGGCCGCCTGTCGGTGCGGCGCGAGGCGGGCGAGCAGCTGTTCCACCAGTTGCTGCACGCCGACCTCAAGGCCGGAGCCGACCGTGCCTGAACTCTCGCCGCTCCACCACCCGCTCTACCAGCTGAAGCGCACGCCGTTCCATCCGCGGACGTCGCAGCTGTGCCTGCCGCACAACTGGCGGCGCTGGGCCGGGCACATCGCCGTCGGCTCGTACGACCTCGGCCTCGACCGCGAGTACTGGGCCATCCGCAACCACGCGGCGCTGATCGACGTCTCGCCGCTGATGAAATACCTGATCGAGGGCCCGGATGCGGCGCGGCTGCTGCACCGGATCACGCCGCGCGACATCTACAAGATGGCGGTCGGGCAGGTCTACTACACGGGCTGGTGCGACGACGACGGCAAGCTGCTCGATGACGGCACGGTGACGCGACTCGGCGAGCACAGCTTCCGGCTCACCGCCGCCGAGCCGCAGCTGCGCTGGCTTGCACTGAACGCGGTCGGCATGCAGGTCACGGTCACCGAGGTCACCGACCAGGTGGCTGCGCTCAGCCTGCAGGGACCGAAGTCCCGCGCGATACTCAACCTCGCCTGCGAGCAGCCGGTCGACTCCCTCAAGTACTTTCGCATGGCGCCGAACCGGATCCAGGGCAAGGCGGTCACGGTGTCGCGCACCGGCTACACCGGCGACCTCGGCTACGAGCTCTGGATGGACGCCGGCGATGCGCTCGCCACCTGGGATGCACTGATGGCGGCGGGCCACGACTTACGGCATCACGCCCTGCGGCATCCTCGCGATGGACATGGCGCGCGTCGAAGCGGGCCTGTTCATGCTCGACGTCGACTACACCTCGGCCAGCCATGCGTGGATCGCCGGCGCAGAAGTCTTCGCCGTACGAAATGGGGCTCGGCTGGACGGTCAACCTCGACAAGCCGGGCTATTTCGTCGGCCGCCGCGCGCTCGAACGCGAGAGCCGCGCGGGCTCGGCCTGGAAGTTCATCGGCCTCGAGGTGGCCTGGGAGGGGCTCGAGCGCGCCTTCGCGGCGGCTGGGCTGCCGCCGCAGGTTCCGGCGATGGCCGTGCGCGGGAGCCTGCCCGTGTTCAAGACCGGCCAGCAGGTCGGCTATGCCTCGACCAGCACCTGGTCGCCGGTGCTGAAGAAGTACATCGCGCTCGCGCACCTGCAGCGGCCGCACTACGAGCCGGGCACCAGCGTCACGATCGAGATCACGGTCGAGCACCAGCGCCGGCAGGCACCGGCGCGCGTGGTCGCGCTGCCCTTCTACGAACCCGAGTGGAAGCGCAAGTAAGTGGCCACGCACAGCTTTGATGCGGTCGTCATCGGCGCCGGCCACAACGGCCTGATCGCGGCCGCCTACCTCGCGCGCGCGGGCAAGAAGGTCGTCGTGCTCGAGCGGCGCGACATCGTCGGCGGCGCGGCGGTGACCGAGGAGATCTTCCCGGGCTATCGCTTCAGCGAGTTCTCCTATGTCGTGAGCCTGCTGCGGCCGGAGATCATCCGCGACCTGGAGTTGCCGAAGCACGGGCTCAAGATCCTGCCGCTGCCGAGCACCGTGACGCCGCTCGACAACGGCGACTACCTCGCCGGCTGGGACGACCACGACCAGACGCGCCGCGAAATCTACCGGCATTCGCCGCGCGACGCCGAAGCGGCCGACGAGTACTCGCGGCAGATGGCGCGTGCCGCCAAGGCCATCAAGCCGATCATCGGCCTGGTTCCGCCCGATCCGTCCTCGCTGGGCTGGCGCGACCTCAAGGGCCTGCTCAAGCTCGGCCAGTACGGCGCGAGCTTGAGCGAGCAGGAGCTCTATCGCATCGCCAAGCTCGTGACGCAGTCGTCCGCCGACCTGCTCGAGGAGTGGTTCGAGTTCGATCCGCTCAAGGGCACCAAGGCGGCGAGCGGCATCATCGGCACTTTCCTCGGGCCGCGTTCACCGGGCACCGCCTACGTGCTGCTGCACCACTACATGGGCGAGATCGACGGCGCCTTCCGCGCCTGGGGCTTCGCCAAGAACGGCACGGGCGGCGTCACGGCGGCCATCGCGAGCTCCGCGCGCGCGCTGGGTGTCGACATCCGCACCGGCTCAGCCGTGCAGAAGGTGATCGTCCGCGGCGGCCGTGCCACTGGCGTGGCGCTCGAAAACGGCGACGAATTCACCGCCAGGGTCGTGGTTGCGGCGGCCGACCCCAAGCGCAGTTTCCTGCAGTTCGTCGACCCGCAGCACTTTCCCGACGAGTTCACGACGGCGATCCGCAACTTCCGCGTGCGCGGCTCGTCGGGCAAGGTCAACATCGCGCTGTCCGAACTGCCGCAGTTCACCTGCCTGCCGGGCGAAGGCCCGCTGCACCGCGGCGCGATCTCGATCAGCCCGAGCATCGACTACGTCGAGCGCGCCTACGACGACGCGAAGTACGGGCAGTTCTCGCGACAGCCGTACATGGACATCATCATCCCGTCGATGATCGACCGCGACATGGCGCCGCCGGGGCACCACGTGATGTCGTGCTTCGTGCAGTACGCGCCTTACGACATCGACGGCGGCTGGGACGACGCCAAGCGCGACGCCTTCGGCGAAACCGTCATTTCGACCATCGAGAAGTACGCGCCGAACATCCGGCGTGCGATCGTGGGCAAGCAGGTCATCAGCCCGAAGGACATCGAACGCATTGCCGGCATCACCGGCGGCAACATCTTCCACGGCGAACTGCTGCTGCACCAGCTGTTCTTCCTGCGGCCGGCACCGCAGTGGGCCGATTTCCGCACGCCCCTGCCCGGCTATTACTTCGGCGCCTCGGGCGCGCATCCAGGCGGTGGCGTGATGGGTGCCGCGGGCAAGCTCGCCGCGACCGAAGTGCTGAAGGACTGGCGATGACGAACCTCGACGTCCTCATCGTCGGTTCCGGCCACAACGGTCTCGTGGCAGGAGCGTACCTGGCGCAGGCCGGGAGGAAAGTGCTCGTGCTGGAGCGCCGCGACGTGGCAGGCGGACAACTCCAGGGCCAGGCTCCAGGCAGTCCGAGCCTGCATGCGTCCGGGCACCTGCGGCCCGACATCGTGCGCGCACTCGGCCTCGACGCAGCACGGCTTGCCGGCTGCAGACGACGACTGCCGTCTACGTGGCGCCGCTTGCAGACGGCGGCGAGCTGCGCTTGTGCAGTGCTGCGGGCGATGCCGCAACGCTCGAATCGATCCGACGCCTGTCGACACGTGACGCGGCGCGCTGGCCGGAGTTCGTCGGCTTCATGAACGCCGCAGCCGGCTTCCTCGACGCAGCGTACGCCACGTCGATGCCGCGACTGCCGCGCCTCGACTGGCGCCGCGACGGCCTGCCGCTGGCTGCACTCGCTCTCAGGCTGCGACGGCTCGGCGGCAAGGACATGTTCCGCGTCATCCGCAGCCTGTCGATGTCGGCGATCGAGTTCACCGAGGAGTGGTTCGAATCCGAGCCGCTCAAGGCGGCCATCGGCGCACTCGCGGTCCACGGCGTGACCCTCGGCTCGATGTCGGCCGGCGGCGGCCTCGTGCTGATCCATCACTGGCTCAATCGTGGTGGTCTCGCGCACCGCAAGGCGCCCGGCGGCACCCAGGCGCTGGCCGCGGCGCTGGTTACGGCATTGCGGGCGCACGGCGGCGAACTGCGCACGTCGGCACCGGTCACGCAGCATCCTGGTCGACAGGCAGCGCGTCACGGGCGTGCGTCTCGCGAACGGCGAAGAAATCCTGGCGCCCATCGTGATGTCGGCCGCGGACCCGCGGCACACGCTGCTCGATCTCGTCGGTGCGCCGGAACTGCCACCCGAATTCGTCTGGCACGCGCAATCGATCCGGATGCGCGGCTCGGTCGCCAAGCTGCACGTCACGACGGACGGCAGTCATGGCCTCCCCGACGGCACCGTGGTCATCGCGCCGACGCTCAAGTACCTCGAGCGCGCCTACGACGCGGCCAAGTATGGCCAGCTCTCCGAGCAGCCCTACCTCGAGGTCACGACCGCGGGCCAGACGGTCGCGATCCATTACCAGTTCGCGCCCTACCACCTGCGCGGCGATGACTGGCCGGCGCTGCGGGCGTCGCTGGAGGCCAGGGCGATCGAAACGCTGGCACGGCACTATCCGGCATTCGCCGGTTCGGTGCAGTCGCTGCACACGATCACGCCGCTCGACCTCGAGCAGTCGTGGGGCCTCACCGAAGGCGACCTCAATCACGGCCAGCTGATCCTGGACCAGGCGCTCTTCATGCGGCCGATGCCGGGCTGGTCCGACTGCCGGACACCCGTGGATGGCCTGTACCTTTGCGGCAGCGGGACGCACGGCGGCGGCGGCATCTCGGGCGCGGCGGGACGCAACGCAGCCAGGGGTTTGCTCGGCTCCTGGCCCGATCGTTCGAACCGCTAGCGGGTACGCTGGTCCACGGCGCGGCGGCGACTCGACCGGGTGAGCAGGAAGACCGGCAGCCCGATTGCGCCCAGCCCCAGCGCCCACGGCGACGACTCCGCGCCGACGCCCACGAACCAGAACAGGCAGTACACCGCGCCCAAAGCACCCATGACGACGAGCCCGTAGGCGCGTCGTCCCTGTGCGCGCCATGCCAGAGCGCAGAGCGCGAGTGCGCAGAGCAGGTACAGCGGCAAGGCCGCGGCGGAGACGACGAGTGTCAGGAACGTGAAGCCCTGCACCATCGTGCGGCTCAACGTCAGTACGATCATGCCGCTCGTGAGGCAGCCGACGACCAGCAGCGCCAAGGCGGGCGCTCCACGAGCATTCACCTCGGCCAGGCGTCGCGGCAGCACGCCGTGGCTGGCCATGCTGTGAGTGATCTCCCCGAGCAGCAGGGTCCAGCCATTGAGCGCCCCGAGCCCGCTGACGACGACGAAGAACGCGAGCCAGCGCCCGCTGCCGGGCGCGCCATAGCGCTCGAGCAGGTCGGCGAACGGCGCCTCCGAAGCGGCCAGTTCGGCCTGCGGAATCAGCAGCATCAGCACCGCGGTCACCGAGTACGCAGACCGCCGCGGTCAGGACGGCCCCGGCGAAGGTCGCGCGCGGAATCGTGCGACCCGGGTCCCTGACGCGGCCCGCGGGCATCGCGGCGGATTCGACGCCGAGCATGGCAAACAACGCGATCGTCGCGGCCGCCAGCATGCCGGGTTGCTGATCGGCGTCGCCGGCAGGGCGCGCGTATATGCGGCCGGGCTCCGCCAGCACCACCCACAGTCCCAGCAGGATGCACCGCCGCCATCGGCAACAGCTTCAGGATCGTCGTCGCGACCTGCACTCGACCGCCGGCACGGACGCCCGAGCAGGTTGACGCCGATGCACGCCCAGATGAGCGCGAGCGCCACGACAGGCGCTGCGAGACCTGCCTGCGCCGGCAGCAGCGCTGCGACGTAACCCGCCGTCCCGAGGGCCAGCGCAGCATTGGAGACCCAGATGGACACCCAGTAGCACCAGAGCGCGATGAACGCGGCCGTCGCACCGAGCGTGCGTTCGATGTAGACGTAAGGACTGTCGGCGTCCGGGTGCGCCCGCGCCAGGCGCGCGAAAATCCGCGCGATGACCAGCATGCCGGCAACGGTGATGACCCACCCCAGCAAGGCATTGAGCCCGTACGGCGCCAGCGACGCCGGCAGCACGAACACGCCCATGCCGAGCGTGTTGCCGACGACGAGCGCGGTGCACGTCCAGAAGCCGAGTTCCCTGCCCGGCAGGCGTGTTCAACGCGCGCCTCGACGACAGCGCCGGCATCCGGGCAGCGTGGCGACGGCGATCATGCGGGTCGAGGTGAGGCCTCGTTGAATCCGGGCGGACGGGCGACGTCGCGCAATCCTAGCGAATACGCGACACTGGCGCCCCGCTTTGCCGCAGGAGCCGCCCATGGCCAGGAAACGTCCCGCGACCGCCGGTGGACGCATCGTCGTCATCGAGCACGAATCCCGGATCCTGGCGGACAATCCGCTCGGCGATCCCGCGACGCGTCGACTCGCGGTCTGGTTGCCGCACGAGTACGACCGCGGCGCCACCCATGGACGTGGTCGTCGCTTTCCGGTGCTCTACGACCTGGTCGGCTTCACCGGCACGGGCATCGCCCACCTGAACTGGAAGCCCTTCAGCGAGAACGTCGGCCGAGCGCGCGGCGCGACTGGTGCGCGAGCAGCGCATGGGCCCGGTGATCATCGCGTTCCCGGACTGCTTCACGTCGCTCGGCGGCAACCAGTACGTCAACTCCCCGGCCATCGGCAATTACGCCGACTTCCTGCTGCAGGAGGTCATTCCGCTGGTCGACAGGGAATTCCGCACGCTCGCCTCGCGCGAGCACCGCGGCTGCTTCGGCAAGTCGTCGGGCGGGTATGGCGCGATGATCCACGGCATGAAGTACACCGCGCACTGGGGCGCCATCGCCAACCATTCGGGCGACGCGTACTTCGACTTCGTCTACCGCGCCGACTGGCCGAACACGCTCAACGAACTCGGCAAGTACCGCAAGCCGCCGCGCCAGGCAGGCAGGTATGCGCACCGGCTCGACTCGGCGGGCGAACGACAGCATGGCCGCGGGTCTGCGACGACGGGCGCGTGCGGCGCTTTCTCGAGGCGGTGTGGAAAAAGCCCAAGCTCAGCTCGGCCGAAGGCCACGCGATCATGAACGTCTGCATGGCCGCAACCTACGACCCGGACCCGCAGGCACCGCTGGGATTTCGCCTGCCGTTCCACCTCGAGAGCGGCGCACTGCTGCCCGAGCGCTGGCAGCGCTGGCTCGCGCACGACCCGGTGCTGCTCGTGCCGAGCCACAAGCGCAACCTGCGTCGCCTCAAGGGCCTGTACGTCGACTGCGGCTGGCGCGACCAGTACCAGATCCATTACGGCGCCCGCCAGTTGTCGCGAGCGCTTGAAAAGGCGGGCATCGCCCACCATTACGAGGAATTCGACGACGACCACTCGGACATCGACTACCGCATGGACGTGAGCCTGCCGTACCTGTATCGGGCCCTGCAGCCGTGACCGCCCCGCGCCTCGGACTCGCCCTGAGCAGCGGCTCGGCGCGTGGCTGGGCGCACATTGGCGTCATCCGCGCCCTCGTGGATCGGGGCCTGAAGCCGAGCGTCGTCACCGGCGCCTCGGTCGGCGCGCTCGTCGGCGCGGGGTACGCGTCCGGCACGCTCGATCCCCTGCAGGACTGGGTCTGCAAGCTGACACAGCTCGATGTCTGGCGCCTCGTCGACGCGACGTTTCGCGGCGGCGGCGTGATGACGGGCAACCGGCTGATGGCCGCCGTGGCCGAGTGCGTCACGGATCGCCCGATCGAGGGCTTGCCCGTCGCCTACGGCGCGGTCGCGACCGACCTCTATACCGGGGACGAGGTCTGGTTGCGCGAAGGCTCCCTCATCGGTGCCGTGCGCGCCTCGAGCGGCCTGCCGGGATTGCTGGCCCCGACGTGGTACCAGGACCGCTGGCTGATCGACGGCGGCGTCGTCAACCCGCTGCCGGTGTCGCTCTGCCGCGCACTCGGCGCCGACATCGTGATCGCCGTCGACCTGAGCCGCTCGACACGCGCGCCGCGATGCGCGCGCAGCGCAATGGCAAGCCTGCGGCGAAAGCTCCCCCGAAGGCGCCGCCGTGCTGCAGCGCTGGTCGGGCCTCGTCGATGGTCTCGTCGAGTCGTTCCGGAGCTCCCGGCGCGAGGAGCCGGGCCTGTTCGAAGCGATGGCGAGTTCGGTGAACATCATGCAGGAACGCATCACGCGCACCCGGCTCGCGATCGAACCCGCCGACCTCGTGCTGCGGCCCGACCTCGGCCAGTTCCAGCTGATGGATTTCCATCGTGCCCGCGAGGCGATCGACGTCGGCTACGCAGCCGTCGAGAGCGCCGCGGCACAGGTCGAGGCCCTCAAGGCCAGGCCCCTGGAGCCTGCCTGAGGCCCGATGGATCGGGTCCCCCTGTGCCGCACGGGATCGAGGCCAGCGTGCGAAGAGCGCGCCTTCGTGCTGCATGCGGTCGGCATCGAGTCCGAGATCGCCTGGGACGGCGAAGCCTGGGTGTTGTGGACGCAGGCGGCCGATGAAGGCGCCGCACGCGTGCAACTGCAGCGCTACGAGCGCGAAAATCCGCCACGTCGCCTCGCTGTCGCAGTCGAGCCGGTCACGCGCGGGCGTGGCTCGGCTCCGCCTGTTACGCGGCGGTCATCCTGCTGGTCGCCTGGCTTGCCGGTCACACGGGCGTTCGCGGCCGACTGGCTGAGTGCAGGCGGGCTCGACACACGCGCCTTCCGTGGCGGCGAACTCTGGCGCGCCGTCACGGCCGTCACGTTGCACTTCGACGTCGCCCACCTGCTGGGCAACCTCGGCTTCGGCATGTTCTTCGGCTGGCTCGCCGGCCAGCTGCTCGGGCCCGGCGTCGCCTGGTCGGGCGCGCTCGCCGCCGCCGTCGTCGCGAATCTGCTCAACGCGTCGGTGCAGCCCGCGAGTCATTTTTCCGCGGGCGCATCCACGGCCGTCTTTGCCTTGCTGGGCCTGCTGTCCGCTTACGCCTGGCGGCGTCGCGCCAGCGCCGGCGACCGCTGGGCGTATCGCTGGGCCCCGCTCATCGCGGGCGTGTTCCTGCTCGGCTTCACCGGCGTCGGCGGCGAAAACACCGACGTGCTCGCGCACCTGACCGGCTTCGCGATGGGCGCGCTCACCGGCTGGCTGCTCGCACGTCGCCGCTCGAGCCCTGGCACCGTCGCGCAGTGGGTCTCCGGCCTGGGTGCGTTGGCAGTCATCGCAGTCGCCTGGTGGCTCGCCTTGGCTGCGTAAATCGGGAACGAAAGCGTCCATGCACCCGATTCGGCTCTTCTCCGGCCGGGCGGAAAGAAGACACGCCCGGCCGAACAAGAGCCGGATCGGGTGCCTGACAGCGCGGCGTCTGAGCGACTTTTCGCAAGGCCGAAAAGTCGCACGACGCACGTAACCCACCTTGCGCCGTGCAAGTTTTCGGTCCTTGCCGAAAACTTGCTCAGGCGCCGTGTGTCGAGCGCCCGTTCCGGTTCTCTTTCCGGAACGCGTGTCTGCCTTTCCCGCGTTCCGGAAAGAGAACCGGAACGGGCGCCACGGACTCCGGTATCCTCCGCAAACCCGGGAAACGCCAGACCGAACCGCATGGCGCTCAAGCACCTGACCGACGAACAGATCCGCACCTGGACCCGCGAGCAGAAGGACCGCTGGTGGTTCACGAACGTCTACCGCGGCGACATGGCGCAGCTCACGTTGCGCTCGGCCCTCACGGGCTTCGCGCTCGGCGGGCTGCTGAGCGCGACCAATCTCTACGTCGGCGCCAAGACGGGCTGGACGCTGGGTGTCGGCCTGACGTCGGTGATCCTCGCCTTCGCGATGTACCGGGTCTTCTCGCGGCTCGGCGCGCGCGACATGACGATCCTCGAGAACAACTGCGTGCAGTCGATCGCGACCGCCGCGGGCTACATGACCATGCCGTTGACGTCGGGCCTCGCGGCGTACATGTGGGCCACGAACGACGTGCTGCCACTGTGGCAGATCATGGTGTTCACCATCGTGCTGTCGATCCTCGGGGTGCTGGTGGCGTTCCCGATGAAGCGGCGCTTCATCAATGACGAGCAGCACCCGTTCCCCGAGGGCCGGGCTTGCGGTGTCGTGCTGGATGCCCTGTACGAGAGCGCTGCCGCCGCGTCCGGCATGCTGCGCGCGAAGGCCCTGGCCGTTGCCGCCGCCGTCGCCGGCGGCATCAGCTTCATCTCGGGCGAGAGCTACATGAAGCTGGTGCAGGAAAAATGGCTTGGCTTCACTAGCGCCTGGTCGCTGCCGAATCATCTCGACGCCTGGTATTACTGGCTGGTCGACCGTGGCCACGCGCCGCTGCCCAGGCTCGCGGGCGTCGACATCCGCCAGCTTGCACTGTCGCCGACGCTCGACTTCGCGATGATCGGCGCGGGCGGCCTGATGGGCATCCGCGCCGCCAGCAGCCTGATGCTCGGGGCCGCGCTCAATTTCGTCCTGGTCGTGCCGGTGATGATCGCACTGGGTGAAATCCAGCCCAAGGCGGGGTCCATCGCCGAGGGCACCGCCGTCTTCGGCCGCGCGCACATCGTCAACAACTGGTCGCTCTGGTGGGGCATCACGATGATGGTGGTCGCCTCGCTCGTGGCGCTGTTCGCACGACCCGAGGTCTTCGTCGACGCGTTCCGCAGCCTGCGCCGCAAGCCGGCAACCGCACGGGGCGAGGACGTGCTCGGCGACATCGAATTGCCCTTGCCCGTTTCCTGGGTCGGCGTGCCGGTGATCGGGGCCTGCGGCGTCTGGATGCTGCACGCGTGGTTCGGCGTGGACTGGCTGCTCGGGGCACTGGCGATCCCGCTGATCCTCGTGCTGGCGTTGATCGCGGCAAGCAGCACCGCGCTCACCGGCATCACGCCGTCCGGCTCGCTTTCCAAGATCCCGCAGTTCACGTTCGGCGCGATCGACCCGCGCACGCCCGCGCCCAACCTGATGACCGCGGTGATGTCGTCCGAGGTCGCGAGCAACGCGTGCAACCTGCTCATGGACATCAAGCCCGGGTACATGCTCGGCGCCAAGCCGAGGCAGCAGGCCATCGGCCACGTCATCGGCATCGTCGCGGGCGCGCTCGCCGCGACGCCGCTGTTCTTCCTGCTGTTCGGACTCAAGGGCTTCGACCCGGCGGCGGGCATCAGCGTCGCCGACACCATGGTCAGCGAAAAATTCGCGTTCCCCGCCGCGCTGCAGTGGAAAGGCGTCTCGGACCTCGTCACCGCCGTCTTCGGCGGCACCGGGGCCGGCGGGTTGCTCACGACGTCGATCGCGTGGTCGATGGCGATCGCCGGACTCGCGGCGCTGGTCATGGAAATCCTGCGCGTCCGCACGCAGCAACCGCTTCCCGCTCTCGCCGCTCGCCATCGGGCTCGGCGTGGTGGTGCCACCGGACTCGACGTTCATGATGTTCGTCGGCGCAGCGCTGTTCTGGCTCGCCGCCCGACGCTTCGGCTCGCAGCCGCAGAGCCGCGGCTACGCCATCTGGGTCGATTCGCAGGAGCCGATCTGCGCCGGCCTCATCGCCGGCGCCGCGCTGATCGGCATCGGCGACATCCTGGTCAAGGTGTTCCTGCTGTCCTGACCGTCGCCACGGCCTGATCCAGGCCGCACGCGCCTGCGAAGTGTCCGGTCCCGGTCCTGCGAGGTTGATCCTCATGTTCGACTCGTTCGTGCCCGCGGGTAACGTGCTGATCCAGGGCGCGAGCCGCGGCATCGGCCTGGAATTCGTGCGGCAGTGCCTCGCGGAGCCGAAAGTCGCCAGGGTCGTGGCGACCTGTCGGGCGCCGCGGGAAGCAACGTTGCTGCAGGAACTGGCCGAGACCGCCGGCGGTCGCCTGCGGCTGGTTCCGCTCGACGTGACCGACGCGGCCTCGATCGCCGCCGCCGCGGCCGCAGCGCGCGAGTAGGTCGACCGCCTGCACCTGCTGGTCAACTGCTCCGGGGTGCTCCACGACGCTCGACGCGGGCTCGCTCCGGAAAAGCGACTGGCCGACGTCGAGCCCGACGCGCTGGCCCGCAGCTTCGCCGTCAACGCTGCCGGGCCGCTGCTGGTCGCGCGCCATTTCGAGCCATTGCTCGCGCATCACGAACGGGCGGTCTTCGCGAGCATCTCCGCCAGGGTCGGCAGCATCGGCGACAACCGCCTCGGCGGCTGGTATGCCTATCGCGCGGCGAAAGCGGCGCAGAACATGTTCACGCGCACGCTGGCGGTCGAATGGGCCCGCTCGCGTCGCAACGTGATCTGCGTCGCCCTGCACCCCGGCACGACCGATACCGACCTGTCGCGGCCCTTCCAGGCCAACGTGCCGGCAGGCAAGCTGTTCCCCGTGCAACGCACGGTCACGCAACTGCTCGGCGTCATCGACCGGCTCCGGCCCCGAGGATTCGGGCCAGTTTCTTCGGCTGGGACGGCGAGCGCATTCCCTGGTGAGCACCGCAACCGACACGTCCGCGCGCGAGACCCTGCCGATCCTTTACCGCGACGAGCACATGGTCGTCGTCGACAAGCCGTCGGGACTGCTGGTCCACCGCTCGCCGATCGATCGCCACGAGACGCGGTTCGCGTTGCAGATCGTGCGCGACCAGCTCGGGCAGCGCGTGTACCCGGTCCACCGGCTCGACAAGCCGACTTCCGGGGCACTGGTCATGGCGCTCGATTCCGCATCGGCCCGAATGCTGGCCGAGGCCTTCGCGACCGGCGCCGTCAGCAAGACGTACCAGGCGATCGTGCGCGGCTGGCCGCCCGTCACCGGCTCGATCGACCGACCCCTGGCGGCCGTCGAAGACGAGCGCATCGGAGCGCAGTCGAGGAGCCGCGCCCGGCGCAGACGGACTTCCGGAGACTCGCGACGTTCGAGCTGCCGGTGCGAGTCGACCGCTATGCCGACCTCGCGCTACGCACTGGTCGAGCTGCAGCCCCGGACCGGACGACGCCACCAGTTGCGGCGTCACCTCGCAGGCGCTGTCGTACCCGATCGTCGGCGATTCGACCTATGGCAAGGGCCGTCACAACCGGCTGTTCGCTGCAACCTTCGGCGCGAGTCGCCTGCTGCTGGCCTGTACGCGCCTCGAATTCGCGCGCATTCCGCAAGGGACGCCCCTGCTCGTCGACTGCGCCCCTGGCCGCTGACTTCGCCGCGGTGCTGGACCGGCTGCAACGCGACTACGCCGCGCCGCAGTCCTGAGTTTCAGCCCACGCCGTGCTGGCGGAACCACGCCAGGCATTGCTGCCAGCCGTCCGCCGCTTCTTTCGGCCGGTAGCTCGGCCGGTAGTCGGCGAGAAAGCCGTGCGGCGCCTCCGGGAAGACGACGATCCTGGACGGCTGCCGGGCGGCCTCGAGCGCTGCCCGCATCTTCTCGACGTCGCTCAACGGGATGCCCTGGTCCTGGCCACCGTACAGCCCCAGCACCGGCGCCTTGAGCGTGCCAGCCACGTCGAGCGGGTAGTACGGCTGCAACTCCGTCCTGTCGCCGACGAGGCGCCCGTACCAGGCGACGCCCGCCTTGAGTTTCGGATTGTGTGCAGCATAGAGCCACACGATGCGCCCACCCCAGCAGAAGCCGGTGACCGCGACTCGGCTCACGTCGCCGTCGCTGGCCTTGCCGGCCCAGGCCGCGGTCGCATCCAGGTCCGCCATCACCTGCGCGTCCGGCACCTTCGAGACGACCTGCGCGTAGATCTGCTTGTAGTCGCTCAACTTCGAGACGTCGCCCTGGCGCGCATAGAGCTCAGGTGCGACCGCGAGGTAGCCCTGCTTCGCGAAGCGCCGGCAGAGGTCGCGGATGTGTTCGTGGACGCCGAAGATCTCCTGCACGACCAGCACGACGGGGAAATCGTGCCCCTTCGCGGGCATGGCCCGGTATCCCGGGATCTCGCCGTCGGCCACGGGAATGCGGACCTCGCCCGCCGTGAGCCCCTCGCTGTCCGTGGTGATGGTGGCCGCGCTGACCGGCTGCACCGCGAGCGCGAAACCGGCGGCGAGCGAGGTCACGATGATTTCGCGGCGCGTGAAGGTCGTGGGCCCGAGCAGCGAGGCGAGTTCAGCGTTGGTCCATTGGTCGTGCATCGCGATGTCCTCCTTGCGTGATGTGTCTCGTGTCAGCGCGGCTCGACGCCGGGTTGGTAAGGCGTGGTTTCGGCCGCCACGATGGCGGCGATTTCCGGTGCGACGTAATAATGCGTGAACTGCTCCGGCATGCGCTTCGCACGACCCGTGTGCAGGTCGATGCAGACGTAGTGCAGCAGCGCACGCAGCAGGGTCTCGCCGTCGGACCTGCGCCGGATCTGGAACCTGCGGTCGATGCGCAGCCTGCAGTCGTTGAAGACCGGCCAGGTCGCGACCTCGATCTCGTCACCCTCGAGTGCCGCGCGCACGTAATTGATCTGCGTGCGCCAGACCGCCATGCCGCGATTGAGCGAGCGGCACAGCTCCGGCGAGATGCCGCGCTCGATCGAATGCGCCCAGGCACAATCGTCGAGCCAGGTGACGTAGACGGCGTTGTTGACGTGGCCGTACCCGTCGATCTCGGCGTGCACCGCCACGCGGTGGTGGATGAACGGATCCGGCAGGTCCCAGCTCATCGATGCCCCCATCGACTCGAGCCGCTGGTCCTTCTCCGTCCAGAGCGCGCCCAGCCAATCCTGGAAGCGCCGGCGAAACTCGGGGTCGTTGGTGTAATCGCCCGCCGTGGTCCAGGCCTCGATGGGCCGGCGCGCGACGTGCACGCGCACGGTCTCGAGCCGGCCGCAGCAGAGATCCCAGAGGGTCGGGCTGCGCTCCCGGTAGGCGATGGTCACGTCCACCCAGGCGCCCATCATCCCGCCCATCGCCGACAGCACGAACGCGACGCCGCCTGCCCGCGGCGGCAACAGGTGGCGATAGGGAGACTTGAGCGCGACCTGCTTGGCGGGCGTGAAACGCGTGCCCTCGAGGAAGTTCATCACCGAGGTCGGGATGAGCGCGAAGCGCTCGCAGGCCTTGCGCGTCGCGGCGAGGTCCTTGCCGCGCGCTTCCGGGTGCTTCTCGAGATAGGCCGACGAGTGGCGCTTCATGAACGGGAAATCGAGCGCCCACCACGCGAGGCCCAGGAACGGCACCCAGATCAGCTGCTGCTTGAGGAAGAACTTCAGGAAGGGAATCCGGCCGATGAAGAGTTCCTGCAGCACGAGGATGTCGACCCACGAACGGTGGTTCGACACGACGAGGTACCACTCGCGGCGACTGAGCCCGGCCAGCCCCTCCGTCTGCAGCCGCAGCACACCCATCAGGCGGAAGATGGCGCCGTTGCAGCGGATCCACGCTTCCGCGAGCGCCGTCATGCCGCGGCTCACCCAGGCGCGCCACTGCCGCACCGGCACGACCAGCCTGGCGACGGCGACCAGCATCAGCAGCGGCACCCAGAAGACCACGTTCGCCACCATCAGCACCAGGGTGACGATTCCCTTCAGCGTCGAGCCACGCCTCTGCACGGTCGATGATTTCCTTGCGGCCGGGGTATGCGATTATGCCCGGTCCCACGTGTCCCGGAGCCACCATGCCGCTCGAGTTGTCCGCCCTCGAAGCCCGGGTGATCGGCTGCCTGATCGAGAAGCAGGTCGCCACGCCCGACCAGTACCCGCTTGTCGCTGAACGCGCTGGTGAACGCCTGCAACCAGCGCAGCAACCGCGAACCGGTGCTGAACCTCACGGAACGGGACGTGCAGGCCGTGGTCGACGTGCTCATGCGCAAGCAGCTCGTGCTGGAGAAATCCGGCTTCGGCAGCCGGGTTCCCAAGTACCACCAGCTGTTCTGCAATACCCAGTTTGGCTCGCTGCAGTTCTCGCCGCAGCAGACGGCGATCGTCTGCGAACTGCTGCTGCGGGGCCCGCAGACGCCGGGTGAGCTGCGCACCCACGCCGGGCGGCTCGCGCCGATCCGCGACGTGGCCGAAGTCGAGGCGGCGGTCGAGGACCTCATGACTCGGCCCGAAGGGCCCTGGGTCGTGCGGCTCGAACGCGAGCCCGGCCGGCGCGAGTCCCGTTATGCGCAGTTGTTCACGGGCGTACCCACCCAGGCAGTGGCCGCCGAGCCTCCTGGCACAGCGACTGAGGCGCACGACCCGGGCCTGGCCGCGCGCGTGACCGCCCTGGAGGCGGAGATGGCGCGGCTGCGCGCCGTCATCGAGACCCTGCAGGCGGAGTCCTGCAAGCCCGGCTGAGCGACACCGAAGCCGTCCGCAGATGGCTATGATTCGCGCGATGACAGGTTCGACCGGCAAGGGATTGCAGCTTTCCGCTCTGCATGCCGCGTTCATCCAGGGCTCGGTGTCCGTCTTTTTCCAGAAAATGACAGCATATTCGTGGATGATGACTACCTGATCAAAGGCGTAGCCGGCGCGGTCTGTGGAAGCTGGGGGGCTGCCGGGCGTGCGCGACGGTGGCGGAGTCGAAGGCCGCCTCAGCCGAGCCCGGCCTTCACCATCTTGCGCCGCAGGAAGGCGATCTGCGTCTGCAGCGGCAGCTGTTTCGGGCACACGTCGTGGCAGCCGAGCAGGGTCATGCAGCCGAAGACCCCGTCGTCGTCGCCGACGAGTTCGTAGAAGTCCGCGTCGGTGCGGCCGTCGCGCGGATCGAGGGCGAATCGCGCGATCTTGTTCATGCCGACGGCGCCGACGAAGTCCTCGCGCATGCGCGCCGTGCCGCAGGCTGCCACGCAGCAGCCGCATTCGATGCACCGGTCCAGCTCGTAGATCTTGTCGGCCAGCTCCGGGTCCATCTTCTCCTCGAGGCGGGTCAGGTCGACCTCCCCCCCGAGCGAGTGCACCCAGGTCTCGAGCCGCTCGCTCATGCCGCGCATCCACTTGCCGGTGTTCACCGACAGGTCCGCGATCAGCTCGAACGTCGGCAGCGGCGCCAGCGTGATGTTGGCCGGCAGGTCCTGGGTCAGCGTGCGGCAGGCGAGGCCCGGGCGCCCGTTCACGACCATGCCGCAGCTGCCGCAGATACCGGCGCGGCAGACGAAGTCGAACGCGAGGGACGGGTCGAGCTTTTCGCGGATTTCATTGAGGGCGATGAACAGCGTCATCCCCATGGCTTCCTCGATCTCGAACACCTCGACGCGGGGCACGCTGGCCGGATCGCTGGGATCGTGGCGCAGGATGTGAAAGTGCAGCATGCGACGCGGTGCGTCGGGCGCGGACTTCGCTGCAGGGGCAGGTGCAGCCGCCTTGGCAGGGCGTCGGGTGTCGGTTGTGGCGCTCATGCGGTCAGCTTCTCGTCGATGCGTTCGTTGCGGCCCTGCAGGTCCGGCGGCAGCAATTGGCGGTAAGGCATGAGGGCCTCCTGTACGGCGTGCCGGTCGGCTCCCGCCATTTTCTCGCGGACAGCGGCCACCTCGGCCGCACGCTGGGGCGTGGCCGGGTGATCGACATAGTCCTTGTTGCCGTAACCACGCCAGCCCGGCGGCAACTCCATGCGGCTGACGTCGAGGGCCTCGTAACCGAGGGTGGGCACGGTGGCCATCGGGTCGGACCAGGTCGCCAGCGTGCGCTTCAACCACTCGGCGTCGTTGCGGCGCGGGAAATCCTCGCGGAAATGCGCGCCGCGGCTTTCGGTGCGCGTCAGCGCCCCCTGGGCGATGCACAGCGCGATCTTGAACATCTTCTGCACCCGGTACGCCGTGACCAGCTCGGGGTTCGGACCGTCGCGGTGCGAGCGCAGCCCGATGTGGCGGCTGCGGACCACCAGCTCCTGCAGCTTGTCGACGGCGAACTGCAGGTCGGCCCCCGTCCGGAAGATGCCGACGCGGTCCGTCATGACCTGCTGCATCTCGGCCTTGAGGGCGTCCGCCTGCTCGCGGCCCTGGCTCTGCAGCAGGGCATCGATCTTGCCCTGCTCGGCCTGCAGCGTCTCACGCAGCAGCGGCGTGGGAATGTCGATTTCGCCGGCCGGGCTTTCGACGAAATCGGCGATGAATTCGCCGACGATCATGCCCGCGACGACGGTCTCGGCCACGGAATTGCCGCCGAGGCGGTTGAAGCCGTGCATGTCCCAGCAGGCGGCTTCGCCGGCCGCGAACAGGCCGCGCAGCCCGTACGCCTCGCCGGTGTGGTTCGTGCGCACCCCGCCCATCGTGTAGTGCTGCGCAGGGCGCACCGGGATCGGCTGCTCCGCGGGGTCGACCCCCATGAAGTACTGGCAGATCTCCTTGACCTCGCGCAGGTTGTGCTCGATGTGGGCGCGGCCGAGCAACGTGATGTCCAGCAGGAGGTGCTCGCCGAACCGCGACTTGACGCCGAAACCCTTGCGGATGTGCTCTTCCATGCGCCGGGAAACGACGTCGCGGGAGGCCAGCTCCTTCTTCTCCGGCTCGTAATCGGGCATGAAACGGTGGCCGTTCACGTCGCGCAGCAGGCCGCCGTCGCCCCGGCACCCCTCGGTCACGAGGATGCCGGCCGGGAAGATGCCGGTCGGGTGGAACTGCACCGCTTCCATGTTGCCGAGCGGGACCACGCCCGTTTCCAGCGCCAGGGCCGCGCCGATGCCCTCGCAGATGACGGCATTGGTCGTGACCCGGTACACGCGCCCCGCGCCGCCCGTGGCAATGGCGGTGGCCTTGGCCACGTACGCCGTCAGCTCGCCGTTGATCAGGTTGCGGACGATGGCGCCGTAGCAGCGCTTGCCGTCGTGGATCAGCGCCAGGGCCTCGGTGCGTTCGTGGACCGGGATGCCTTCGGCGATCGCCCGGTCGGACACGGCGAACAGCATCGCGTGGCCGGTGCCGTCCGAGACGTAGCAGGTCCGCCACTTCTTGGTGCCGCCGAAATCGCGCTGCGCCACCAGGCCGTGGGCCGCGTCGCGCTCGGTGATCGTGACCTTTTCGCCGTTGATGATGACCTGGCGGTCGCCCTGCCGGACGCGGCTCCAGGGCAGGCCCCAGGCCGCCAGTTCGCGCACGGCCTTCGGCGCCGTGTTCACGAACATGCGCACGACCTGCTGGTCGGCGCCCCAGTCGCTGCCCTTGACCGTGTCCTCGAAATGGACGTCCTCGTTGTCGCCGATGCCCTTGGTGACGTTGCCGAGGCTGGCCTGCATGCCGCCCTGGGCGGCCGCCGAATGCGACCGCTTGGGTGGCACCAGCGACAGCACGATCGCGTCGTGGCCGCGGCGCCGGGCGCCGATCGCCACGCGCAGGCCGGCCAGTCCGCCGCCCACCACCAGGACGTCCGTATAAATGACCTTCATGGCGCGACCTCCGTGGTGAGCGAGGCCGGGACGTAGTGGCTGGCCGTAGTTCGGCGCGTGATCGATGCCGATCTTGACGTAGGCGAGCAGCGTGGCGAGCCCGAGGGCCAGGAAGAAGGCCGTCAGTGTCCACTTGAAGAAGCGCAGCTTGCGGCGCGTCGCGAGCGGGTCACCGTTCTCGAACCAGCCCCACTTGAGGGCGACCCGGTACAGGCCGATGCCGCCGTGGAATTCCACCGCGAACAGCAGCACGAGGTACAGCGGCCACATCAGGTCGCTCCACATGCGGTCCGCCGAGCCGTAGGGACCGATGCGTGTCCGGCTGCGTCAGCATGATGTAGAGGTGCACGGACGCCAGGAAAAACAGCGCCGAAACCCGGTCACCACCTGCCAGTACCAGAGCGTCGTGTCCTCGTGGTGCATCTCCTTCATGTGCGTCCGGTAGGTGCGGTACTGCCGGTAGCTCGCGGGGAATTTCCGCAACGCCAGCGCCGCGTGGACGATGAACAGCGCGAAGACCGTCGCGACCAGCGAGGAGACCAGCCAGTACTGCGGCGTGCCGAAGAGGAAATAGCCCTCGAACATGCGGGCGACGGTCCACATCGCGTCCTTGCCGAGCAGGATCGACGCGACGAAGAACATGTGCACCCACATGAACAGCCCCAGCAGCAGCCCCGTGGCGCTTTGCAGCAGGTCCAGTCGGGCGGGCCAGCGGTTGGCGCGCATGCGGCGCCTCGGGCGAGCGGAGCGGCAAGTCGATTCGTGGCATCCACGGCGGGTACTCACACGTGGCAGGAGCGTGCCGCGATTTGGAGCGATGCGACTCGCTGCTGCCATAAGTGTTTTCCTCGGTCACGAGCCGTTTCGCATGAAACTATAGTCCGGGGCACGCTCGAGGACCGCCGGATGAATGCCTATCTCTCCTTTCTCGTCTACCTGGTGGCAATCATCGGCTTCGTCGCGCTCACGCTCTGGCTGAACAGCGTGCTCGGCCCGAAGCCCGAGCCCACCGCGCTCAAGCTCGAGCCCTTCGAATGCGGCGCGACGGCGATCGAGACGGATAACATCCATGCGGTTCCAGTCAAGTATTACGCCATCGCCATCGTGTTCATCCTCTTCGACCTGGAAACGGTCTTCCTTTACCTGTGGGCATTGGCAGCCCAGCCCGTGACGAGCTTCATGCTCGGTACGTTTGCGCTGTTCACGCTCCTGCTGGTGGTGATCATGCTCTACGTATGGCGCTCGGGACTGCTCGAGGAGGTCACGGCGTGACCGCACCGAAAACCGCCGAGCCGACCGCGCCGCGCGGGGCCTTCGAATACCTCACGACGCGCAAGGACGAATTCGTCGGCTGGGCGCGCAAGTTCTCGCTGTTCCCCTACCCGTTCGTGACGGCCTGCTGCGCGATGGAGTTCATGTCGGTGAGCTCGACGCTCTACGACACGGACCGCTTCGGCGCGGCCCTGCCCCGCTTCACGCCGCGCCAGTCCGACCTGCTGATGGTCGTCGGCACGATTTCGCACAAGCAGGCGCCGGTCCTGCGCAAGGTCTACGAGCAGATGTGCGAGCCCAAGTGGGTCATCGCCTTCGGCGTCTGCGCGACCAGCGGCGGCTTCTACCAGAACTACGCGGCGCTGCCGGGCATCGACAAGATCATCCCCGTCGACCTCTACATCCCCGGCTGCCCGCCGCGGCCCGAGATGGTCATCGACGGCATCATGCAGCTGCAGGACAAGATCGCGTCCGAGCGGCACCCGATCATCAACAAGGAATTCTGACGTGAGTGCGGGGGAACACTATCTGGGCCAGGTACAGGCCGCCCTCGGCGAGGCGGTGGTCGCATCCATGGCGCATGGGCTGCTGGTGCTGGAGGTCGCACCCGAGCAGGTGCTGCCGCTGGCCCGCCGGCTCAAGGAAGAATTCGGCTTCGACATGTTCCTCGACGTCACCGCCGTCGACTGGCCGCAGCGCCGGCCGCGGTTCGACGTCGTCTGGCACTTCTACTCGACGACCGCGTTCGTCCGGGTGCGCGTCAAGACCCGTGTCGAGGAATCCGACCCGACCGTCGATACGCTCGTGCCGCTGTACGGCTCGGCCCGCTACATGGAGCGCGAATGCCACGAGATGTACGGGATCGCGTTCCGCGGTAACGACGACCTGCGCCCGCTCCTGCTCTACGAAGGGTTCGTCGGCCACCCGCTGCGCAAGGACTATCCCAAGCAGCGGGAACAGCCGCTCGTGCCGTATCGCGAGGTGAAGCCGTGAGCTCGCTGCCCCCGCTCACCACGCTGCCGAACCCGATCCGTCCGGCCTTCACCCAGGGCCAGACCCCCGGCTCGGTCATCGTCAACATCGGCCCGTCGCACCCGGCCACGCACGGCACGATCCAGATCGTGGCCGAGATCTCGGGCGAGAAGGTCATCCGCACCGACGTGCACTGCGGCTACCTGCACCGCGGGTTCGAGAAGGAGTGCGAGTCGCACACCTGGCACAACCTGATCCCGTACGTCGACCGCCTCAATTACTGCTCGGCGCTGATCAACGACTTCGCCTACTGCGAGGCCGTCGAGAAGCTGATGGGCATCGAGATCACGCCGCGCTGCCGTCACCTGCGCACGCTGCTGTCCGAGTATTCGCGCATCGCGGACCACCTCACCTGCGTCGCCGCCGCGCTGATGGAACTCGGCGCCATGACCGCGTTCCTCTACCTGGTCACGATCCGCGACTACGTCTACGAGCACATCGCCGCACTGACCGGGGCGCGCGTGACGCACAGCTACGGCCGCATCGGCGGCCTGGCGCACGACCTGCCGGACGGCTGGCTCAAGCGCCTCGAGGAAATCCTCGACGAAATGGACACCTTCGTCGACCGCGTCCACGGCCTCGTCGACCGCAACCGGATCTTCATCGACCGCATGCGCGACGTCGGCGTGATCACGACGGCCGAGGCGATCAGCTACGGCTTCACGGGCCCGCTGCTGCGCTCGACCGGCGCGCCGCGCGACCTGCGCAAGGACACGCCGTACCTGTCCTATGCCGAACTGGACTTCGAAGTGCCGGTCGGCATCAAGGGCGACAACTACGACCGCTATTACGTGCGCATGCGCGAGATGGACGAGTCGCGGCACATGATCCGGCAGCTCATCGACATGCTGCAGCCGGGCCCGCTCTGCGTCGACGACCGCCGCTGCACGTTCCCGGACAAGGACGCCGTCTACACCGAGATCGAGGCGCTGATCAACCACTTCAAGCTGGTGATGGAAGGCCCGCAAGTGCCTGCCGGCGAAGTGTATTCCGCCCAGGAAGGCGCCAACGGCGAGCTCGGCTTCTACCTCGTCAGCGTGGGTGGCGGCGTGCCGTGGAAAGTGCACTGCCGCTCCCCGAGTTTCGTGCACATGGGGGGCGTCCACCGGATGCTCGACGGCTACCAGCTCGCGGACATCGTGCCGACCTTCGGCTCCGTGAACATGATCGGCGGGGAGTGCGATCGATGAAGCACCTGATCCCCGAGTTCGAGAAGCTGCGCGAGCGCTTCCCGGCCGGCTTCGAGTCCTCGCTCGTGCTGCCGTGCGTGCGCCGCATCCAGGAAGACCGTGGCTACGTGGCCGACTCCGACATCGTCGAGCTCGCCGCGTACCTCGGCATCCCGCAGATCCAGATCGAGGAAGTGCTCTCGTTCTACACGATGTTCCGGCGCAAGCCGATCGGCCGCTGGCACCTGCAGTTCTGCCACAACATCAGCTGCTCGATGAACGGCGCCGAGAACATCCTGGCGCACGTCGAGCGCAAGCTCGGCGTCAAGCCCGGGCAGACCACGCCCGACGACCGCTACACGCTCTCGGTCGTCGAATGCCTCGGTTCCTGCGGCACGGCGCCGATGATGATGGTCAACGAGGCCTATCACGAGAACCTCACGCCCGCGAAGCTCGACGAGCTGCTGGAGGGGCTGAAATAACATGCCTGGCCGCCAGCTGATCATGAGTTTCCCCGTGACGGCAGTGTCCCATACGCTGCCGGAGTACCGCGCGCGCGGCGGCTACGGCGCGCTCGCGAAGGCGCTCGGGACGATGAAGCCGCAGGACATCATCAAGGAAATCACGGCCTCGGGCCTGCAGGGCCGCGGTGGCGCGGCCTTCTCCGTCGGCCGCAAGTGGCAGGTCATCCAGTACGACGACGGCCAGCCGCACTACCTGATCGCCAACGCCGACGAGGGCGAGCCCGGCACGTTCAAGGATCGCTGGATCCTCGAGAACAACCCGCACGTGCTGCTCGAGTCGATGCTGATCTCGAGCTACGCGCTCAACGTCCGCAACTGCTTCGTCTACATCCGCGGCGAATTCGACCTGCCCTACCGCAGGCTCGCCGGGGCGGTCGAGGAAGCCTATGCGGCCGGCCTCTTCGGCAAGGACATCCTCGGCTCCGGCTTCTCGTGCGACATCGTCGTCTACCGCGGCGCGGGCGCCTACGTCGCCGGTGAGGCCTCGGGCCTGATCTCGTCGCTCGAAGGCAAGAAAGGCTATCCGCGCAACCGTCCGCCGCGGCTGACGGTGAAGGGCCTTTACCAGCGCCCGACGGTCGTCAACAACGTCGAGTCGCTGTCGAACATCGCCTGGATCATCGCGCAACGGCGCCGAGGCCTACAAGGCGGTCGGCAGCGCGAAGAGCCCGGGCACGCGCCTGTTCTCGGTCTCCGGCCACATCAACAAGCCGGGTGTCTACGAGATCGAACTGGGCTACCCGTGGATGAAGTTCCTCGAGGAGGACTGCGGCGGCGTCCCGCACGGCCGCGCGATCAAGTGCGTGGTGCCGGGCGGCGTGTCGTCCAAGGTGCTCACCGCGCGCCGACATCGCCAACCTCAAGCTCACGCACGAGGACCTCTGGGATGCCGGCTCGACGCTCGGCTCGGGCGGCATGATCGTGATCGCCGAAGGCACGTGCATGGTCACGCTGCTGCAGGTGCTGATGCGCTTCTACCACCACGAGTCCTGCGGCCAGTGCACGCCCTGCCGGCACGGCACGGGCTGGCTGCACCGCATCCTCGACCGCATCGTCGCCGGCGGCGGCATGCCCGACGACATCGAGCGGCTGTATTACATCTCGAAGTTCAACGACGGCACGACGATCTGCGGCCTCGGCGACGCGGCGGGCTACGCCTGCAGCGGCATCCTCGACAAGTTCCGCGACGAGTTCGAGTACTACATCGAGCACAAGCGCTCCAAGTTCAACGGAAACCTCGAATGCCTGAGATCTTCATAAACGGGCAGGCCATCGAGGCGCGCGATGACCAGACGGTCATGCAGGTCGCGCGCGAGCACGGCATCTACATCCCGTACTTCTGCTGGCACCCGAACCTGTCCGTGGTCGGCAACTGCCGCATGTGCCTCGTCGAAGTCGAAGGCCGCGGCCTCGACATCTCCTGCAACATGCCCGTGAGCAAGGGCATGAAGGTCTTCACCGACTCCGAGGAAGTCCAGGCCCACCGCAAGGCGATGCTGCAGTTCATCACGCTGAACCACCCCGTCGACTGCGGCATCTGCGACAAGGCGGGCGAGTGCATGCTGCAGGACTACCACTACGAGTACAGCGGCCAGCGCTCGCTCTCGCACGACGCGAAGGTGCGCTCGACCAAGTACTACAACCTGTCGAACCGCATCCTGCTCGACAACGAGCGCTGCATCCTCTGCCTGCGCTGCACGCGGTTCACCCACGAAGTCTCGAAGTCGATGGCGCTCGGCGTCGAACGCCGCGGCGACGTCTCGAACATCCGCCCGGTCGAAGACCGGCCGCTCAGCGAAGACCCGTACTCGGACAACATCGTCGACATCTGCCCGGTCGGCGCGCTGCAGTCGCGCCAGTTCCTGTACAAGACGCGCGTCTGGTACCTGGAGCCGACCCGCTCGGTCTGCCCGCGCTGCTCGCGCGGCTGCAACATCCAGGTCTGGCACCGCAAGCAGGAATGGCAGCTCAAGGCGCTCGACCCGAAGCAGAACGACAGCATCGCGCGCATCACGCCGTTCGAGAACGCCGAGGTGAACGGCCCCTGGATCTGCAACGTCGGCCGCGACCTGGCCCAGGTGTTCGAACGGGCCCGCGCCGACGAGCCGATGCTCAAGGGCCGGCCGGTCAACCTGGCCGCCGCGCTCGACGAAGCGCGCCGCATCATCAGCTCGGCACGTCACCCGGTCGCGCTGGTGTCGAACTGGGGTTCGAACGAGGAACTCGACTCGTTCAAGCAGTATCTCGGCGAGGTCTTCCACAGTTTCGTCAAGGAAGACTGGCGTGCCGAGCCCGGCGAGCGCATCGAGGACGACCTGCTGATCCGCGCCGACAAGAACGCCAACACGGCCCGGGCGCGCGAGCTCTTCGGCACCGCTGCAGCCGCACTTCCCCGAAGGCACCGACGTCGTGCTCGTGTGGGGAGAAGGCTTCGATTTCGGGCAGCTGCCGCCGCGCGCGAAGATCATCTTCCTGAACTCGTACCTGCAGCCCGAGAACGGGCACGCGGACGTGTTCTTCCCCGTCAGCACCCAGCTCGAACGCCACGGGAGCTACACCAACTTCGAGGGCAAGGTCAGCCCGTTCGAGCCGTGCTTCGCCAGGCGGGACACGGTCGTCGACGCTGAAGTGCTCTTCAAGTCGCTGGCCGCCCCGATGCGAGGCCACCTGTGAACGCCCAGGACTTCGCCATCAGTCTCGTCTACATCGGCTACGCGCTCGCCGTCCTGCTCACGTTCGGCGCGATCCTGACCTGGGTCGAGCGCAAGCAGGCAGCGATCATGTCGGACCGCATCGGCGCGAACCGCGCCTACGTGCGGATCCCGTTCACGAACATCAAGCTGATCTGGCTCGGCCTGTTCCACGGCATGGCGGACGGCCTCAAGCTGCTGCTCAAGGAAGACTTCAAGCCGAAGGCCTACGACCAGCTCGCCTACGCGCTCGGGCCCTGGCTCGCCATCGCGCCGGTGCTGCTCGTGTTCGCGGTCGTGCCGTTCGGCGGCGTGCTGAACCCCGGGCTGCTGTTCCCGAGCCTCGCCGACTGGTTCGGCGGGCGCACGTACTCGATGCAGATCGCCCCGATCGACGCCGGCCTGCTGGTCGTGTTCGCCTTCAGCGGCATCTCGATCATCGGCGCGATGCTGGCGGGGTGGTCGTCCGCCAACAAGTTCTCGCTGCTCGGCGCGCTGCGCGCCGGCTCGCAGCTGATCTCCTACGAGCTCGTCATGGGCCTGACGGTGCTCGGCATCGTGCTGGTCTTCGGCACCGTCAACCTCGCCACGCTGGTCAACCAGCAGTCGGGCATCGTGCTCGGGTTCCTGCCCGCCTGGGGCATCGTCTACCAGCCGTTCGCCGCGGTCCTGTTCATGATCGCGGGCATCGCCGAGAACAAGCGCATCCCGTTCGACCTGCCGGAGGCCGAATCCGAGCTGATCTCGGGCTACTTCACCGAATACAGCGCGATGAAGCAGGGCGTGTTCATGCTCTCGGAATTCATCGAGATCGCGATCATCGGCGCGCTGTTCGTGACGCTGTTCCTCGGCGGCTACAACCTGCCCTTCATGAACGACGCCGGGTTCACGTTCCCGGGCGGCAGCGTGGTGCCGCTCGCCCACGGCTGGGTCGTCGTGATCCAGCTGCTCACGTTCCTGGCCAAGGTCTTCCTGCTGTGCAGCTTCCAGATCCTGGTGCGCTGGACGCTGCCGCGCTTCCGCTGGGACCAGCTGCTGCGCTTCGCCTGGAAATTCCTGCTGCCGCTTTCGATCGTCAACCTGGTCGTGACGGCCGGCGTGCTGTGGGCACAGGCATGAGGCACGCTGGAAAATGAGCAACCGCAAGCCTTACGTCCGCAAGCAGTACTGGAACGAGCCCACGATGGGCTGGTACGAGCGCGCGTACCTGTTCGAGGTCGTGCGCGGTCTCGCCATCACGGGCGGCGTCTTCCTGCGCAACATGGGCAAGTGGATGACGGGGCGCAAGGGCGCGCTGACTTCCTATTACCCCGAGGAAACGCGCGCCGATTACGCGCCGGCCAACCGCGGCAAGCACATCCTGACGATGCGCCCGGACGGCCGGCCGCAGTGCGTCGCCTGCAACATGTGCGCGACGGTCTGCCCGGCCCAGGTCATCGAGATCGACGGCGCCTTCGACCCGGATGACCCGAGCCACCCGAAGTACCCGTCGCGCTTCGAGATCGACTACTCGCGCTGCGTGTTCTGCGGCCTGTGCGTCGAGGCCTGCCCCGAGGACGCGATCCGGATGATGAAGGAAACCCCGGACCTGCCCGGCGCCGACCGCCACCGCATGTGGCTCGGCAAGGAAGAACTCCTCAACTGGCAGCCGCGCCAGGACGTCGCCAAGCCCTACCCGGCCGCGCCGGGCACCGGCAGCGGCGTGCGGAGGCACGAGCCATGAGCCTCGAACAGGCCGTCCTGTACTTCTTCTGTGCGTGCGCGTTCGCCGGCGCCGTGCTGATGCTGCTGGCACGGCACCCGATGCGGGTCGCGCTGGCGCTGATCGCGCGTGATGCTCTCGCTGGCCGGCGTCTACGCGATGCTGGGCGTCCACGTCGTCGCGGTGTTCCAGGTCCTGATCTACGTCGGCGCCGTGATGGTGTTCATGGTGTACGTCATCATGCTGCTCGACCTGCGCGACCCGTCGTTCCTCGAGCGCTACGGCCGCCTGCTGGTGCCGGGCGGTCCTGCTCGGGACGCTGCTCGTCGGCGCGCTCGGCATGAGTGCGCGACGCGGCTCAGCCCGCCCTCGCCGCAGGCGGCGCCGTCGTACCTGATCCAGCCCTTCTCGGCGGAATTCCTGCAGAAATACTGGCTGCACTTCGAACTGACGAGCGTGCTGCTGGTCGCGGCCGTCGTGGCCGCCATCGCCGTCATCAAGAGTGGACGGAGGAACGATGGCTGACCTGCAGCTGCTGCTCTGGCTGAGTTTCGCGCTGTTCGCGCTCGGGCTCGTGGGCGTCATGGTCCGGCGCAACGCGCTGGTGCTGCTCATGTGCATGGAACTGATGCTGAACGCCGTGATCCTGGCGCTGGTGACGTTCTCGCTGAAGACCGCGACGCTCTCCGGCACCGTCCTCGTGTTCCTGATCTTCGTGGTCGCGGCGGCAGAGATCGCCATCGCGATCCCGATCGTGCTGCAGCTGTCCCGGCAGCGGCGTTCGCTCGACGTCGCCGGTTACGACAGCCTCAAGGGATAAGCGCCAAGCGATGAAGCTGCTCACCGTCATCGTCCTGCTCCCGCTCGCCGGGTTCCTGCTGAACGGATTGCTCGGCAGGCGCATGGGGCGCACGTTCGTCTCGGTCGTCGGCTGTGGCCTGCCGATCCTCGCCTTCCTCGCCACGCTGCGGGCCTTCGCGTACCTGCAGGGCGCGGGACCCGAGGCCGCGCTGATCGAGGACTGCCTACCAGTGGGCGACGTTCGGCGAGCTGTCGTTCGACATCTCGTTCTACTTCGACCGGCTGGCGGCCGTGATGACGCTGATCATCACGGGCGTGGGCTCGCTGATCCACATCTACTCGACCGGGTACATGAAGGACGACCCGAGCTACGCGCGCTACTTCGCGTACCTGAACCTGTTCCTGTTCTTCATGCTGACGCTGGTGCTCGGCCGCTCGCTGCTGGTCTGCTTCGTCGGCTGGGAAGGCGTGGGTCTCGCCTCCTACCTGCTGATCGGCTTCTGGTTCGAGGACCCGGCCAAGGCCGCGGCGGGCAAGAAGGCCTTCATCACCAACCGGATCGGCGACGCCGGGCTTCCTGCTCGGCCTGTTCCTGCTGTGGCACACGCTCGGCACGCTGAACATGGACCACATCAACGCGGCATTCGCGGCGCCGGTCGCGCCCGCGGTTTCGGCGAGCCTGGTCGGCCTGCTGCTGTTCATCGGCGCGACGGGCAAGTCGGCGCAGATCCCGCTGCACGTCTGGCTGCCGGACGCGATGGCCGGCCCCACGCCGGTCTCCGCCCTGATCCACGCGGCGACGATGGTGACGGCGGGCGTCTACCTCGTCGCGCGCATGCACGGCATCTACGAGCACGCGCCCGGAGGCCTCGCAGATCGTCGCCGCGATCGGCGCGATGACGGCGTTCTTCGCGGCGTCGATCGCGCTGGTGCAGACCGACATCAAGAAGGTGCTCGCCTACTCGACGGTGTCGCAGCTCGGCTTCATGTTCGTGGCGCTCGGCGTCGGCGCCTATGGCGTCGCGGTCTTCCACGTCTACACGCACGCGTTCTTCAAGGCCTGCCTGTTCCTCGGCGCCGGCAGCGTGATCCACGCGCTCGGCGGCGAGCAGGACATCCGCAAGATGGGCGGCCTCGCCCGCAGGATCCCGGTCACCTTCGTGACGTTCGCGATCGCGACGGCGGCGATCGCCGGCATCCCGCCGCTCGCCGGCTTCTTCTCCAAGGACGAGATCCTCTGGTTCGCGTTTGCCAGCGAACACGGCGGCTCCCCGCTGCTCTGGCTGCTGGGCTCCGTCGACCGCGCTGATGACCTCGTTCTACATGTTCCGGCTGCTCTGGCTCACGTTCCTGTCGCCCTCGCGCATGAGCCACGAGGTCGAGCACCACGTGCACGAGTCGCCGTTCTCGATGACCAGCGTGCTGATCGTGCTCGCCGTGCTGTCGGCGATCGGCGGCTTCTTCTCGGTGCCGCACTTCCTCGAGCCGGTCCTGCCGCTGGCCGTGGCGCAGGAGTCGCTCGAGCACTACGAACACCTGCTCGTCGGCATCGCGATCGTGATCGGGTTCGCCGGCTTCGCGGCTGCGACGCTGCTGTATCGCGGCGGCCTCGCCCGGGGCGAGGCGATCGCCGCCCGCTTCCCGCGCCTGCACCGGCTGCTCGATGGCAAGTACTGCGTCGACGAGCTGTACGAGGCGGTGCTCGGCCGTCCGCTCCACTGGATCTCGGACCGCGTGTTCCTCAGCATCGGTGACCGCTTCCTGATCGACGGCACGCTGAACGGGCTCGCCGACGCTGACGCGGCGCGCCGCCGGCCGCCTCGGCCGCATCGAAACCGGTCAACTGCAGTGGTACGTGGCGATGGCGGTGCTGGGCATCGTCGGCTGCCTCGTCTGGGTGTGGCGTAATGTCTGAGGCAACCTGGCTCAACTGGCTCCTGTGGCTGCCGGTGCTCGGCATGGTGGCCGTCGGCCTGCGTGCCGAAGGGCCGCGACTCGAACTCGTCCGCTGGCGTCACCTTCGGCTGCATGGTCCTGCAGCTGGTCCTCGCCACGCTGCTGTACCAGCGCTTCAACGGACTCGAATCCGGGCCTGCAGTTCGCGACCGACGTGCCGTGGATCGCCTCCTGGGGCGTCGGTTATCGCATCGGCCTGGACGGCATCAACGTCCTGCTCGTCGCGCTGACGGCGTTCCTCGGCCCGCTCGTGGTCATGGGCTCGTGGACCGCCGTGCAGAAGGACATCAAGCTGTTCTACGCGATGGTGCTCTTCATCCAGTTCGCGATGCTGGGCACGTTCCTCGCACAGGACCTGTTCCTGTTCTACGTGTTCTGGGAAGCGATGCTGATCCCGATGTTCCTGATCATCGGGCTCTGGGGCGGCGAGCGGCGCATCTACGCCACGCTCAAGTTCGTGCTCTACACGGCCTTCGGCAGCATCCTGATGCTCGCGGCGCTGATCTACTTCGTGCTGTCGCTCGCACGACGCCGCGCGGCACATGTCGTTCGCCTTCGCGCGACCTGTACGGCCCGCCGCTGCCGCTGGGCACGCAGATGTGGCTGTTCGCGGCGTTCGCCCTGTCGTTCGCGATCAAGGTGCCGATGTTCCCGCTGCACACGTGGCTGCCCGATGCCCACGTCGAGGCGCCGACCGACCGGCTCCGTGATCCTGGCGGGCGTGCTGCTGAAGATGGGCACGTACGGCTTCATGAAGCTCGGCTTCCCGCTGTTCCCGGAAGCGGCGCGGGCGATGATGCCCGCGATCATGATGCTCGCGGTGATCAGCATCGTCTACGGTGCCTGCCTCGCGCTCGTGCAGACGGACATCAAGAAGATCATCGCCTACTCGTCGATCAGCCACCTCGGCTACGTGATGCTCGGCCTCGCCAGCCTCGACCTGATCGGCATCCAGGGCGCGATCCTGCAGATGGTGAGCCACGGCCTCGTCGCGGGCGGCCTGTTCCTCATGGTCGGCATGATTTACGAGCGCACGCACTCGCGCGAACGTCGCCGACTACGGCGGCCTCGCCAAGATGCTGCCGGTCTTCTCGGTGTTCTTCACGCTGCTGACGCTCGCCTCGATCGGCCTGCCGACCACCAGCGGCTTCGCCGGCGAGTTCATGGCGCTGCTCGGCGCGTTCAACGCCGCGCTGGCCGGCGCACGTCGCCGGCAACTCCCTGCCGCTCGACGCTCGCCGTCATCGCGGTGTCGGGCGTCGTGCTCGGCGCGCTGTACATGCTCTGGCTCGCGCAGCGGATCCTGTTCGGCGAGGCGCGGGCGCCGCACGCACCGCTCACGGACCTGAACGCTGCGCGAGACGACGATCCTCGTCGCGCTCGTCGCGGCAATCTTCGCGATCGGCCTGTTCCCGGGCGGGCCGCTCGCCAAGACGGAGCTCGCGGCACGCGAATTCCAGCAGCGGCTGCTCGGCGAGCAGGTGCAGCTGGGGAGCATGACGCGATGAACTGGCAACGAGGTGATCAAGGCGATGCTGCCGGAGAACGTGCTGCTCGTCGGGCATGCTGGTGCTGCTCTGCCTCGAGATCGCCCGGGGCCGCCCGCGCGACGGGTTCGCGGTCGCGTTCCTCACGCTGGTGGTCGCTGCCGCGGCGGCACTCGCCGCTGCACACGGAGGCTTACGTTGCCGCGCCGTTCCCGGGCCATTTCTCGGTCGGCCCGGCGCGCAGCCTGGCCAAGTTCGTGATCATCGCGCTCACGGTGCCCGTGCGTCCTGATCTCGCGCGACGATTTCGCCGACACGCCGCTACTACGTGCTGCTGCTCGTCCTCGCTGTACGGCGCCTGCCTGCTGGTCTCGTCGGACAGCCTGCCGACGATGTTCCTCGGGCTCGAGATCATGTCGCTGCCGGTCTACGCGCTGGTGCTGCTCGCGCAGCTGCGCCCGGACAGCGCCGAGGCCGCGCTCAAGTACCTCGTGCTGGGCGGTGCCGCGACGGCGACGTTCCTGATGGGCGTCGCGCTGCTGTACGGCTGGACGCGGCTCGATGGCGACCGACGTGTTCGCGACTCGCTCTGCTCTCCGCCGATCCGCTCGCGATCGGCCGGCGTCGTGCTGATCGTCGCCGCGCTGTTCCTGAAGGCCGCCATCGTGCCGTTCCACGGCTGGGCGCCGGACGCCTACGAAGGCGCCAGCGTGCCGGTCACTGCATTCATGGCGACGATCATCAAGGCCGGCGTGCTGTTCGCGGCGCTGCGCCTCTTCGGCGAGAGCCGGTGCTCGCGCCGGTCGTCGACGTGCTCGCCGTGCTGCCGCTGGTGTCGATGGTCTGGGGCAACGTCGCCGCGATCCGGCAGACGAGCTTCCGCCGCATGATCGCGTACTCGTCGATCGCCCACGCCGGGTTACCTGTTCTACGCGTTGCTCGGCGCCGGCCCGGGCCGCCAGCAGGCGATCCTGTTCTACGTGGCCGTCTACGGCGTCATGAACGTGCTCGCGCTGTCGATGCTGCCGCGCGGCGCCGGACGACGCGCGCAACGACCGGCTCGAAGCGCTGCAGGGCCTGTACCAGCGCCGGCCGTTCGCCGCAATCATGATCGCGATCGCGATGCTGTCCCTGGCGGGCCTGCCGCCGCTGCCCGGCTTCATCGGCAAGTTCCTGATCTTCCGCAACGTGCTGGCCGCGGGCTACACCACCTACGCGGTGCTCGGCCTCGTGGCGAGCTACCTCGGCATCTACTTCTACCTGCGCGTGATCCAGTACATGTTCATGAACCCGGCGCCGGCCGAGGTACCGTCGGGCCGGCCCCGGCGCCTGGCGATCGCGGCGAGCCTGCTGTGCCTTGCCCCGGCGCTGTTGCTCGCGTTCTTCCCGGGCTGGTTGCTCGGCCGCTTCTGAGCGCGATCCTCGGCTGACAGGCAGCCTGACGCGCCGCCTGAGGGCTGCGCGCGTCGGTTGGGCCTGGCGGATGGACGACTCGAAGGATCAACTGCGGCCGCAGGCGATGCAGCCCCTGGAGCCCTCGGACCCGAGAGACCGCCTCGCTGGCTGCGCCCGCCTCAGGCGCCGGCGCGCCTCGCCGCGAGGGAATACATGTCGAGGACCTGGAGTCGCGCGGCCTGCAGGCGATTCGACACGACGCCCAGCAGGCGATGCATGATCTTGTAGCCGAAGCCGGTGTCCGTGCGGCAGCGCTCGAGCAGCGCGTAACCGTCGAAGGCCAGCGCATCGACGGGCTCGAGCACGCGGGCCTGGAAATGCTTGCCGCGGCCGACGATCACCGCCGACCAGCCGATCTGGTCGCCGCCTTCCACCTCGTGGACGCGCAGCATCTTGTTCTGGACCTTCATCTCGAGCGCAACGCGCCCGCTGATCACCAGGAAGAATTCGTGCTTCTCGTCACCCTCGTGGAAAATGATGTCGCCGGTGTCGTAATGGACGCGGCGCGCCATCGATGCGAGCGTCTCGCAGTGCTCGGGCGTCATGCCCTCGACGAACGGGTGCTCCCTTACGGCAGCAAGGATCTGTGGATCGGCGGTCATCTCTTCCCCCTGTGCCGGGATCGGTGTGCGCCGGCGTCTCGCCCGATTCTACGCCGGGGCCATGGCTTCGGCGCAGCCGGAGTTTGGCTTAGTGAGGCGCATTCGGGTCCGTACACGGTTGCGAGGCACGGCGTGAATCCGTCCCTGGAGCCTCGCACGCGGCTATCCCTGCCGCGTGACGGCCTCGCAACCGTGTACGGACCCGAATGCGCCTCACCCGCTCCGGTCGTTGCGCCGGCCAGCAGCCCCGGCTGAGAATGGGACGCATGGACGCCAGCGAACTCCAGGCCTACCTCCACGAGCGCATTCCGCTGTCGCGCGCGATGGCAGTCCAGGTGATCCGCGCGGAGCCGAGTGGGGTGGTACTGCAGGCGCCGCTCGAGCCCAACATCAACCACCGCGACACGGTGTTCGGAGGCAGCGCGGGGGCGGTCGCAACGCTCGCGGCCTGGTCGCTGGTGGACGTGCTGCTGAAGGCGGCCGGTCAACCCGGGCGCATCGTGATCCGGCGCAGCCGATGGACTTCGAGCGGCCGATATCCGCGGAATTCAGCGCGACGGCATCGCCGCCGCCGGACGCGGACTGGGCGAGCTGCTCGCGACCCTGCAGCGCGGCCGCATGGCCCGCATCACCGTCCGCGCGGTCCTCGAGTGCAGGGGCGAACGCGTCGGCGAACTCGAGGGTGAGTTCGCCGTTCTTCCTGGCTGAGGCTCGCAAGGCGAGGCGCGAGCAGGCCGCGCTCCGTCGCTCAAATCGACCGCGCGATGATCTCCTTCATGATCTCGTTCGCGCCGCCGTAGATGCGCTGCACGCGGGAGTCGACGTACAGGTGCGCGATCGGGTATTCGCGCGTGTAGCCGTAGCCGCCGAAGAGCTGCAGGCACTCGTCCATCACCTTGTTCTGCATGTCGGTGACCCAGAGCTTGGCCATCGACGCGGTGACCGTGTCGAGCTTGCCGTCCTTGAGCTTCTGGATGCAGTCGTCGATGAAGACGCGCGCGACGTGCACGTTGGTCTTGACCTCGGCGAGCTTGAACCGCGTGTTCTGCAGCTCGAGCAGCGGCTTGCCGAAGACCTTGCGCTCGCGCGTGTACTCGGCCGTCAGCTGCAGCGCGTACTCCATGGCCGCCGATGCCGCCGATCGCCAGCAGCGTCCGCTCGTACGGCAGGTCGCGCATCATCTGCACGAAGCCCTGGCCCTCCGCCGGGCCGAGCAGCCAGGAGGCCGGCACGCGGCAGTTGTCGAAGAACAGCTCCGCCGTGTCCCAGCCGTTCTGGCCGATCTTGTCGAGCACGCGGCCCGACGCGGTACCCCGCGAGGTCCTTGGTCTCAACCATGATGATCGAGATGCCCTTCGAGCCCAGCGTCGGGTCCGTCTTCACGACGACGCCCACCAGCCCGGCATGCAGGCCGTTGGAGATGAACGTCTTCGAGCCGTTGATGACGTATGATCGCCGTCGCGGACGGCGCGGGCGCGGATCGCCTGCAGGTCGGACCCCGCCCCGGGCTCGGTCATCGCGATCGCGCCGACGAGTTCGCCGGTGGCCATGCGCGGCAGCCAGTCGCGCTTCTGCGCCTCCGTGCCGTAGTTCAGGACGTAGTGCGCGACGATGCTGTGCACGGTGTGGCCGAGGCTCGTGATGCCGTGACGGCCCATTTCCTCGGCCACGACGGCCTCGTGGCGCGCGTCGCCGCCGACCCCGCCGTATTCCGCGGGAATGTCGGTGCAGAGCAGGCCGACCTCGCCGGCCTTGTTCCAGATCTCGCGGTCGACGTGGTGCTGCTCGCGCCAGCGGGCGTCATGCGGCACGATCTCGGCTTCGACGAAGCGACGTGCGGCGTCGCGGAACATGTCCAGCTCGTCGTCGAGCCAGGGGGAACGGTACTGGTCATTCATCTTGGGGGCTCCTCGCAGCCGACGATGACAGCGGAAACTGGAGTTCTTGTCCAGACGAAGCTAGCTTTAGGTACCGGACGGGCCCGGGGGGCTGGCCGGGCGTCGTCAATGCAGGGGGAGCCGCTACATGTTTCTGAATTCCGGCCAGACGCTGACCGAGCGCGCCAAGATCAGCGCGCCGCATGGAAGCCATCGTCGACGCCGCCACGGGCAAACGCTACAACTTCCGCGAGCTCAACGAGCGCACGCAACCAGCTGCGAACACGCTGCTGCACCTGGGCTTCAACCCGGGCGACCGCGTGGCGTGCCTCATGTCGAACCAGCCGCGGTACGCGGAGGCGTACTTCGCCTGCGCCAAGGCCGGCTTCGTCTTCGTCGCGCTGAACTGGCGGCTGACCGTGCCCGAGCTCTCGTACCAGTTGCTCGACTGCGGCGCGACGCGCCGTGCTCTACGGCGCAGACCAGCGCCGCTCGTCGAACCGCTGCGGGAACAGTTCCCCAGCGTCCGCTGGCTCGCCGCCGACGCGGGCGAATTTGCCGACGCCGTCGCGGCAGCTTCGACGGCCGAGCCGCCGATCGGCGCCACGGGCGAAGACCCGCTGTTCATGATGTACACGAGCGGCACGACGGGCCGGCCCAAGGGCGCGCTGATGTCGCATCGCGGCAACCTGTCGTGGCTCGCCAGCATGCTCGCGACCTCCGACCTGCGCACGGACGAGCGGCAGATCATCGTCGCGCCGATGTTCCACATCGCGGGACTCGGCCTGACGATGACCGCCGTGTATCGCGGCATGACCGTCGGTGCTGGTCAGGGCATTCGACCCCGGCGCGATGTGGGACCTCGATCGACACCGAGCGGATCACCGGCTTCTTCGCCGTGCCGTCGATGCTCGCGTTCATGTACCAGCACCCGAAGCGCGCGACGGCGCGCCCATCCCGACCTGCGCTGGGTGATCTGCGGCGCGGCGCCGGTCCCGGTGAGCCTGATCGAGGCCTAGCTGTCGATGGGCATCGAGATCCGGCAGGTCTACGGGGCGACCGAGACGCACGGCGGCATCTGCCTGATCTCCCCCGAGCACGCGACGACCAAGCTCGGTCTCGACCGGCATGCCCTACTACGGCATCGACGTGCGCGTCGTGGACAAGGCGGGCAACCGGTCCCGCCCGGCATGCCGGGCGAAGTCGATCACGCGCGGACCGCACCTGATCAGCGGCTACTGGAACCTGCCCGAGGCGACGCAGGAAACGATCCGCGACGGCTGGTTCCACACGGGCGACATCGCCGAGGTGGACGAGGACGGCTTCATCTACATCAAGGACCGCTCCAAGGACATGATCATCTCGGGCGGCGAGAACGTTTATCCCGCCGAGGTCGAGAACGTGCTCAGCGGCCATCCCGGCGTGAGCGAGGTGGGCGTCATCGGCCAGCCCTCGGCCAAGTGGGGCGAAAGCGCCTGTGCGGTCATCGTGCGCGGCGACGGCTGGAAGGGCGACGACGAGTTGCTGGCGCAGGAGTTGCGCGCACTGGCCAGACGCGGCTGGCGAAATTCAAGCAGCCGAAGTCGTACGTGTTCATGGACGCGCTGCCGCTGCAATCCCTCCGGCAAGATCCTGAAGCGCATGCTGCGCGAGCGGTTCCCGGGGCCCGCGCCGGAGTAGTCCTCCGCCGCGGTTGTCGTGCGGCGGTGCGGCCCCTATGCTCGTCCGGCTGCCCCATCGCCCCGTTGCCCGCTCGCACATGGTCGACGGCCGCACTGCCGCCGCGGCACGGCCGTCGCATGACCCAGCCCGAGGACAGGCCAAAAGCCGCTCGCTCGGGCCCCTGCGGGCGCTGCTGCCGTACCTGCGCCCTATCGTGGCGTGCTGCTGCTCGCGCTCGTGGCATTGCTCGTCGCCGCAGCGGCCATGCTCGCGCTGCCGGTGGCCTTCCGCTACCTGATCGACGAGGGCCTCTCCTCGCGCAGCACCGAGACGATCAACCAGTACTTTCGTCGCGTTCCTCGCCGCAGCCGGCGTGTTCGGCGTCTTCGCGGCGCTGCGGTTCTACCTCGTGACCTGGCTGGGCGAGCGCGTGGTCGCCGACATGCGTTCGGCCGTCTATGCGCGCGTCATCCGCATGGACCCGGCGTTCTTCGAGGTCACGCGCATCGGCGAGGTGCTGTCGCGGCTCACCGCCGATACCACGCTGGTGCAGTCGATCGCGGGCGTGAACCTCTCGATCACGCTGCGCTCGGCCATCTCGCTCGTCGGCAGCCTCGTCATGCTCGCCGTCACGAGCCTGAAGCTCACCGGCGATGATCGTCGTGCTCGTGCCGGTCGTCATCGTGCCGCTGTCGTGCTCGGCCGCCGCGTGCGGAAACTTTCGCGCACGTCGCAGGACCGCATCGCCGACACGAGCGGCATCGCCGACGAGACGCTGAACGCGATCCAGACGGTGCAGGCGTTCACGCTCGAGGACGTGAACACGCGACCGCTTCGACGCCGCCGTCGAGGACTCGTTCGACGCCGCCGTGCGACGGACGAAGATCGCGCTCCACGCTGACGGCGGTCGCCACGATGCTCGTGTTCGGCGCGATCACGTTCGTGCTGTGGATGGGCGCGCACGCCGTGGTGCGCGGCGAAATGACCGGCGGCCAGCTCGGCCAGTTCCTGCTGTATGCGGTGTATGTCGGCGATCGCCGCTGCGAGCCTGAGCGAGATGTGGGGCGAGGTGCAGCGCGGCGCGGGCGCCATGGAGCGGCTCGTCGAACTGCAGCACGCCCAGCCCGATGATCGCAGGCCCGCCGCAGCCCGGTTGCCCTGCCGGCGCCCGGGCCGCGGCGAGATCCGCTTCGAGCACGTCACGTTCCGCTATCCCTCGCGACCCGAAGCCAAGGCGCTCGACGGCTTCGACCTCGACGTGCGCCCGGGCGAAACCGTCGCGTTCGTCGGCCCGTCGGGCGCGGGCAAGAGCACGACGTTCCAGCTGCTGCTGCGCTTTTACGACCCGCCGCGGGCCGCATGCTGATCGATGGCGTGGACATCGCCACGCGCCGACCCGCTCGCAGGTGCGCAGCCGCATCGGCCTGGTGCCGCAGGACACCGTGCTGTTCGCCGCGAGCGCCCGCGAGAACATCCGCTACGGCCGGCCGGGCGCGACCGATGCGGAGGTCGAGGCCGCGGCGCTCGCCGCCGCGGCGGATGAGTTCCTGCGCAGGCTGCCGCGAGGGCTACGACACGTTCCTCGGCGAGCGCGGCGCGCGGCTGTCCGGCGGGCAGCGCCAGCGCATCGCCATCGCGCGGGCGATCCTGCGCGACCCGCCGATCCTGCTGCTCGACGAAGCGACCAGCGCGCTCGACGCCGAGAGCGAACGGCTGGTGCAGGCGGCGCTCGACCGGCTGATGCAGGGCCGCACGACGATCATCATCGCGCACCGGCTGGCGACCGTGCTGCAGGCCGACCGCATCGTGGTCATGGACCACGGCCGCATCGTCGCGCAAGGCACCCATGCCGAGCTCGTGCGCAGGCAACGACCTCTACGCGCGCCTGGCCGCACTTGCAGTTCTCGGACGGCGCCACGGCCGGCGTCGACGCGGCGAGCGTGATCGACGCCCGGGCGCGCACAACGAACTGGGCCAGCCGGTCGGACAGGCACCTGCGCGGACTGGCAGCCACCGGCGCGGCCAGGGCGTCGTGCTCGAGGGCCGCTATTGCCGCGTCGAGCCCCTGACGGCGAGCCGGCATGCAGCAGAGCTGCACGCAGCCAACCAGCTCGACCGTGACGAGACGCATGTGGACGTACCTGGCTCTATGGCCCTTTCATCGATGAGGCTGCGTACGCGCCGGGTCGCCGCGGCCGAGCATTCGAACGATCCGCTTTTTTTCGCGATCGTCGACGCGGACGGGGCGTGCCGCTGGAATCGCTTCGTACCTGCGCATCGAACCCGCGCAGGGAGTGATCGAGGTCGGGCACCTTGCGTTTTCGCCGCTGTTGCAGCGTACGCCGGCGGCGACCGAGGCCATGTACCTCATGATGAGGCAGGCTTTTCAAACTGGGCTATCGGCGTTACGAGTGGAAGTGCAATGCATTGAACGCGCCGTCCTGCCGCGCCGCCGAACGGCTCGGATTCTTTTTCGAGGGAGTCTTCCGCCAGCACATGGTCTGCAAAGGCCGTAACCGGGACACCGCGTGGTATTCCGTCATCGACTCGGAATGGCCGGCGGTCGCTGCCGCGTTACGCGCGTGGCTGGAGCCCGGCAATTTCGACGCCGATGGTCGCCAGCGGCGCAGCCTGGGCGAGCTGCGCAATGCGTTCCCGCGAGGAGCAACGACGACATGATGGGATCACGCCCGGAGCCGGACCTGCTGTTGCTGCACGCGCCCAGCGTCTACGACTTTCGTGAGCACGCCATCCTGTACGGGCCGGTCAGCGACATGGTCCCCTCGTCGACCGTGTTCGAGATGTATCCGCTGGGCTTCCTGACGATCGCCAGCTACCTGCATGACCAGGGCATGGACGTGAGGATCGTCAACCTCGCGCTGCGCATGATGAACAGCCGGCGCTTCGACGTGCCGGAGTTCATCGCCCGGCAGCGGCCGAAGGCCGTTGGCATCGACCTCCACTGGCTGCCGCACGCCCATGGTGCACTGGAGGTGGCGCGGATCGTGAAGGAAATGCACCCGGACGTGCCGGTCATCATGGGCGGACTGTCGTCGACGTATTTCCACCGCGAACTCATCACCTACCCACAGGTGGACTTCGTGATGCGCGGCGACAGCACCGAGCCGCCGCTGCACCAGTTGCTCGTCGCGCTCCGGGACGGGACTCCCGTCGACGGGATCGCGAACCTGACGTGGAAGGATGCCGACGGATTCGCGTCAACCCCCATACCTACGTCCCCACGACGCTCGACTACGTCGACATCCGGCCCGAACTGGTGATCGAGATGATGGCGCGCTACCGCGACCTGGAGGGCGCACTGCCTTTCAATGGCTGGTGGCGCAACCCGATCGCAGCGGTCTTCACCGTGAAGGGCTGCTCGTACGAATGCGTCACCTGCGGCAGCTCGCAGACGACCTGCACGCACCTGACCAAGCGGCAGCGGCCGGTCTTCCGCAGCCCCGCGAGCCTCGTCGCAAACGTCGAGTCTTTCGCCCGGCTCACGAAAGGCCCGATCGCGCTCATCGGCGACCTGCGCCAGGCCGGCCGGGAACACGCCAGCGAGGTCCTGGACCGGCTGCGCAGCGCGGGCGTCCGAACGAGATCATTTTCGAGTTGTTCACCGTGCCTCCGGCCGGGTTCCTGCGGGAGATCGATCGCTGCGTGCCGCACTGGAGCATCGAGTTCAGTCCGGAGAGTCATGCCCAGTCGGTACGCGACGCGCAGGAAGGCGAGGCGGACTACACGACTGAGGCCATGGAGGAGATGCTGCGGGAGGCGCTGCGGCTGCGGTGCGAACGGATCGACGTCTTTTTCATGATCGGGCTGCCGGGACAGACACTCGAGTCCGTCCGCGGGACGGTCGATTATTGCGAACACCTGTTCCAGCTCGGGGACAAGCGACTCTCGTGCTTCATTTCGCCGATGGGCCCGTTCATCGATCCCGGCAGTCGCGGCTTCGAGGAGCCCGACCGCTTCGGGTATCGACTGTTCGCGCGGACGCTCGAGGAGCACCGCCGGCTGCTGGTGCAGCCGACTTGGGAGCACATCCTGAATTACGAGACGAAATGGATGACTCGCCGCGAGCTCGTCGATGCGACCTACGATGCGGCCGCGCGGCTCAACGAGCTGAAGGTGCGGTACGGCCGCATCTCGCCGCGGCGGGGCCGTCGGGTAGCGGCCAGTATTGCTGCGGCAAGCGCGCTGCGTGCCCGGCTCGAGTCCAGGCTGGCCCGAGGCGGCGACCCTGAAGCCGACGCAGAGCTGCTGGGCGAGATCTCGCGCTTCAGCATCTCCACGGTCTGCGACAAGCGCGAGTTGTTCTGGCGCCGGCGCCCATCCAATTTCAGGATCGCCGAGGTCCTGCGCATCGTGGGTCGCCATGTCACCGGACGCGAGCGTCGGTAGCCTGCATGCCCGGACCCGTCGATCCCGGCGATGCACTGCAGCGCCTGCTGGAAGAACTGCCAGCGCAGGCGGTGCCGGACACGGCTGACTGGCTCGCGCGTCTCGTCGCGCACGTGCGCCCAGGTCGAGGCGAGAAGCCGGATGCCGCAGCGGCAAGGCTGCGCAACCTGACGGCAATCCTGACCGCGCGGCCTGAACTCGCTGCAGCGCTCAGCGCCTACCTCGTCCGGCTGCTGTCCTCGCGCCTGCACCGGATTCTCTACGCGGACTCTGGCGTCACGACGAGCGAGAACTTCCTCGGTGGCCTGCTGCGCCGCATGCTCGGCAAGCTGCTGCCCCCGGCGACGGACGCCATTTTCCTGCGCGACGTGATCGCCGAGGTCTTCGACCAGCGCCTCGACTATGCGTGGCTGTCGGCCATTCCTCGCAGCGACTGGGACGCCTTCCTGCAGGCCGTCGACGTGGACGGACCGGGCTTCGCACCCGCGCGCGAGCGCTGCCGCCATGAGGTGCTCGAGGCACTGCGGCTGTGCGCCGTTCGCCTCGCCGCCCTCGGCACCGAGCCCGCGTTGCTGCGCTACATGCCGGCGCTGGTACGGCACGAATCGCCGTTCCTGGCGCAGGCCGGCGAGACACGCGACTTCGTCCAGCGTCATCTCGATGCGGGCCCGGGCACCACGGACGACGGCCACCTGGATGTGCTGCTCGACCAATGCGACGACTACCTCGCCACGATCCGCCGCCGGTCGCGCGAGGGCGGCGTCGACGTCAACCTCGTCTTCCTGCTCGCGCGCATGGAGCAGCTGGTCGCGCGCATGCGTGCGCTGCGTGGCCTGGCGGCACCCCCACCCGACCAGGCCGGGCCCGCTGCCACCCGGCTGCGCGCATTGGACTTTTTCCTGCGGGTCGTGCGCCAGGAGAACCGCCGCAACAGCGTCCGCGACCTGTTCTCGGGCATTACCGAGCTGACCGCCCGCCGCATCACCGAGCAGGCGAGTCGCTCGGGCGAGCACTACATCACGACGTCCCGTGCCGAGTTCGTCGCCATGTACCGGGCCGCCGCGGGCGCCGGATTCATCATCGCCGCGCTTGCACTGGTCAAGCTGCTGCTCACCGGGCTGCACCTGCCGCTGTTCTGGGAGGGTGTGGGATTCAGCCTCAACTACGGCCTGGGCTTCGTGCTGATCCACGTGCTGCACCTGACCATCGCTACCAAGCAGCCCGCAATGACGGCCACGACGCTCGCGGCCGCGCTCGACGGCCGCGAGGGCCGTAATGCGCGTCTCGATGCGCTGGCCGAGCTCGCCGCGGAGGTGAGCCGGACACAATGGGTGTCGATCGCGGGCAACGTCATGATCACGATGCTCACGGCCTTCGCGATCAGCCTGGTCGCAGTGCAGTTCTTCGGCTGGAGCCCGGCCGATGCGTCGAAGGCGTCGCACCTCCTGCATGACCTGCATCCGTGGCGGAGCCTGGCACTGTTCCACGCAGCCATCGCGGCCGTGTACCTGTTCCTGAGCGGGCTGATCTCGGGCTATTACGACAACCTGGCGCTGTACCACCGCATCCCGCAGCGGCTACTCCGAGTGAAGTGGCTCGGGGCAGTACTGGGCGACGCCAGGCTGAGGCGGTTCGCCGACTACATCGAGCACAACCTCGGCGCGCTTGCCGGGAATTTCCTGTTCGGCTGCATGCTCGGCTTCACGCCGATGATCGGCGTCCTGCTGGGCCTGCCGCTGGATATCCGCCACGTCGCCTTCGCGGCCGCGAATTTCGCCTACGGCCTGGTGGGCCTGCAATTCGACGTCACCCTCGCCACGGTGCTGGTGACGTTCGCCGGCGTGCTGCTGGTCGGCCTCGTCAATCTTGCCGTGAGCTTCGCGCTCGCGCTGCGCGTGGCACTGCGCTCACGCGGGATTACGCGGGACCAGACCGAGGGCCTGTGGCCGCGCGTCCTGCGGCGTTTCCTGGCGCGACCCCGCGATTTCCTCTGGCCACCGGCGGCAGCCGAGACCCCCTGAGCGAGCGACCGGGGCTGCATCTACCGGTATCGGTCGACGAGACCGAGTGGCGCCGCAGCGCCTCGAGCCGGTTCGTCCCGGCTCAGCCGCCGAGCAACTGGCGGCGCGAGACCGTCGGCGCCGGCGCAGGCTGCTCCGGCTGGAACAAGGCGTCGGCAATCGACGTGGCCGCGGTCTGCGCGGCTTCGTGGTCCGTGAATTCGTGCATCGTCGCGAACAAGGCGCAGGTGCCGACGAGCCCGAAGCCGTGCAGGTCCTGCACCATGAAGTCGTACTGACCCGACGGGAAGGCCAGGCGGACCGTGCCGGCCGCGACCCAGGTGCTGCGATCCGGCTCCGAGGGAATCACCGTCAGGTTCATGAACCACGGCGTGATGATCACACCCGCCTGCCGCCCGTCGTACTCACGGAAGCCGACTGCTTCCACGGCGAGCGTCGGGTTGTAGATCGGCAGCCCCTTCACCTTGAGCGCCGCGCGGCGGTATGTATTCGCCAGGTTCTGCACCGCGTCGTCTGCCACGACCGATGCACTGCCGATGACCATGAACTTGGACTTGTCGGCCGCGCAGTTCGGGCAGTGCCACGTATCGGGCAGCAGCCGGAACGGCGTGCCCGGGGCGACCTGTTCTTCCTCGTCGCCGAGCGCGGGGTCGTACACCCACCAGCAGATCCCGCACTCGAGGACCGTGTCGTCCGCGAGCTTGGAACCGTCGCCACCGTAGCTGCTCTCGAAACCCTGGCTCATCAGACGAAGGCCTCCAGGATTTCCGCCAGGCGCTCCGAGGAATCCTCGAAATCCTCCTTCGCGGCAAGCACTGACACCGGTACGCCGCCGATCTCGAGCGTGTCGAGGATGACGTTACCCATGCCATTGACGTACTGCACGGCCCACACGTGGCGCAGGCCGGTCGCGAACACGCGCGAGCTGCCGTAGCCACCCGAGCGGATGACGAGCGGGACCTGGCCCAGCACCGAGGTGAGCACCTGGGCGTCGACGTCGGTCAGCGGCAGCAGCGTGAAATTGATGACGTGATTTTCGGCGCCCGGCTGGTACGCGGCGGAACGGTCCTGCAATTCGTGCAGCAGCGCCGGGGCATTCATCGCGCCCTGCGGCATCTGCTGCGGAACATCGATGGTCGGGCGCGACAATTCGGTCGCCGCATGCACGATCGGCTGCGGCACCGCGCCGACCTCGATCCACTCTTCGTGCGTGCCGTCCGCCTTGCTCGATTCGAGGCGCCATACACCCGGCAGCACGGACTCGACGACGCGGCAGAAGGCATCGCCCACGCCGACCTTCGCCCAGACGTCGCCCTCGCCGAGGATGTCGGCGACGACGGCCTTGTCGTTCTCGTCGAGCGCGGCCAGGGAGATGCGGGCCGGCGGCAGGTCCGGATTCGTCCTGCGCTGGCGCAGTTCGGCCAGGACCTCGTTGACGACCGCTCGCGAAGCCGGCGTGAGCTGGTCTGCAGCGAGCGCCTGTCGTGCCGGACGCACGAGCCCGGTGGGCATGCCGATCAGGCGCAGCGAGTCGTCACCGGCGGTGGCGGGCGTTTCACCCGGTCCTGGAACCTTGGGGTGCCAGACGAGAGTGTGTTCGGTCATGCGCTTCCTCCGAGGCCCTGGCCGGGCGCTGCATCCGCAGGCGCGAGCAACCGCTCGCAGGCCTGCGCAAAGACCGGCCAGTCGCGCATGCGCGCCACCAGCTCGGCAGGCTGTCCGTCGCGCACGTAGACGACGGCTGGCGTGACTACGACGCCGAACCGGGTCATCAGCGCGGTCTCGTCGCGGCGATCCACCAGGCCCACGCCGAGCCGCCCCTGGTAAGTCGTGGCGAGTTCGCGCACGACCACGGCGACGTCGAGCCCCTCCGTGCCGGTCGCCGGTGAAGAACAGCAGCGCCGCGGGTGCTGCGCCAGGAACTGGTCGATGCCGGCCTTGCGCACGACTTCGCAGGCCGGGTGCGAGGCGAGTGCCTCGATCACGTCGGTCATTCGGACTTCCCCTCCGGCTTCGCCCGGTTCCCGCAGGATCCTCGGCCTTGCGGCGCAGGAACCGTGGATCGCCCAACCGGCAAGCCGCCTCGGGCGATGGCCGCCCGACTCGTATTCGTCCTGGCGCAACGCATCGATCACGACGTCACGTTCGTCGCCGCCCGTCCGCTTCGCGGACTTCGACACCCCAGCGGCGCAGTTCGTCGATGCCGAGCTGCAGCGCGGCCGGCACCTGCGCCCGACCTCCGTCGGTCAGGCTGCCGCCGTAGTCGGCCAGTTCGACCGGCTTGATGCCGACGACCGTCAGGTGCGCCGGCATATAGCCGAGCAGGTCGAGGCTCGCGAGGATGTCGTTCATGCCGACCTGGTGCAGGCTCATCTTGTTGCCGCCCATCAGGGCCGGGATCTCGTCGTCGCGGGCGACGATCAGCGTGCCGGGCTCGCCCCGATGCGCCACGGCATCGAACAGCAGGATGTGCGTCGCATCGTGCAGCAGCGGCACCAGCGCGAGGCCCTGCGTACCGCCGTCGATCACCTCGACGTCGGGCTGGCACGTCCCAGCCGGCGTCGAACGCCTCGACACAGCGGACGCCGAAGCCCTCGTCGGCCCAGAGCATGTTGCCGACGCCGAGCACCACGATGCGGCGCGTGGGCGCCAGTGATTCTTCGTTCATCGCTCGTATTCCGCTCCCGTCAGGGCGTGTTTGGACTGCTTCTAAAAGTATAACGGGACCGAAGGATTCCGGGCGACGATCGCCCTCGTCCCGCGGTCCCGTTACTGCTGGCGGCTTGGGCTAGCGCCCGTTTCGCATCAGCGGAAGAACCTCCAGCCACTGATCATCGCGCTCACCGCGGTCTGGCGGTGCGTCATGTCCTCGCGGATCGCCATGTACATGTGGACGATCGAGAAGATGATGACGACCCACATCGCCACGTGGTGCCACGTGTGCACGGTCATCGAGTCGCCGAGCACCAGGAACACCCAGCCGAAGAACGTGTACCAGGCGCTCTGGATGCCCGCGCCTTCGGCGTAGAGGGCGAACCCGGTGAGCAGCAGCACGATCAGCGGCAGCATGAACATGGTGAACATGGCGAACTGCGCGAGCGGGTTGTGGCCGATGTACTCCTTCGGCTGGCCGATGAACAGGTACCACTTCACCTCGGCGAAGACCTCCTTCCACCACCCGATGTTCCAGAACGGGATGTAGAAGATCTGCCGGGCGTGATGGCCGCCCACCAGGAAGGCATACAGCCGCAGCACGAACGCCACGCCCAGGATCATGCCTGCAGCGAAGTGCGTGAAGCGGATGCAGCCGAACAGGTAGTCGTCATAGCGCCTCGCCGCCGATGCTCGGCAGTGGCGAGCCGATGAAGTAGCCCGTCACGCAGAGCACGATGATGGCCAGCATCGTCACCCAGTGCCAGATGCGTATGCCCGCGGTGTACACGTACACCGGGCCGGGTTGCACCCCGGCGGGCGGCATGATCGCCTCGCCGAAGTGCCCTGCCCGTACGCGCGCCTCGCGGGGCGTCGAAGGGAGATATTTTTCGGTCATGACGGCCCTCCTCAGCGCACCTTGACGCTCGTGACCTCGTTGCCGTCCATGTCGAGCACGTGGGTGGCGCAGGCCAGGCACGGATCGAAGCTATGGATCGTGCGCAGGATCTCGAGCGGCTGCTCGGGATCGTGCATCGGGGTATCAAGCAACGCAGCCTCGTAGGCGCCGATCTTGCCGGACGCGTCGCGCGGGCTCGCGTTCCAGGTCGTCGGCACGACGCACTGGTAGTTCTTGATCTTCTTGTCCTCGATGTCGATCCAGTGGCACAGCGCGCCGCGCGGGGCCTCGACGAAGCCGTGGCCCTTGGCCGACTTCGGCCAGGTCGACGGATCGAAGTTGTCCATGTTCGCGGTGGCAGTGTCGCCCGCCTTGATGTTGGCGACCAGCTTGTCGAACTCCGCCTTCAGCTTGTGCGCCGCCCAGCTGCACTCGAGGCCGCGGGCCGCGGTACGGCCGAGCGTCGAGAACAGCGCGGTGACCGGCACGCCGCCGAGCTTCTGCAGGACCATGTCGGTCGGTTCCTTGAACTCGGGGATGCCCTTCAGGTAGCCGATGACGTAGCGCGCGAGCGGGCCGACTTCCATCGCGTGGCCCTTCCAGCGCGGCGACTTGACCCACGAGTACTTCGACGGACTCGTCGAACTGCTCGACGCGCGTCTTGGTGCCCTTGGCGCCGCCGATGTCGAAGTTCGGGTCGGTCTCGCCTTCGTACGGGTGCAGGCCCTTGCCGGCCTCGCCCTTGTACCAGGAGTGGTCGACGAACTCCTGCACCTGGTCCAGCGCATCGAGGTCGATGTCCTGGATCTCGTTCAGGTTGCCGTCGACGATCGCGCCGCGCGGCATCATCAGGTTGCCCGGGCTGTAGTCGTTCGCCTTGATCGGCAGGTCGCCGTACGACATCAGGTACTTCGACGACAGGCCGCCGCCGATCGCCGCCCAGTCCTTGTAGAACCCGGCGATCGCGATCAGGTCGGGGATGTAGACGTTGTCGATGAACTCGATCGTGCGGTCGATGATGCGGCCGACCATGTTCAGCCGTTCCATGTTGATCGCGCCGACCGCGCCGACGTCGTTCAGGTTGATCGGCGACGGCACGCCGCCCACCAGCCAGTTCGGGTGCGGGTTGCGGCCGCCGAAGATCGCCTGGATCTTGACGATCTCCTTCTGGAAGTCGAGCGCCTCGAGGTAGTGCGCGACGGCCATCAGGTTCGCTTCAGGCGGCAGCTTGTAGGCCGGGTGGCCCCAGTAGCCGTTGCGGAACGGGCCCGAGCTGGCCCGGACTCGACGAACTTCTTCAGCCGGTTCTGCAGGTCGCGGAAGTAGCCCGGCGAGGACATCGGCCACGACGAGATCGACTGCGCGAGCTCGGAGGTCGCCTTCGGGTCCGCCGACAGCGCGCTCACCACGTCCACCCAGTCGAGGGCGTGCAGGTGATAGAAGTGCACGAGGTGATCCTGTGAATACAGGGTCAGGTGCATGATGTTGCGGATCGTGTTCGCGTTCTCGGGGATCTGGATCTTCAGCGCGTTTTCGACGCTGCGGATCGAGGCGAGTGCGTGCACGCCCGTGCAGACGCCGCAGATGCGCTGCACGAACGCCCACGCGTCGCGCGGGTCACGGCCGCGGAGGATGACCTCCAGGCCGCGCCACATCGTGCCCGTGGACACCGCGTTGCGGATGATGTTGTTTTCGTCGACGTTCACCTCGATGCGGAGGTGACCCTCGATGCGCGTGATCGGATCGACGACGACGCGCTTGCCCGAGTTGTCGAGCTGAAAACCGTTGGGGGTAGCAATGCTCATTGTTCAGTTCTCCACTCGGTCAGACGCGTTCTTCGGTCTTGGCCGGCGAATTGGGCTTGACTTTCGCCTGGCGCAGGGCCGTGAGGCCTGCGTGGGCCGCGATGCCGACGCCGACGATCCCGGCAGCGGCGAGCCCGATCCTGTCCGCGTTGGCTTCGGCGCCGAACTGCGGGAAGGTCTCGAGGCGCTCGTAGAACGGCCCGTTGTCCCAGAAGTCCGGTTCGGAGCAGCCGAGGCAGCCGTGGCCCGAGCCGATCGGGAACGACACGCCTTCGTTCCAGCGCGTCGTGGAGCAGGCGTTGTACGTCGTGGGTCCGCGGCACCCGACCTTGTACAGGCAGTAGCCCTTGCGCGCGCCTTCGTCGTCGAATCTCTCCGAGAACTGGCCGGCGTCGAAATGACCACGGCGGTAGCACTTGTCGTGCACGCGCTGGCTGTAGAACATCAGCGGGCGGCCCTGGCGGTCGAGCGCCGGCAGCTGGCCGAACGTCACGTAGTACGTGATCACGCCGGTCATGACTTCCGCGATCGGCGGGCAGCCCGGCACCTTGACGATCGGCTTGTCCGTGATGACCTTGTCGATCGGCACGGCGGTGGTCGGGTTGGGCTTCGCGGCCTGCACGCAACCCCACGAGGCGCACGAGCCCCAGGCGATCACGGCGGCGGCGTCCGCCGCCACTTCCTTGAGCTTGTCGAGGAACGGACGGCCGCCCGGGATGCAGAACGTGCCGTCGTTGCCGAGCGGCGGGTTGCCTTCGACCGCGAGGATGTACTGGCCCTTGTAGTCGCGCATGACGTCGGCGATGGCACTGCTCGGCCTGGTGGCCGGCGGCGGCCATGATCGTGTCGTCGTAGTCGAGCGAGATCATCGACAGGATCACGTCCTTGGCCAGCGGGTGCGCGGAGCGGATGAAGCTCTCGGTGCAGCAGGTGCACTCGAGGCCGTGCAGCCAGAGGACCGGCACGCGCGGCTTGGTTTCCATCGCGTGTGCGATCTTGCCCGCGAAATGCGGCGCGAGCCCGAGTGAAGCCGCGCTCAGTGAGCAGAACTTCAGGAAGTTGCGCCGCGAGATACCCTGGCGGCGGATCAACTCATAGAAAGTTTCTTGACGACCCATCTCGTGCTCCCGTTTGGTAGTTGCATTGCGCCAGCCCGGTCACCTGGGCTCATGGGTTTAACCCTGGAGGCCGGCTGGCGTATCGGTCGGGAGTACGCGGCGCACGCGTAGCGCGGGCGGACCCCCTGCCGATTTGACACGCGGATGGTCCGACTTGGGCCGCCGAAGCCTCAATCGTAAATGTACTTAACGCCCTGGTTCTTGCGCCGCAGCACGGTCCGCCGCGGATGCAGCGCGCGGCCGTCGTACCGGATGGACTCGCCGCGGCGTGTCGCGGGCCGCATCTAGGTAGTCGCCCCGATTACCTGCCGCGCAGCGGTTTCTGGCTTGCAGGCGCGCAGGCGTGGCACGGCTGGCGCGGCACGACTGGGTCGTCGCGAGGCCGTCGGGCTCGCCGCCGACCGTCGATCGGTCCGCAAGGGCTCGAGCGCAGCCGTCTCGAACTGCACGACGCGATCGCCCATCGTCGCGGCGACGTAGGCCTGCGCCCTTCGCGCGACCGACGCTGCAGGCCGATCGGCAGCACGCTGCCGGGCGCCAGCTGCGCGAAACGGCCGCTGCCGCGGCGCCGGGCGCCAGCGGGCACGTCGACCTTGCGGCGCTGCGCTCACGGCGCGGCTGGCCACGTCGATCGCGACGAGTCGGCCCGCACCTGCGCAGGTGACCAGCGCCGTGCGGCCGTCCGGCGTGATCGCAAGGCGGATCGGGATGCCGGCGACCGGAATGCGCGCACGACCTCGAGGCTCGCGTGTCGACGATCGCGACGCGCCCGGCGGCGCGCGCGGCGACCCACAGTTCGCGGCCGTCGGGCGTGAGCGCCAGCGCCTCGGAGCCCTCGCCGTCGCGACGTCCGCGAGCTTGCGGCCCGCCGGCAGGTCGAGCGCGCGTCGTCGTGCCTGAGCCGATGTTGGTCATGTAGGCGCGCGAGCCGTCGGCGCTACCGCGACCATGTGCGTGACGTCCTGGCCGGTCGCGATGGCGGCGACGACGCGTCCGTGGTCCGGATCGACGACCAGCAGGTGCCGCGAGCCTTCGGCCGTGACGGCAATCCGTGTCGGGCGCATACCAGTCGACGCCGTGGGGCCGGGTGTGCGGCGCGAGGTCGATGCGCCGCAGCTCGCGGGGCTCCACCAGGTCGACGATGCTGAGCGTACGGCCCGGTCTGCTCGCGCGTGCCGTAGTTGGTGACCGACCGCCCGCCGCCCGTCGGGCGACACGCTCACTTCGTGCGGTGCGTAGCCGAGCGGCGACCGAGGCGAGTCGCAGCCCGAGCCCGGGTCGACGAATCGAGCGCGTTGCCGGTCTTGCGCACGACGAGCAGCGTTTCGGCGGTCGCCGGGCACGACCGCGAGCAGCAGCGCGGCCCAGCACGTTGCGAGCAAGCCGCTACGCACGTCAGCTGCCGTGCGCCGCGGCAGCGATGTCGCGGGATTCGATCACCGTCACTCCTGGCGGCGCAGCGCAGCGCCGTGTTGACCATCGCCGCGGCGATTGCCTGCGCGGGCACCGGGCGCCAGGTCCGCGGAGCGAACTGCAGCGCATGCCCGGCCAGCCGCTCGAAGGGTCGCGACTCCGCACGCGCGCCCGCGATGACAGACGGTCGCACCAGGCAGAGGCTCGGCCAGTGCATGGCGCGCAGGGCCTCCTCGAGTTCACCCTTGACGCGCGAATAGAAGAACGGCGACGTACGGCTGGCGCCGAGTGCGCTCACGAGCGAGAAATGGCGTGCGCCGCGCGCGAGCGTCAGTTCGGCCAGGCGCGCGGATATTCGCCGTCCACCTCGCGGAAACGCTGCTGCGAACCCGCCTTGCGGATCGTCGTCCCGAGCGCACAGTACACGTGGTCCGCCCGCCAGCTCGTCCGCGACGTCCGCCAGCGTGGCGAAGTCGAGCACGATCTGCTGCACGCGCGGCTGGCGCGCCACGGCGCCGAGGTCCCGGCGCGTCAGGATCGCACCCGGGCGTATGCTCGGAGGCGAGCAGCAGCCGCAGGCATTCGCCGCCGACCAGCCCCGAAGCCCCCGCGACAAGTGCCGTGAACGCCTGGTCACCTGCCGGCACCTCGTGAGTTCGCGTCATCGGCCACTGGCTGGCTCGCGATCCAGCGGTCGACCTTGGCTTCGAGCACGTCGAGCGGCAGCGCGCCGTCGACGAGCACCGCGGTGTGGAACTTGCGGACGTCGAACCTCGGTCCCAGCGCCTTCTCGGCGCGCGCGCGCAGTTCGCTGATCTTCGAGCTGGCCGATCTTGTACGCCAGCGCCTGGCCGGGGATCGCCATGTAGCGCTCGGCCTCGGAGACCCGGCGCGCTTCGGCCGCCGAGCTGTTCGCGTCCATGTACTCGAGCACCTGCTCGCGCGTCCAGCCCTTGCGATGCAGCCCGGTGTCGACGACGAGGCGGATCGCGCGCCAGAGCTCGCCTTCGAGGCGGCCGAAATACTGGTACGGGTCCTGGTACATGCCGAGTCCGGCCCCAGCGATTCGGCGTACAGGCCCCAGCCTTCGCTGTAGGCCGTGTAGCCGCCGAAGCGGCGGAACTTCGGCAGGTCCTGCTGCTCGCGCTGGATCGAGATCTGGAAGTGGTGGCCGGGGTTGCCCTCGTGCAGCGACAGCGCCTCCATGGCCCACTTCGGGCGCGCGCGCAGGTCGTAGGCGTTCGCGTAGAAGATGCCGGGGCGCGAGCCGTCCTCGCTGGCCGCCTGGTACTGGCCGCCGGCCGCGCTCTTCTCGCGGAACGGCTCCACCGGCACGCACTTCGTAGTCGGCCCTGGGCAGGATCTCGAACAGCTTCGGCAGCTGCGGATCGACCGCTTCTTGATCGTCGACGTAGCCGGCGACGAGGTCTCGCGGCTGTCCCAGAAGAACTGCGGGTCGGTGTTCAGGTAGCTTGAAGAACTCGTGCAGCGTCCCCTTGAAGCCGACCCGCTGCATCACTCTCCATCTCGCCGTGGATGCGCTTGCACCTCGTCGAGCCCGATCTGGTGGATCTGCGCCGGCGTGTAATCGGTCGTCGTGATGCGGCGGACGTTGTAGGCGTACCAGTCCTTGCCGTCCGGCAGTCCCTCCATGCCCGTCCGTCGTCGCGCGCACTTCGGCAGGTACTCGTCGCGCATGTAGTCGTGCAGCTTGCGGTACGCCGGCACGATCTTCGACTCGATCGCCGCACGGTAGGCTGCCGTGAGCCGCGCGCGGTCGGCGCCGGGAAGGCCGCCGGCATGTCGCTGATCGGGACCCCAGTACAGGGAGTCCTCCGGCTTGGCCACGACATGCGCCTGCAGCTGCGGCAGCGTGCGCTCGGCGAGGATCTTCGGCAGCGTGTAGCCGCGTCGCGACACCCTCGCGCATGTTGACGATGGCCTGGTCCGTCCACTGCACGAAGCCGTCGATGCGCTTCAGGAAATTATCGTAATCCTGCACCGTCTTGAACGGCTGCATGCCGTTGCCCGAGCCGAGCTGCGCGAAACTGTTCGGCATCGAGTAGAACTGGTTGAGCGGAAGCAGGTCGCGCGGGAAGCGGAAGCCCTCGATCTCGCGCTCGCGCGCCGTACTTGAAGATGTCGTACGAGAGCTGGTCCTGCGCCGACAGCTCGGCTGCGGTCGATGGTCGTCGATGCGGGCGAGGTAATCGCGCTCGAGCTGCTCGCTCGCTGCGCGATCACCTCGGGCGCGATCGAGACGACGAAACTATCGTTGTAGCGCGGATCCCCGATCGACGTGGCGAGGAGCGGGTTGAGCTGGAGCTGCGCCTCGAAGTACTCGTCGAAGATCGCCTGCAGCTGCTGCGACTCGCCCTGGCCGGACGTCGGCGTGCGGGCCGGTTCTTGTCCGTCGACAGGCCGGCGCGCGCGGAGACGCGCAGCCGGCGCAGCACGAGTAACGAGAACGCGGCAGCAAGGCGAGCCAGGCCTGGGACGACGTCGCAGCGCCGGTCATGGCCGGGCCCACGCCGTGACGGTCAGTTCTTGACGAACTTCAGCGTCATGCGGTCGGACTCGCCGATCGCGAGGTACTTGCTGTGGTCGAACTTCGGGTCGTCCGGCTGGCCCGAGCCGTAGGCCGACGAGCGCAGCGTCGGCGGCAGCGTCCAGACGCCGAACGGATGGTCCTTGGTGTCCTTGGGGTTGGCATTGATCTCCGAGCGGGCCGCGAGCTTGAAGCCGGCCTTCGTCCGCCTGCTCGATCACGTACTGCTCGGAGACGTAGCCGCTCTCCGGTTTCTCGGCGCCTGCCGGTCGGGATTCGCCCGATGCTGCTCGACGGCCAGGATGCCGCCCGGCTTCAGTGCCTTGTGGAACTCGGCGAACGTTTCCTGCGACGACGTTCGGGCCCTGCTGCATCCAGCCGTGGATCGAGCGCGCGGTCAGGATGAAGTCGAAAGTGTCCGCCGGCAGGGTCTTGGAAACGGCGCCCCAGTTGACGATCTCGACCTTGCCGTACGTTCCGGATTGCCCAGGTACCGGGCCTCGAACTCCGCACGCGCCTTGCGCGCCCCGTCCGAGAGCTTCGGGTTCGCAAGGTCGGCGCCGGTCGCATAGAACCGGCCGCCGGTCAGCTTCGCGTACGGCGCGAGGATGTCCGTCCACCAGGAGGCCCCGCCCGGCTGGATCTCGAGGATCGTCATGCCGGGCTTGAGCCCCCAGAACGCCAGCGACTCGATCGGGTGCCGGTACTTGTCGCGGGCCTTGGCCTCGTCCGTGCGCCATTCACCGTTGACGGCGGCGTGCAGCGCCTTGTCGTCGGTCGGGCTTGGCCGGCCGTCGGTTCGCTGGCGGCCGCCAGCAGGGACGGGGCGCCTGCGGCGATCAGGGTCAGACGTATGGCAACTTCATCGATTGACTCCTTTCGTGGACGCGTCCGGCTGGGCCGCGCGTGGAAGCGCGATTCTAGCCCGGGCTGACCTTTAGCGCGCCGGCAGGCCGGATTCGAGCCGCACAAAAAAACAAGGCCCCGGCGCTTGCGCGTCGGGGCCTCGTTGCAGCTTCCCTTGCGGTGGCTGCGCAGTCGATTACATGCCCGAATCCGTGCGGATCAGCATGACGCGACGGTTCACCTGGCGACCCTCGGCCGTCGCGTTGTCCGCGATCGGGTCGGACTCGCCCTTGCCGACCGAGCTCAGGCGAGCCGGGTCAACGCCGCGCGACGACAGGTAGTCGAACACGGACTTGGCGCGACGATCCGACAGGGCCAGGTTGTAGGCATCGCTACCGACGCTGTCGGTGTGGCCTTCGACCATCGCCTTGGCGAACGGTACGTCGTTCATGAACTTCACGACGCGCTCGAGCTCGGTGATCGACTCAGGACGCAGCTCGGCGCTGTCGAAGTCGAACAGCACCTTGAGCGTCTGCTCGAGCGGGCAGCCGACCGAGTCGACCTTCGTGCCGGCCGGGGTGCCCGGGCACTTGTCGGCTTCGTCACACACGCCATCGGCGTCCGTGTCCGCGCACTTGGCGGGCGGCGGCGGCGGCGGCGGCGGCGAACGGCGCGGAGCCGGGGCCGGAGCCGCGACCGGAGCCGGAGCGCCGAACCGATAGCCGACGTGCACGCCGTAGACCATCGGGTTGATGTCGACGGAACCGATGTCGTCGACCGTCCAGCTCGCGAGCCAGTCCGACTCGCATCGCTCATGTCGATGTAGCGGACGTTCAGGTTCAGGAACCAGTTCGTCGGTGGCGCCGATGTCGATGCCGACCTGGCCGGCCGCACCGATCGAATCGTCGAGCTTAAGCTCGCGGCCGCCGAGCGCGCCCGCGGTCTCTTCACCCGAGAACATCGTGTAGTTGACGCCCACGCCGATGTACGGACGCCAGGTGCCGTTCGGGTTGAAGTGCCAGTTCAGGCTCAGCGTCGGCGGCAGGACGTCGACGTTGCCGATGCGCGTCTTGCGTGCCGGGCGCGGCGGCTTGAGGTCGATGCCGTGCGTGAACGGCCAGGCGGCCAGCAGCTCGGTGCTGATGTGGTTCGTGAGGAAATAGCTGACGTTGAACGTCGGCGAGATGTCGCTGTCGACGACGATGTCGACGCCGCGGCGTCCAGACCTCGAGGTTGTCGATCTCGGATTGATCTGCGACATGCCAACGCGGAACAACCAATCGCCCTTCGGTGACCGGCGCCGTCTGCCATGCCGCGACCGGCACTGCAAGGGCGGCGGCGACAGCCAAAGGAATCAGGTAACGAGATGACATTGCGGAGCTCTCCTTGTGGCTTTTATGCCATGCAATATAAAGTCAGTGGCGGCCGCTCACCGCCAGCCCGCCACCCCCACCTGGGGCGGACGCGCTGAGTTCTAACGACCGTAATTTTCCGCGAAAGTGGGGCCAAAGTCCAGTCCGGTAAATCCAGTCCGCGGGCGGCCTGATTTGTGCGCGTTTCCCCTTATTCGGCCGGATTTCGCCGTTCATTCGAGTGTGACTTTATGATGCGTTTTAGCAACAATAGCATCGCTATCGGCTCGATGCCCCGCGCCGGGTGGACCGCTCACCGTCCTCGCGGCCTGATTGACCGCATGCTGGCGCCGGCCCCGCCGGCTTCCGCGGGCTCGACACCCGCGCGCCCCGTGCACGGACCGCCGAACGTGTCCCTTACGAGAATTTCGTGCTGGACAACGGGCTGACGGTCATCGTCCACACCGACCGCAAGGCCCCGATCGTCGCCGTCAACGTCTGGTACCACGTGGGCTCCAAGAACGAGAAGCCGGGCAAGACAGGCTTCGCGCACCTGTTCGAGCACCTGATGTTCCAGGGCACGGAGCACTACGACGACGAGTTCTTCAAGCCGCTCGAGCAGGTCGGCGCGACCAGCATGAACGGCACGACCAACTTCGACCGCACGAACTACTTCCAGAACGTGCCGACCACGGCGCTGGACCTCGCCCTGTGGATGGAATCGGACCGCATGGGCCACCTGCTCGGCGTCAATCGACGCAGGAGCGCCTCGACGAGCAGCGCGGCGTCGTGCAGAACGAGAAACGCCAGGGCGAGAATCGCCCGTTCGGCGAAGGTGCCCGAGACGCTCTTCCGCGCGGAGTTTCCCGGCCGGCCATCCGTACCGCACGCTGCCGATCGGCTCGATGGAGGATCTCGACGCCGCGACGCTCGACGACGTCAAGGAATGGTTCCGGAATTACTACGGTGCCGCGAATGCCGTGCTGGTGCTCGCCGGCGACATCGACGCGGCGACGGCACGAGCCAAGGCCGAGCAGTATTTCGGCCACATCCCGCCGGGCCCGCCAGTGACCCGGCCGGGCACGTGGATCGCGGCGCGAACGACAGCCGCCGCGAGTCCTGTACGACCAGGTGGCGCAGCCGCGCTGGCTGCGCTTCTGGAATACGCCGCCGGACAACACGCGCGACTCCGAATACCTCGGCCTCGTCGGCGAGATCCTCGGCGGCGGCAAGACCTCGCGACTGTACGAGCGACTGGTCTATCGCGAGCGGCTTGCGGACACGGTCGGCGCCGGCCAGTCGCCGCTTGAGATCGCAGGTCTCTTCAGCATTTCGGCGGACGTGAAGCAAGGCGTCGCCGGTCGCACGCGTCGAAGCCGCCGTGGAGGAGGAACTCCGTCGCTTCATCGATCAAGGCCCGACGCGCAGCGGAACTCGAGCGAGCGCGCACGCACGCTGCGCGCGGCTTCATCCGCGGACTCGAACGCATCGGCGGATTCGGCGGCAAGGCCGACGTGCTCGCCTCGTGCGAGGTCTACACAGGCAATCCCGCCTGCTATCGAGCATTCGCTGGCCTGGATCGAGTAAGCGACACCGGCCGACCTGCAGCGTGTCGCGCGTCGCTGGCTGACGCGCGGTGATTACACGCTCGAGGTCCTGCCGCAGCCGGCGTATCAGCCGACGGACGCTTCGGCCGTCGACCGAACCAAGGGCCCGCCGGTCGACGACCTATTCCCGGACGTCGCGTTCCCCGACCTGCAGCGCGCGCAGCTGACGAATGGCATCCCCGTGATCGTCGCGGCGCGGCCGGGCGTGCCAGTCGCGCGGGTCTCGCTGGTGTTCAACGGCGGTTACGTTGCCGACCTCGGGCGCAAGCCCGGCACGTCGAGCTTCGCGATGAGCCTGCTCGACGAAGGGGCCGGCAAGCTCGACTCGCTGGAGATTGCCGACCGCGCCGAACGCCTCGGCGCGGACATTGCCGCGGGCTCCTCGCTCGATACGTCGTTCGCGGCGTCTCGGCGCTGACCGAGCAGCTCGATCCCTCGCTCGCCCTGCTCGCGGACGATCGTGCGCCGCCCGACGTTCCCGGACTCGGAGATCGAACGCGTGCGCAAGGAGTGGATCGCCGGCATCGCGCGGGAGAAGACCAGCCCGGACGCGCTGGCGATGCGCGTGCTGCCGCCCGTGCTGTATGGCAGCGGCCATCCGTATGCGATTCCGTTCTCGGGCTCCGGCACCGAGCTCGATCGCCGCCCTGCAGCGCGAGGACCTCGTCGAGTTCCAGCAGCAGGTGCTGCGGCCCGACAACGTGACGATCATCGTCGTGGGCGCGGTCACGCCGGCAATCGTGATGCCGCTGCTGGAGAAACACTTCGGCGACTGGACGCCGCGCCCGGCGTCGCGCTGGCCGGCCTGCGATTCCCGCTGCGGAGCCGGCGCGGCGAGCCCGGGTGTTCCTGCTCGATCGGCCGGGCGCGCATCAGTCGACGATCATGGTCGGGCAGCTGATGCCATCGAGCCGGCGCCCGATCGCATCGAGCTCAACACCGCCAATGACGTGCTCGGCGGCACGTTCACCTCGCGCATCAACATGAACCTGCGCGAGCAGCAAGCACTGGTCCTACGGTGCGCGTTCGAGCCTGCCGGAAGCGCTGGGCGAGCGGCCGTGGCTGCTGTCGGCCCCGGTGCAGGCCGACAGACGCTCGAGGCGATCGCGGAAATCCGTCGCGAGATCGCCGAGTTCGTCGGCGACCAAGCCCGCGACGGCGGCGGAAATCGACAACATCCGGCAACGCGACGCGCGCGCGCTCTCCGGGCAATACGAAACCAATGCTGCCGTCGCGGCGCGATCGCAGATATCGTCCGGTTCGGCCGCGCGGACGACTACGTCCGGACCCTGAAGCAGGACTCGAAGCGCAGACCGACGCAGGCGTGCGGCAGGCCGTCGCGCGGGCTTTCCGCCCCGATGCGCTGACCTGGGTCATCGTCGGCGACCTCTCCAAATCGAGGCGCCGATCCGCAAGCTCGGCGTCGGCACTGTGCAGGTGCTGGATGCCGACGGCAAGGTACTGCGCTGAGTAGGCGCAGCTGTGACACGGCCGATCGGTGCGAGGATGCCTCTGACTGCCCGGGTTGACATGCTACCGATCCTTCTGGCGCCCGCGCGGCGCATCCCGCCCGCTCGCGCCGCTGGCCCTGGTGCGCCGCCCCCAGCGGCGTCCGCGCCGCGGCGCGGCGGTCTCGATAAAGCGGCGGCCGCACGATTCGCGGACTTGCCCTGCACTGCGCGCACCTCGAGTATCCGAACAAGCTCTCGCACACGCTGCACAGCGACGCCGACGTTCGCCCTCCCCGCGAACTGACGCCCGCGTTCTACGGCTGCTACGACTGGCACTCGTCGGTGCACGGGCACTGGATGCTGGCGCGGCTGCGCGGCTGTTCCCGCGCACCCGTTTGCAGCCCCGGCGCGTGCGGCGCTCGACCGCAGCCTCACCGACGGCCAACATCGCGGCCGAGGTCGCCTATTTCCAGGCCGCGGGCGCGCATCCTTCGAACGGCCGTACGGACTGGCGTGGCTGCTGGAGCTCGCTGCGGAACTGCACACCTGGGACGACCCGAGGCGAGCGTGGTCGCGACGCTGGCGCCGCTCGAGACCGAAGCCGCGCAGCGCCTGGAGGCCTGGCTGCCGAAGCTGCGGTATCCGATCCGCGTGGGCGAACACAGCCAGACCGCGTTTGCGTTCGGCCTCGTGCACGACTGGGCCGCGCGCGCGGCGACGACGATGCGCCGCCTGATCGAGGACAGCGCGCGCGCTTCTACCGCGCGACGTGCGTGCCCGCTGCCTATGAGCCCTCCGGCGAGGACTTCCTGTCGCCCTGCCTGGCCGAGGCCGACTGATGCGGCGCGTGCTGCCGCCGGCGGATTCGGCGGCTGGCTGCGACGGTTCCTGCCGAGCATCCCGCGGCGGCGGCCGGCCGACTGGCTGCGCGCCCGGCTCGTGACCGATCGCAGCGACCCGAAGCTCGCGCACATCGACGGCCTGAACCTGAGCCGCGCCTGGATGCTGCAGGCATCGCCGCGGCCTGCCGCCCGGCGACAGGCGCATCGCCGCGCTGCAGGCCGCGGCGGATGCTCATGCGAACGCCGCGCTGCCCGGCGTGACCGGCGAACATTACGAAGGCGGACACTGGCTCGGCACGTTCGCGCTGTACCTGACGAGCGGCGCCGGCCTGCCGGCCAACTGACGCGAGACGGGACGACGCGATGGAACGAACGGAACGCTTCTACAAGATCCAGGGACTGCTGCGCAGCCGCCACCTGGTGCGCACGCAGGAGTTCCTCGACGAGCTCGAGGTCTCGCGGGCCACGTTCAAGCGCGACCTCGAATACCTGCGGGATCGCATGCGACGCGCCGATCGTCTACGACCGCGACCAGGAGGCGTACAGTTCGACCCGTCGGTCGCCGACGCGACCTGTGGGAATTGCCCGGGCTGTGGTTCACGGCCGAGGAACTGCAGGCGCTGCTGACCATGGACCGGCTGCTCGGCGACCTGCAGCCGGGCGTGCTGAGCGAACTGGTCGGTCCGTTGCGCCAGCGGCTCAAGGACTGCTCGAGTCGGGTCACCACACCGCCGAGGACATCGCCCAGCGCATCCGCATCCTCGCGATCGGCTCGCGCCAGGTCGAACCGGCGCATTTTCGCGCGTTGAGCACCGCGCTGCTGTCGCGACGCCGGCTGCGGATCCGGCATCAGCGCCGGCAGACCGGGGAAGTGCTCGAGCGCGAAGTCTCCCCGCAGCGACTCGTGCACTACCGCGACAACTGGTACCTGGATGCGTGGTGCCACGAGCGCCAGGCCTGCGCGCGTTCGGCGTCGATGCGATCGAATCCGCCGTCGGTCGAGGACAAGGCCGCCAGGAAGTGCGGAGGAAACCCTCGACCGCCACTTCGCCAGCGGCTACGGCATCTTCGCGGGTAGCGAGACCGCAGGAGGCCGTGCTGCTGTTCGGCGCCGAGCGCGCGCGCTGGGTGTCGCGCGAAATCTGGCATCCGCAGCAGGACGGCAAGCTGCAGCTCGACGGCCCGCTACCTCCTTCGGTTTCCCTACTCCCAGGAACCGGAACTGGTCATGGACATCCTCAAGTACGGCCCCGACGTGCAGGTCCTGGCGCCCGCTCGCTGCGCGAGGCGGTCGCCGCGAAGCTCCGGGCAGCGGCCGCGCTCTATTGACCTTGACCGGAGCCGCGAGTGGCCCCCCTTTTTTTTTTTTTTTTTTTTTTTTTTTTTTTTTTTTTTTTTTTTTTTTTTTTTCCCCCCCCCCCCCCCCCCCCCCCCCCCCCCCCCCCCCCCCCCCCCCCCCCCCCCCCCCCCCCCCCCCCCCCCCCCCCCCCCCCCCCCCCCCCCCCCCCCCCCCCCCCCCCCCCCCCCCCCCCCCCCCCCCCCCCCCCCCCCCCCCCCCCCCCCCCCCCCCCCCCCCCCCCCCCCCCCCCCCCCCCCCCCCCCCCCCCCCCCCCCCCCCCCCCCCCCCCCCCCCCCCCCCCCCCCCCCCCCCCCCCCCCCCCCCCCCCCCCCCCCCCCCCCCCCCCCCCCCCCCCCCCCCCCCCCCCCCCCCCCCCCCCCCCCCCCCCCCCCCCCCCCCCCCCCCCCCCCCCCCCCATGGACCAGCGACCTTTTTGCCCCTCGGGGCCCCCCTTTTTTTTTTTTTTTTTTTTTTTTTTTTTTTTTTTTTTTTTTTTTTTTTTTTTTTTTTTTTTTTTTTTTTTTTTTTTTTTTTTCCCCCCCCCCCCCCCCCCCCCCCCCCCTTTTTTTTTTTTTTTTTTTTTTTTTTTTTTTTTTTTTTTTTTTTTTTTTTTTTTTTTTTTTTTTTTTTTTTTTTTTTTTTTTTTTTTTTTTTTTTTTTTTTTTTTTTTTTTTTTTTTTTTTTTTTTTTTTTTTTTTTTTTTTTTTTTTTTTTTTTTTTTTTTTTTTTTTTTTTTTTTTTTTTTTTTTTTTTTTTTTTTTTTTTTTTTTTTTTTTTTTTTTTTTTTTTTTTTTTTTTTTTTTTTTTTTTTTTTTTTTTTTTTTTTTTTTTTTTTTTTTTTTTCCCCCCCCCCCCCCCCCCCCCCCCCCCCCCCCCCCCCCCCCCCCCCCCCCCCCCCCCCCCCCCCCCCCCCCCCCCCCCCCCCCCCCCCCCCCCCCCCCCCCCCCCCCCCCCCCCCCCCCCCCCCCCCCCCCCCCCCCCCCCCCCCCCCCCCCCCCCCCCCCCCCCCCCCCCCCCCCCCCCCCCCCCCCAACGCCGCGCGCACCTGCGTTTCGCTGCAGGCCGCCCCCCCCCCCCCCCCCCCCCCCCCCCCCCCCCCCCCCCCCCCCCCCCCCCCCCCCCCCCCCCCCCCCCCCCCCCCCCCCCCCCCCCCCCCCCCAAAAAGCGCGCTTTTACCTTTTCAGAGTTCGAATCGCTCCCCCTTTTTTTTTTTTTTTTTTTTTTTTTTTTTTTTTTTTTTTTTTTTTTTTTTTTTTTTTTTTTTTTTTTTTTTTTTTTTTTTTTTTTTTTTTTTTTTTTTTTTTTTTTTTTTTTTTTTTTTTTTTTTTTTTTTTTTTTTTTTTTTTTTTTTTTTTTTTTTTTTTTTTTTTTTTTTTTTTTTTTTTTTTTTTTTTTTTTTTTTTTTTTTTTTTTTTTTTTTTTTTTTTTTTTTTTTTTTTTTTTTTTTTTTTTTTTTTTTTTTTTTTTTTTTTTTTTTTTTTTTTTTTTTTTTTTTTTTTTTTTTTTTTTTTTTTTTTTTTTTTTTTTTTTTTTTTTTTTTTTTTTTTTTTTTTTTTTTTTTTTTTTTTTTTTTTTTTTTTTTTTTTTTTTTCCCCCCCCCCCCAAAAAAAAAAAAAAAAAAAAAAAATCGGGGGAACTCCCTCGACTCGGCGGCAACGTGACGCCGGGGGCGACGTAGAGGTCCACTTCGCGCTCGAAGTGCAGCCGGCCCTTCTTGACCACTGCGCCCTGCTCGATCGTGATGCGCGGATTGTCCGAATGAGGGCCGGCTTGAACCACGACCTATTGTTGTTCTTCGACGTGGATGCCGCCGGTCCACGCGTGAACCCGTCGCCAGGCGAATGTCACCGTTGACGGTGTCGATGCCGCCCTCGACTGGAGGCGCCTTCCAGCAACATTGCACCGTTGACGTTGTCCAGGCCGCCACCGACCCGGGCGCCCTTGCAGCAACGTTCATGCTGCCGTTGACCGTGTCGATTCCCTCTCGCGCACCAAGCGAGTCGATGCCGACCGTCACGCTGCCGTTGACGGTCTCGGCAGACTGGGACCTCCGCGCGGTCCGCCGATGCGCACGGAACCGTTCACCGTCTCGACCGATCCGACACGCGCCCCCGACACCGATCGTTCACGGATCCGTTCACCGTCGAGACATCGCCGGCCTGCTGGCCGTCCTCCACCTTGATGCTGCCGTTCACCCTTGTGATGTCGCCCGCAGACTCTCAGGCGGCGCCGAGCACCACGGCCGAGTACGCATACGCGATTGCGAGGATGCAGCGCGTCAGGAATCTTCATCGTCGTGTCTTCCAAGTATCTGTTTTGCCGTCCTTGCCCAGTTCGATGCGCGGGCCGAGCGAAAGGTTGCAAACGCCCGGACCCGGCCGCCGCTGCAACCGCCGAGGCATTGCGCTAGGCTCGCTCCCTCCCGCCCCTGACCGGAGTCGCCCATGAAGACCCGCGCCGCCGTCTGCCACCAGGCCGGCCAGCCGCTCGTCATCGAGACCGTCGACCTCGACGGGCCGCGCGCGGGCGAAGTGCTGGTCGAGATCAAGGCCACGCGGCGTCTGCCACACCGACGAGTTCACGCGCTCGGGCGCCGACCCCGAGGGCCTGTTCCCGGTGATCTTCGGCCACGAGGGCGCGGGCATCGTCGTCGACGTCGGCCCGGGCGTGACGTCGCTCGCAGAAGGGCGACCACGTCATCCCGCTCTACACGCCGGAGTGCCGCGCAGTGCAAGTCCTGCCTGTCGCGCAAGACCAACCTCTGCACGGCGATCCGCGCGACGCAGGGCAAGGGCGTGATGCCCGACGGCACCAGCCGCTTCTCGATCGGCGGCAAGACGATCCACCACTACATGGGCTGCTCGACGTTCTCGAACTACACCGTGCTGCCGGAGATCGCGCGTCGCGAAGATCCGCGACGACGCGCCGTTCGACAAGGTCTGCTACATCGGCTGCGGCGTCACCACCGGCATCGGCGCGGTCATCAACACCGCGAAGGTCGAGCCCGGCGCGAACGTCGTGGTGTTCGGCCTCGGCGGCATCGGCCTCAACGTGATCCAGGGCGCGCGGCTCGCCGGCGCCAACATGATCGTCGGCGTCGACATCAACCCGGCGCGCAAGGCGCTCGCCGAGCAAGTTCGGCATGACGCACTTCGTCAACCCGAAGGAAGTGCGGCGGCGACCTCGTGCCGTACCTCGTCGAGCTGACCGACGGCGGCGCCGACTACAGCTTCGAGTGCGTCGGCAACGTCGACCTGATGCGCCAGGCGCTCGAGTGCTGCCATCGCGGCTGGGGCGTCTCGGTCATCATCGGCGTCGCCGGCGCCGGCCAGGAGATCCGCACGCGCCCGTTCCAGCTGGTCACCGGCCGCGTCTGGAAGGGCACGGCCTTCGGCGGCGCGCGCGGCCGCACCGACGTGCCGAAGATCGTCGACTGGTACATGGACGGCAAGATCGACATCGACCCGCTGATCACCCACATGCTGCCGCTCGAGCGCATCAACGACGCCTTCGACCTGATGCACTCGGGCGAGTCGATCCGCAGCGTCGTCGACGTTTCTGAGTGATGGACGGAGCAGGCTCGGCGTCGCCGAGGAACGCTGCCGGAGCACCGGTCGGAACTGCTGTCCGAACAGCCTGCTTCGGCGGCGTGCAGGGCTTCATCCGGCACGATTCGCGCGAGTGCGCCGGGCCGATGCGCTTCGCCGTCTATCGGCCGCCGCAGGCCCGGGCGCGGCCGGTGCCGGTGCTCTACTACCTCGCCGGACTGACCTGCACCGAGGAGACCTTCGCGATCAAGGCCGGCGCGCAGCGCCTCGCCGCGCGAGCACGGCCTGATGCTGGTGGCGCCGGACACCAGCCCGCGCGAGCCGCGCTTGCCGGGCGACGACGCGAGCTGGGATTTCGGCCTCGCGCGCGGGCTTCTACGTCGACGCGACCGCAGGCGCCGTGGTCGCGCACTACCGCATGTACAGCTACGTCACGCGCGAGCTGCCCGAGCTGATCGCGCGCGCAACTTCCCGGCGCGACTGGACGCGCGCAGTCGATCATGGGCCACTCGATGGGCGGCCACGGCGCGCTGCGTCTGGCCTGCGGCATCCCGAGCGCTACCGCTCGGTCTCGGCGTTCGCGCCGATCTGCGCGCCCGCCCAGGTGCCGTGGGGCAGCAAGGCGTTCAGCGGCTACCTCGGCGACGACCGCGCAGCCTGGCGCGGCCACGATGCGACCGATCTGGTGGACACGCCGGCCCCGGCCGGCGAAGATCCTCGATCGACCAGGGCACGGCGGACAGGTTCCTCGCGAACAGCTGCGGCCGGAGCTGCTTCGCCGCGGCTTGCGAACGGCCGGACAGCCGCTGCGGCTGCGCATGCAGCCGGGCTACGACCACGGCTACTACTTCATCCAGACCTTCATGCCGCGACCACATTGCGTTGCACGCGCGCGGCGCTCGGTGCGCAAGCACGACGGCGTAGGCGCTTCGATGTCTGGCGGGTCTGGGCATCCGGGTCCATCGGGGAAGACACGCTGCACGTGCGTCCTGTAAGCTCAGCACTCGCCGTCCATGGCTCGTGACGGTCTTCCCCGATGGACCCGGATGCCCAGACCGCGCCAGAACTACGCTTTCGCGCAGCTCAACCGGTCGCCGCCTCGGCAACTACCGTTCCTTCGGTCTCGTGAGCTCGCGGAAACAGCGCGGACAGCCGCGCCGTCATCGGGCCGGGTTGACCGTCGCCGATCGGGCGGCCGTCGACGCGCGCACCGCGGCCAGTTCGCCCATCGTGCCGGTGCAGAACATCTCGTCGGCGCGGTAGACCTCGGCCAGCGACAGGTCGCGCTTCCTCGTGCGGGATGCCGTGCGTGCGGCACAGCTCCAGGACCGTCGCGCGGGTGATTCCCTCCGGGCAGGCCACCAGCCGCGGGGTCCGCACCTTGCCGCGGTCGACGAGGAAGACGTGCGTTGCGTTGGTCTCGGCGACGAAGCCGCGCAGGTCGAGCATCAACGCGTCGTCGGCCCCGGCGACGTTGGCCTCGATCTTGGCGAGGATCGACTGGATCAGGTTGTTGTGGTGGATCTTCGGATCGAGGCAGTCGGGCGGAAAGCGGCGCACGCTGCTCGTGATCAGTGCTAGCCCGTCTCGGGCGTAGACCGGCGGCTTGTGCTCGGCGAGCACGATCAGCGTCGGCCCCTGCGTGTTCAGCCGCGGGTCCATGCCCGACGTGAACTTCACCCCGCGCGTCAGCGTCAGCCGGATGTGCACGCCGTCGAACATCCGGTTGGCCGCGAGCGTGCGGCGGATCTCGCGCGATGATCTCGTCGCGCGACGGAATCTGGGCGAACGCGAGCGCCCTCGCCGAGTTCACGCAGCCGGTCGAGGTGCTGCTCGAGCCTGAAGATGCGGCCGTCGTACAGCCGCAGCCCTTCCCAGACGGCGTCGCCCCCTTGCACCGACGAATCGAACGGGCTGACGCCCGCCTCGTCGCGATGCACGAGCTCGCCGTTGATGTTGACGATCAGGTCGCGGTTGCGTTCGTCGAATTTCTGCAGCACGGGGATCACCTCAGGCGCGCAGGCGATGCTGCGCGCAGGCGCTCGTACAACGGACGGCACTCGGCCTCGATCGCCGCGAGGTGCGGCGACAGCGGCTTCGCGTCCGGCGCTCGGCACGCGGCGCCTCGAAACCGGTCGACCGCTCGACGCGCGTCATACCAGTGCCTCGCCCAGATGCCGTCCGTGTCGCGCCGCCCGGCCGGCCACGCAAGCATGCGCGTCGCGAGAACGGCACGCCGAGCGCCGCGCACAGGGCCCGCAGCATCGGCTCGGGCCGCTGCAGCAGTTCCTCGGCGTCCACGACGGGCGGCGTACGGCCCGTGCGCTCGACGACGTGCTCGAAGATTTCAACCTGCTGCGGCAGGCCGGTGGCGAGCAGGTCGAACGCGCCGAGCTTCTCGCCGAGCGAGGCGACCATCGCGCGCGGATCCCGGATCAGGAACGCATGCGTCATCGCATCGAGCCACTCGCGTCCCATGCCCGGCAGGAGATGGTGCGACATCTGCTTCTGGTACTGGATGCCGATGCCGCCGGGCAGCGGGCTCGAGCAGCGCGTCGACGACGCGGCGCCAGTCGGATTCGTGATGCGCGATGACCTCGTCGCGGCCCGGGTGATCGGCGCCGGTCACCTGCAGGTAATGGGCGTAGAACGGCTCGTCGACGACGACCGTGTCGTCACGGTTGCCCCAGGAGCGCATGAATGCGGTCGAAATGTTGCGTGGACCCGACCACATGGCGAGCCGCAGCACGCCCGCCTCCGCACCCTCGGTCATTGACCCGTCCCGGCATGCGCGGCCGCTGCCGCGCGCCGGCATCTTAAGCGGCAGGCTTGCGGAAGCGGTAGACGAACTGGTCGGTGCGGCCCGGACCGCTGATCGAAGACGACCTTGGTGTGGTCGTCCGCCGGGTGCGCGAGCACGTCGCTGGACCCGTCGAAGACGAATCCGGCGTGTTCGAAGTCGCGTCGCACGCGCGCCGGATCGATGCGGTGCAGCTCCGCGTCCACCCTCGGTTCGGCGCCCGGATTGGCGACGTGATCCTGCACCACGACCACGCCCCCGGGCTTGAGTGCGGCGAACAGCCGCGCCAGCAGTTCGCGCGGGTCCGTCTTGTCGAACGAGCCGTCCTTGGGGCGCCAGTAAGCGTCGTGATAGCTCATGACGAACAACGCCGCGTCCAGCGAGGACGGCGCCAGCTCGAGCTCACCGACCTCGGCCGTGACCTGGCGCACGTTGCCGAGGCGCCCGCTCGCGTACCGCTCGTCGATGCCCTTCGCCGCGAACTCCGCGTAGGCCGGGTTGTTGTAAGCGATGACCTGGCCCTTCACGCCGACCGTGCGCGCGAGCAGCTCGGTGTTGTAGCCGCCCGCCGAAAATACGTCGATCACGTGCATGCCGGGCTTGACGCCGAGGAACGCCAGCACTGCCCGCGACTGCCGCCGCTCGTCCTGTTCGCGATCGGCCTGCGGCCGATCCGGACTGGCGAACGCTGCGTCCAGCGGGATCGGCGGCGAGAGGCCCGGCGCAGCCGGAGCCGCGGCGGCAAAGACCGGAACCCAGGCTGCGGATAACAGGCTGCAGCAGAACAGGACGCACAGTCGGGTGGCACGCTCGATCATTGCAACTCCTGTGGATCGTTCGTAGGGGAAGGTCAGGCGGCCTTCGCGTGACCGGCTAGAACCTCGCGGAACGCGTGCGCCTCGCGCTGCAGCCAGCCGCGGAAGCCGGCGATCAGCGGTTCGGCGGAACGAATCTCGGGGACGAGCGATGATAATGCAGGTCGAGCTCGATGACCTGCCGAAACGGCAGGACGAGGCGGGCCCGCGCCAGGTCGTTGACCGAGTACGCGAGCCGGCCGAGCGCCACGCCCTGCCCTTCGACGGCCGCCTGCAGGGCGAGGTGGCTGTCGTCGAACACCGTGCCGCCGTCGACCTCGATTTCCGGCGCATCGGCGGCGCGCAACCACTCGGACCAGGTCGGCGGCCGGCCGACGCGCCGCATCGACTCATCGTGCAACAGACGCACCCGCGCGAGGTCGGCGGGCTTGCGCAATAGGTGGTTGCGCACGAAGGCGGGCGAGGCAACCGGAGCCACCCACTCCCCGAACAGTTTCTCGCTGACCACGGCTTCGTGTCCGCCCCGGCCGAAGCGTATCGCGAGGTCGATCTCGTCGCGGTCGAAATCCACCGGGCCCGTCCCCGTGACGAGCTTGAGCCGTGCCTGCGGCAGGGCGGCCGACAGCGACTGGAGCCGCGGCACCAGCCAGCGCGTCGCAAACGCCGGCGTCACGCTGACTGTCAGCTCCCCCTCACGCGACTGTGGGCGCAGTGCCTGCACGCCGCGCGCGATCCGGTCGAACGCTTCCTTGAAATGCTCGGCGGCAAGCTGGCCGTCGCTGGTCAATTCGAGCCGACGCCCGGCGCGCTGGAACAGCACGACGCCCAGGAAGCGCTCGAGTCCGCGAATCTGGTGGCTGATCGCGGCGGGCGTCACGTGGAGCTCGCGAGCGGCACGCGTAAAGCTCAGCGACCGCGCGGCAGCCTCAAAGGCACGAAGGGAAGTCAGCGGGGGCAGGGATCGGGGCATCGATGAGTTCCTTTCACGACGCTGTGACGAATTCTCGTTTACGAACGTTCGCCCTGCGCTCCTATGCTCGTCAGGCTCGTGACGACACACACACTGCACCCGACGCTGCGGCCGGCGCAAGCGTGCCTGTTCCTCGACATCGACGGCACGCTGGTCGAATTCGGTCCCTCGCCCGATGCCGTGTCGGCCGGCTCCTACGTTCCCGCTCTGCTGGAGCGCTCGGCCATGGCGTGTGACGGAGCCGTCGCGCTCATCAGCGGCCGTTCGCTCGCGCAAATCGACGCATTGTTCGCACCTCGACGCTGGCCTGCCGCCGGCCTGCACGGAGTCGATGCGCCGCGATGCGCGCGGCCGAGGTGCATCCGAGCGGCCCCCCCGACGCCGTGCCGATCGCCCTGCGTGCACGACTCGAGCGGCTCGCGGCCGCTCACCCGGACCTGGTGCTCGAGGACAAGGGCCGGGCCATCGCACTTCATTATCGAGCGCGCTGGCCAGCTGCGCGCCAGTGCTGCGAGCGCGAAGTCCGAGCAGCCTGCTCGAGCGGCATGGCGACGATTACCTTCCACCTCCAGCCTGGCGACTGCGTGCTCGAGATCAAGCCTGCGCGGCATCACCAAGGCGCACGCCATCCAGCGCGTTCCTCGCCGAGCCCCCGTTCGCCGGACGGACGCCCGTCTTCGTCGGGGACGACCTCACCGACCTCGACGGCTTCGCCGCCGTCGAGCGCCTGGGCGGCGTCGTCGATCGCCGTCGGCGCCCGCGTGCAGCCGCGCATGGTCAACGTGCCGACCGCGGGTACGCTGCTCGCGCTGCTCGCCGACTCTTGCGCGAGCTCGGGGAACGGCGCGATGAGTCGGCGGCGAGCCGCGACCTCGACCTCGGCGGTCATCGGCAATTGCGAAGTCGCGGCGCTGATCGATCGCCGCGGACGGCCTCGTCTGGGGCTGCCTGCCGCGGCTCGACGGCGACCCGGTGTTCTGTGCGCTGCTCAGACCGCCGGCGGCGAGTGCGCCCGACCGGCGTGTTCGCCATCGACCTGCAGGGTCAGGCCGCGGCGTCGCAGCAGCTACCTGCGCAATACGGCAATCCTCGAGACGATCGCTGCGCGACTCGCCGCGGCAACGTCGCCCGCGATCGTCGACTTCTGCCCGCGCTTCCGGCGCGCGCGGCCGCATCTTCCGGCCCGATGATGTTCGTGCGCCTCGTCGAGCCGCTCGCGGGCCGGCCGGTCGTGCGCTTCCGGCTGCGCCCGCGCGCCGGCTACGGCGACGCGCGCAGCCGCAGCGTCGTGCGCGGCACGCACAACATCTGCCTTCGAGCACGGCGCAGCTGCGTCTATCCGGCGTCACGACCAACGCGTCCACTGAGCGCGCTCGTCGAGGACTGCGCCTGGATCGTCTGGACGCTGCCGCTTGCCTTCGTGCTCGGGCCCGGACGAGACGCTGGAGGACGGCGCCGCTCGCGCATGGCGCCGGACTTCCTCGAGGAGACCGCGCGAGTACTGGCAGGACTGGGTGCGCAGCCTGGCGATTCCGTTCGAATGGCAGGATGCGGTGATCCGCGCCGCGATCTCGCTGAAGCTCTGCACGTACGAGGACACGGGCGCGGTGCTCGCGGCACTGACCACCTCGATTCCCGAAGCGCCCGGCAGCGGCCGCAACTGGGACTACCGCTACTGCTGGCTGCGCGACAGCTACTTCGTGATCCAGGCGCTCAACCGCCTCGGCGCGACCCGCACCATGGAGGGTTACCTGCGTTACATCGACCACGATCGTCGCGCGACGCAGGCGCGGTCGAACTGCAGCCGCTCTACGGCATCGGCGGGGAACCGCAGGTTGCAGGAACGCACGGTCGCGCCGCGTTGCGCCGGCTACCGCGGCATGGGGCCGGTGCGCGTCGGCAACCTTGCCTACCTGCAGCGCCAGCACGACGTCTATGGCGCGGTCGTGCTCGCGGCCGCGCAGTCGTTCTTCGACGAGCGCCTCGCGCACCTCGGCGACGCCGTGCCTGTTCGCAGCGCCTCGAGCGCCTCGGCGAGCGCGCGCTCGCGCGTGCTTCGACCAGCCGGACGCGGGCCGTGGGAGTTCCGCGGCTTGCGAGCGCGTGCACACGTTCTCCGCGGCCATGTGCTGGGCCGGCGTGCGACCGGCTGCGCGCGCATCGCCGGCCGCCTGGGCCTGCAGGATCGCGCGGAGTGACTGGCAGGCGCGCGCGCGACGCGCATGCGGGACGCGTATCCTCGAGCGGGCCTGGAACGAGCGACGCGCAGGCCTTCACGTCGGCAGCTTCGGCGGCGAGGATCTCGATGCGACCGCGCTGCTGCTGCCGGAACTGGGCATCGTCGACGGCGACGGATCCGCGCTTCCTCGCGACGCTCGAGCGCGATCGAGCGCGAGCTGAAGCGACGGCGACCTGGCTCTACCGCTATCGTCACCCCGACGACTTCGGCACGCCGGAGCACCGCCTTCACGATCTGCGCGTTCTGGTACGTCAACGCGCTCGCCGCGGCCGGGCCGGCGCGACGAGGCGCGCGAGCTGTTCGAGCGCCTGCTCGAGCGCCGCACGCCGCTCGGCCTGCTGTCGGAAGACATCGACCCGGCGACCGGCGAACTGTGGGGCAACTTTCCGCAGACCTACAGCATGGTGGGCATCATCAACTGCGCCGTGCGCCTGAGCCGCCCGTGGGAGGACGTGCTGTGACCCGCCTCGTCGCCGTCTCGAATCGTGTCACCGTGCCGCGGCGCGGCGACGCCGCCCGGCGGCTCGCAGTCGGCGTGCTCGCCGCGATGCAGTCGCGCGGCGGCCTCTGGTTCGGCTGGAGCGGCGAGACCACCGAACGCGAACCGACCGCCGGCCGCGCATGCGTCCAGCGCGAGCGACATCACGTTCGCGCACCATTGACCTGCACGCACGCGCGATTACGACGACTATTACCTCGGCTTCTGCAACGGTTCGCTGTGGCCGCTGTTTCACTATTTCCTCGACGCCGTGCGCTACTCGCGACGCGCATTACGAGGCCTACGAGCGCGTCAATCGGCGCGTTCGCCGCGCGCCTCGTGCCGCATGCTGCAGCCCGACGACCTCGTCTGGGTGCACGATTACCACCTGATCCCGCTCGCGCCAGAGCCTGCGCGAGCTCGGCGTGCGCCAGCCCCTCGGCTTCTTCCTGCACATTCCGTTCCCGCACGTCGAGGCGCTGCGCGCGCTGCCGGTCTACGGCGAACTCATGCGCTCGATGCTCGAATACGACCTCGTCGGCTTCCAGACGGAGCGCGACCTGCGAGTGCTTCCGCTCGGCCGTGGCCGACGTGCTCGGGCCAGGCGGCGATCGCCGCGGACGGCAGCGATCCCGCCTGCGGCCGCGCGCACGCGTGATCGACGCACATCCCGATCGGCGTCGACGTCGACGGCATCGCAGCAAGGCTGCGCGTCGAGTCGCAGGCAACCGACGCCGTTCAGCGCATGGTCGTCGGCCTGCTCGGGCCGCCGCTGCGTCATCGGCGTGGACCGCCTCGACTACAGCAAGGGCCTCGTCGATCGCTTCCACGCCTACGAGCGGTTCCTGGAGACATACCCGGAGAACCAGCGATCGCGTCACCTTCCTGCAGATCGCGCCGCTCAGTCGCGGCGACGTGCGCGCCTATGCTCGAGATCCGCCGCGAGCTCGAGCAGGCCGCCGGCCGCACCAACGGCACGTTTCGCGCGACACCGACTGGACACCGATCCGCTACCTGAACCGCAACTACCCGACACGACGTGCTGATGGGCTTCATGCGCAGTGCGCAGGTCGGGCTCGTGACACCGCTGCGCGACGGCATGAACCTCGTCGCCAAGGAATTCGTGGCGGCGCAGGATCCGGACGACCCGGGCGTGCTGGTCCTCTCGACGCTGGCCGGCGCCGCCCGCGAGCTCGCAGGCGCGCTGCTCGTCAACCCGCAGCGACACGCGCGGCGTGGCGCGCGCGATCCAGCAGGCCCTGCAGATGCCGCTTGACCGAGCGCCGGGAACGGCACCAGCAGATGCTGGAAGTCATGCGCAGCAACGACATCCAGGCGTGGCACACGCGCTTCGTCCATCGCCTGCAGGAGACGGGCGCCACGGCGCGGGCGGCGTAGGCGGTCTTCTCAGCCGATCGCGCGGTACCACATGCGCAGGCCGACCAGCAGCAGGAAGATCCCGAACGCCGCGCGCCAGCCTGCGCCGGTCGAGCGCGTGCGCGAGGCGGGCACCGAGCGGCGCGACCAGCCAGGAGATCGGTGCGATCAGGGCGAGGCCGAGCAGGCTCACCCAGCCGACCATCAGGGGCGGCAGTTCGGTTGCAACGACGGGGCGGGCGAGCATGAACGCGATCGTCGCGGGCAGCGCGATCCAGAACCCGAGCATCGCCGCGGTACCGACCGCCTTGTGCACGGGCTCACCGCACAACGTCATGGTCGGCACCGTGAGCGTACCGCCGCCGATACCCATCATCGCGGAGATCGCGGCGATCGCCGCCGGAATCGCGGCACCGACGACACCCCGCGGCACGCCGCGGTGCAGCACCACGTTGTCGAGCGGCAGCAGCATCTTGAGCGCGGCGCCGAGCGCCACGGTACCGAACACCGCGGCGAGCGTCCTGCCGTCGAAGTGAGCAGCGGCGAACGCCCCGCACGCGGCGCCCGCGACGGTCGGCACGGTCCAGTGCCGCACGATCGCGTGGTCGACCGAGCCCCGTCGCGCATGCGAGCGCGCCGATGACAGCGCAGTCGGGATGATCGTCGCCATCGACGTCGCCACGGCGACGTGCAGTGCGACTTCGATCGGCAGACCTGCGGCCTGCAGTGCGAAATCGAGTGCCGGCACGATGACGATGCCGCCACCGACCCCGAGCAGCCCCGCCAGCAGCCCGCCGGCGGCGCCCGCAGCAGCCAGGGCCGCGATCACGGGCAGCCAGTGTGCAAATTCCTGCATCGGTGGAGGCGACATCGTGGAAAACCGCAGTGATTCTACGGACTGCGCGGCGCCCGGCACTACGCGACAAATACGCGGGGTATAGTGCGGAGAACTAAGCGCGACTCACGCGCAGCCGAACCGGGGAACCAGGCCATGACGGAAACGAGCGGCGGAGAAGTGCTTGCACGCATGCTGCAGGCGGAAGGCGTCGAGAAAGTCTTCGGGATCATCGACGGCACGTACTTCGGGTTCTATGCGAGCCTGCACAAGCTCGGCATCGAGATCGTCACGCCACGGCACGAAACATGCGCCGCGCACATGGCCGGCGCCTACGCACGACTCACCGGCAAGCTCGGCGTCTGCATGGCAAGCAACGGCCCCGGCGTGGCGAACATCCTGCCGGGCCTCGCCGTCGAGAACGCGGAAGGCAACCGGGTGCTCGCGATCACCAGCTGCCGCCGCCCGCAGATCGTGTATCCGGATCGCGGCGGAACCTACCAGTCGTTCGACCAGGTCGGCGCCATCTCGCACCTTGCGAAGTGGAGCAAGGCCGTCGTCTCGTTCGACCGCGTGGCCGAACTCGGCCGCACGGCGCTGCGTCATTGCTACGAGGGCCGCCCCGGCGTCGTGCACCTCGACGTGCCCGAGACGATCATGAACGGCAAGGTCAAGGCCGAGGTCGCCACCTGGCAGCCGCACCAGTACCGCCGGGTCGACCCGCTCCTGCCCTCGCCCGCACAGGTCGAGCACGCGGCGGAATTGCTGGCTGCCGCCGAACTGCCGATCATCCATGCCGGCAGCGGCATCATCCACGCCGGCGCCTACGACGAACTGCGTCGCGTCGCCGAGCTGCTGCACGCACCGGTCACGACGAGCTGGGCGGCGCGTGGCGTGCTGCCCGAAACGTCCGACCTCGCGATCCCGATGCCGTTCATTCCGCTCAACAACGAGGTCCGCAACGACGCGGACGTCGTGCTCGCCATCGGCACGCGCCTCGGTGAGACGGACTGGTGGGGCAAGGCCCCCTACTGGCGGCGCCCGTCCGAGCAGAAGATGATCCAGGTCGACATCGACGGCCACAATCTCGGCGCCAACAAGCCCGCGGCCCTTGCAGTGCTCGCGGACGCGAAGGCTTTCCTCGCGGCCCTGGCGCTGGCGCTCGAAAGCCGCCAGGGCGGCATGAACCTGGACGCGCGGCGCCGCAAGGTCGCGAAATATCGCGAGAAGGCGCGCGAGGAGCGCAGGAAGCTCGACGAGAAGCTGCAGGACCTCGCCGTGCCGATGAATCCGGCACACGTCGCCCACACCTGCGAGCAGGTGTTCCCGCAGGAATCCGTGCTCGTCGCGGACGGCGGCAACGCGGCCGTCTGGGCCATGATGTTCACGACGTCGCGCGTCCCGAACACGATCCTCTCGACGTTCAAGATGGGCATGCTCGGCGCGGGCGTCGCCCAGGCGACGGGCGCTGCCGTCGCACGGCCCGAGCACCCGGTGTGCTGCATCATCGGTGACGGCGCGATGGGCTTCCATCCGCAGGAAGTCGAGACGGCGGTCCGCAACGGGTTGCGGGTCATCTACGTCGTGCTCTGCGACAAGCAGTGGGGCATGGTGAAGATGAACCAGCAGTTCATGCTCAAGCCCATCAAGACGCTGATCAGGAAGTCGCTCGGCCCCGACGAGACCATCAAGGCCGACCTCGGCGAGATCCGCTTCGACAAGCTGGCGGAATCGATGGGCGCGCACGGTGAGCGCGTGGCCGACCCGCGCGAGCTGCGGGCCGCGCTCGAGCGCGCGCTCGCGAGCGGCGGGCCGGCGGTCGTCCACGTCGACGTCGACCCGGTCAAGCACATGTGGGCGCCGGGCCTGATGCACTTCAAGGACATGCACCAGGAGCCCAGCGGCAAATGAACGAGCTCGACGCGGTCCGGCTGAACTTCAGTCCGGAATCGCTGGTCGCGCTCGACGTCATCCTGGCCTTCGTGCTGTTCGGCGTCGCGCTGGACATGCGGGTGCAGGACTTCAAGGGCATCCTGACGGCGCCCCGCGGCACGCTGATCGGGCTGCTCGCGCATTCGGTGCTGCTGCCCGCGGTCGCGTGGGGCCTGACGATGGTGCTGCGGCCGAGCCCGAGCATCGCGCTCGGCATGATCCTCGTGGCATCGTGCCCGAGCGGCAACATCTCGAACTTCCTCGTGAACTACGGCCGCGGCAATACCGCGCTCTCGGTCACGATCGCCGCGTTCTCGATGCTCGGGTCGATCTTCTTCACGCCGTTCAACCTGTCCTTCTGGGGCGAGCTCAACCCCTACACCCGGCCGATCCTGCACTCCGTGACGCTGAGCCCCTGGGAAGTGCTCGGCACGATCGTCGTGCTGCTCGGCATACCGACGGCCCTGGGGATGTGGGTCGCCCACCGCTGGCCCGAATTCGCCCGGCGGGTCCGCGGCTCGTTCCGCGCGCTGTCGCTCCTGTTTTTCGTCGTGTTCGTGGTCGGCGCGCTGGTCGTCAACTGGGACTTCTTCCTGAAGTACGTCGGCCGCGTCGTGCTGTTCGTGTTCCTGCTGAATGCGTTCGCCCTGCTGACGGGTTATTTCACGGCGAAGGCCGCCCGGCTCGTCGAGGGCGACCGCCGCGCCGTCGCGCTCGAAGTCGGCATCCAGAACTCGGGCTTCGGCCTGGCGCTGGTGTTCAATTTCTTCGGCGGACTGGGCGGGATGGCCATCGTCGCGGCCTGGTGGGGCATCTGGCACCTCGTGGTGGGGCTCAGCCTGGCGAGCATCTGGCGCCGCTTTCCGCCGCGTGAAGTCGCACTGCAGGAGGCGACGGCATGACCGGACGGCGCATCTTCGTCACGGGTGGCGCCGGCTACCTCGGCAGCGCATTGCTGCAATCCATGGCTCCGCAACTGGCGAGCCGGGGACGTCGCGTGCCTGGTGGCGGGCGATGTCCGCGACGTGCCGCAGGACAGGCGGCTGCCTGGCGTCGAGTACGTGACGCACGACGTGCGCTCCGCCGGCCTCGAGCAACTCCTGGCAGAGCACGGCATCGACACGGTCGTGCACCTCGCCGCGATCGTCACGCCCGGGTGCGAGGTCGAACCGGGAGCTCGAGTACGCCGTGGACGTGGTCGGCACGCGCAACGTGCTCGAAGCCTGCATCGCGGCGGGCGTGCGGCGGATCGTGGTCACTTCGAGCGGCGCGGCCTACGGCTATCACGCCGACAACCCGGAGTGGCTCACCGAGGACGACCCGATCCGGGGCAACGAGGCGTTCGCGTATTCGCATCACAAGCGGCTGGTCGAGGAGATGCTGGCTGACTACCGGCGTACCCATCCGCACCTGCGGCAGGTGGTGCTCAGGGTCGGCACGATCCTGGGCGAGACCACGCGCAACCAGATCACGGCGCTGTTCGACAAGCCGCGCCTGCTCGCGATCCGCGGCTCGCGCAGCCCGTTCGTGTTCATCTGGGACCGGGACGTCGTCGGCGCGATCGAGCACGCGATCCGCACCGACGCGGCGGGCATCTACAACGTCGCAGGCGACGGCGCGCTGGGCATCCAGGAAATTGCGGAGCGTCTCGGCAAGCGCTGCGTGCACCTGCCGGCGGGACTGCTGCGCGCGGTGCTGGCAGTACTGCATCCGTTGCGCCTGTCGCGTTACGGCCCCGAGCAGGTCGACTTCCTGCGCTACCGGCCGGTGCTGGACAACCGCAGGCTCAAGGAAGAGCTCGGCTATCGGCCGCGCATGACGTCCGCCGAGGTCTTCGATTTCTACTGCCGCACGCACGGATTGGGCCGGTCGCCGCGATGACGCGCAGGTCGTTCCACGGCGCGACGGTCGTGGTGAGCGGCGCCGCAGGCGGGCTCGGCCGCGCGCTGGCCAGCAGCTTCGCACGAGCCGGCAGCCGCGTCGTGCTGCTCGACAGGGATGCGGAGGCGGTCGTCGCCGCGGGGCGCGACCTGGAGCAGGCCGGACACCAGGTGCTCGCGCTGGCGTGCGACGTGACCGACCCGGCCGCCTGCGACTCTGCCGTCACGCTCGCCCTGGCACGCTTCGGCCGGATCGACGTCGTGATCAACAACGCGGGCATCACGCACCGCAGCGCCTTCGCAGCGACGCGGACCGATGTCCTGCGGCGCGTCATGGAAGTGAACCTGTTCGGCGCGATCAACCTGACGCGCGCCGCGCTGCCGTCGCTGCAAGTCCACGCGCGGCCAGGTCATCGCGATCTCGAGTGTCGCGGGCTTCACGCCGCTGATTGCACGCACGGGTTATGCCGCGAGCAAGCACGCCGTGCACGGGTTTTTCGCCAGCCTGCGCACCGAGGTGGCACCAGGACGGCATCGGCGTGATGCTCGTCTGCCCGTCGTTCATCGCGACGGGGATCGAGCAGCACGCGCTGGGCCCGACCGGCGGCAGCGCCGATCATCCACAGGTCGTCGTCGGCACGCGCCTGCAGCCGGACGCCGTCGCCGATCGCATCCGTGCAGGCGCCGCGCGCAACCGGCGCCTGCTGCTGATCGGCGGCACTGCGCACGCGGCGTGGTGGGTCAGCCGGTTCGCGCCCGGGCTGTATGAACGCATCATGGCGCGCAGGCTCAAGGCGGAGATGCTGTAGGTCGCACCCGCCTCTGCAGAGAACTGCCGCGCGAGCTAACCGGGGCGCGCGGGCGTTCCGGTCCTTCTCGGCGCTCCGTGTCGGACGCCGCCGCTCGAGCGCAGGTGTGAGGCGGCACTGAAGTGCAGTCGCTGCGATGAGGCCGCCATCGCCGAACACCCGCTCGAGCAAGGCTCGCCGTGATTCGCGCGGTTCCTCCGCGCGAATCACGATGCGCGGGAGACCCCGGAGCGCCGAGAAGGACCGGAGGCCCGCGCGCCTTGGCACTGGCACCGGATGGTCTCCTGCAGAGGCGGGTGCGACCGGATCCCCGCTATGATTCGCGCATGCTCGCGATGACCCTCACCGAACCCCGCGGACGCCTGCAACCCGTCGAGCGCGCGTTGCCCGAACCCGGCCCGGGCCAGCTGCGAGTCCGCGTGACGGCGTGCGCCGTCTGCCGCACCGACCTGCACGTCGTCGACGACGAATTGCCCGGGATCCGCCATCCCATCGTGCCCGGGCACGAGATCGTCGGGATCGTCGATGCGCGGGGACCCGGGACGCACACGCCCGCAGGCGCACGGGTCGGCATCCCCTGGCTGGGACACACTTGCGGGCACTGCGCCTATTGCAGCGACGGGCCGCGAGAATCTCTGCGACGAGGCTCGCTTCACGGGCTACCAGATCGACGGCGGCTACGCCGACTACGCCGTCGCCGACGAGCGATTCTGCCTGGCGCTGCCCCCCGGCCTCGACGACGTGCATGCGGCCCCGCTGCTCTGCGCCGGGCTGATCGGCTATCGCTCGCTCGTCATGGCCGGCGACGCACGCAGGCTCGGCATCTATGGCTTCGGTGCCGCGGCGCACATCGTGGCGCAAGTGGCGCGATACCAGGGGCGCGAGTGCTACGGATTCGTCCGGCGCGGTGACGTCACCGCGGCGGCGTTCGCCCGCGAGCTCGGCTGCAGCTGGGTCGGCGACAGCGACAGCCCCCCACCGCGAGTTGCTCGACGCCGCGATCATCTTTGCCCCGGCGGGCGAGCTGGTGCCGGCGGCGCTCGGCGCAGTCCGCAAGGGCGGGACGGTCGTCTGCGGCGGCATCCACATGAGCGACATCCCCTCGTTCCCCTACGCGAAGCTGTGGGGCGAGCGCGTGCTGCGCTCGGTCGCGAACCTGACGCGCCGCGACGGCGAGGAATTCCTGGCGCTCGCAGCCCGCATCCCGTACGGACCGAAGTGACGGTGTTCCCCCTCGCGCAGGCCAACGAGGCGCTCGACGCGCTGCGTGCCGGCCGGCTGAGCGGCGCGGCCGTGCTCGTCCCGGCGGCCCATGAATCGACCGCCACCGGCCGGCACCGGGTCCATCCGCCCCGATGGCGCCGGGGGCGATCATGTCCGCGGTCGAGGCGGTATCCTTGTTCGTCGGCCACCGGCCCGACCTGCAGGCAACACGCAACGAGGGGAGTCGAATCGATGAAGGTCCAGGTCAAGCACTCGCTCAAGACGGACGTCGGCGCGGCGTTCAAGCTGTGCACGGAGCAGAAGTCGCAGGAGACGGTCTATTCGAAGCTGCCCGGGAGCGACGTCAAGATCAAGCGCGAGGGGCGCGCACCGAACGTGAAGCTGCGCATCTCGCGCAAGATGCCGGCGAATCCGCCCGCGGCGATCCGCAAGTTCGTGCCGTCGACCAACGACGTCTCGCACTCGGAGGACTGGGCCGCGGACGGCGACGGGTTACGCCGCGGACATCGTCGTCGACATCAAGGGCGTCCCGGTCAAGATCGTCGGCACCAAGGTCCTGCAGCCCGAGAAAGGCGGCTGCAGCGTCGCCTGGAACTTCGACGTGACCAGCGGCATCCCGCTGCTCGGCGGGATCATCGCGTCGTTCGCCGGTGACGAAATCAGGCAGAACCTCGAGGACGAGTTCAAAGTGCTCAAGTCCTCCGTCTGAACCGGAGCGCCTTGCTGCACTGCATCTAGCCAAAGGCGCGACGACGCTGAGGCCTGGCCGCAGTAGGATCGGGTCATGCCGCGCATGTCCCCGATCGACCAGGCCTTCTTCCTGCTCGAGACCGAGCAGCGGCCGATGAACGTGGGACTGCTCGTCGTGCTGACCCCGCCCGGCGTTGCGCGTCGCGGCCGCCCGTCGGATGCCATCGTGCGCCGGATGTTGCGCTGCCCGGTCGGGCCGCCCTTCGATTACCGCCTGGCTCCGGGCGCCTGGCCGAAGCTCGTCGCGGGACCTGCCGTCGACCCCGCGGAACAGCTGTTCCGCCATGACCTGCCGGCGGGCAGCGACCTGCAGGCAGTGCTCACGCGCCTCTGCGAAATCCACGCGCGTCGCCTCGACCGCGCCCGGCCTCTCTGGGAAATGCACGTGTTCGACGGCCTCGAAGGCCGCCGCGTGGCGTTGTATTTCAAGACGCACCACGGGCTGATCGACGGCCTGGGCTTGCTCAAGGTCATCCGTGAAACCGTCAGCCGGGATCCCGGCCAGTCAACCCCGCAGGCGATCTGGCGCGGCCTGCCGGACACCTCCAGCGACAAGTCGCGTCCGCCTGCGGTTCCCCTGGCTGGCTGGCTGCCCGCCGGTCTCGACCTGCTCCGTGCGGGTCTGGAGACCGGCCGGGTGGCGACGGATTTCGCGCGCCTGCTCTGGCACCTGGGACGTCGTGACCTGGGACTCGGGCGCGGGCTGCCCACCCCGTTCGTCAGCACGCCGGACGTCCTCAAGGCACCGCCCACGCCGCACCGCGTGCTGGGCCACTGCGCGCTGCCGCTCGCGCGCGTGAAGGCCATCGCCCGGCTGGGCGACGCCAAGGTCAACGACATCGCGCTCGCCACGCTCGACCTGGCGCTGACCCGCTACCTGGACGAGCGCGGGCTGCATGCCGACCGGCCACTGGTCGCCGACGTTCCCGTCGCGCTGCACGACGCGATCGGGGCCGGCAATCGCATCTCGATCCTGCAGGTTCCGATGGGCCGCCCCGGCGGGACTCCGGCCGAGCGCCTCGACGACATCGTCCGCGAGACGCGCGTACTCAAGGAAGAGGTGCGGACGTTGTCCGCGCAGGCACTGTTCTTCTATTCGATCTTCGAGCATGCCATTGCCAGCGCCATCGAGACCCTCAACCTCGGCGAACTGCCGATGCTCGCGAATGCGGTGATCTCGAATCCCGCAGGCCTGGACGGGACGGCGTACTTCAACGGCGTGCCAATCGACCTGGCGCTGCCCGTCTCCGTGGTCGCGCACCACCAGGTGCTCAACATCACCGTGTCGAATTACGGCACCAACCTCGACGTGACCTTCATCGCCCTGCGCGAAGCGATTCCCGACGTTCAGGCACTGGCCGATGCAACCGTTGTCGCGCTGCACGATCTCGAACGGTCCCTCTCGGGCAGGAACAAGTCCCGGCGCGGACCCAAGCGGAGCCCGGCCGGGCGAAAACTCCCCCGCAGTCGCGCGCGCGCCGGGACCCGGGCGAACCAGCCCACGTTGCATTAACCTGCAGACGCGGGTCCCGCAGAAAAGCGCGAAACCCCGGGACGCTGGTAAAGTCGGATTGGAGTTGCAAAGCCCGGACGGGGGCCGCCTGGCCATTCTCTGATCCGGACAGACGCAGGGGAGCAAGGCAGATGCACGGACTGATGATGGATGGGCCGCTGCTGATCACCGAGATCATGCGGTTCGCGGAACGTAATTTCGGCGACCGGGAGATCGTTTCGGTCACGTTCGACAACCCCAGGCACCGCACCACGTGGTCGGAGGTCTTCCGTCGCGCGCGCCAGCTCGCGAATGCGCTGCAGGCCGCCGGCGTGAAGCCCGGCGACCGCATCGGCACGATTGCCTGGAACGACTACCGGCACCTCGAGCTCTATTACGCCGTCTCGTGCATGGGCTGCGTGCTGCACACGCTCAACCCGCGGTTGTTCCCCGAGCAGCTGGAGTTCATCGTCAACCACGCCGAAGACAAGCTGCTGTTCATCGACCCGACGCTGCTGCCGGTGCTCGCGCCGCTGCAGGGCAAGACACCGACGGTGCAGAAGGTCGTCGTCATGACCGGTGCCGCCTCGATGCCGCCCGGCGTCGCGGGCAAGCTGGCCGACTACGAGTCCTTCATTGCCGGGCAGCCGGAGGATTTCGCGTGGCCGGAGCTGGACGAGCGCGCCGCGAGCTCGCTCTGCTACACCTCGGGCACCACCGGTAATCCGAAGGGCGTGCTCTACAGCCACCGCTCGACGCTGCTGCACGCCTACGGCGGCTGCATGACCGACACGATGGCCCTGTCGATCCGGGACATCGTGCTGGCCGTCGTGCCGATGTTCCACGCCAATGCATGGGGCCTGCCCTACAACGCGGCCATGGTCGGCGCGAAGCTCGTGTTTCCCGGCCCGCGCATGGGCGACGCACCCACGCTCACCCAGCTGATGAACGAGGAAAAGGTGACGCTCGCGGCGGCGGTACCGACGGTGTGGACGATGCTGCTGCACCACCTGCAGCAGTCCGGGGCCAAGCTCGAGACGCTCGAGCGCACGGTGATCGGCGGCTCGGCCGTGCCGCTGCAGATGATCCGCGATTTCCGCGACCGCCACGGGGTCACCGTCGTGCAGGGCTGGGGCATGACGGAGACCAGTCCGCTCGGGAGCGTCAGTACGCTGCGCCCCGATCAGCTGCAGCTGCCGGCCGAAGAACAGGTGCTGCTGCGCGGCAAGGCAGGCCACGGCATCTTCGGCATCAGCATGAAGATCGTCGACGACAACGGCGTCGAGCTGCCCTGGGACGGCGTGAGTTCGGGAGAGCTCAAGGTGCGCGGACCGTGGGTCTGCAACGGATATTACCGGCTCGACCACTCGCCTGCGCACGATGCGGACGGCTGGTTTGCGACCGGCGACGTCGCGGCGATCCATCCCAACGGCTTCCTCCAGATCACGGACCGCGCCAAGGACGTCATCAAGTCGGGCGGCGAGTGGATCAGCTCGGTCGACCTCGAGAACTGCGCTTGCGGTCATCCGCAAGTGATGATGGCGGCCGCGATCGGCGTCAAGCACCCGAAATGGGAGGAACGGCCCGTGCTGCTCGTCGTGGCGCGACCCAATTGCTCGCCGACGCCCGAGGCGATCCTTGCGCACCTCGGCGAGCACTTCGCCAAGTGGCAGCTGCCCGACACGGTGCTGTTCATCGACGCACTGCCGCTCACGGCGACCGGCAAGATCAACAAGCGCTCGCTGCGCGAGACCTACGGCCACGTCCTGCTGGAAAGCGACGACGCCTGAGGCGTCGAGCGTGCGGCGCTGCCGATAGCCTGCGACGCCTGAAGCAGCGCGGGGCCGATCTTCAGGCCTGCAGGCGGCTGCAACAGCGCCTGCGACTCGGCGAACGTCATCGTCTTCGGCACCGGGTAGTCGCGTGCGGCCTCGACCATGGCTGCCCGGGCCACTTCCGGGATGTCGCCCGGCTTCAGCGCCACGAGCTTCTCGGGGATGCCGACTCCCCGGTTGAGCTCACGCACGCGGTCGACGAAGCGCTGCGCCAGCACCGCCCGGGGTTCGCCCGGGTTGCCAGCGCCGATCACCACGGCCAGTTCGGCCAGACGCTGCTGCGCGAGTGGTGCGTCCTTGAGGAAATCGAGCACGTACGGCAGGGTGATGGCGTTCGCCAGCCCGTGCGGCACACCGTACATGCCGCCGATCTTGTGCGAGAACGCGTGGACGTAGCCGACGTACGCCTTGGTGAACGCAAGACCCGCATAGAAGGACGCGAGAGCCATGGCCTCCCGCGCGGCCAGGTCGCTGCCATCGTCGTAAGCGCGCTGCAGGTTGCCGAAAATCATGCGGACGGCTGCGGTGCAGTGCTGGGCGGTCTCGGCATGTGGCCAGCGGTTGAGGTAGGCCTCGACCGCGTGCGTGAGCGCGTCCATGCCGGTCGCCGCAGTGATCGGCTTGGGCATGCCCTGCATGAGGCTCGCATCGAGCGCGGCCGCGAGCGGCACGAGCTTCGGGTCGATGACCGCCGACTTGGAATGCGCGACCGGATCGGTCACGACCGCCGCGACCGTCACCTCGGAACCGGTACCCGCGGTCGTCGGGATCGCAAACAGGGGCAGCATCGGCTTCGTGACCTTGAGCATCCCCACGAGCTTCGCGGGGGACTTGCCCGTCACGACCATTGCGCCGATGACCTTCGCCGCATCGATGGCCGAACCGCCGCCCACCGCCAGGATCGCATCGCTGCGATGCGCCTTGACTGCCTCGTAGCCGGCCTGCAGCACGGGGTACGTCGGATCGGGCGTGATGCCGTCGTGGATCGCGACGTCGATGCCTTCGGCCTGCAGCGCGCTGCGCAGGGGCTCGACGAGCCCGAGCTTCACGAGCACGGCGTCGGTCACGATCATCACGCGTCGGAATCCGAATTGCCCGATGCTGACGCAGAGTCGCTCGGCCGAGCCGGGGCCGACGAACAGCGTCGGGCGCGGGATCGCGACGACCCGGGAGACGGGCCACATGAACGGCTTGATCAGGCGGTAGGCGAGCAGGCGCAGCTGGAACAGCATGATGGCTTCACGTCGGTGACAGGATGCAGCCGATCATGCGGCGCGGCCCCCTGGCTGGCTAGCCGCACTATCCGAGAGCGCGTCGGTCAGGGAGCGGGCGGGAGCGCGCCTTGCGCTTCGAGGGCCGCGGCGTAGGTAACTGCACGCCGCTCGGCGTAGAAATCGACGGTGAGGCCGGTGGCTGCCAGCACGAGCAGGCCGACCGCGAGTCCATGCCGGAACGGCCCGCCGAGCAGGAAGACCAGCGCGAGCGCCGCCAGGACGGCGATGGCATAGCCGATGCGGTAGTACCCGAAGCTGCGGACGACCTGCTGGATACGTGGGCCCTCCTCGGCGGCGAATCGCGCGGGATCGGCCTGGCGCAACTCGATCAGCTGTTGCGCTTGCGCATCACTGCGGAAATAGACGGTGCTGCCGACGACCGTGCCAAGACCTGCAACGAGCAGCAGGCCGAGCGCGAGGCCGCGGGCGAAGGGCTCACGCCCCCAGTACCAGAGCGCGAGCGCCGCGGCCAGGCTCACGCAGCCGGTCGCCAGTATCCAGAAGGCTTCCGCCTTTTCGCCGGCGAAGTACTCCCGCACGATCTGCTCCGCGTCCATCGCTCCCCCCTGGTTTTCCCTCGCTCGGATCCGGCTCAAGGCACCGCGTGCGGCGCCAGCCGGTCCGCCCAGGGCATGCCTGCTCGAGCTGCGCCGCGAGCCTGAACAGCGTCGACTCGTCGCCGATGCGTGCAGCGGTGAACAGCATGCCCATCGGCAGGCCGTCGCCCGTCCAGTGCAACGGCAGGGACATCGACGGCTGGCCCGTGACGTTCGCCACCATCGTGAACGGGGCGGCCTCGAACACGGGGGCGAAGGCCTCGACGATCTTGTCGCGCTGGCTGAGCAGCGCGCCTCCCGGCAGGCTGGTCAGGACTTTCAGCGCCGCGCGCTGCACTCCGGGCAGCCGATACGCGCCGATCGGCAACGGCGGCACGCCCACCGTCGGCGTAAGCAGGACGTCGAACGACGACGACCACTCGAGCCATGCCCGCGAAAACGTCTGCAGCGTGCCGAGCGCGGCGGCGACCTCCCCTCCGGACTGGGCCTCACCCATTTTCGCGAGGACCCAGGTATTGAGTTCGACGTCGTCGCTGCGTGCCTCGCGCCCCACGAGTGCGGGAGCCATGCGCAGCGTCGCCGCCATCTCGGCCGCAATCAGCGCGGCATAACTCGCGACGAACGTGTCCGGCGGCAACGGCAGTTTCACTTCGACGATCTCGTGACCGAGCCCGTAAAGCATCGCCGTGGTCGCTTCGAGCGCCTTCCGGTTCTCCGGGTGCAGTGTCTTGCCCAGCCCCGGATCGAAGCTGAAGGCGACCCGCAGCCGGCCCGGTGCCGTGCGCGTCTCTTCCAGGTAGGGTCGCGGCGGCGCCGGCAGCTTCATGAGCTGCTGCGGATAGTCGCCGCAGGTCGCATCGAGCAGCGCTGCGCAGTCGCGGACGGTTCGCGTGACCGCATGCTCGCCGATGAACCCGAACCAGACGTCTGGCAGTTGCGGCCCCGTGGGATTGCGGCCACGGCTCGGCTTCAGGCCGACCAGTCCGCAGTTCGACGCCGGCGTGCGGATGGATCCGCCACCGTCGTTCGCATTGGCGGCCGGCACGATGCGCGCCGCCACCGCCGCGGCGGAGCCGCCACTTGATCCGCTCGAGGTACGCTCCAGGTTCCACGGATTGCGCGTCGGGCCGAACAACTCGGGCTCGGTCACGTTCGATACGCCGAATTCCGGCGTATTGGTCTTGCCGAAGATCACCAGGCCGGCCGCCTTGTAGCGTCGTGTCAGTTCTTCGTCGGCGGGCGGGATGAAATCCCTGAAAAGCCGCGAGCCGCAACGCATCGGCTCGCCGGCATAGGCAGTCATCAGGTCCTTGATCAGGAACGGCACCCCCCGGAAGGGACCGTCCGGCAAACCTGCTGCGATCGCCTCGCGCGCGCGCGCCTCCATCAGGTGGACCACCGCATTGACCTGCGGATTGATGGCCGCAGTCCGCGCCAGTGCCTCGTCGAGCAACTCGGCCGGCGATACCTGTCCTGAGCGCACCAGTTCCGCCAGGCCGAGCGCGTCGTACTTGCCGTATTCCGTGAAGCCCACTGCAGATCCCCCGGGGTTGGAGACGCATGATGTTACTTCCAGCCCGCTTTGGCGACCTCGCGTCACGCTTGCCAGCGACTCCGGCGGCGCGCGAAACTGGCAGGACCATTAGAACGTTTGTTCGAACGTCGCCGGGGGCCCAGCCATGCATCGTCCGATTGCACTGCCCTTGCTCACCCCGCTGCTGTCGCTGCTCGCTGCTGCCTGGCTGGCGGGTGCCGCGACTGCGGCCCCCGTGACCGGCGCCCGCATCATTGCCGCCGACCAGGAACCGCAGAACTGGCTGTCGCACGGCCGCACGTACGGCGAGCAGCGCTACAGTCCGCTGCAGCAGGTCAACGACGCGAACGTCGCGAAGCTGGGCCTGGCCTGGTCATACGCGACCAACACGACGCGTGGCCTGCAGGCGACCCCGCTCGTGGTCGACGGCCGCATGTATGCGACCGGCGTGTGGAGCGTGGTCTATGCGCTCGATGCCCGGACGGGCAAGGAGCTCTGGACGTATGACCCGGAAGTTCCCCGCGCCTGGGGCCGCTATGCCTGCTGCGACGCGGTCAATCGCGGCGTCGCGCTGTGGGGCGACGCGCTGTACTTTGCCACCCTCGACGGCAGGTTGATCGCGCTCGATGCCCGTACCGGCAAGAAGCGCTGGGAGATCAACACGATCGACCGCACCAAGCCTTACACCATCACGGGCGCGCCGCGCGTCGTGAAGGGCAAGGTGCTGATCGGCAACGGCGGCGGCGAGTACGGCGTCCGCGGCTATCTGTCCGCGTACGACGCCGCGACCGGCAAGCTCGCGTGGCGCTTCTATACGGTCCCGGGCAACCCGAAGGACGGCTTCGAGCATCCGGAGCTCGAACAGGCGGCGAAGACCTGGACCGGCGAATGGTGGCTCGGCGGCGGCGGCGGCACCGTGTGGGACTCGATGGCCTACGACCCGGACCTCGACACGCTGTACGTCGGCACGGGCAACGGCTCGCCCTGGGCTCGTTCCATCCGTTCGCCGGGCGGCGGTGACAACCTCTACCTCTCGTCGATCCTCGCGCTGGATCCCGACACCGGCCGGCTCAAGTGGCATTACCAGGTCACGCCCGCGGACAACTGGGACTACACGGCAACGCAGCACATCATCCTTGCGGAGCTCAAGCTCGACGGCAAGGCTGCGCAAGGTGCTGATGCAGGCGCCGAAGAACGGCTTCTTCTACGTCATCGACCGCGTCACCGGCGAACTGCTCTCAGCCGACAAGTACATCCCCGCGACCTGGGCCAGCCACGTCGACCTGAAGACCGGCCGCCCCGTCGAGACGGCCGACGCGGACTGGAGCAAGGAGACGAAGCTCATCGTCCCGGCGGCGTTCGGCGGCCACAACTGGCATCCGATGGCGTTCAATCCGCAGACCGGGCTCGTCTACATCCCGGCGATGCAGCCGACCGGCATCTACCCGCCGTCGCAGGAGTACCTGAAGACGGGCAACTACACACGGCGCGAGATGTTCTGGAATCCGGGCGTCGACTGGAACGAATACGCGAACACGGTCTACGCGCTGCTCGCGCAGACAGGCGGTGCACTGCCGCCGGATCGCGGCTACCTGAAAGCCTGGGATCCCGTGGCGAAGAAGACGCGCTGGGAGATCGAGTATCCGGCCTTCTGGAACGGTGGCCTGCTCACGACCGCGGGCAACCTGCTGTTCCAGGGCACCGGCGACGGGCGTTTCGTCGCATACGCCGCCGACACGGGCCGGACGCTCTGGTCGGTGCCGACGATGATCGGGATCATCGCACCGCCCATCACGTATGCCGTCGACGGCGAACAATACGTCGCAGTGCTGGCGGGCTACGGCGGCGCCGGCGCAGTCACCGGCGGCGACCCGCGCACGATGGCCTCGGGCAGGTACCTCAACGAAGGGCACATCCTGGCGTTCAAGCTCGGCGGCAAGGCGCCCCTGCCGAAGATCACCGAGCGCAACCTCGAAATCCCCGAGCCGCCCGTCATCGATGCGACCGCCGCGCAGCTCGAGAACGGCAAGTACAGGTACGCGGCGACCTGCATGGTCTGCCACGGCGCGCTCGTCGTCTCCGGCGGGGTCGTGCCGGACCTGCGACGGCTGACGGCCGAGAAGCACTCGATCTTCCAGCAGATCGTGTTCGACGGAGTGATCCACACGGCCGGCATGCCGCGCCTCGGTGACCTGGTCACCGCCGAGGACGTGCACGACATCCAGGCCTACATCGCGCAGCGAGCGCGCGAGGACCGTGCGATGGCTGCAAAGGTGACACCGTCGACGAAGCCGTGAGCGGGTGACCTGCGGTGCCGACCGCTCTCGAGGCAATGGGTTCTTCCAAGGTTCAGCGCGTGGCGCCGGAAGTCAGTATGTGGCCAATGACGTCGTCCAGTTCGCGCTCGGTCGCGAGCGTGGTCGACATCATCGCCATCTGCCTGCCGTACTTGTCGTCGGGGTGCACGCCGCGTACGCCGCGCTTGAAATGTCCGAACTGGCGCTTCAGGTAGGCCGGGTCGAGCCCGGCCAGCCGGGGCGCGCCGAGCGCGTCGTTGCCCTCGGCCTTGCCGCCGTGGCACGCGCCGCACCTGGCCTGGTAAAGGTTGTTGCCGTTGCGCGCATCGAACTTTCCGGGCCTGGCCGGGGAGGTCTTGGGCAACTTCGCGATGTAGCTCGCGACGGCGACGATTGCCTCGTCGTCGCGCAGCACCGCCTGGTTCGCGGCGCGCATCTGCGCACCGTAGACGTCTTCCTTGTGCGTCCCGCGCAGCCCGGCGCCGAAGTTCCTGAGCTGTCGCCGCAGGTAGGACGCGGATTGGCCCGCGAGCGCTGGCGCACCGACCTGCCCATTGCCCTCGGCGCGCGCGCCATGACAGGCGACGCACCCGGCAAACAGCTGTTGTCCCGTGGCACCGTGGGCCGTCGTCGCCGACAGCAGCACCAGCACGCTTCCCGCAAGCTGCACCCATGCGCGAAGCTGCACCAAGCGGACCCCCTGCAGGCGCGTCGCTTCCTGCAACGCGATTCTTATCGTGAGCGCGAATGTACCTGTGCGGCACGGGATGCGCCAGCAATGCGCGCCGCCGGCGTTGATTTCAGCCGCTGGCCACGCGGCGGAAAGTCAGGTTGATGCGCTCGCCGACGGTTCGCGCCGTCTTCGGGACCGCGTGCACGTAATGGTGTTGCGTCGGGCCCGCCATCAGCAGCAGGTCGCCGTGGCCCAGCGGCACTTCGGCCCGTGATGCGTTGCGGCGCCGATGCCGCAGCAGGAAGCGCCGCGTCTCACCGAAGGACACGGATGCGATCGCGGGGTCCCGGCCGAGTTCCGCTTCGTCGTCCGCGTGCCACCCCATGCCATCGCCGCCGCTGCGATAGCGATTGAGCAGCACGCTGTTGAAGGAGTGCTGCGTGAGCGACTCGACCCGGGACTTGATGGCCGTGAGGACGGGCGTCCACGGCAGCGGTTCGTGCGTCGTGCCGGAGTACGTGTAGGCCGTGCCCGGGTCGCCGTGCCAGGCCACCAGGCGCGGCACGGGCCGACGCTCGCCGAAGATCAGGATGAGCTCCTGTCGCCAGTCGATCGAAGACAGGAGCTCGTGGAACAGCCGATCCGCCTCGGCCTCGGTCCAGGCCCCGGGCCACAGGCGGACGTCCGCATCCGGCAGGTCGAGCCGCCGGTGATCAGCCGTGGTCTGCGGCGGGTTCGCTGGGGACATCGGCCCGCAGCGTAGCCTTGGCACGATCGAGATGCACGCGCACGCGACCACGTGGCTGCGACTGGCACGCGAGGATGTAGCGTTGCCCGAGTTGCTCGCGTGACAGGACGTAAGAGGTGTCGGTCAGCGCCTTGACGTCGCCCTCGAGCAGGCGGCAGCGACAGGTCGCGCAACTGCCGACGCGGCAACGTGAAGGCCACGGCAGGCCGCGCGCAAGCGCAGCCTGCAGGATGGTCTGGCCGGGTTCGACGTCGAACTCCCACCCGAACGGCTCGACGCTCACCGACGCCTGCTCGGGAGCGCGCCGGCCAAACAGCTTGCCCAGCACGCTTCAGCCGCCCTGGGTCGCGAGCTGGAGGTCGCGCATGCCGCTCACCCGGTTCGCGGCTTCGGCCAGCCTGCGCTCGGTCGGGCTCGCAAAGCGCCGATCCCAGTCGAGCAGCAGCGGCGTCATGCGGTTGCGATACCAGCCCGGCATCACGTACACGAGCAGCATGGACGTCAGGTAGCCGAAGGGCAGCGTCGGCGCCTCCGGGTAGGAGCGCAGCTGCCAGAACTTGGCGTCGCCTTCGGCATGATGGTGCGAATGCCGGGCGAGGTTGAAGAAGACAGCGTTGCTGAGCCGCTTGTTGGAGTTCCAGGAATGGCGCGGCTCGACCGGCTGGTCGGGGTCGCGCACCAGGCCGTAGTGCTCGAAGTAGTTGACCGCCTCGAGCACGGTGCGTCCCGCAATCGCCGTCAGCAGGAAGATGGCCGCGCCTGCCGGGCCGGCCGCGTACGCGAACGCGACGACGAGCGCCGCCGACATCAGCCACCCGCGCAGGTAGCGGTTGTGCCAGCTCCACGTGCCGTGACCGCGCGTCTGCAGGCGTCCACGCTCGAGTTCGAATGCGCTGCGCGTCTGGCCGACGAGCGACCGGAACAGGAACGTGTAGAACGACTCGCCACGGCGCGCGGTGGCCGGGTCGGCGGTCGTCGCCAGCCGGCGGTGATGGCCGTACACGTGCTCGATCGCGAATTCCGCGTCGAGGGTCAGCGCGAGCAGCCAGCGGCCGACGAACATCGCACCGATGTCGGTGGTGCGGTGCGTCAGTTCGTGGCCGATGTTGGTTCCCACCGCCGCGAACGTCAGCCCGGCCCCGATGACTGCACCGAGCCAGTGGATCGCGGTGGACGCCTCGCGCGCAGCGAACAGGTCGTAGCCGACGTTGGCCTGCACCCAGGCGCCGAAGCCGAGCAGGTCGCCCGCTCCCGCCATCCACGCCATGACGAAGCACAGCGTGCCAAGCACCGGCAGCGCGAGGTACAGCATCGAATCGAGCAGGCGGCGGAAGCGATAGTCGGGCTCTGAATAGTCGTCGCCGAGCAACTCGTCGCCGACGATCATCACCCCGTAGATCACGCCGGCCCCGAGCCACATCCAGGCCCCGCCGAGCGCGATGCCGAGCGCGGTCACCAGCGCAAAGCCGTAGACGGCGGCGAACTTCAGGTACTTGCCCATCAACGTCTCCTTGCGCGATTAGAACATTTGTTCTAAAAAGGATGCCTGAGTGCAACAGCGCTGTCAAACCCCCGTGCCGCCCCGTATATACTTTGCGGCGCAAAATCCCGCTCCCGACCCCTACGATGCCCCGCAAACGCACTGGCAACGGCCCGACCACCGATACCCGCGAGCGGATCGCGGACGCGGCGGTGGCGCTGTTCAACTCGGAAGGCTGGCACGCCGTCTCGACCCGCCACATCGCGGCGCGGCTCGGTATCAGCCCCGGCAATCTCTACTACCACTTCGCGAACAAGGAAGAGATCGCCCTGCGCCTGTACGAGCGTCTCGAACTGCAGCTCGACAGCGTCCTCGCCCCGCCAGCCGGCGCCTACGGTTCTTTCGACGAGGTCCTCGCCTACCTGGATGCGATCCTCGGGCACTTGTGGGAATTCAGGTTCTTCTACCGCGACCTCAATTCGCTGCTGCGCGAGGTCCCGGGTCTCAAGGACAAGTACCGGGCCCTGGCTGAGCGGGTGCTGGGCCGGGCCCGCAGGATTTTCGCGGGCATGGTCGAGGCGGACTGGATGGAAGCGAGCGACGAGCAACTCGACCTGCTCGCGACCAATGCGTGGATCATCCTGACGCAGTGGTTCACGCACCGGCAGGTGATAGACCGGCGGCGCACGATCCAGTCCTCCGACATCCATGACGGCGTGCGGCACCTCGTCGCGCTGTTCAGCCCGCTGCTGCGACCACCGCAACGTCGCCAGGTGCAGCGACTGCTCGATCAATCCGCCTGAGCGCCGAGGCATGACCGACGGAGGCTCCGTCCGGGTCGTGCCGCGCATCTCGATGCCATTCACCGACCGGACCCCATCATGCCAAGCATCCGCGCGCGATTGATCAACCGCCTGCTGCGCCTCACCGTCAAGCGACGCTGGCGGCCCGGACTGCAGATCGAGGAGGTCCGCGCCAACGCCGCGAAGATGGACGGCAGGCTCGCGCAACGTCCGGCGGACTGTGCGGTGGAGGCGGTGACGGTCGGCGGCGTGCCCGCGCACTGGTTCGGCGAGGCCGAACTCGCCACCCGCAATGGCACGCTCCTGTACCTGCACGGCGGGGCGTGGTGCCTGCACCTGCCTGCGCTCTACGCCGCGTTCGCGGCGATGCTGTGCCGCACGACGGGGATGCGCGTGCTGCTGCCGGATTATCGGCTCGCGCCCGAGCAGCCCTACCCGGCGGCGGTGGAAGACTGCCTGGCCGTGTATCGCGCACTGGCCGAAGGTCCGGGCGGCCCGCCATGCGCGATCGCCGGCGATTCCGCAGGAGGCAGCCTCTCGCTGGTCACCTTGATGCGCGCTCGCGACGCGGGGCTCGCCCTGCCGGCGTGCGGTGTGCTGCTGTCGCCTTCGACCGACCTCACCATGAGCGGGGCGTCGACGCAGTACAACGAGGCGGCAGACCCGATGTTCAGCGCCGGCGCCGGGGAACTGCTGCCGGACATGTATTGTCCGGGCACGGAGCGCAATCACCCGTGGCTGTCGCCATTGTTCGGGGCATGGCACGACCTGCCGCCGCTTTATTTCCTGGCCGGGTCCACCGAGATGCTGCTCGACGACTCGGTGCGCGCATGCGATCGCGCACGCCAGGCCGGGGTCGATGCGCGGATCGACGTCTGGGTCGGCTTGCCGCACGTATTCCCGGTGATCAGCTTCCTGCCAGAGTCCCGCGACGCGCTGGCAACGCATCGGCTCGTTCATCCGCGAGCAGTCCAGCCGGCCCGAGCCCGGCGACGACTGTCGGCCCGCGGGTCGAGAACATTGCCGACGCCGCGGTCGTTACCGCGACGCCTTAGATTGCCCAGTGCCGGCCCAGGAAGCGACCGACCTCCGCCAGCGCGCGATCGGCATCGGCGAGCACGCCGGCGTTCGCCTGGAACACGTGCCAGCGGCGCGGATATTCCTGCAGTTCGGCAGGGACGCGGGCGGCCTCGAGGGCAGACTGCAGCCGGCGCGAGTCCGCGAGCAGCACCTCGTCCGACCCGACCTGGACCAGCACTGGCGGCAATCCCGCAAGGTCCGCATGGATGGGCGAAGCCAGCGGCTCGGTCGCGGCGCGACCGGCCAGGTAATGCGCCGCACACTCCGCCACCCAGGGCGGCGAAATCATCACCTCGCCGCGCGGGACCGGCCCGCGGTCCGGCGTGCCCAGGTCGACCCACGGCGAAAAGACCACGAGCGCCGCCGGCAAACGCTCGCCGAGTTCCCGCAGTCGGAGCGCCGTGGCGAGCGCCAACCCGCCGCCCGCCGAGTCCCCGGCAATCGCGATCGAGTGAGCCGCGAAACCTGACTGCAGCAGGCCGCGATAGGCGGCGACCGCATCCTCGAGTGCCGCCGGAAAGGGATGTTCCGGCGCCAGGCGATAGTCGGCGACGAAGACGTTCGCGCCAGTGATGCGCGCCAGTGTTCCTGAGATCGCGCGATGCGTGGCCGGCGAGCCGACGCAATACGCGCCGCCGTGCAGGTAGAGCACGGCGTTCGCCGTTGACTGCCGGGCGGCGCGGACGAATTCACCCGCCACGCCACCGCATTGTCCCCGCTCGAAGCGGACGCCGCGCGGCGGCAGCGTCAGGCGTGAGAAACGCGCAAGCCAGCGCCGCTGGTCCGCAACGGCGCGCCCGGCGCGGAACGTGCGCAGCAGCGTCAGGCGCAACATCAGGCGCAGGACGGCAGCGATCAAACGCTGGACGAACGACTCCCTGACACCCGTCCCCATGTCCCGAACCGCTTCCGTTCCCATGCGCTGCGCCCCGCCATGCCCCACCCGGCACCGACGATACCGCAGCAGGGCCTCAGCGCGCGCGGCTCATAGGTGACACTCCGAATTTACCCGCCCGCGCACGCGGCCGGAAAATAGACGGCCGACCCTTGCATGGCCGGCAAGCGAGGGATTGTGCCCACCGAGCCGCCAGGTCCGGGGCGAGGCGCGCTGACGCTGCGCGTCAAGGGCCTGACCAAGACCTACCGGACCGGTGAGGTCGAGGTGCACGCGCTGCGCGGCATCGACCTCGAACTCGGCACGGGCGAACTGGTCGTGCTGCTCGGCCCCTCGGGCAGCGGCAAGTCCACGCTGCTCAACATCCTCGGCGGGCTCGATTCGGCCACGTCGGGCGAGGCGTGGTTCGAGGACCACGATCTCATGCGCGTCGGCGACCGCGCGCTCACCTCGTATCGGCGCCAGCACGTCGGCTTCGTGTTCCAGTTCTACAACCTGATCCCCAGCCTCACCGCGCTCGAGAACGTCGCGCTGGTCACGGAAATTGCGTCGCAGCCCATGGATCCGGCCCGGGCCCTGGCCATGGTCGGACTCGGCGACCGGCTGCACCACTTCCCGGCACAGCTCTCCGGTGGCGAGCAGCAGCGCGTGGCCATTGCGCGCGCGATCGCCAAGCGACCCGCGATCCTGCTGTGTGACGAGCCGACCGGAGCGCTCGACAGCAGGACCGGCATCCTCGTGCTCGAGGCCATCGAGACCATCCACCGCGAGCTCGGCACGACGACCGTGCTCATCACGCACAACGCCGTCATCGCCGACATGGCCGACCGCGTGATCGTGCTCGGCGACGGGCTCATCCAGCACGAGCGGCGCAATGCGCAGCGGCGTGCCGCGAAGGAACTGTCGTGGTGATGCATCCCCTCGACCGCAAGCTGCTGCGCGACCTCTGGCGCCTGCGCGGCCAGGTGCTCGCGATCGGCATGGTGATCGCCTCGGGGGTCGCCCTGCTGGTGATGTCGCTCACGTCGATCGAGGCCCTGCAGGAAACCGCCGACGCGTACTACGAGCGCTACCGGTTCGCCATGGTCTTCGCCCGGGTCGAGCGCGCGCCGTCGTACATGCGGGACCGGCTTGCGGCAATCGACGGCGTGCAGGCGGTGACGACGCGAGTCGTCCACACCGCCGTGCTCGACGTCCCGGGCTTCGACGAGCCCGCCATCGGGCAGCTCGTCTCGGTGCCTGAAGACGCGGAGCCCGTGCTCAATCGCCTCGCCCTGCTCCAGGGCCGTTACCCTCGCCTCGGCGCACCAGACGAGGCCGTGCTGTCCCAACCCTTCGCCACGGCGCACCACCTCGAGCTCGGCGGGAGCCTGCACGCCGTGATCAACGGCCGCTGGCGTGAACTCCGGGTCGTCGGCATCGCGCTGTCGCCCGAGTATGTCTACACCATCGGGCCCGGAGCGCTGATGCCCGATGACCGGCGCTTCGGCGTGCTCTGGCTCGGCGAGCGGGCGCTGCAGGCCGCTTTCGATCTCGACGGGGCCTTCAACGACGTCTCCCTGGGCCTGCTCCGCGGCACGGACCCCGAAGCCGTGGTGGACAAGGTGGACCGGCTGCTCGCGCGCTATGGCAGCGTCGGCGCCTACACGCGCGACGACCAGCTGTCGAACTGGTTCCTGATGAACGAGATCGCGCAGCTCAAGACGCTCGTGCGCCTGCTGCCCACCGTGTTTCTCGCTGTCGCGGCATTCCTGACCAACATGGTGCTGGCACGGCTCGTGGCGGTGGAGCGCAGCGAGATCGGCCTGCTCAAGGCCTTCGGGTATTCGGGAGCGGCCATCGCCTGGCATTACGTCAAGCTCGTGCTCGTGATCGGCGCCGTCGGCATCATGCTCGGCTGGTTCATCGGCTACTGGCTCGGGCTCTACAACACGCAGATGTACGCCGAGTTCTACCGTTTCCCGTTCCTGCTGTTCCGGCCCGGGCCCGCACCGTTCGCCATCGCTGCCGTGGCCAGCCTCGCCGCAGCGCTGCTTGGCGCCGTTCGCGCGGTGCGCGCTGCCGCGGGCCTGCCGCCCGCGCAAGCGATGCAGCCGCCCGCGCCGCCGCTGTTCCACCGCGGCGCGCTCGGCCGCCTGGTACCCAGGCACTGGCTGGACCAGCCGACCCGTATCGTGCTGCGGCAGGTCCTGCGCTGGCCGGTGCGGTCGCTCGTCGCGAGCGCAGGCATCGGCCTGGCGATCGCCGTGGTCATCAGCTCGATGCAGTGGCTCGACGCGATCGACCAGATCGTGAACGTGTACTTCCTCGAGGCACAGGGCCAGGACGTCACGGTGGGCTTTGCGAACGTGCGGGGTATCGACGCGCAGCGCGCACTCGCGAAACTGCCCGGCGTGATGGCGACCGAGCCGATGCGTGCCGTGCCCGCGAAGATCCGCTCCGGCCCGCGCGTGGAACGCGAAGCCGTCCAGGGAGTTCCCGCGCACCAGCTGCTTCATCGCGTGTACGACGCTGGAGGGCGCCAGGTCGATCTGCCGGGCGACGGCCTCATGATGTCGACGATGCTCGCGCAACTGCTCGAGGTCCGGCCGGGCGACGTGGTGACCGTCGAGGTGCTGGAAGGACGCCGCCCCAGGCTGCAGGTGCCCGTCGCCGGGCTGTTCGAGACCTACCTCGGCAGCCCTGCCTACATGGAGATCGGAGCGCTCAACCGCCTGATGCACGAACCGCCGGCCGTGACCAGCGTCCACCTGCGGGTCGACCCGCAGCAGCGCGATGCCTTCTTCCGCGAACTGAAGCACACGCCGCAGGTGGCCTCGCTGACGCTGCGCGATGCGGCGGTGCAGACTTTCCACGAGACCATGGCGCGCACGATGCTGATCTACGTCTCCTTCTTCGTCGTCTTCGCGTGCGCGCTGGCGTTCGGCGTGACCTACAACACCGCGCGCATCGCCCTGTCGGAGCGCGGCCGGGAGCTCGCCACGCTGCGCGTGCTCGGCTTCACGCGCGGGGAGATCTCGTACATCCTCATGGGCGAAACCGGCGTGCTGACGCTGGTCGCCTTGCCGCTGGGAATCGCCTGCGGCTACGCACTCGCCAGCGTTCTCGTCCAGGGGCTGCAGACTGAATTGTTCCGAGTGCCTTTCGTCATCGAGCCATCGACCTTCGGCTGGGCGCTGGTCGTGGGTATCGGCGCCACGGTCGCATCCGTGCTGCTCGTGCGCGACCGGCTCGACCGACTCGACCTCATCGGCGTCCTCAAGACCCGGGAGTGACCAACATGCAAGCCGCCATGCGCCGCCGCCTGTGGTTCTGGATTCCGCCGCTGCTGGTCGTGCTCGCCGCACTCGTCTGGCTGTTCCGCCCGCAAGCGGTGGCAGTCGACCTCGTCATTGCACAGCGTGGACCGCTGCTGGTTTCCGTGAGTGACGACGGTGAAACCCGCGTCAAGGACGTCTTCGTGGTCTCGGCGCCCGTTCCCGGCCTGATGCGCCGGATCGAGCTCGAGGCAGGCGACGCCGTCGTGGCCGACGAGACGATCGTCGCGCGGATCGAGCCGAACGACCCGGCCTTTCTCGACCGCCGCTCGTCGGCCGAGGCCAGCGCAGCGCTGCGCGCGGCCGAAGCCGCGCGCGCGCACGCCGTCGCCGAGGTGCGCCGCGTGCAGGCCGAACTCGATTTCGCCCAGGCCGAGTTGCGCCGTTACGAAGGACTGGCAACGCGTGCTGCCGTTTCCCGGAACGACCTCGATTCGGCGCGGCGCCGTGCCGAGACGGCGGCGGCGGCACTGCAGGAGTCCCGGGCCGGCCTGCGCGTTCGTGAATCCGAGGTCGAGCAGGCGCGCGCGCGGCTGGTGACGCCCGGCGCAGCCCGTAATGCGCGGTCCGACTGCGACTGCGTCCTCGTCCACTCTCCGGTGAGTGGCCGCATCCTGCGCGTGTTGAAGGAGAGCGAAGGCGTGGTCGGCGCCGCGACGCCGCTCGTCGAAGTGGGCGATCCGCAGCGGCTCGAAGTCGTCGTCGACCTGCTTTCGACCGATGCCGTGCGTGTCATCCCCGGCCAGAAAGTGCTGATCGAGGCCTGGGGCGGAGCCGAGCCGCTCGACAGGCGTGGTGCGCCGGGTCGAACCATTCGGTTTTACCAAGGTCTCGGCGCTCGGCGTCGAGGAACAGCGCGTCAACGTCGTGATCGACTTTGCCGGCGATCCGCAGGACTGGGTAAGGCTGGGCCACGGCTTCCGCGTCGAGCCGCGCATCGTGCTGTGGTCGGCCCCGGATGTGCTCAAGGTGCCGCTGTCCGCCCTGTTCCGCGACGGCAAGGACTGGATGGTGTTCCGCGAGGAAGGGGGTCGCGCAGTTGCCGTCCATGTCGAGGTCGGGCACGACAACGGGCTGGAAGCGGAGGTGCTGAAGGGCCTGGAGCCCGGCCAGCGGGTTGTCGTCCACCCGAGTGAACGCGTCGTGGCGGGCGGGCGCATCACGCAGCGGCAGCTGCGCTGACCATCAGGGAGCGGCGTCGGACTCCGTGCCGTCGACGACTTCGATGCGGGCCTTGACGACGCCGCGCTTCAGCATGCCCAGCTGCTCGGCCGCGGCCCGCGACAGGTCGGCGATGCGCGAACCGACGAACGGGCCCCGGTCGTTCACGCGGACGACGACGGAGCGGCCGTTGCGGACGTTGGTCACCCTGACGTGCGTTCCGAAAGGCAACGTCGGGTGCGCCATGGTCATGCCGGCGGCGTCGAAGAGCTCACCGCTCGCCGTCGGGCGATTGTGGAAGGCATTGCCGTACCAGGAGACCAGGCCCTCCTGGACCACGGCTCACCAGCCCATGGCCGATGATCCCGGCGACGTCGGCCATCGGCGACGGCTGGTCGGCGCGCGCGGCCGCGCCCGGCAGGGCCAGGGCAAGTGCCGCGGCCGCCACGAGGGCGGGCATCGAGCGCCGCGCTCGGGGACGCTCGAGCCGATGACGGGTCCGGGTGATTGCCATGTCCGGTTGCTCCTGCGGGTGCATGCGAATGCCATTGCGACGTTCCGGCGACCTTCGGTCAAAGCGACCGGCCGACGGAGTGACACGAGTCACGTTGTGGCGTCCGCGTTGCTGCAGGCCTCCTGGGCGAGAGTCGGGGTCCGGATCTTCCGGCGGACGCTTCCCGGTCTGGGACGGCGCCGGGGCGAAAAAGTTGCGGCAGCATACCCGAGACCGGCGCCCTGAGGAACCCGGACGGCTTATTTTCAATAAAAATCAAATGGTTATCTGAGACCAGACGCGCACGCCAGGGATCGATTCCAGCCCCCGGGAACATGGACTCAGACCATTTTGTTGCAGTGCATTGACGGCGCCAGCCTCGCATGTCATATGGATGACGCATCCACGATCGTCGTTCGGGTCAGGGAGGCGGCTGTCCGGGTTCCGGCCCGGGCGGGGTCGGCCCTGCGCGCGCGACGCCAGTACCCAGCAGGCAAGGCCATATGAGCGTACAGCAGCGCGAAGATTCCACCCTGGCAGCCCGGCCGGACGCGGCGCTCCAGGACAAGCCGGTGCAGCTGGGCCCGCCGCCGAAACAGGGACTCTACGACCCGCGCTACGAGCACGACGCCTGTGGCCAGGGTTTCGTCGTCAACATCAAGGGCCACAAGTCCCACCGGATCCTCGAGCAGGCGATCCAGGTGCTGAAGAACCTGGATCATCGCGGCGCCTGCGGCTCGGAGGTCAACACGGGCGACGGTGCGGGCGTGCTGCTGCAGATGCCGCATGCCTTCAACGAGGAAGTCTGCAGGAAGGCGCGCATCGCTCTGCCGGGTGCCGGCCAGTACGGCAGCGGCATCATCTTCCTGCCGCGCAACCCCACCGTGCGCCGCCAGGTCGAGCAGCGCTTCGAACAGGTCGTGCAGTCCGAGGGCCTGCACGTCCTCGGCTGGCGCACCGTTCCCACCAACAACAGCACGCTCGGCGAAACCGCGCGCTCCTGCGAGCCGGTCATGCGCCAGGTGTTCATCCAGCGCTCGCCCGAGGTCACGGACGACCTGGCCTTCGAGCGCAAGCTCTACGTGATCCGCAAGCGCGCCTACAACGACATCCGCACTTCGACCCTCGCGGGCGCCGAGTACTGGTACATCGTGAGCCTCTCGGCCCGCACGATCGTGTTCAAGGGCATGCTGCTCACGACGCAGCTCGACCAGTACTTCCCGGACCTGCACAACCCGCTGATGGAGACGGCGCTGGCGCTGGTCCATTCGCGCTTCAGCACCAACACGTTCCCGAGCTGGGACCGCGCCCACCCGTACCGTTACATCGCGCACAACGGCGAGATCAACACGGTGCGCGGCAACGCCAACTGGATGCACGCCCGCGAGGCGCGCTTCGAGGCAGAAGCGTTCGGCGACGACATCCGCAAGGTCAGGCCGATCATCAATCCGAACGGCAGCGACTCGGGGATGTTCGACAACACGCTCGAGCTGCTCTACCTCTCGGGCCGCTCGCTGCCGCACGCCGTGATGATGATGATCCCGGAGCCGTGGTCGAACCACGAGTCCATGGACGACGACAAGCGCGCGTTCTACCAGTACCACTCGAGCCTGATGGAACCCTGGGACGGCCCGGCGTCGATCTCGTTCACCGACGGCACGCAGATCGGCGCGGTCCTCGACCGCAACGGCCTGCGCCCGGGCCGTTACTACGTCACCAGCGACGACCTGGTGATCCTCGCCTCCGAGGCGGGCGTGCTCGACGTGCCGCCCGAGAACGTCGTGCGCAAGGGCCGGCTGCAGCCCGGCAGGATGTTCCTCGTCGACACCGCGCAGGGCCGCATCGTCGAGGACGAGGAGATCAAGCGCACGCTCGCGACCGCCCGCCCCTACCGCGAATGGCTCGACGAGTACCTGATCCACGTCGACGACCTGCCGCAGCCGCCGGAGGTGCCGCAGCCCGACCACGACACGCTGCTGCAGCGCCAGGTGGCGTTCGGCTACACGTTCGAGGACAAGCGCGTCGTGCTGACCCCGATGGCGCGCGACGGCGTCGAGGCGACGGGCTCCATGGGCAACGACACGCCGCTCGCGGTGCTCTCGTCCAGGCCGCGCCTGCTCTACGACTACTTCAAGCAGCTGTTCGCGCAGGTGACCAACCCGCCGATCGACTGCATCCGCGAGGAGATCATCACCTCGGCCGAGACGCGGCTCGGGTCCGAAGGCAACCTGCTCAATCCGCAGCCGTCGGACTGCCGCCGCCTCGAGCTCAAGTGGCCGATCATCACCAACGAGGAGTTCGCGCGCGTCCGCCGCATGGACCTGCCGGGGCTGCGCGTCGGCGTACTGCCGATCCTGTTCCGCGTGAGCCGCGGCGAGAAGGGCCTGGTCAAGTCGATGGAAGAACTGCGCCTGATGGCGCGGCGCCTGATCGAGGAGGAAGAAGTCAACGTCATCATCCTCAGCGACCGCGGCGTCAACAAGGACTTCGCGCCGATTCCCGCACTGATGGCGGTCGCGGGGCTGCACCACTTCCTGATCCGCGAAGGGCTGCGCACCCGCGCGAGCCTCGTGCTCGAGACCGGCGAGGCGCGCGAGGTGCACCACTTCTCGCTGCTGATCGGTTACGGAGTGAGCGCGATCAACCCGTACGTGGCCTTCGAGACCATCGACCAGATGATCCAGGAAGGCATGCTCACCGGCATCGACCACAAGACGGCCTGCAAGAACTTCGTCAAGGCGGCAGCGAAGGGCGTCATCAAGGTCGCCTCGAAGATGGGGATCTCGTCGCTGCAGAGCTATCGCGGCGCGCAGGTGTTCGAGGCGCTCGGCCTGCGCCAGGACGTCATCGACGAGTACTTCAGCTGGACGGCATCGCGCGTCGGCGGCATCGGCACCGACGTGATCGCGCAGGAAGTGCTCATGCGGCACAACGCCGCGTTCCCGGACCGCCCGGCCGCGGAACGGCACACGCTGCCCGTGGGGGGCCAGTACCAGTGGCGCGCCGAGGGCGAGTACCACCTGTTCAACCCGGAGAGCATCCACCGCCTGCAGAAGGCCGTGCGCACCGGCAGCTACGAGACGTTCAAGGCCTACTCGTCGCTGATCAACGACCAGGCGACCCAGCTCGCCACCCTGCGCGGACTGCTGCAGTTCAAGGCCGCCGAGCCGGTCCCGCTCGAGGAGGTCGAGCCGGTCGAGAGCCTGGTGAAGCGCTTCAAGACGGGGGCGATGTCCTACGGCTCGATCAGCAAGGAAGCGCACGAGACCCTGGCGATCGCGATGAACCGCATCGGCGCCAGGAGCAACACCGGCGAGGGCGGCGAGGACCCCGAGCGCTTCGTACCGCTGCCGAACGGCGACTCGAAGAACTCGGCGATCAAGCAGGTCGCCTCGGGCCGCTTCGGCGTGACCAGCGAGTACCTGGTCAACGCGAAGGAACTCCAGATCAAGATGGCGCAGGGCGCCAAGCCCGGCGAGGGCGGCCAGCTGCCCGGCACGAAGGTCTATCCGTGGGTCGCGAAGACGCGGCACACGACGGCCGGCGTCGGCCTGATCTCGCCGCCGCCGCACCACGACATCTACTCGATCGAAGACCTCGCCGAGCTGATCCACGACCTCAAGAACGCGAACCGCCACGCCCGCATCAGCGTGAAGCTCGTGGCCGAGGTCGGGGTCGGCACGATCGCCGCAGGTGTGGCCAAGGCGCATGCGGACGTCGTGCTGATCAGCGGCTACGACGGCGGCACCGGCGCCAGCCCGCAGACCTCCATCACCCACGCGGGACTGCCGTGGGAACTCGGCCTGGCCGAGGCGCACCAGACGCTGGTGCTCAACAACCTGCGCAGCCGCGTCGCCGTCGAGACGGACGGCCAGCTCAAGACCGGCCGCGACGTCGCGATCGCCGCGCTGCTCGGTGCCGAGGAATTCGGTTTCGCCACGGGTCCGCTGGTCGCCACGGGCTGCATCATGATGCGCGTGTGCCACCTGAACACCTGCCCCGCCGGCGTGGCGACGCAGGACCCGCGCCTGCGCGAGAAGTTCAAGGGCAAGCCGGAGCACGTGGTCAACTTCATGCACTTCATCGCGCAGGAGCTGCGCGAGATCATGGCGCAGCTCGGCTTCCGCACGCTCGAGGAAATGGTCGGGCGCGTGGACAAGCTCGAGGCGCGCAGTGCCGTGCAGCACTGGAAGGCGAAGGGTATCGACCTCTCGACGCTGCTCTACTCCCCCGAGGTGGACCCGGACTGGGGCCGCTACTGCCAGGACGAGCAGGACCACGGCGTGGAACGCTCACTGGACATGACGGTCCTGCTCGACCTCTGCAAGCCCGCGCTCGAGCGCGGCGAGGACGTCGTCGCCGAGTTGCCGGTCCGCAACGTGAATCGCGTCGTCGGTACGATCGTGGGCAGCGAAATCACGCGCCGGCACGGCGCGAAGGGGCTGCCCGAAGACACGATCCGGCTGCACTTCCGCGGCTCGGCCGGCCAGAGCTTCGGCGCCTTCATCCCGCGGGGCATGAGCCTGTCGCTCGAAGGCGACGCCAACGACTACGTCGGCAAGGGCCTCTCGGGCGGCAAGGTCGCCGTGTTCCCACCGACCGGATCGCCGTTCGCGGCCGCCGAGAACATCATCATCGGCAACGTTGCGCTCTACGGCGCGACCAGCGGCGAGGCCTACATCCGCGGCATGGCTGGCGAGCGCTTCTGCGTCCGTAACAGCGGCGCGAATGCGGTGGTCGAGGCGGTCGGCGACCATGGGTGCGAATACATGACCGGAGGCCGCGTCGTCGTGCTCGGCCCGACCGGACGCAACTTCGCCGCCGGCATGTCCGGCGGGGTTGCCTACGTGCTCGACGAGCGGGGCGAGTTCGGTTCGCACGTCAACGCGCAGATGGTCAACCTCGAGTCGCTGTCCGATCCGGAAGAGATCACCGAGGTCCGGCGCATGGTCGAGCGTCACCTGGCGCACACCTCGAGCGACCGCGCCCGCTACGTGCTCGACGCCTGGGACGACCTGCTGCCTAAGTTCGTCAAGGTCATCCCGAAGGACTATCAGCGCATGCTCGCGTGCATCGCCCGTGCCGAGGAGCGCGGGCTGGTCGGGGACGAGGCGATCCTCGAAGCGTTCGAGGAGAACGCGCGTGACCTCTCGCGTGTCGGCGGCAACTGAGTAGAAGACGATGGGAAAGCCAACCGGATTCATCGAATACCTGCGTGAACTGCCGATCGACCGCGCGCCTCTCGAGCGCATCGGCGACTGGAACGAGTTCCATCCCCACCTCGAGGAAAAGCGCCTGCGCCAGCAGGGCGCGCGCTGCATGGACTGCGGCGTGCCGTTCTGCCACACGGGCAAGCTGATCAGCGGCATGGCCACGGGCTGCCCGATCAACAACGTGATTCCCGAGTGGAACGACCTCGTCTACCGCGGGCTGTGGCACGAGGCGCTCGACCGCCTGCACATGACCAACAATTTCCCGGAGTTCACCGGTCGCGTTTGCCCGGCGCCGTGCGAAGGGTCGTGCGTGCTCGGCATCAACGAACCGCCGGTCACGATCAAGAACATCGAGGCGGAGATCATCGACCGTGGCTGGGAAGAAGGCTGGGTCCTGCCGGAGCCGCCGGCCGTCCGCACCGGCAAGAAAATCGCCGTGATCGGCTCAGGCCCGGCCGGCCTCGCTGCCGCCCAGCAGTTGAATCGCGCCGGGCACAGCGTGACCGTGCTCGAGCGCGAAGACCGCCCGGGCGGCCTGCTCATGTACGGCATCCCGAACATGAAGCTCGACAAGCGCGACGTCGTCGAGCGTCGCATCAAACTGCTCGAGGCCGAGGGCATCAAGTTCCTCTGCAATGCGAACGTCGGCGACAACGTCGAGGCGCAGCTGCTGCTGCGCGATTTCGACGCCACGGTGATCTGCACGGGAGCCACGCTGCCGCGCGATCTCCCCGTCGAAGGCCGCAGCCTGGCGGGCGTCCATTTCGCGATGGACTACCTCACGGCCAACACGCGCGCGCTGCTCAATGGCGGAGCGGATCATTCGCCGATCCACGCCCGCGGCAAGGACGTCGTCGTCATCGGCGGCGGCGACACCGGCACCGACTGCGTCGGCACGGCGCTGCGCCACGGCTGCAAGAGCATCACGCAGCTCGAGATCATGCCGCGCCCGCCGGTCGAGCGTGCCGCGGACAACCCCTGGCCCGAGTGGCCGAAAGTCTACAAGCTCGACTACGGCCAGGAAGAAGCGGCGGCCAGGTACGGCGACGACCCGCGCGTGTACCTGACGACGGTCAAGAAGTTCGTCGGCAACGCGAAGGGCGGCCTCGAGTCGCTGGTCACCGTCGAGGTGAAGTGGGAGCGCAATGCCAAGGGCGCGCTGGTGCCGGTCGAAGTGCCGGGCACCGAGCAGGTGCGACCCGCGCAGCTCGCGCTGCTGGCGATGGGTTTCCTCGGGCCGGAGCAGCCGCTGCTCAGGGAACTGGGCGTCGATTGCGACACGCGCAGCAACGTGCAGGCGGAATACGGCCGCTACGCCACCAACCTCAAGGGCGTGTTCGCGGCCGGCGACTGCCGGCGCGGGCAGTCACTCGTCGTGTGGGCGATCAACGAGGGCCGCGGCGCTGCGGCGGCTTGCGACAAGTACCTGATGGGGAAGTAGACGGCGAGTCCGGTTCCCCTTGTTGGCCCGGGGGACACGCCGGTCGCCTGTAGGCACGCGCTCGCCATCCATGGCGCGCGACGCCCCGCCAACAGACCGCTCGCGATGCTGCTTCGAGCGGCCGCATTGCGCCGCGAAGTATCGCGACCGGATCCGCGTAGTGAGCACGCGCGCTGCACGGTCCTCCGCTGATCGGGGGACCGTCGCGAGCCATGGACGGCGCGCGCGAGCCTACAGGGACGTATTCACGGCGTGTCCCCCGAACCAGCAGGAGGACCGGCAGCGCCGGTTGCGTCTGCCCTTACAGCGGCTCGAACTTCGCCGTGAAGTGCCGCAGCTGCGGCGGCTGCTCGACGATGCGCATGCCGCGCAACTGCTCGCGCCGCTGCACGACTTCCTCGAACACCTCGACGACGTAGTCGGCGTGCGACTGCGTGTAGACGCGGCGCGGCATCGCGAGCCGCACGAGTTCCGCCTCGGCCGGCACTTCCGTGCCATCGGGACGCAGGCCGAACATCACGGTGCCGATCTCGCAGGCGCGGATACCGCCGTACTCGTACAGCGCCACCGCCAGCGACTGGCCCGGGTACTGCAGCGGCGGAATGTGCGGCAACAGGCGCCGGGCATCGACGAACACGGCGTGACCACCCACGGGCTGGACGATCGGCACGCCCGAGCGCGTGCAGCTTTTCGCCGATGTACTCGTTGGTGCGGACCCGATAGCGCAGGTACTGCTCGTCGACGATTTCGCGCAGGCCGACGGCGATGGCGTCGAGGTCGCGCCCGGCCAGCCCGCCGTAGGTCGGGAACCCTTCCGTCAGGATCAGGCGGTTGCGTGCAGCGGCAGCCAGCGCGTCGTCATTGACCGCGAGCCACCCGCCGATGTTGGCGAACGCGTCCTTCTTGGCGCTCATCGTCATGCCATCGGCGGCAGCGAACACGTCCCGGACGATGTCCGTGACGGCGCGCGACTGCTGCCCCGGCTCGCGGCACTTGATGAACCAGGCATTCTCGGCGAAGCGGCAGGCATCGATGATCAACGGCTTCCCGTACCGGTGCGCAGTCTCGGCCACCGCCCGCACGTTCTCGAGGCTCACCGGCTGACCGCCGCCCGCGTTGTTGGTGATCGTCAGCATCACGAGGGGGATGTTCGCGCCCGACGCCTTGAGCAGCGCGTCGAGCCGGGCCACGTCCATGTTGCCCTTGAAGGGATGCGTGCTGGCCGGGTCGTGCGCCTCCGCAATCACCAGGTCGACCGCCTGGGCGCCGGTCGCCTCGATGTTGCCGCGCGTGGTGTCGAAGTGCGTTGTTCGACGGCACGATCCTGCCCGCGCCTCCGACGATCGAGAACAGGATCGCCTCGGCGGCGCGACCCTGGTGCGTCGGGATGATGTGCCGGTACGGCATCAGCTCGCGCACGGCCGCCTCGAACCGGTAATACGACGGCGAGCCGGCGTACGACTCGTCGCCCCGCATCACCGCGGCCCACTGCTCCGCGCTCATGGCGCTGGTGCCCGAGTCGGTCAGCAGGTCGATGATGACGTCGTCCGCGTGGATCGCGAACAGGTTCCAGTGCGCACGGCGCAGCAGCGCCACGCGCTCGTCGCGGGTCGTGAGCCGGATCGGCTCGACGGTCTTGATGCGGAAGGGCTCGATGATCGTCTTCATGGGCGTCCTGCCTGGGAAGACGCGGAGCTTAACCCATCGCTATCGCGTGCCGCTCGCCGCGCTCGTAGACGACGTTGGCGCGCCCGACCAGCAGCGGGTCGATCGGGCCGATGCCGTCGATGTCCTTCTCGCCGTAAGGCATCCTGTGCAGCACGTAGCGCATCGCGTTCAGGCGCGCGCGCTTCTTGCAGTCGGACTTGATCACGGTCCAGGGCGAGTCGGCGGTGTCGGTGTAGAAGAACATCGACTCCTTGGCCCGGGTGTACTCGTCCCACTTGTCGAGCGACGCCAGGTCGATCGGGCTCAGCTTCCAGTGCTTGAGCGGGTGCGACTTGCGCTCCTTGAAACGGCGGCGCTGCTCCTGGCGGCTCACCGAGAACCAGAACTTGATCAGGTGGATGCCGCTGCGCACGAGGTTGCGCTCGAACTCCGGGCACTGGCGCATGAACTCGGCGTATTCGTCCTCGTTGCAGAACCCCATGACGCGCTCGACGCCGGCGCGGTTGTACCAGCTGCGGTCGAACAGCACGATCTCGCCCGCGGTCGGCAGTTGCGAGACGTAGCGCTGGAAGTACCACTGGCCGCGCTCGACCTCGCTCGGCTTCTCGAGCGCCACGACGCGGGCGCCGCGCGGGTTCAGGTGCTCCATGAAGCGCTTGATCGTGCCGCCCTTGCCCGCCGCGTCGCGGCCCTCGAACAGGATCACCACGCGCGCGCCGGTTTCCTTGACCCAGGCCTGCAGCTTCAGCAGCTCCACCTGCAGCCGGTACTTCTGCCGCTCGTAGGTCTTGCGCGACATCAGGTTCTTGTACGGGTAGCCGCCTTCGCGCCAGCCGTCGGCGAGCTCGGCGTCCTCGTCGATGCGGCGCGCGGTCCTGCTGGCGTCCCCGGCCCGCAGCAGCACCTTGCGCAGTGCCTCGATGTCGTCGGGTGACGCGCCCGCGAGGATCGCATCGAGCGCCTCGGTCGCCGCGCCTTTCGACTCGTGCAGCGACTGCCGGATGATGTCGGTGATCGCGTAGGCCTTGGATTCCTGCGCAGCGGTCACGGCTTCGCTCACCGAAAACGTCGCGATGCCGTCCGACGTCAGTCGCGGGGCGATGTCGCCCCGGGTCGCGCGGCGCGCGACGGCCCGGCCGGACCCATTGGCGCGCCGCTTCTTCACCGGCCGATTGACGACCCGGTTCGATCTTTTCGACGTCGAGGGGGTCCCTGTGCTCGCAGCGACGGGCGGTGTCTTCTGCTCCTGGTCCATGGGGTCGGCCTTGCCTGGGTCCGTTCGAGGAATGACCTTCAAGACTAAGCCGCCGTGGCCGGTTTTGCCTACGCGCAAACCGAAAGTTTCATGCCCTTCAATAGCTTGCACGCCACGCCCGTGGCGGCCGGGCTAGGGCCGATAGCCGAACCGGGCCGCAACGTGGCTGCGTCCGGCCACGAGTCCCGCGAACTCGCAGAGCCAGCGCCGGGTGGTGGCCGGTTCGATGATCTCCTCGACCAGGAAGCGCTCGGCGGAACGGAACGGTGAGCGCAGGCGCTCGAGGCGCTCGCGGATCTCGAGTTTCATGGCCTGCGGGTCCGCTGCCGCCTCGATCTGTGCCTTGAACGCTGCCTCGATGCCACCCTCGGCGGGCAGCGAACCCCAGTCGCCGCTCGGCCAGGCGACGCGGTAACGGAACCGGGTGTGATCCATCATGCCGGCACCCGCCACGCCGAAGGCTCGCCGCAGTATCACGACACACCACGGCACGGTGCTCTGGTAGATCGTCGCGATGGCGCGCGTGCCGTCGCGGATCGTGCCCGCCTTCTCGGCCTGGGACCCGATCGTGAAGCCGCCGACGTCGACGAAGTGGACGACCGGCAACCCGAAGGTTTCGGCCAGTTCGACGTGCCGGGTGAGCTTGCGCGCCGCCGCCGCAGTCCAGGTGCCGCCCATCTGTCCCGGGTCGCTCGCCACGACGACCACCGGAACGCCGTCGAGTCGCGCCAATGCCGTGACGATCGAACGCCCCCAGGCACGACCGACTTCGAACACGCTGTCGCGATCGAACACGGCTTCGAGGATCGGCCGGACGTCATAGGGCCAGCGTCGGTCACGCGGAATCGCCCCGTCGAGCCACGCCTCCGCCCGATCGGCAGGGTCGGTGCAGTCGCGGCGTGGCGCGGGATCGCCCGCGCGCGACGGCAGGTAAGAGAGGAACCGGCGCACGCGCGCGAATGCATCGGCCTCGGTGTCCGACGACGTCGTCGACACTGCCCGTGGCGGCATGCAGTTCGGCGCCGCCGAGCTGCTCGGCGGTGACCTTTTCGCCGGCCGCCTCGACGACGGGCGGGCCCGCCGTGAACATCTGGCTGATGCCACGGACCATCACGGAATAGTGGCTGGCGACGAGGCGCGCCGCGCCGAGGCCCGCGATCGGCCCCAGCCCGAGTGCCACGACGGGGACGCGCCCGAGGTTGGCGACGACGGTGTCGAATCCCGGTACGTACGGCACGTAGGTCGCGCCGATCTTCTCGACCTCGGCGACGGAGCCACCGCCGCCGGTTCCATCGAGCAGCCGCACGAGCGGCAGGCCGTATTCCGCCGCCATCTTCTCCAGCTGCGCATTCTTCTCGTGGTGATAGCTCTCGGACGAGCCACCGCGCACGGTGAAATCGTCGGCGCTCACGACGACGGGCCGGCCGTCGACCGTGCCGCGGCCGCCCGAGGCAACTCGATGCCCGGAAGTCGACCAGGTTGCCCGCGGCGTCGTAGCGCGCGTCTCCCGCAAGGCTGCCCCATTCGCGGAACGAACCTGCGTCGAGCACGGCCGCGATGCGGCTCGCGCACCGTGAGCTTGCCGCGCGACTGCTGCCGCGCCACCCGCTCGGCACCACCCATCTGCTGGGCGAGCGCCCGCCGGCGCTTGAGTTCCTCGATCTCGGGCTGCCAGTCGTTCATGGCGGTACCGCTTCTCTGCTCGATGGGGACCACCAAGCATAGTCCGAATCCGACATGACGCTGCACGGCCGCGCCGGTACCATGACGGGTCACCGTCAATCCCAACCGAGGCCTCCCGATGCGCATGTCCCGCCCGATTCCCTGCTTGCCACGATCGCCGCAGCCTGCGCCCTGGCCGCGCCCGTCCATGCGGCAGAAAAAGCGCTCGACGAGGCGGCACGCATGCAGTACGCGCTCGGCTACCAGCTCGGCAAGGACCTCGTCGAAGTGGAGCCGCGGCCGCAGGACCTGCAGAACGGGATCGACGACGCCCGCAAGGGCGCGAAGCCCAGGCTGACCGACGCGGAGATGCAAGCCGCGCTCGTTGCGCTCGAGCAGCGCGTGAACGCGCAACGCCAGAAGGTGCAGGCCGCCGCGAGCGAGAAGGCCCGCGCGGACGGCCAGGCCTACCTGGCGCAGAACGCGAAGAAGCCGGGCTGGACGACCACCGCCAGCGGCCTGCAGTACCGCGTCGTGACGCCGGGCAACGGCAAGAGCGCCGACGCACGGGCGACACCGTGACGGTGAACTACAAGGGCACGCTCATCGACGGCACCGAGTTCGACAGTTCGTACAAGCGCGGCCAGCCGGCCCGTTTCCCGTCGCCGGCGTCATCCCGGGCTGGACCGAAGCCCTGCAGCTGATGAAGGTCGGCTCGAAGCTCGAGCTCGCCATTCCGCCCGACCTCGCCTACGGCGGCCAGGGCCCGCTTGCCAACCAGGTCCTGCTGTTCGAAGTCGAGTTGCTGAGCGTCGCGTCGGCGACGGAAGCGAAGAAGTAAGCCGGCGCAATCGCGTGCCCTGCGCCGAGGTCAACGGGCTGCGCCTCGACTACGAGGTGCGCGGGGCGTCGAGCGCGCCGCCGCTGCTGCTGATCATGGGCCTCGGCATGCCGGCGGCGATGTGGCCGGACGAGTTCATCGCCACGCTGCTCGGCGCGGGGCTTCCGCGTCGTCACGTTCGACAATCGTGACTGCGGCGGCTCGTCGCGGCTGGCCGACCAGCCCGTGCCGAACATCCCGCGCGCGATCGTCCGGGCACTGTTGCGCCGCAAGGTCTCCGCACCTTACGAGCTTGCGCGACATGGCCGCTGGATGCCGCGGGTGTGCTGGACGCCGCGGGCATCGAACGGGCCCACGTCGTGGGCGTTTCGATGGGCGGCATGATCGCGCAGGTGCTTGCCGCGCTGCGGCCGGAACGGGTGCTGTCGCTGACCTCGATCATGTCCTCGACCGGCAATCCGCGGCCGAAGATCGCCCTGGGCAAACCGCGCGCACTGCGTGCCCTGCTGCGTCGTCCGCCCGACGATCCCGCCGATATCGACGGCGATCGTCGACCACCTGATGTTCCTGTTCGGGGTCATCGGCAGTCCCGGCTTCCTGCAGGACGCTGCGACCCTGCGGCCGCACCTCGAGCGGGTCGCACGCCGGGGGCTGTATCCCGAAGGCACAGCCCGTCAGCTGGGCGCCATCCTGGCTTCGGGCGATCGCCGCGCCCTGCTGCGCGACGTGACGGCGCGCACGCTCGTGATCCACGGTGCCAGCGATCCGCTCGTTCCCGTCGCCGCGGGCAGGGACACCGCGCAGCATATCCGCGATGCCAGGCTGCAGATCGTCGACGGCATGGGGCACGACTTCCCTCCCGCGCTGATGACGCAGATCGCGGGGTGGATCGCGGAGCACTGCGCGTCAAGCGTGCGGCAGGGCGAACCAGAAGCGGCTGCCGATGCCGGGCTCGCTCGTGACCCCGCTGTCGCCGCCCATCGCCTCGACGAGGCTGCGGGAGATGGCGAGCCCCAGGCCGATGCCCGAGTCGTACACCGTGATGCGGACGAAGCCGCCCTCGACCTCCGCGATCAGGCCGACGCCGCCCCGGTCGGTGAACTCCAGGGCATTCGCCAGTAGGTTGCCAGTCACCTGGCGGATGCGCTGCGCGTCCGCGCGGACGTGAATCGGCTCCGCGGGATACTCCACCCGGACTTCACTGACCTGGATTTCCCGAACCCGCGGTCGGATGGTGACTACAGCGCAGATCCCGCGAAATCGCTGGCTGCGTCCGGGTACAGCGATCGCAGCGCCGAAGCGAGCAGGTCCTCGATCACCGTGGACAGGCGCATCGTCGCGCCAGGGTCGGCACGCAAGTCCTGCCAGAGGTTGGCCCGGCCCCCCGCCTGCGCCCGCAGTGCTGCACCGACGGCCTCGCGCCAGGCCTCGGGTACCGCTGCCCATCTGGAAGTCACCGCGACCGCGACCGAAGTGCGCCACGGCGAGGTAACGCACGAGCGCGCTTTCCAGCCGCGCCTCCATGAATTCCCCGGACCAGCGGACGGTATCGCCGCTCAGTCCCTTTTCCGCGTTGTACAGCCGGGTGAGCTTGCGCGCGCCGACCGCGCCCGCGATGCCACCCAGCACCGCTCCGGCGCCGAAGGTCATTCCTCCTGCCGCCAGGTCCGCGGCCAGGCCGCTCAGCGCGCCGCTGACCAGCCCACCGAGCAGTCCCACGCGATCGGCATCGACGGCTCGCTTTGTATCGAACTCGCGTCCCATGGCCTGCAGCAGTTCGGCGCCGGCCGTTCCCGTCAAACCATGCAGTTCGACGAGCTGCTCGGTGCTCGAGCGGACCGCTGCGTCGAGCCGCTCCGACAATTCCCGCTGCGCTCGCTCCTCTGCCGGGCTCGCAGCGGATGAGCCCTGGCTGAACCACTGGCGTGCCTTGTCGCCGAGCGAAGCGGCAGCCACGGTCGCCTCGTCGCGTGCCGTGCGCGAGAGCTGCTCCGCGATCACCTGCGCGCTCCGCCGCAGGACCTGCGCATCACGAGCCCGCCAGGCCGCACGCAACCGCGCACAGGCGCCGTGCAGTTGCGGAACGAGGCATTCCTGGATGCGCGCGAGCAACGCATGCTCCTGCAGCCAGCACCGCGCGAAGGCATCGAACGACAACAGGCGGCACGTCAACCCCGGCGCGTGCCGATCGAGCATCTCGCCCCATTCGCGTGCAAGGGCTGCCTCGCGCAGCGGGTCGGAGCGCGTGCCCACCTGGTTGAGGAGCACGAGCGTCGGCTTCTCGAGCCATTGCAGGATACGGAGTTCGGGCGCGACGTACCCGGCCGACGCCGGGTCTTCGGCCGCATTGATCACGTAGAGCAGCACGTCCGCGGAATCCCGCGCCGCGTGCAGCGCCTGCTGGCTGCACCAGAAGGGCCGATCCGCAAGGCGGTCCCAGACCTGCGACAGGAACCAGCCGACCGGGTTACCGCTGCGCTCCAGTCGTCGCAGCAACCGCACGCTGTCGCCGAAGCCCGGCGTGTCCCACAGCACGAGTTCGTCGCCTTCCGGCGTGCCCATCAGCACGTGGCTTTCCGCGACCTCGGTCACGTGGGCTCGGTCCATGACGGCGCCGATGTCGCGACGCAGCAGCGTGCGCGCGAGCGTCGTCTTGCCGACGTTCGTGTGCGAGAGCAACGCCAGGCTGACGCGCGTGCCGCTGCTCAACGGACCCTGCCCCGGCTGCAGCGCCGAACCGTTTCCTGCAACGCTGGATCGATGGCTGTCGCTGTTGCCAGCGCCGCAAGGTCGACGAGACAGGCGGCAAGGCCGTGCTGCGCCACGAACGATCGCCAGGCCTCGCGGCGCTGCTCGACCCGGCCCGACAGGGTCGCGTCGTCCCCGATCGCAGCGAGGTACGGCGATTCATCGATCAGCGCGAGCAGCCGCACCGGGGCCGGCGCGCCAGACGGCGTATCCCGCGCGAGCGCCAGCACCGCGCCGTGATTCTCGGCCTCCGGTGTCGCGGCCAGGCTGCAGAGCACGACGCGCACGTCGGCCGCGGACTCGCGGACTCGCGCGGCAAGCGCGGGCTCGTCCCCGTAGGGGACCGTGCATCGAATTCCACGCGCGTGCCGGCCCCGAACGCAGCCTCCAGCAGTTTGCGCGCCCCGGCGACGGTGGCGGGCCCGGGCTCGATAGGCATACGGCACGACACGCACTGCTTCTGCCGGCAGGGCGGCATCGCTCGCACCGAGCACGCTCACGCGCGTACGCGAGCAGCGAATCCGGCGGCTCGAGCCTCGAAGCAGCGCGCGCCAGGCTGACTGTGGCCGCCAGCGCGAGCAACAGCCGCGGCAGGATGACGAGCAGCGCCGCGGTCGCTGCCATCAGGTGGATCCACGGCGCCGCAGGCGCGCCGCCCGCGCCGCCACGCCAGTGCAGCGCGGCCACCGCCGCATCGTCCGCGGGCAGCGCGATTCCGGTCAGTGCGGAGGCGGGCGCGTACATCAGGTGCAATATGGCGCGCACCTGGCCGGGTCCCAGGAACGTGCTCTCCCACCCTGCGCGATACTCGAGGCCGATGCCGCGCACGTAGAAACCGGCGATCAAGCCGAGGGCGACGACGGCCGCGCCCGCGTGAAAGACCCGCTCGCCGTGACGCAGCAGCAGCGGCTGCGCGAGCGGCCACCACTCGTCGGAAAATCGCCGCAATGCAGCGGCCAGCGGACGGTGGTAGAACGCCGAGCGCTTGATCAGCGTCGCCGCGCGCCGCCACGCCCAGCGGACGGGCCATGTCGCATCGCGGGCCGCCGCCGGGGCACCCCGGCCGCTGCGGCGCCGGCGCAACGCGCCCGCGAGCAGTACGGCGTAGACGGCGAGATTCCACAGCACGACACCGAGCAGCGGAAACGCGACGATCTCGATCCGCACCCGGCTGTCGAGCAGCGACAGCACCAGGCCCAGCACGAATGCGGCACCGAGCAGCACCGCCGAGACTTGCGGGGCGCGCTCTCGAGCATGACGGTGCGGGCCACCACTGGATGGCGCTGGACGAGGCGCACATGCAGGTCGGCGGCCCGTGACTCCATGACGCGCCAGGCGTGCCGCTCGCGGTCGGACCGGGCAGTGCCGGCCTGGTGCGCGGGCCAGCGACGCAACGCCTCGCGGGTCGCTGTCTCGCGCTCCGCCAGCGGCAGGACCGCGCCCTCGGGATCCTCCTCCTCGACGGCCTTGATCAGCAGGATCGATCTCAGCGAGCTGGCCTTCATTGCGTTCTCGGCGGCGGGCGTCGCGGCGCAGTCTAGCAAGGCCGGCCGGGCCGCCACCTCCATGCTATGTTCCCGGGCTGAGGAAGAACCATGTTCCGTCGTTTCGAAAGCCTCGTCGACGCCTACCCCGACGCCGCTCCCAGGACACCGCCGCGCGTCTTTTTCGCGTTCCTCTGGGAATGCACCCGCGGGATGCGTCCGTACATCCTGGCCATGACCCTGTGCACGGCGGTCATCGGCGCTTTCGAGGCCCTGCTGTTCGCCATGCTCGGCCGCGTCGTCGACTGGCTGGCCCGGGTGGAGCCTTCACAGCTGTGGGCCCGCGAGCGCGGCAGCCTGCTGTTGCTGGCAGCGGTCATCGCCGCGAGCCCGCTGGTGGTCGCGGTCTTCTCGCTGATCAAGTACCAGGTCCTGTTCGCGAACTTCCCGATGCGGCTGCGCTGGAACTTCCACCGGCTGATGCTCGGCCAGAGCATGAGCTTCTACCAGGACGAGTTCGCCGGCCGGGTCTCGGCCAAGGTCATGCAGACCGCCCTGGCCGTGCGCGACGCCTGGATGACGGCCACCGACATCCTCGCGTTCATCACGATCTACTTCCTGACCATGCTGGCGGTCGTCGGCAGTTTCGACCTCTGGCTGCTCGGCCCGTTCCTCGGCTGGCTCGTGCTCTATGTCGGTTGCCTGGTCTTCTTCGTCCCGCGCCTCGGCAAGGTCTCGGCCGCGCAGGCCGATGCGCGCGCGCTGATGACCGGACGGGTGACCGACGCCTACACCAACATCGCGACCGTGAAGCTGTTCTCGCACGCCAGCCGCGAGGCAGGCTTCGCGCGCAGCTTCGATGCAGGAGTTCATGCAGTCCGCCTACGCGCAGATGCGGCTCGTCAGTGGCTTCGAGATCGCGAACCACGCCCTGAGCATGGGACTGATCGCGAGCACGGCGGGCACCGCACTGCTGCTGTGGACGCGCGGTGACGTGGGCATCGGCGCGGTCGCCGCTGCCAGTGCCATGGCGCTGCGCCTGAACGGCATATCGCACTGGATCATGTGGGAGATGGCATCGCTGTTCGAACACGTGGGCACCGTGCAGGACGGCATGCGCACGTTGTCGCTCGCGCATGCGGTGGTGGATGCGCCGGATGCGAAGCCCCTGCGCGTCACGCGCGGCGAGGTCGTCTTCGACCACGTGACGTTCGCCTACGGCGGCCGCACGCCGGTGGTCGACTCGTTCAGCCTGCACATCCGTCCGGGCGAGAAGATCGGCCTCGTGGGGCGTTCGGGCGCGGGCAAGAGCACGATCGTCAACCTGCTGCTGCGGTTCTACGACCTGGAGCGCGGCGCGATCCGCATCGACGGCCAGGACATCCGCGCCGTCACGCAGGACACGCTTGCGGGCGCAGGTCGGCATGGTGACGCAGGACACGTCGCTGCTGCACCGCTCGGTGCGCGACAACATCGTCTACGGCCGGCCCGGCGCCACCGACGCGGACATGATCGCCGCGGCCCGGCGCGCCGAGGCGCACGAATTCATCCTCGGGCCTCTCCGACGCGAAGGGCCGCCGTGGCTACGACGCCCACGTCGGCGAGCGCGGCGTCAAGCTGAGCGGCGGGCAGCGCCAGCGCATCGCGATCGCACGCGTCATGCTCAAGGATGCGCCGATCCTGCTGCTCGACGAAGCGACCAGCGCACTCGACAGCGAGGTCGAGGCCGCCATCCAGCAGAGCCTGTACCGCCTCATGGAAGGCAAGACGGTCGTCGCCATCGCCCACCGGCTGTCCACGATCGCGGCGATGGACCGTCTCGTCGTCATGGACAAGGGCCGGATCGTCGAGGAAGGCGACCATCGATCGCTGCTCGCGCAGGGCGGGCTCTACGCGCGCCTCTGGGCGCACCAGAGCGGCGGCTTCCTCGGCGAGGAGACCGGCGACGACGAGGATGCCGAGGCGCAGCGCCGGGCCGCGTCCCACTGAGCGCCCGCGCAGGAGCCCTGGGGCCGGCGCGGCTGATTCCACTCAGCGGGGCGGCTCGATCTCCACGGTGACGTGCACGAGTTCCTCGTGCACCGCGAGCGCTTCCCGCACCTCGCCCGCCCGCAGCTCGTCGTCGACCCCGAGGCTGACGATGCAGGCGTACTTGCCCTTGCCGACCCGCCAGACGTGCAGGTCATGCAGGCGAGGCGCGCCGGGCAGCGCCGCGACGACTTCCCTGACTTCGGCAACGACCGGCGCATCCATCTCGGCGTCCAGCAGCACGCGGCCGGTGTCGCGCAGCAGGCCCAGCGCCCAGCGGCCGACGAGCACGGTACCGACGATGCCCATCACCGGGTCGAGCCAGGTGGCGCCGAAGTACTTGCCGCCCGCGAGTGCGACGATGGCGAGGACGGACGTCGCCGCGTCGGCCACGACGTGCAGGTAGGCCGAACGCAGGTTCAGGTCGTGATGGTGGTGGTGGTCGTCGACCGTGGCCATGGGCGTGCGTGCTCGTGTGAATGCGCATGCCCCGTCGACAGCAACCAGGCCGACACGACATTGACCGCGAGGCCGAGGATCGCGACGGGAATCGCCTCGTCGAAGCGGATGGCGGTCGGCTGCAGCAGGCGCGCGACCGATTCGATGCCCATGTAGGCGGCGACGCCGACCAGGAACACGGCGCTCGTATAGCCGCCGAGCACCTCGATCTTCCAGGTGCCGAACGCGAACCGCGGATCGCCGGCGTGGCGGCGCGCCAGCCAGTAGGCTCCGGCCGAGACGCCGAGCGCCAGCGCGTGCGAGCTCATGTGCCAGCCGTCGGCGAGCAGCGCCATCGAGCCGAGCAGCGTTCCCGCGACGATCTCGAGCACCATCATTGCGGCCGTCAGCCACATGACCTGGCGCGTGCGTCCGCTCCGCCAGCGGATTGTGGGTGTCGAAGACGTGCACGTGGACGGACGTCGGGTCCATGGGTCACGGGCGATCGCGCCGGCATGCGGCAAGGACGCGCATTATGCCGTCGCGGGGCCGCAGCCGGGCCCGTCTTCAGGCGCCCGACGCTCCCTGCAGTGCCCTCGCGATGGTCCACTTGGCGAGCTGCGACATGTGGACTTCGTCGGGCCCGTCCGCCAGGCGGACGTAGCGACCGTAGGCGAAAGCTCCCGGGATCGGCGTGTCCTGGCAGAGCCCCATGCCGCCGTGCGCCTGGATCGCGCGGTCGCAGACCTCCTGGCACATCCGCGGCGCCACGATCTTGATCATCGCAATCAGGTCGGCCGCCCCCTTGTTGCCTTCGCGGTCCATCTTCGCGGCGCCGCCAGCGTGAGCAGCCGGGCCTGCTCGATGTCGCAGCGCGACCGCGCGATGTCCTGCCGGATCCCGCCCTGCTCGCTCAGCTTCCTGCCGAACGCGACGCGGCCCTCGACACGACGGCACATCAGCTCCAGCGCACGCTGCGCAGCGCCGATCAGGCGCATGCAATGGTGGATGCGGCCCGGGCCGAGCCGGCCCTGGGCGATCTCGAAACCCCGGCCCTCGCCGAGCACGAGGTTCGCAGCCGGCACGCGCACGTCGACCAGTTCGACCTCGCCGTGCCCGCCTGGCGAATGGACTTCGCCGAACACCTTGAGCGGACGCACGAGCCTCACGCCGGGGGCGTTGCGCGGCACGAGGATCATCGACTGCTGCGTGTGGCGCGGCCCGTCGAAACGCGTCTTGCCCATCACGATCAGCAGCTCGCAGTGCGGGTGGTACACGTTGGTGGACCACCACTTGCGGCCGTTGATCACGTACTCGTCGCCGTCGCGCACGATGGCGCACTCGACGTTCGTGGCATCGGACGACGCGACCCCCGGCTCGGTCATCAGGTACGCCGAGCGGATCTTCGCGTCGAGCAGCGGCCTGAGCCAGCGCTCCCGTTGCTCGTCGCTGCCGTAGCGCGCGAGCACTTCCATGTTGCCGGTGTCCGGGGCATTGCAGTTGAACACCTCGGAGGCCCAGTCCACGCGACCCATGAGTTCGGCGAGCGGCGCATAGTCGAGGTTCGACAGGCCGGGGCTCCACTCGCCGTACTCGTGCGGGAGGAACAGGTTCCAGAGGCCCGCCTCGCGCGCCTTCCGCTGCAGCTCCGCCATCAGCGGCGGCTGCGACCCACAGGTTCGCCGGATCCTGTACGAATTCCTCACGCTCGGCTTCGCGCGGGAACACGTGCTCCTGCATGAATCCGTCGACGCGCCGCATGAGTTCGCGGGACCTTGCGCTGTATTCGAAGTCCATCCGGGATTCCCTCGAGTGCCGTGGCGTCCAGTCCAGGCGCCGCCTGGAAGCAACTGGATGCCGATGTTGAATGTTCGACCGGCGCGGCGCGGCGCTAGAGCGCCAGGGTCATCCGCACCAGTTCGGGCTCGTCGGTGTCCGCCTTCGTCACGAAGCCCAGGGTCCGCGACAGGTCGATCATGCGGGTATTCTCGCGCAGCGTGATCCCGGTCATGACGCGCAGACGCCGGTCGCGCGCGACGTCGATGAGCCTCTGGAAGAGCTGCCGCGCGACGCCCTTGCCCTGCCACTCGTCGCTCACGACGATCGCGAACTCGCAGGTTTCCTCGTCGGGCAGCGTGATGTAGCGCGCCACGCCGATCTGGTGCTCGCTGCCGTCCGCCAGGCGCTGCACGACGATCAACGCCATCTCGCGGTCGTAATCGATCTGCGTGAACCTGGAAAGCATCGACGGTGTCAGGTCGTGCAGGCCGAACATGAACCGCAGGAAGCGTGACTGCTCGGAGAGCCGGTGCACGAAATCGCGCTCGATCCCGGCGTCTTCCGGCCGGATCGGACGGATCGCCGCCTGGCCGTCGCCCGGCAGGTCCAGCGTCCACTCGAGGCCGCTCGGATACGGATGGATCGCCATGTGCCGGTACGGCAGCGCCGCGGGCGGGCTGCGCTGCACCCCGATCCTCGCATCGACCGCGACCGCGCCCTTGGCGGTGACGACCAGCGGATTGATGTCGATCGAGCCGACGTCGGGCAATTCGCAGACGATCTCCGACACGCGCAGCAGGACGTCCTCGACGACTTCCTGTGCCGCAGCGGGCGCACCGCGCAGGGGCTGCAGCGCCAGGCTGGCCCGGGTGCGACGGATCAGGTCGCGCGCGAGGAACGGATTGAGCGGGGGCAATGCCACCGCGCGGTCGCGGATGACTTCGACCATGGTCCCACCGAGCCCGAAGCTGATCGCCGGACCGAACACAGGGTCGCGCAACACGCCGATCATCAGCTCGCGGCCATGGCGTTCGAGGTACATCGGCTCGACGAGCGCACCCTCGAGCCGGGCATCCGGACGCGCGATGGCGACGTCGCGGAGCATGTTTTCGTAGCCGTCCTGGACGCTGCGGGCGTCGCCACGGCCGAGCCGCACGCCGCCGACATCCGTCTTGTGCGCGATGTCGGGCGAGAGGATCTTGAGCGCGACCGGGTAGCCGATCCGGTCGGCGATCGCGACGGCCTCGGCGGCCGAGCGTGCCGGATGGCTCCGGACCACCGGGATGCCGAACGCCGCGAGCAGTTCCTTGGACTCCGCGGGGTTGAGCCACTCGTTGCCGGCGTCGAGCGCGGCGTCGATCAGCGCCTGCGCCTTGCCTCGGTCCGGCGTCGAGGTCGGCCCCAGCGGGCTCGGCACCTGCAGCAGTTGCTGCTGGTTCGTCGAGTACAGGGCCAGTGCCGCGATGGCATCGACCGCCCCTTCGGGCGTGGGATAGGTGGGGATGCGGTTTTCGGCAAAGCGCTGCCGGCTGGCGGCCACGGCGTCGCCCCCCATCCAGCAGGTGAACACCGGCTTGCGCTGCGCACGTGCCACGGCGATCAGCTGGTCGGCGTATTCGTCGGCATCGGAGAGCGCGAACGGCGCCATGACGGCGAGCAGCACGTCCGTCTTGGGATCGGCGAGGCACAGCCGGGCCGCTTCGGCGAACTGCCTGGCAGCTGCATCGCCGCGCACGTAGACCGGGATTGCCGTGCGACGTGCTCGGCGGCAGCAGGGCACGCAGCTGGTCGAGCGTCTCCTGCCCGAGCCACGCGAGCTGCAACCCGCGGTCGGCGGCGCGATCGGCGGCGAGTTGCCCGGGTCCGCCGGCATTCATCACGACCGCGAGCCGGCGCCCGCCGACGCGGACCCCGGAGCCCAGCGTGCCCGCGGCGCTGTAGAGCTGGGAAAAATCGCGGATGCGCAGCACGCCGGCGCGGCGCATGGCGGCGTCGAACACGTCGTCGCCGCCGACGATCGACCCCGTGTGGAAAGCGAAATTGTCCTCGCCCTCCGACGCGCGCCCGGTCTTCATCACGACGACGGGCTTCACGCGCGCCGCAGCGCGCAGGGCGCTCATCAGGCGCCTGGCGTCGTCGACGGCTTCGAGATACAGCATGATGCTGTCGGTCGCGCCGTCGTGGGTCAGGAAGTCGAGGATCTCGCCGAAACTGATGTCGTCGCCGACGCCCGTCGAGATGACCGTGGAAAACCCGACCCGACGTGCCCGCGCCCAGTCCAGCGTGGCCGCACACAGGGCTCCGGACTGCGAAACCAGCGCCAGGCGCCCGGGCCCGGGCATCTCGCCGCCGACGGTGGCGTTCAAGCGCCGGTCGGTCCTCACGACGCCCAGGCTGTTGGGGCCGAGGAACCGGATGCCGTGGCGCCGCGCGGTCTCGATCGTGGCGCGCTCGAGCTGCGCGCCCTCCTCGCCGCCTTCGCGGAACCCCGCCGCGGCCAGGATGGCGCCGCGGATGCCACGCTCGCCGCACTGCTGCAGGACCTCAGGCGTCGCGGCAGCCGGGGTCACGAGAATCGCCAGGTCGACAGGCTGCGGCAGGTCGCGCACGCCGGGGTAGCAGCGCATCCCGCCGATCGTCGCGTGGCGGGGGTTGACGAAATACACCGGACCCTTGAATCCTGCATCCTGCAGGCTGCGGCAGACGATGTCGCCGATCGTCCCGGGGGTGTCGCTCGCGCCAACCACCGCGACGGACGCTGGATTGAGCACGGCTGCGATGCGTTTCGCCGTCATGAACCGAGTCTACTCTCGAGGTCAGGGATTCACGTAAATGCTAACGTCCCGGACGAGAACGATCATTGCGGGTGACCGCAGCCGGAGCCGTCGATGCCCGTCGCTTTCCTGAGCCATCCGCACTGCCTGCTGCACCGCATGGGGGACGACCACCCCGAACACCCGTCGCGACTGGGCGCCATCGAGGACGAATTGCACGTCCGGGGGCTCTACGACCTGCTGCTGCATCGGGACGCGCCCAGGGCGAGCATCGAGCACCTGGTCCGGGTGCATCCGCTGCGGTACATCGAGCACCTTGCCAGCCGTTCCCCGGCCACGGGACTCGAGCACATCGATCCGGACACCTGGATGTGCCCCGACACGTTCGAGGCGGCACTGCGGGCAGCCGGCGCGAACGTGCTTGCAACCGACCTCGTGCTCGGCGGCGCCGCGACACGCGCGTTCTGCAACGTGCGTCCACCGGGCCATCACGCGGAACGCTCGATGGCGATGGGATTCTGTTTCTTCAACAACGTGGCCGTCGCGGCGCGCCATGCGCTCGACCACTACGGCCTCGAGCGCGTGGCCATCCTCGATTTCGACGTGCACCTGGGCAACGGCACGGAAGACGTCTTCCGCGACGATCCCCGCGTACTGTTGTGCTCGTCCTACCAGTACCCGCTCTGGCCCAACCTCGACCCGCCGACGGTGCCGGGGCGCATCGTCAATTGCGCATTGCCGCCCGGCAGCGGCAGCGAAGTATTCCGCCGGACCGTAGCCGAGCGGTGGCTGCCGGAACTGGACGCTTTCCGGCCGCAACTGGTGCTGATCTCGGCAGGCTTCGATGCACACGCCGCGGACGACATGGCCAACCTGCGGCTCTCCACGGCAGATTACGGCTGGGTCACGGACGAGGCTTGTGCGATCGCGAACCGCCACGCACAGGGTCGCGTCGTCTCGACGCTGGAAGGCGGCTACGACCTGCGTGCGCTCGCGGCGAGCGTTGCAACGCACATCGAGCGATTGCTGCTGGCGTAGCACGCGACACGAGCCCTGCCCGCGGCCCGCCAGCGCGGCGGGGCGGCCCTTGGTCGAGGCGGCTCGTTCAGCCGACGAGCCCCGTCGCCCAGCTGGCGAATGCCAGCCACGCGGACGTTCCGGACAGTGCGAGCCGCAGCGGCTGCGACAGGATGATGGCGAGCCCGCCCCAGAGCGTGACGCGGTGCAGGCGGCCGCGCGAACGGAAGTCCCAGGCAGCCAGCGCGACGATGAACAGGTCGGCAAGACCGAAGTACACCAGGGGATTGCCGAGTTCGTGCACGCCGGGCCAGCGCGCAATGGCGGCGCCCAGCAGGTTGACGGTGGCGAGCACCATCCAGCGCTTGTGTGCCTGCGCGTCACGTCGCCCGACGAGCGCCAGCGTGACGAAGGCCGCGAGCAGCAGCATGTCGAACAGCGGGACGATCAGGAATTGCAGCGGCGGCACGGGCACGCCGACGAAGCCCGTCGGTCGATGTGCGGCGATCAGCGCACCGGTGACGCCGAACACGATCATGCCTGCCGCCAGTGCGCCGCCCCACACGCCGAGCCGGCGGTGCACGTCCGGCCGTCCCGCACTGATGAGCGAGGTCTGCACGACGAGCAGCACGCACCACGCGGCGAACAGGATTCCGTGCACGTAGAAGATCGGCTCGGTCGGTGCCGGGTAGTCCGGAAACAACGGCCTCAGGAAGAACGATCGCGCAAACCCCACGTACACGACGAACAGGATCGCGAGTGAAATCCCGAAGTAGAACCTGCGCTCGGCATTCCACCGGACGCGGCCACGGCTGGCTGCAATCGTCATCGTCGTTCCCCCTGCGTGACGTCGCCGGCCGAGCGTAGCATGGTGCGGCCCGGTCGCCGCAACCTGCGAGGCTAATCCGGGTCGCGGGGCGTCGCCCGGCGGCTGCCCGCGTACAACTCGAACAGCAGCAGCTTGCACGGGATGCTGCCGTTCATCAGCGGGATCGTCCGGCCCGGCTTCAGGCCGATCGCCTTGTAGGGCGAAGCGGCGGCCGCGAGGATGGCCGCCTGCCAGCCGCCGAAGCGCTGCTTCAGCGCGTCGCCGACCTCCTCGTACAGTTGCCGCACGTCGCCTTCGCTGCCGCCGATCCGGTCGCCGTAGGGAAGGTTGGTCACGAGCAGGCCGCGTTCGGCCGGAGGCTGTACCTCCTGGACCCGCGCGACGTCGAACGCGATGTACTTCTCGACGCGCGCCTTCAGCGCGCTCTTGCGCGCCATCTCGACGAACCTGGCTTCGATGTCGGAAGCGACGACTGGCGCGCGCGGTGCCTCGAGCTTCTCGGCGCGGACCGCATCCTGGACGTCGCGCCAGAGCGCGCGGTCGAAGTCCGCGAGCCATTCGAGGCAGAACTCGCCCTTCTTGCGGTGAATCTGCGGCGCCTTGCGCACCGCGATCATCGCCGCCTCGATCGCCAGCGTGCCGCTGCCGCACATCGGATCGAGGAAGGCCTGCGTGCCGTCGTAGCCCGCGAACTGCAGCATTGCGGCTGCGAGGGTCTCCTTCAGCGGCGCAGGATGGCCCGATTCGCGGTAACCGCGCTTGTGCAGTGCCTTGCCGGCGGTATCGAAGCTCAACGTGCAGCGGCCGCGGGCGATGTGCGCGACGATGACGACCTTGGGCTCCGCGGTGTCGACGGGCGGTACGCGACCGCCGGAACCCGCGAAGACGGCGCGGATGCCTTCGCGCACCTGTGTGATGACCTGCTTTCCGGCCATCGACCCCGGCCCGGTCTCGGCGCCGACGCTCTCGACCATGAAGGCATGCCGGGCATCGAAGAGCTCCGGCCAGTGGATGCGCCGGACCTGCGAATAAAGCATCTGCGGGGAATGCGCGGGCACGTCCTTCAGCACGCGCAACAGGCGGCTCGCCGTGCGCAGGCGCAGATGCAGTTCGTAGGCGAGGCGCGGCTCCGCCTCGAACTCGACGGCGCGAAAGCGGGGCGTCGGCTGCCGCACGCCGAGGGCATGCAACTCACCGATCAGCGCCGCCTTGGTCTCCTCGGGACAGGTCGCGACGAGCCTCAATCGCTGCCCTCGCGGTACAGCACGAGGGCCATTGCGCCTTCCGCCGTGCGCAGTTCGAGGCGGTCGCCTTCGGCACGCGCCGCACGGACCGTGGCCAGCGCGGCCAGGAAATCCTGCTCCTGCGCCATGACGCCAGGCTCGGCACACGCCTTGCGAGTCGCGGTCGGCTGCGCCGAACTGCAGGCTCGAACGCTGCGCCGTGTAACTGGCGGACCAGCGGTTGCAGCCTGCCCAGCCACTCACCTGGCCGTCACTGCCGAACTCCACCGTGACCCCGACGCTGGCGCCGGTGTCGACGCCAGCGACGGCGCCCCGGCCGTTGTTGATCCCCGTCACCCGCCATGACGTATTCGCGAGTTCGGTCGACTGGACGATGAACGTGGCCAGCGGCGTGCCACTGGCGGCGATCAGCTGCAGCTTGCCTTCGGTGAGCTGGTAGGACCCGGCCACCGTGAGCGCGTCGATGAACGCCCGCGCCTGCTCGCCGATCGCCCCCGGGCACGCCATCTGCGTCGACGCCAGCGGGGGCACCACCTTGAAGGCCCGCCTGGCGACCGTGTAGCGCCCCGCAAACCGGTTGCAGCCGTCGGAACCGCTCAACCGGTCGCCGGTGAACTGCAACGTCGGTCGCGGGCCCTCGACCAGTGTGCGGCCGCTCAGGTCGTCGAGCACCCAGGCCGTGCCGTCGAGGCTGGGAAGGCTCGCCGTGGCCGGCATCGAGCCACAGGCCGATGCCAGCGCTGCAGCTGCCAGCAGGCCGAGTCGCGCGTGCTCTCTCATGCTTTCACTCCGGTCGGGTCGAACGTGGAGCGGCAGTGTACTAAAGCCACCGCGACCAACGGGCGTCGGATGCCGCCAGTCTGACGACGGCACTGTAGAGGCCAATTCCCGCGCAATCGGAGCGTTACGAGCCGTGCTCGCGCGTGCGCGTCGCGAGCACCCCATCACCGGACAGCTGGGTCCGGAAACCGGCAACACGCAGCCTGCGGGCCACTTCATTCGGTACGTCCCGCCCCGTCGTGAGGGTGTTGGGCGTGCCGGTGTAGTGGAACAGCCGGCCGCCGGGACGCAGCACGCGGGCCAGGTGATCGTAGAACGACTGCGAATACAGTTCGCCGGCGGTCCCGAAGCGCGGCGGATCGTGGAGGATCGCATCGAACGACGCAGCTGCGAGCGTCGCGATGCGCCCGGCGACGTCGTCACGTTCGAGCTTCAGCCGGGGGTCCGGGGCGGGCGACCAGGGATTCAACTCGCGCAGCCAGCAGACGTCGGGATTCTTCTCGAACGACACGATCTCGGCGGCTCCGCCCTGCAGGCACCACGTGGCGAAGTAACCGAGACCGCCGCAGCAATCGAGGATTCGCTTCCCGGCCGGCTCGATCAGCGCCACCTTGCGGCCTGCGTCTTCGAACGGCGAGACCTGCGCCGTCGGCAGCATCTTGATGCCGTCGATCTCGAACGTCGGTGGGCCCCAGGACGTCGGGACGAGCTTGACGAGGCCCGTGCCGAAGCGCGAGACCGGTTGCCACGCTGCGCCGTCCCAGGCGTAGATCGTGCGATCGCGGCACGCCGCAGCGTACGGATAGGACTGCCCTTCGCAGGACCAGGCATCCCTGCCCGTCTCGATCGTCGAGGTGGTTCGACCGAGGTCCAGCGAGGCAGTCACGTGCGTGTCGCCTTGCTTGCGCGCGGCGCACAACTGCTCGTGCACCGGTCGCGTCAGCAGCGGACCGCGCATCACTGCGGCCGCAGCTCCGCGGCGAGCACCTGCGCCCCGGTATCCCGCGGATACGCCGTGAGCAGTGCCTGCACCGTGCGCCGTGCGGCAGCAAGGTCACCCGCGTCGCGCTGGAACGAAGCCAGTGCGAACAGCAGGTCTCGGTCGGTGGGCCACTGCCGCAGGGCCTGCTGCAGCACCTGGATGGCTTCGGTCGCACGACCGCTCGAATGCAGCGCCACCGCGTAGACGTAGGTGTAACGCACCGATGCGGGATCGAGTTCCACGGCCTGTCGCAGCGACAGCAGCGCCGCCGGCGTCTGTTGCTGGCGGACCTGCGCGAGCCCCCTGGCATGGTGCAGTGCGGCGCTGCGTGGCAGCACCGCGAGGCCGCGATCCAGCATTGCCAGCGCCTCCTCCTCGTGACCGAGTGCACGCAAGGCGTCGGCAGCGTTGACGTAGGCCGGTTCGAACGTGGGGTCCAGGCGCAGTGCCTGGTCGAACGCCTGCTGCGCCGCCGCCGCCTCGCCCTGCGCCGCGTGAAATCCGGCGAGCGCAACGTTGGCTTCCGGCCGGTCCGCGTTGTAGCGCAAGGTCGCCAGGTATTCACCCGACGCCTTCTCCCAGGCGGGCTGCAGGTCCGCCGGCAATTGCGCGTGCGAACCGGCCAGGACGCGCGCAGCCTCCGTGCGCACGGTCAGCAGCGGGTCGGCAAGGAGCCGGCCGACCGCCGCGGGTCGCATTTCGGGGGGCAAGGAGTCGGCGACGCTTGCGGCCGCCAGGCGCACGCGCCAATCGGAGTCCTGCGCCGCTCGCTGCACAGACCGACCGGACGCATCGCCCAGTCCCGCGCTGCGCTCGAGCGCCGTCGCGCGCGCGATGGCCGGCTGCGTCGCATCGAACGCGAGCGCGCGCAACGCATCGATCGCGGCGGGATCGCGCCGATCCGCCGCCGCGAACGCCTGCGCGTAGCCCTGGAATCCCGTGGCATCGCGTCCGTACCAGCCGCGAACGGCGGCAGCCGCCCAGCCCGCGTCGCGGTCCGTGTGACAGTTGCTGCAGGCATTGGGCACGCCCAGGGCTCACGCTCAGGTCCGGCCGCGGCACGCGCATGCCGTGATCACGCCGCGGGTCGATGACCATGTAGGTGTTCTGCGGCATGTGGCAATCGACACACGCCGACCCGCGGCTGCCCGGGGCGTGGCCGTGGTGCGAGCGGGCTTCGTATTTCGCCGGCTCGTGGCACTGGGCGCAGACGCCGTCCCCCGGCACGCGCAGCTTCTGCGAGTGCGGATCGTGGCAGTCGCTGCAGGTGACGCCCGCGGCATGCATGCGGCTCTGCAGCCAGGAGCCCCAGATGTAGACCTCGTCCTGCTGCTGGCCGTCCGCGTGATAAAGCGGGGGCGTCAGCAGCGCAGGCAGGTAGTGGTCGGCGAACGGCTGCCCCGGACGGTAGCCCTCCGCCAGTTGGGCGCGACGGGCGTGACACTGGGCGCACACGTCGATTTCCCGCTCGCTGGTGCGCGGCTGGCTGCGTCGCGGCTTGCCCGTCATCGCGTCCCGCTGCCAGGTGACGCCGCGCCGCTCGTCGAACTGCACGGTGAGGCCGCGCAGCGGATCGGCGCCCTTGTCCCGGGCCCAGTCGAGGTGCGCCGAGCCGGGGCCGTGGCACGCCTCGCAGCCGACCGATATCTCGGAGTACTGCGTCTGGTAGCGGTTGCTGGCCGCGTCGTAGCCCTTGCGCACATCCGTCGAGTGACAGTCCGCGCACATGAAGTTCCAGTTCTGCGCGCGCCGCGTCCAGTGCAGTTCGTCGCGGTAGTCGATGCGCTCGTCGGGATAGAGATGGAACCAGCGCTGGCCGCCGGCTTCGCGCGGCCGGCTGTCCCACGCGATCGAGAGGGCCTGCAGCCTGCCGCCAGGCAGTTCGAGCAGGTATTGCTGCATCGGGTACACGCCGAACGTGTACCGGACCTCGAAATCGGCGAGCTTGCCGTCGGGGCCGTCGGTGTGGACGACGTAGCGGCCGTCGCGACGCTGGAAGCGCGAGGTCACGCCTGCGTACGTGAAGCTCGCGTCGTCGAAGTCGCCCAGCACGGACCGGTCGTCCGGCAGCTGCATCGCGCGCTGATGCTGCGAACCTTGCCAGGCGCGCATCTCGCTGGCGTGGCATGCGGCGCAGCGTTCGCTGCCGACGAATGTCGCCGTCGCCACGGTTGCCGTGCTGTCGATGGCGGGCTGCGCCGCGCGTTGCGACAGGAACCACGCGATGCCCGCGGCTGCCACGACACCTAAGCCCAGGCCGGCCAGTGCTGCTTGCTTGCTCGACGCCACGTCAGGTCCAGTCCGGAAACCGCGCTGATGCTAGCGCATCACGACGCGGGACGTCGCTGCATGACCGAACGGCTCCGCCGGTCACGCCGTGACGGCGCCCTGGGGCAGCGCAGCGCGGGCTGCCCGGGCAGGAACGTGGCTCATGGCGTGCTCGGTCATGGCCGTGATCGTCAGCGATGGATTGACGCCCGGATTGGCCGGTACGGTCGAGCCGTCACAGACGAGGAAGTTGGCGTAGCCGAAGAGCCGGTGCTGCGCATCGACGACGCCGGTGGACGCATCCCGCCCGACGACTGCGCCGCCGAGGATGTGCGCGGTGGTCGGGATGTTGGCCCAGGCCTCGAGCAACATGCTCTGCGCGTACCCGCCTGTCTTCCGGGCGAGCCACGCCGCCGCGCGATTGCCCACCTCGATGAACGTCGGGTTCGGCTTCTCCGGGTCCTGCTCCGTCGCCAGCTTGACGCGCCCGAACCAGCCGCGCTTCGCGCGGAATGAAATCGCGTTGTCGAGGCTCTGCATCACGAGGAACAGCACCGAGCGCCGCGACCAGCCGACCGGCCAGAGCGTCTTCACGAACGTCAGCGGGTGGCGCAGCACCTGGCCCAGCCACAGGAGTGGCCGCGTCACGCGGCTGCCGTCGCCGGTGATCATCGTATACAGCAGCGACATGAAATCGCCGTAGCGCCCGTAGGTCACGAACTCGATGTGCGTGTCGGGCCGCGGATAGATGCTGGCGCTGATCGCCACGTCGTTCCACGGCCGCGCGGTGCCCTCCGGCATCGTGACGGCGAGGATCGACTCGCTGTTGGTGCGCACGAGTTGTCCCAGGCGATCACTGATGCGTGGCATGTCGCCATTGAGCTTGCACTTCGCCAGCAGGCGGTTGGTGCCGAGCGCACCCGCGGCCATCACGATGCCGCGCGCACGGAACGTCCGGCGTCGCTTGAGGATCCAGGCGCCGGGACGCTCCGTCGTGACGAGGTAACCGTCCGAGCCGTCCCCGGCACCGAGCGGCTGGATGCTGACGACCTGCCGTTCGGCGTGGATCTCGACGCCACGCTTCTCCGCGAACCAGAGATAGTTCTTGAGCAGGGTGTTCTTGGCGCCTTCGCGACAACCGACCATGCAGGCTCCGCAGAACGTGCACCCCGTACGCTCGGGGCCCTCGCCGCCGAAGTACGGGTCGGGCACGGTCGTGCCCGCCTTGCCGAAGAACACGCCGACGGGGGTGCGGCGGAACGTGTGCTCGACCCCGAACTGCCTGCCCACCTCCTGCAGGAGCTTCTGCCCGTCGCTCTCGCGCGGCACCGTCTGCACGCCGAGCATGCGTTCCGCGGTGTCGTAATGCGGGGCCAGGGCCGCCGACCAGTCGCCGAGTGCCGACCACTGCGGATTGGTGAAGAAGTCGGGGCTCGCGCGGTACAGCGTGTTCGCGTACACGACACTGCCGCCGCCGACGGCCGCACCGCTGGCGATGAACACGTCCTTGAACGGCGTCAGCCGGAAGATGCCGCGCAGCCCGAGCGCGGGCGCCCAGAGAAAGCGGCGCAGGTCCCAGGTCGACTTGGCGTAATCCTGGTCGCGGTAACGGCGTCCCGCCTCGAGGATCCCGACCTTGTAGCCCTTCTCCGCCAGGCGCAGCGCGGAGACGCTGCCGCCGAAGCCCGAGCCGACGACCAGCCAGTCGTAGTCGAAGCCGTCCGCGTCGCTCGCCCATCGCGTCGCCCCCGTTTGCACACGACCGTGCGGCCGCGTCCGTCACCCCGGTCGTGACGTCCTGCCGTCAGTAGATCCACTGCAGGCGGCTCAGCACGGTCTTGGTGTTGCCTTCGATGCCGAAGCGGTCGAGATCGATGTTGCCGTAACCGATGCTCGCCTTGACCGGCGGTTCGCCCACCAGTTTACGCCTGCCCACCAGCCATCCATCGTGCCGCCATGGACGTTGCGGTCGTCGAGGTCGACGTGGCCGTAGCGCGCAATCAGTTCGACGGCTCCCCAACGACCCTGCGGCAATACGCGACGCGCATAGCCGGCCTTGCGGTCGTAGGGACGGTGCTCACCGCTCAGGACCCAGCTGCCCGTGACGTAGAACCCATCCAGCGTCGGATCCTGGTCGTCACGCGTGCTGAGGTCCGCGCGCACGTACTCGGCCAGCACCGAGTACGGACCGACGTTCCAGAGCGCCTCGAGCCCGGTGTGCCAGGCGTGGTCGCCGGCGACCTTGCCGGTGTCGACGTAATCGTCGGCCACGTTCGATGCCGGCTTGCCGCGGTAGCGGAGCTGGTCGTCGACCGCGCCGTAGTAGCGGACGCTCGCCCCGAGGTGCAGGAACTCGCGACCGTCGTCGCTCCATACCGGCAACGCCGTGACGCGCCCGGCGAAGTCGTTGCCTGACGTCGCGTACGACTGTCCCTCGACCCACCAGTCGTTGTACCAGCCGACCGCCCAGGTGGCGCGCTGGTCGAGGACGGCATTGGAGAACTGTGCGCCGACGTTGCGCGAACGGAAGAACGGGCTCAACAGGCGCTCGTGGTGCGGGAGGTTGGCGGCGTCGCCCACCATTTCGTATGAGAACGGCTCCTTGATCCTGCCGAGCGTCAGCGTGCCGAGCTTCGGACCGAGCACGGTGGCGACGCGCACGTCGGTCGTGTTCCAGTCCGCGGTTGTAGTCTGGTCGAAGCCCTTGTATTCGTAGCTCAGCATGTAGTTCCACGTACGGAACATCTCGAAATGCCCGCGCGCCGAGATGCGCAGCGACCGCGCCTCGAACTCGTCCTGCTGGTTGCCGACCTGCTGCCTGCTGGCCGGGTCCTGGTCGAAGGTCGTGTAATCGGCTGGCATCACCACGAGACCGAGCTTCGCCGAGAAGCGATCGTGCTGATCCTCGTACGCCAGCTTGCCGAGATCCTGGTCCGAGATACTGGGGACCGCGTAGGCCGCGGCATCCTTGACCAGTTCCTGCGACTCCGGCGTAACGTCCGACTCGACCGATTGCGCGAATGCAGGAGATGCCGTCGCTACGACCACGAGTGCGCACCAGGCCGTGGCGGCGCGCTGCACGCAGGAGGGGTGGTTCATCGTCGAAGGTTCCGTCGGGCGCAGCCGGAAAGAACACGGCGCACCGTGACGAAGCGACCTACGGGGGGTGGGATGTAGATCGCCCGTCACGGGCGCCGCAATGCGGTGCGCGCGGTCAGGTCACTGCTTCGAGCTCGGCGGTGACCGCCTCCATGGCGCGGTCGAGGTTGAAGCTGCCCGGCTTCTGCCGCGGCGGGAACTCCCGGAAGCTCTGCAGCCACCGGCCCACGTACGCGCCGGCCGGCGCGATCATGAACATGCGCTCCATGTACCAGCGCTGGTAGCCCATCGCGTTCTCTTCCTCGGCGCGCTCGAACGGATCCATGCGCAGGTTGGTCAGCTTCGGCGCGCGCAGCACGACGAACGGCTCCTGCCACACCTTGAGTCCTTCGGCCTGCTGTTCGAGGAACGTGACCTTGATGTCCTGATAACGCAGCGCCGCGACACTGCCGTCGTCGGTCCAGTAGATGAATTCCTTGCGCGGCCACTCGGCCTGGCCGCGCAGGGCGGGCCCGAGGTCATAGCCGTCGAGGTGCACCTTGTAGGTCGTCTTGCCGGTCTTCCACCCCTTGAACGCGTCCTCGACGACCGTCGTGTTGCCCGCGGCAGCGACCAACGTCGGCAGCATGTCCTCGTGCGCGCCGATATCGTTGATGACCGTGCCCGGCTTGATCACCCCCGGCCACTTGATCATGGTCGGCACGCGGTAGCCGCCTTCCCACTGCGTGTTCTTCTCGCCGCGGAACATGGTGGTGCCGCCGTCCGGCCACGTGAAGGTCTCGGCGCCGTTGTCGGTCGAGTACATCACGATCGTGTTCTGGTCGAGGCCGAGTTCCTTGAGCTTGGCCAGCACCTGGCCGACGTGCCCGTCGTGCTCGACCATGCCGTCGGCATAGATGCCGTAGCCGGTCTTGCCCGAGGCGTCCGCATGCAGGTGCGTGAAGATGTGCATGCGGGTCGAGTTCCACCAGATGAAGAACGGCTTGTCGGCCTTCGCGGCGCGCTCCATGAAATCGAGCGCCTTTTCGGTGACCTCGCGGTCGATCGTCTCCATGCGCTTCTTGGTCAGCGGACCCGTGTCCGTGATGCGGCCGTCGGCGAAGCTGTGGATGACGCCGCGCGGACCGAAGTTCTTCCTGAAATTCGGGTCCTTCGGGTAATCGACGTTTTCAGGCTCTTCCTCGGCGTTCAGGTGGTAGAGGTTGCCGAAGAACTCGTCGAAGCCGTGCGCGGTCGGCAGCATGTCGTCGCGGTCGCCCAGGTGGTTCTTGCCGAACTGGCCCGTGACGTAGCCCTGCGCCTTCAGGAACGTGGCGATCGTCGGGTCTTCCTTCTTCATGCCCTCCGGCGCGCCCGGCAGGCCGACCTTGGTCAGGCCGGTGCGGATCGGCGACTGGCCCGTGACGAAGGCCGCACGGCCGGCGGTGCAGCTCTGCTGGCCGTACCAGTCGGTGAACATCGCGCCTTCCTTCGCGATGCTGTCGATGTTGGGCGTGCGGTAACCCATCATGCCGTTGTTGTAGGCACTGATGTTGAAGCCGCCGATGTCGTCACCCCAGATGACGAGGATGTTGGGCTTGCGGGCCGGTGCCTGCGCCGATGCGGTGCTGGCGTAGCCCGCGACCGCGGCCACGGCCACGATTCCCAGGAATCGGGTAATCACGCTCTTCATGTACGTTCCACCCCAGGTTTTCAGTTTTGTACTTGGCGGAGCCGAAGGCCCCCGGCATTTAAGCCGGGACGTACTTTGCATCGTGACGTGCTCATGTGTCCAATGCATATCCGTAATGCCTGCTATAACATTGACGCATGACGATCGAGTTACAGCAGATGCGCCAGGTCATCGCGCTGGCCGAGCACGGCAGTTTCGTCCGTGCGGCGACGGTGCTGCACATCAGCCAGCCCGCGCTGTCGCGCAGCATCCGAGCCGTCGAGAGACGTTTCGGCAACGACCTGTTCATTCGCTCCAGCACCGGCGTCGTGCCGACCGACCTCGGCCGCCTCTATGTGGAACGCGCCCGGGACCTGCTGCGCATGGCCGACGAACTCGAGGGGGAGGTGGTCACGCAGGGCTCGCTGCAGCGGGGCCGGGTGGCGGTGGGCGGCGGGGCCTACCCGTCCGAGTCGTTCCTGGGCCCGGCGGCCGCCCGGCTGGTCGAACAGTACCCGCAGGTCGCCGTGCAGGTGCGGACCCACAGCTGGGACGAGCTGCTGCGCCTGTTACGCAGCCGCGAACTGGACTTTTTCGTCGCCGAGACGAGTACGCTGGCCAGGGAGGCCGACCTCGACATCGAACCGCTGCCCTCCGGGCACTCGATGCATTTCTTCGCCCGCGCGGGTCACCCGCTGGCGGGACGTGACCCCGTCGGGGCGGTCGAGATGTTGGCGTGGCCATTTGCGGCCCCGTCGCGGGTGCCACCCCGTGTGCTCGAACCCATGCTGGCGGCGCACCGCGCGGCGGCGGGAGCCCTGGCGGTGCCGCGGCCGTTTCCGTCCATCGAATGCAACGGCCTGGCCGCGGTCAAGCGCATCGTCGCGACGTCGAACAGCGTCAGCTCATCGATCCTGTCCTGCCTCGCCACCGAACTCGAATCGGGCCAGTTCGTCCTGCTCGGTACGGAGCCGTGGTTGCACCTGCAGTACGGCATCGTCAGCCTGCGGGGACGCCCCTGGACCCAGGCGGCGGCGCGCTTGCGGGCTTTGGTCACGGAGGCGGAGCGTGAGGCCTCCGCCGATGAAGTCCGGCTCAGCGCCCGATACGGCCCGGCGCGGGGCGAGACTGCTGCTCGCTGAGCGTGGTGCCGCGACTGTCCATCACTCGTAACCAGGGCGTTCGGGATTTCCCGCACTACAGGCGCCGCGGCCCGGACCGTAACATCGCCGTCCTGTGCCGCGTCCCCAGCGGCGTGACCGGGGTGGGTGACTCATGCGCCGTCTGGGTATGTACGCTGCCGGCATCGCCGCGCTCGCCTCCGCCGTCGGGACCGACGCCCGCGCGGAACCTTTCCTGACCCGTAACCAGCATCCCGTGGTCGCGCTGTTCGGCCTGCCTTCACCGTTGCCGGCGCGCCTGCCGGCCGCCGACTCGACCCGCATCGCCGGCGTCATCAACTGGAGCAATTTTGCCGTCACGGGCAACGAGGGCGCCGCGGGCTTCACGCTCGACGGCGAAGTCGTGGAGACACGCGTGCACGTCGACCATGCGTTCGGCGAGCGCTTTGCCGTGCACGGCGAACTGGCGTATCGCAGCCTGAGCGGCGGCTCCCTCGACGGATCCATCGAGAACTGGCACGACCTGTTTGGCCTGGGAGGCGGCTCGCGTAACCTGCTGCCCGAAGACGAGTTACTGCTCGCGTATCACCCAGGGCCGACGTCCTTGCTGTACGTCGACCAGGACGTGTCCGGGATCGCGGACATTCCGCTTTCGATCGGCTACGCGCTGCTCGAATCCAAAACGAGTGCCGTCGCAGCCTGGTTTTCGCTGAAGGCGCCCACCGGCAAGGCGGAAGACCTCACCGGCAGCGGTGCTGCCGACGTCGCTTTGTCGATTGCCGGGGAACGTCAGCTGGCCGAGCGCTGGCAGATCTTCGGCCAGGCGAACCTGGCCTGGCTCGGTGATGGCGACTTCCTGCCGGAGCTGCAGGAGAGCTATGCGTGGTCGGCCCTCGCCGGAGTGACCTGGAATGCCTGGCGCACGCTCGACCTGACCGTGCAGTTCGACGGCAACTCGGCCGTGCTGGACACGGCCTTTTCAGAGCTCGACGGCGCGGCCATCGTGCTGACGTTCGGCGGCTCGTATCGGACCACCAACGGCTGGCAGTTCGACTTGGGGCTCAGCGAAGACATCGACGTCGATGCCTCGCCCGACATCGTATTCAACCTGGGCGTCCGCCACGGCTTCTGAACGCTGCGCGGTCCGTCACCTCGCGTAGCGTGCCCGTCGGCGCCAGGCCCACGCGGCGATTAGCAACAGCAGCGCCAGGCCCGTCGTTCGCCACGGCGCGACGATCGCCGCGACCACCGGGGCGAGCAGCGCCCGCGTGATGGCGCGCGCCCACGGCCGCTCGCCGATGTAGCGCGCGATCGGTGGGGAATGCTGGTAGTACCAGCGGATGAACGCCCGCCCCGCGGCATTGCGCCGCAGGACGCGGTCACGGAATTCCCGCAGCGCCGCGACGTGACGCTCGAACGGGGAGCCGTAGGCGGCGGTGGCGATGAAACAGGTGGCGGTGACCCCGGTGGGGACGTTGATATCTCCGTCGCACGGCAGGAACGGCGTCAGCACGTAATCGACGGACTGCTGGTTGTTGGCCGTGGCGTAGTCCACGTCGATCGTCGACGCTGCCAGCGTGAGGCGCAATTGCCTGGACTGCGGGTTCTGGAACGTGCTCGAGGCGACGCGCAGCAGCCGGGTCGAGCCCGCGTCGATCGAGTCGAAACGGCAGCGTGTGCCGCTGCACTCACTGCCGACGAAGCGCAGGCCCGGGGCGAGCTGCGGCGACTGCGCGAGATCGACGATCACATCGCGCGCTGCGTCCGGGCCGCGATTGGCCACCTGGACGGAGAAATCGAAGTTGCGCGAGGTGCTGCAGACCGGGGGCACCATCGCGATCGCCTGGAAGGCGACCTCGACGTCGGCGCAATGAACCGCCGCATCCTGCTTGACGGCAGCGGTGGCGAAGTCATTGCTGGCGTCGGCATCGTCCTGTGTCGCATTCTCGGCGACGTTGACCAGGCAGGCTGGCGGCGCAGCCATCGCCACGACGGCCGGCATCACCAGCGTGGCCTCGCGGCCGGCCGCGAGCTGCGAGATCGACCAGGCCCCGGCGACGGGGTCGTAATCGCCGGCGCTCACATACACCCCCGCGCCCGCCGGAATCACCAGTCCCGGCGGAAGCTGATCGCGCACCAGGACGGACGTCGCATCGCGTGACCCGACGCTGCTGGCGCGCACCGTGAACTGGACGGGTTGACCTGGGCCCGCCACCGCAACGTCGACTGACTTCTGCAGTGCAACGTCCGCCTGGGAGGAGGAAACCCTTGGGAACAAGGCAAGTCCAAGACAACAGGCCACCAGCAGGTGACGGCCGGGCGAGCAGTTGGCATTCGTTTTCATGGCCGGTCTCCGCGTTGCGGTCCGGCACGCCGGAGGCCCCGGGCGAGTGCGGCCACGACGCAACACTGTAATTTTTTACGCCTTCTCCGACCGGCAGGCCAGTCGCGCAATGCGCAGCCGCACGCGTGCCCAGGGGTGCCCGGGCGCGACCGCGAGGCAGACCTCCATTGCGCCTCGTACCGGACAGCAACGCTCAGGGTATATTCGCGCCAGCACAGCCGCAGGCAGCCGCGCATGAACCAGGAGTTCGATTACAGCCGGATCCCCGAACTGCCCGCGTCGGTCTATGTGGCGCCGCTCAAGCGGCCGGCGGGTCTCGGCGAGGACTGGCTCGAGCCGCAGCAGCGCAAGTACGCCGCTGCAGAGCACCGGATCTGGGACGATCTGTTCGAGCGGCAGCTCCGCCTGCTGCCAGGGCACGCGTGCCGGGAATTCATGCGCGGGCTCGAGCAGCTCGACCTCGGTCGCGGCGGCGTCCCCGACTTCGCGGCGATGAGCGAGGAGTTGCGCAGCCTCACGGGCTGGAGCGTCGTGCCCGTGCCGATGCTCATTCCCGACCACGTGTTCTATTACCACCTGGCCAACCGCCGCTTCCCCGCCGGCAATTTCATCCGCACGCGCGAACAGTTCGACTACATCCAGGAACCCGACGTGTTCCACGACGTCTTCGGGCACGTGCCGCTGCTGACCGACCCCGTGTATGCGGACTACATGGCTGCGTACGGCCGCGCGGGCTGGAAGGCGCTCAAGTACAACCGGCTCAAGGCACTGAGCGCGCTCTACTGGTACACGGTCGAGTTCGGGCTGATCCTCGAAGGCGACGCGATGCGGATCTATGGCGCGGGCATCCTTTCCGGGCCAACGGAGACCGTGTTCGCGGTCGAGGGGCGCTCGCCGAACCGGATCCACCTCAACGTCGACCGCGTCATGCGCACGGACTACGTGATCTCCGACCTGCAGGCGACGTACTTCGTGATCGAATCGTTCCGCGAACTGTTCCACCTGACCGAACAGCGCGGCTTCGAACCGATCTACGAATCGCTGGCGCCTGCGTTCCAGTACGCCAGGACGGCCGCCCTGGACACCGATCACATCTACCACCGCGGCACGCAGGAATACGAGCTGCGCGGCGGCCGGGGCTCGGGCGCGCGGCCCGTCTGAGCCGCCGCGACCGGACGATGGGACGCGGTTCCGGAGCGTCCGGTTACAATCGACCGGTGACTCGCGCAGACCGTTACCCGCTCGCCCTGCTCGGCTTGTTCACCGTCGTGTGGGCGCTGCTTGCGATCGCGCCCTGGTATCGCCAGGACTGGCTGCTCGAGAACCTGCTGGTGTTCATCGTCGTGCCGGTGCTCGCCCTCACGGCGCGTAAACTGCGATTCTCGAATTTCGCCTACACGTGCCTGTTCGCCTTCTTCGTGCTGCACGAGATCGGCGCGCACTACACGTACAGCGAAGTCCCCTGGCGGGAGGGGCTGCAGGCACTCGGCGTCGACGCCTCCCGCTTCGCGGGCCGCAACCATTACGACCGCCTCGTCCACTTCTGCTATGGCTTGCTGATGCTGCCCCGCGGCCTGGGAGCTCTTCCAGCAGCGGGCGACGCCAAGGGGAATCTGGCGCTTCATCCTGCCCGTGACGTTCATCATGGGGCACTCGGTGCTTTACGAACTCATCGAATGGGCGGCCGCCGCTGTGTTCGGCGGTGATCTCGGCGAAGCCTACCTGGGCACGCAAGGTGACACCTGGGACGCCCAGAAGGACATGGCACTCGCCTCGCTCGGCGCCGTGCTCGGCGCGACGTGGATGGTCATGCGCGAGCGGCGGCGGAAGGCGCGGCAGCCGTGAACGCCAGACCCGTCGGGTCCGCGCGGCTGGCTGCGCCACGCACCTAACATCGTCAGCGCGGCACGCATCGCCGCCGCTCCGGCTGCTGCGTGTACTTCGCCATGGCACGGCGACGAAACCGCCTTCACCTGGGTCCTCGTGCCGGCGCTGCTCTCCGACATCGTCGACGGACTTGCTCGCCCGCGCGCTCCGGCTGCAATCGCAGCTCGGCGCGCTGCTCGATTCGATCGGCGACGCACTGCTGCTGTTTGCCTCGATCTACGGCATCTGGGTGTTCCACGCCGACGTGATCACGCATCACCAGGCCTGGTGTTACACGATGGTCGTTGCGTGGCTCGCCGAGGCCGCCGTGGCGCTTGCACGCTACGGCCGCTTGTCGAGTTTCCACACGTACGTCTCGAAGGTCGCCGGATACCTGCTCGGCATCTTCGTCGGCGTGCTGTTCGTCTTCGGCTTCCACCCGTGGCTGCTGTACGCAGCTGTCGCGACGAGCGTGCTCGGCAACCTCGAGGAGCTGGTCCTGTTGCGCCTGCTGCCCGAGTGGCGCGCGGACGTGCGCGGCGTGTACTGGGTACTGCGCGAACGACGTTGCGAGGCTGCGTCGCGATGAAGTGGCTCGCGATCGCCAACCCGGCCGCCGGCCGGGCGCACGAAGCCGGGCGACTGCTGCAGCAACTCAGGGCAATGCGCGATATCGCCGCGACCATCGCCGAGACGCGGCGACCTGGCGACGCCACGCGACTGGCGCGCGCCGCGACGGGGTTCGACGGGATCATCGCCATCGGTGGCGACGGTACCGTGGCGGAGGTGCTGCAGGGAATGGATCGATCGACCCAGCAGCTGGCCGTGCTGCCCGCGGGTCACGGCAATTGCCTCGCGCGTGACCTGGGGTTCGCGCAGCCCCTTCGCGCCCTCGATGCACTGCGCCGCGGCATCGACGCAGTCGCTCGACCTCATGGATGTCGTGGCCACCCACGAGGACGGACGACGGACAGCCAGGGTCTGCGCCAGCACGCTGGCATTCGGCTACGTCACCGAAGTCGTGATGTGCGGACGGCAGCGGCTCGCGGGACTCGGCCGTTACGCCTATGCCGCCGCGGCGATGGTGGTCGTGCCGCAGCGCTTCCGCGCGCGCGTGGCAGGTGCGGCAGGCAACGGCGCGGACCGGGAGTACACGGGGCTGGTGATCAACAACACCGCGCACCTCGCCAACTTCCGCGGCTTTCCGGACGCCACGCTCACGGACGGCCGGCTCGACGTCATGGAACTCGCGCACGGCTGGCCGCGGCAGCTGCTGCACAACGCCTGCCGTGCTCGCGGGTTCGAGACGCTGCGGGCCCGCCGCAATGCGCCAGGCAGCCGCAGAGCACGTCGAGCTGCCGAGTGCCGCTGACGCTGATGGCCGACGGCGAGTTGCTGCATCGCGTCCGCGCGGTGTCGGCGACCTGCCTGCCAGGCGCCGTGCGCTGCATCGCGGCGGTCGAGTGATGCAGCCGATCTTCGCCATCACCGTGCCTGGTTTCGCTGGTCGGCGCGATTTTCATGGCCCTCGCCAGCCGGCACGCGCCGCCCGGAGCCATGCGGCAGCGCTGGCTCAAGCTGGGCGTGTTCTTCCTGATCGTGCACGCCGTGCTCGTCGTGGCTGTGCTGGGCCGCCCGTGGACCACGCTGCTGCTTGCCGTCATCACCGCGGCAGGGTCGGTCGAGCTGTGGCAGGCATGGCGCAGGATGAGCGCGCCGAAGCCCGTCACTGGTCTGGCCGGTGTACCTGCTCGCCTGCGCGGCCGCGCTCGCAGTCAGCACGCGTCTGACCGGCGCGGCATTTGCATTCCTGTTCATCGTGACTGCCGCCTGCGACGGATTCAGCCAGGTCGTCGGGCAGTTGCTCGGCCGCCGCCCGCTCGCGCCGCGGATCAGCCCCGCGAAGACCATCGAGGGCCTGCTGGGAGGCCTGGTGGCCGCACTCGCCGTTGCCGCGCTGCTGCGGGGGAGCCTGCTGCCGTTGCCGATGCCCTGGATCCTGGCACTCGCGCTCGGCACGGGGCTCGCCGGCCTTGCCGGCGACCTCGCCGCGTCCTGGGTGAAGCGACGGGCGGCCATCAAGGACTATTCCGCCGCCCTGCCCGGCCAGGGCGGCTTCCTCGACCGCTTTGACAGCCTGCTTGGAGCGCTGGCGCTCGTGGGTGCAATCCTGATCGTCGCGTTATAATCGCGGCCGGGGTGGGAACCGCGTCCGCAAGATCCTCGGCAGGAGGCTGGCGGCACTACGAATTACAATACGAGTCGGACATAACTCCCATGGACTTCACTTCCATCGAAACCTTCCTGAAGACGACGGCCGCCGACCTGGCGGTCAAGGTGCTGGCCGCCGTCCTGTTCTGGTTCATCGGCCGCTGGCTGATCCACCGCGTGATCGCCCTGGTGCAGGCGGCGATGCATCGCAACGCCGTCGATCCGACGCTGACGCGTTACCTGGGCTCGATCATCAGCGTCGCCCTGAACATCGCACTGGTGCTCGGGATCCTCGGGTACTTCGGCATCCAGACGACCTCGATCGCCGCGATGCTGGCGGGCGCGGGCGTCGCCATCGGCATGGCGTGGAGCGGCATGCTCGGCAACTTCGCGGCCGGCGCCTTCATGCTGGTGCTGCGCCCGTTCAAGGTCGGCGACTTCGTCAGCGTTGCCGGGATCACCGGTACCGTGCACGAGCTCGGCCTGTTCGGGACGACGATCATCACGCCCGACAACGTGCTCACGCTCGTCGGCAACGGCAAGGTCTTCGGCGACACCATCCAGAATTTCTCTTCCCTGCCGTATCGCCGCGTCGAACGGACGGCGCAGCTCGCGCCGGCGGCGTCGACGTCACCGATGCGATCGCGCGCTTCAAGGCCGAGGTGGCGAAGATTCCCAACGTCATGGCGACCCCGGCACCGGACGTGTGCGCTGCTCGACCTGAACCTCGTCGGCCCGGTGATCGCGGTGCGTCCGTATTGCCACACCGACCACTACTGGCAGGTGTACTTCGACACCAACGAAGCGATCATCCGCGTGGCGAAGGAAGCCGGCTGGCCGGCGCCGACGCCCGCCAACATCACGAAGATGATCCAGATGCAGGCTACGGCCTGAGATCGCACCACCTCTGCCCGCCGGCGGGGCTGAGAACGGAGAGGGCCCCGCGGCGGGCCCTTTCCTTTTCCAAGTGTTGCGACATCCCGACTTGGGACACAATACGGCCCCGCCGATGGCCACCGACCGGACACCATGCACACGTCACCGACCCGCCGCACCTCGACCCTGGTCCTCATGGGCCTCGTATCGGCCTCCCTGTGGCTCACCGGCTGCACCAACCACGCCAAGGTCTCGGGCCAGTGGCTCGACGGCGCCGCGCCGCAAGCAGCAGCCGTACAAGGCCGTGCTGCTGGTCGGTGTGTCGCCGGACGTGAATGCGCGCTGCGCCTTCGAGCACTTCCTCGCCCGGCACCTGCAGACGGAGCACACGGAGGCCATTGCGAGCTGTGACGTCGTGGACCGCAAGGTTCCACTGACGCGTGAACTCATCGAAGCCGCGGTCGTCGACCAGCAGATCGACGCGGTGCTCGCGACGATCCTGGTATCGAAGAAGTACACCGCAGAGGAAGGTGGCAGCCGGGACACGCGCGGCAGCGCACGGTACAAGGCAACGGACGCGGGCTGGGCCACGGGGTATTACGGCGTTTACGGCGTGCCCGTGGTCTACGGCGAGTTCCAGTCCAATGCCACGAGCATCAGCATGACCGGCAAGGTGGAAGTGAAATCGCGCGTCTTCGACACCCGCGGCAAGGTGCCGGTCTACGAGCTCGTCACCAGGGCCGATGAGCTGGGGTCCACCGACGTCGCGCTGGCGACGATCACTTCGGCGATTGCCGAGCAGATGCGGGACGCCGGCCTGACACGCTGAGGCTCGGCGCTTCGAGCCTCACGCCGCCGGCTTCTCCTCCACGGCGAAGTCGATGCCCGCCCCTTCCTGCATCACGGCCTTCACCGCGCATTTTTCGATCGAGCGCAGGATCGCCTCGCGTTGCGGGGCGTCGAAACGCTCGGGGAATTCGACGGTCGTGACGATGCGCGCCGGCATCAGCGCCTGCCCCGCCTTTGCCACGATGCGCAGGCCGATCGCGATCCCCGCGTCGTCGATGCCCAGTTCGCGGCACGCCTTCTTCGCATAGACGCCGGCACAGCCGGCCAGCGCGGCATAGGTCGATTCGAGTGGATTCGGCACGCTGCCGTCCGTTGCATACAGATACGCGTGCTGCTTGCCGCGGACTTCGATCCGGGCACCGGGCGCGAGGACTAGGTTGAACACGGGTCGCTTCCTGGTTGCATCGGCACGCAGGAATCAACGTGCCGGTCGGTGCTGAACCGACCCGACCATTGTCGGTAGTCGCCGGCTTCGCCGCCTTACGTATTAATGCTGCATCGTTGCCAGTGCTCGCTGCGCGCGGCCAGGCGTCAGGTCACAGTGGCCTGCCGTCGACGTCCCGCCCTTCGATCTTCTCGAGCCCGGCCACTTCCCGCAGCTGCGGCTCGATCTTCGCGCGATCGCCGACCGCGACCGTCACCATGCGGCTCGGCACCAGGTGCCGCTTCGCGACGTCCTGCACCGCAGCCGCGTCGACCGCGTTGATCCGATGCGGCAGTTTTGCGAAGTAATCGAGACCAAGATCGTAGACGAAGGTGTCGGCGAAGCTGCCGAGGGCCTGGCCGGACGTCTCGAACTGGCCGGGCAGCGAGCGCACCAGCGAGTCCTTCGAAAGTGCAAGTTCATCCGCGGTGAGCGGAACGGCCACCATGCGTTCGACCTCCTTGAAGATCTCCTTGACCGCTGCCCCCGTGACGTCGGTGCGCACGCCGGCGTAAATGATGAACGGACCGCTGCTGCGTCGATAACGGAAGAGCGACCCCGCCCCGTAGGTGTAGCCGTGCTCCTCGCGCAGGTTCATGTTGATGCGGCTGGAGAAGAGGCCGCCGAGCGCCGCGTTCATCACCTCGAGCGACGCATAGTCCGGCGTCGAGCGCGGCACGGCGACGTTGCCGATGCGCAGCATGGTCTGCGGCGCTCCGGGCATGTCGACCAGGACGGCCTGCGCCTGCGTCGTCGCGGGGGCTCCCAGGGCCGCCGTGCGGGGCTGCCCAGGCTGCCAGTCGCCGAAATTCTCTTCGGCCAGCGCCTTGAGTTCCGTGGCACTGATCGCACCGGCAACGACCAGCGCTGCGTTGTTGGGGACGAAGTTCGCCTTCCAGAACGCGAGCATGTCGTCACGCGACATCGTCTTCGTCGCGGCCTCGGTCCCGAGTTCGCTGTAGCCATAAGGGTGCCGCGGGCCATACAGCGCCGCCGCCATGGCCTTCGCCGCGACCGCCCCGGGCTGCTGCCGCTCCTCGACCAGCTGCGACAGGCGCTGGCCGCGCTGGCGCTCGACCTCGGCGGCAGGAAACGTCGGATGCAGCACGATGTCGGACAGCAGTTTCAGCGCCGCCGGGAAGTTGCGCTTGAGCACGCTGACGAGGGCGTTGGAATTGTCCATCGCCGAGGACGTCGTGAGCATCGCACCGAGTTGAGCGACGTCGTCGGCCAGCTGCAGCGAGCTGCGCGTCTGCGTGCCCTCGTCGAGCATCGCGACCGTGAAGTTCGCGAGGCCCGGCTTGTCGCCGGGGTTCGCGTCGCTGCCCGTCTTGAAGACCAGCGCTGCATTGACGATCGGCAGGTTGCGACGCTCGTTCAAGATGACCGTCAGCCCGTTCGCGAGCTTGAACGTCTGCGGCACCGGGGGCTCGTAAGCACGGGCGGACGCCGGCGCAGGCGGCTTCGCACGCCAGGGCTCGGCAGCGTTCACTGCCTCGGCGCCTTTCCCCGCCGCGGCGCTCGTGGCGGGCGGCGTCGGCACCTCGGGACCCAGGTCTGGCTTGCCGGGGATGCCGTGCACGACGACCCGCGAGCTCGTCGCGAGCTGCGCATCGGCAAACTTGCGGACGCTTTCGGGCGTGGCCGTGCGATACCGTGCGATGTCCCGGGCCAGGTATCCCGGATCGCCCAGGTAATGGTTGTAGGCATTGAGGCGGTCGGCAACGCCACCGAACCCGCCCAGCGTCTCGAGGCCGCCGACGATCTGGGTCTCGATCGCATTGAGCGCGCGCTCGAGTTCCTGCGCGCTGGGTCCCTCGCGGCGGAACTTCTCGAGCTCCGCGTTGATGACCTGCTCCAGTTCCGCGGCCGAGTGACCCGGGCGTGCCGTGGCTTCGATGCCGAACACCGACCCGAGCGTGAGGCCGTACTGGTAGACACTCACGTCCTGCGCGATCTGCAGCTCGTAGACGAGCTTCTTGTAGAGGCGGCTCGACTTGCCGCCGCCGAGCACGCGCGCCGCGAGATCGGCTTCCGCATCCCCCGGGCTGAAGACAGGCGAAGTGATCCAGCCCATGTACACGCGCGGCAGCTCGATGCGGTCCGGCGACGACCGCACGACGTTCCGCGGTGATCGGCGGCGTCTTCACGTCGAGTTTCGGCACGGGCGGACCGCTGCGCAGCGATCCGAAGTACTTCGCGACGAGCCGCTTCACCTCGGCCGTCTCGAAATCACCGACGATCGCGAGGCTCGCGTTGTTCGGCGCATAGAAGGTCCTGAAGAACTTCTGCACGTCATCGAGCTTCACGGCCTGGATGTCCTCGTGCGAGCCGATGACGTTCGCGTAGTAGGGGTGACCCTTCGGGAACAGCAGGTGGAACAGCTTTTCCTGCACGATGCCGTAGGGCTGGTTCTCGACGGACTGGCGGCGCTCGTTGCGCACGACGTCCTGCTGGTTCGCCAGGGCGCCCTGGTCGAGCACGTCCAGCAGGTAGCCCATGCGGTCAGATTCGAGCCAAAGCGCGAGCTCGAGCTGGTTGGACGGCAAGGTCTCGAAATAATTCGTGCGGTCGAAGTCGGTCGTGCCGTTGATGTCGCTGGCGCCGGCGCCCTCGAGCAGCTTGAAGTGCGCATCGCTCGGTACGTGCCCGGAGCCCTGGAACATCATGTGCTCGAACAGGTGCGCGAAGCCCGTCCGTCCCGCGTCTTCGTTGGCGGGACCGACGTGATACCAGAGGTTGACGGCGACCATGGGCAGTCGCCGATCCTGCGACAGGATGACTTCGAGGCCGTTCGGCAGCGTGTATTTCTCGAACGCGATGTCCGGGACGTCGGTGACCGTCGCGGTGGCGGCCCCCGCCGATGCCGCAGGCGTGGCACCAGCGAACACCGGGACTGCGGCGAAGAAGCCCAGGACCGCGACGGCAAGCACGGATGTGCGCATGGATCACCCTCGTTGGAGACGGTCAGCGAACCGGGGCGGCGGTCGCCCGGGAACGTGCGGCCGCAAAATTAGCACACGGCGGGATCGCCGTGGACCACGCCGGGTTTACTTCGCTGCGACCTGGGCGGACTCGAGCAGCGCCGAGCATTCCTGGCGGGTCTGCGCGTCGAAGCCGCCTTTCTGCGTGCAGATCAGCTCCCAGACGGCAGCTGTTGCCGTAGAGCACCCGCTGCAGGCCATGCTGGGCCACGTGCGGTGGGCAGTCCGGCGAGCGCCTCTCGAACGTGACGCTCTGCGGGGTCTCGGCCAGTACCTGCCACTCGCTCGGGCACACCGGGTCGGTCATCGACCGGTAACGTTCCAGCCAGGCGGACGGCGTCGCCGGCTCGTCGACCCTGCGCGTCTGCAGGACCTCGAACGCGACATCCCAGTCCATCACGTCGCGGCCGGCGATCACGAAACGCATGAGCGTCAGGCCGATCTCCGGGTGCTCCTCGGTATACACGCGCGTCTTGTCCTGGACGGCTGCCTCGAGCCTCGGGCAAGCCGACAGCGCAAACTCGATCCCTTCGTTGCCTTTTGCCGGAATGGCAAGGCGGGTCTCCGCCAGCGCCAGCCGCTCGCCATGGACCGGGTCCAGTGCGGCCATCGCCGTCGCACGATCGTCGACGACCTGGACTTTCATCTGCGTGGTCATCGCACCCTTGGGCATGGTGAGGACGAGCCGGCCGATGTAGGTCACCTGGCCCTCGCTGACGTCGAAGACGATTTCGAGTGGATAGCAGTAGCCGACGGGTCGCATGAACATGACGTCGCGCAGGTAAAGACAGGTCACCTCGTAGCGGCCGGCAGGCAGGGCACGCAGGATCGTCTTCGGAGTCCCGACCTTGGTAAAGAACCTGAGATCCGGTTTCTGCACGTGCTTCGTGTCCTGCAGCTTCTGCAGGCTGTAGATCTCGACCACTTTCTCCGGCACGTTCATCTTGGCCAGACCGGGCTGCTCGGGCCACTGCACGTCGAGCGTGACGAAGAAGGCGCCGTATCCCGGCTGCAGTTTCGCCAGGTCGATCGGTGGATCGTCGCGTGGGCCGGCACTGGGCCGCACCGCAGGCGGCCACGCACGCCAGCAAGGCGAGCCATCGCGTCGCGCGACGGCCCGGGACGACGGATGCTGCAGTACGCATGACGCACCTCGCGGAAGCGAGATCTTGCGTATTCAATCTACTCCGGGCGCCCGGACCACAGCATCCGTGCTTGTGGCAGTCCGCTCGTCACGCTCCCCGGCTGCCGCGCAGCTTTTCGAGCTCGATCAGGCGCCGGACTGCGTCCAGCTCGAATTCGGCTTTCGACAGCTCGCGCAGCTGCGCCCATTCACGGCGCAATTCGTGCGACAGGGCGTCCGGCAGCGTCCGCAGCCAGCCCTCGATGCGCAAGTCGACGAACTCCCGCTTTTCCTCGATCGTGAGTTCGCGCGCGAGCAGCAGCCGCGGTGCGTCTTCCGCGTCGACCATGGCCTGCAGGATCGGCCAGCGATCGCCCGGGTGCTCGGCACACAAGGCCGCGAAGGCGACACTCGAGGTCTCGCGGATCAGCTCCTCCTCGCGCGTGGTCTGGCTCTCGTGTTCCTTGGTCTCGTCCCAGCACTCGGAGTCCTCGGCCATGTACCGCAGGTACTGCATGGCGAAGAGGCACGTCGGCGCCAGCAGGTCCTGGCGCGATCGCGCATCCACCCACAGCGCCGCGGCCGCACGCAGGCAGCGACGCGCCGCGGTCTCGGCGAGCTTGCGGCCGAACACGAGGGCGGCCGCTTCCTTGACGAAGGCCGGCAACTCGCTGGCGATGATCTCGCGGTAACCGGGCACGTGCCGGTCGAGCAGCACCGCAGCCCGGCGATCGAGCACGGCAAGGTCGCTCGTGACCGCGGGCAATCCCAGCGTGGTGCATGCCAGGTTGTAGACGATCGCGCGCGGCAGCGTGACGCCTTCCGGCCAGGCATCGCGCAGGTCGCGATCGTCGGGCAGGGTCGTCCCGCCACCCCACTCGGGGGGATAGGTCGGGATCGAGCGACCGTAATTGGCGGAGCCCGTCGCGCGAATGCGCACGCGTGTCTGCGGCACGAGGCTGCCGAACGGTGCCAGCAACGGCGCGATGCGCAGCAGCGTCTCGGTGTGCGCCTTGACGCCTTCGTGCAGCAGCTTGGCCATCGACTCGGCGTCGGCACGGGACAGGGCGTGCTGAGCGTCCTTCGTGCTGGCGCGCGCTGCCACTTCGGCGCGGAACGCCGCCGCAAGCTGCAGGGTCTCCTGCGGGGAGTCCGCCCGGAGGCCCTGGAGCGTGACGCCGTCCGCGTTCGCAAACTGCTTGATCACCCCCGGATGGCGCGGGTCGAAGCCCCCGCGGAAGCCGGCGCGACCGGCGCCGATCAGGAACGTCACCTTCGGGGCCGGCTGCCCGCTGCGGGCGGCGCGCAGTGCCAGCCTGCGCTCGGCTTCCTCCCTGCCGGCCACCGCCAGCGTGTAGGCAGCGTCCGTGGCGAGCTTGCCGCTCTGCAGCGCGGTGTCCGACATCGCCACGAACACGCGCACGATGGCTTCGGGCCGCTCGAACGAAGTGCGGAACGTGTCGGGAGTCGGCAGGTCACCCTTGCCCGTGCCGCGCTCCAGGGCGAGGTAGAACTGCTCGAGCAGCTCGGGCAGGTGTTCGAGCGCACCGACGTTTTCGCAGAGCGGCACGAGACGGACCCGCGACACCTTGGCGAGCAGGTCCGCCCGCTTCGATTCCGGCACCCGGGCGCCCAGGAATGCATCGATGCGATCGCTGGGCCCTTCGAACAGGCCGTCGACCGCCTGGATGTACATGGTCCCGATCTTGGTCACGGCGCCGATCTCCGCCGCGGAGTTCACCTGCGGGACCGAGATCTCGTAAATCGCGTTCTGCGTCGGCACGAAGCCGACACGCTCGCAGGCAAGGAGGAACAGCAGGTTCGCGCGCGCGACGGATGCGAGGATCTTGGAAACTTTTTCCTCGTCCTGTTCGAGGAAGGGATTCGGCACGCGCAGCAGCAGGTGGCGGTCCTCACCGGGCACCACGCCGTGGCGCAGCAGCGCCAGCACCACCTTTTCTGGAACGTCGAGCCAGTCCGGGCTGATCTGCCGGCCCTCGAGGTCGAGCAATACCTCGGTGCAGGGCCCGAGCAGGTCGGCGATCGACTCCTCGTACTCGAGCCGCGCCTCCATCAGCGGGTTCCACTCGATGTGTGTCAATGCGGCGTGGGCACGGTCGGGCGCTGCGGACGCTGCGGCCGACGCAGCACGCAGGGCTCGCTCGAGCTGCTCCGCGCGATGTGCCGTGGAGTCCGGATGCTTGGTGCCGGTCAGGCGCAGGTCCTCGTGCCGCGGGTTCTCGAGGAACCGTCGACGCGCGGCTGCAAACACCTTGGGATCCAGCCCGTCGAGCGCTGCATAACCCTGTTCCGTGCAGGTGCTTTCCCAGACGTCGTCGTTCGGAGTCCTGGCACGTTCCGGGGCAACCGCTGCGGCTCCGAGCCGGCCCTGTTGCTCGATCCGCGCGCGCACGCGGTCCATGAAGACCGCCAGCTCCTTGACGTCCTTCGATCCGTACGAAAGCCGCTGCCAGGTGCCGTAGCGGTCCGCGCTGTCCGCGCCACCGGCGAAGGCCGCGAATGGGATGCCGCCGACGCCGCCCGACAGCAGGAACTCGAAGGCGTCGACCGAATTGCGGACGATCGCCTTTTCGTGGACACCGTTGCGCAACCGGTCGAAGGGCTCGCCGACCAGGCCCGGGAAGGCGAGCGGAGAGTAGAACGTGCCGCCGAAATCCGTGCGCTCGATGCCGAGCGGCGCCAGCTCGTCGGCCGCACGCAGCATGAAGTCGCGGCGCTCGCGCATGTAGGGCGAAGGCCGGCGCAGTGCCGCGAGCGGGCTCTGCAAGGCGGCCAGCGCCCAGTCCTGCGCCAGCGTCGAGGGCGTGGCGACGAGCCAGGCGGAGAGGTTCGCGAGGATTTCGCGCGCGCGGACACCGTTGGTGCGGATCTGGTCGGAGATGACGAGCCAGCAGGCCCGCGCGCCCGTGGACGCCCCGAACATGTCCATCTTGGACAGGCCCGACAGCGAAATCACGTAATCGCGCCATTCCGGCGAGGCGAAGGCAGGGTTGACGAACCAGCCGAGGTAATCGAGCCGCTGGTAGACGCAGTCGTACAGCACGTAGCAGCGATGCTTGACCGCGACCCGCACGAGTTCCTCGACGAGATCGCGCGGGTAGACGCGCCCGGTGGGGTTGTGCGGGTTGTTGAGGATCAGCGACGAGATGCCGCCGCGGCTCAGTATCCTGTCGAGCTCCTGCGGGTCGGGCAGGAACCCGGGCGCGGCGGTCGGCAATTCGACGACCTTCTTGCCCGCGCGCTCGATGAACCAGTCGTACTCCCAGCTCGGCCGCGTGACGACGACCCCTGAACCGTCGGCGCCGAGCACCTCGAGCACGATGGCGAGACCGGCACGCGTGCCCGGCGTGAACAGGACTTCGTCCGGGAGAAAGCGGACTTCGGTGCCGGGATAATCGATCATCCCGTCGCGATTGAAGAACTCCGCGACCTCGTTGCGCACGTCCATGCGCCCGACCGCGGGCCCGTAGCTGTGCACCGTGTTGCGCGTGATGCGCTGTGCCGCACGGACCACTTCGGGGTGCGGCGCGAAATCGGCGTTCTTGTAATCGCCCTGGGTGAGATCGAGCGCACCCTCCTGCTGGACGCGTCGCGCGAACATGCGCACGAACGGTTCGGGAGTGGCCAGGGCTCGGGTTGAAAGCTCGGAAGCGAAGGGTGTGCCGCGCATGGGGTACTCAGGCCTAGGGGAGTCGCAAACCTCCCGATTTTTCATTGAACGCAGTCCGCTCGCACCCGTACTTACCACGGTTTGGCCTCCACGGGGTCGGCGCGCGCCACCTCTCGGCGTTGCATGAGGCCTGCATCCGATTGCATGGGACGGATCCCAGGGCCGTGGAGCATGCCCCGGGGCGCACCCTGCCGCAGGAGGCAACTCGTCGTCTCCCGCCCACGGTCCGGCGCAACTGCAGGAAAAATGCGCAACCTTGCGGCTAGTCTCCGCATCTCACTGATCACACAAGGCCGCAAGGCACAGCGAGGAGACCGCCATGGAAGTCGTTGCCACCGTGATGCTCACATCGATCGTCCTGTACATGATCCAGCAGGTGAAAGACCTGTAATGATCGCCCCGCAGTCCACCGGAAGGAGACGGCTGGCTTTTCCACGATAAGCCGTACTGGACGCGGCTTCGGGCGCCGGCGTACAAAGCAGCCGCGGCTGCAATACAGGAACAAGCCCGATGAACGCGCCGAATACGCCCGAACGCATGCCGGAGCAGGCTGCCGATGCGCGCCTGCTCGAGGTCCTGATCCGCGCCGGCGTCATCCTCGCGCTGGTGCTGCTCTGCTACCGGATCTTCGCGCCATTCCTGGTCCTGATGGCCTGGGCGCTGATCCTCGCGGTCGCCCTGTATCCGCTCCACCAGATCCTGACCCGCCGCATGGGCGGTCGGCAGGGGCTGGCCGCGACGCTGATCGTGATCATCGGCCTGGTCGTGATCGTCGCGCCGACCGCGCTGCTGATGGGATCGCTCGGCGACTCGATCAAGGATCTCGTGCACGGCGTGCAGACGAACACGCTGCAGATCCCGGCACCGCGCCCCGGCGTGGAACAGTGGCCGGTCGTGGGCGAGAAGATCTACGGCGCATGGGAGCAGGCGCACGCCAACCTGCCGCAATTCGTCGCAGTCGATGCAACCGAAGATCGGCAACCTCGCCAAGGGCGCGCTCGGCTTCGTTGCGAGCATCGGCGTCGCGATCCTCGTGTTCCTGGCCGCATTCATCGTCGCCGGCATCCTGATGATGTACGGCGAATCCGGCGCGAAGAGCGCCGAGGCCATTTTTGCCAGGCTCGCGAGCCCGGAGCGCGCGCCGCGGTTAGTGCGACTGGCGACGGCTACGATCCGGGCAGTCGCCCAGGGCGTCATCGGCGTGGCAATGATCCAGGCGATCGTCATCGGCCTGGCGCTGATGGTCGCCGGCGTGCCCTTTGCCGGCGCACTGGCGCTGGTGGCTCTCGTGCTGGGAATTGCACAGCTGCCCGCGCTGCTCGTGACGCTGCCTGCGATCATCTATATCTGGGCCAGCGGCGATTACGGCAACGCCGCAGCCATCGTCTACACCGTCGTGCTCGGCATCGGCGGCATCCTCGACAACTTCCTCAAGCCGCTGATGCTCGGCCGCGGCGTCGATGCCCCGATGCCGGTCATCCTGCTCGGCGCGCTGGGCGGCATGGCGGGCGCCGGAATTCACGGGCTGTTCGTCGGTGCCGTGCTGCTGGCGCTCGGGTACCAGATATTCATGGGCTGGGTGAGCAACAATCCGACGACCGTGCGCGACGAGCCGGTGCCGGATACGACTGCGACCCCGGTCAAGGGGTGATCCGATGGCGATGGACAACCACGGGACGATCGTCGGTAACCTGCTGATCGGCCTGCCGGTCATCCTCGTGTGCCTGGTCATCCAGGTCTCTTTCGCATTCTGGTGCCTGCGTTACTACGTGCGTAACTCCGGCCCCGCCGCGGCTCACAGGTCGTTTCCCCACATGCGGAATCTACTCGGCGTCATGCTGATCGTGATGCTCGGCACCGTCGTGCAGGTCGGGTTGTGGGGCCTGCTGTTCGTCGATGCTCGGTGAGTTCGACGAATACTACGAGGCGGTCTACCACTCGGCCGTCAACTTCGCGTCGCTGGGGTATGGCGACATCGTCATGAGCCATCGGTGGAAACTGCTGGGTCCGCTGGAGGCGTTGTGCGGCGTGCTGATGCTGGGCATGAACGCCGCGGTGTTGATGGCAATCATGCAGCACATGCTCAGGTCGCATGACCCCGGTCGAGGCGTGCCATGATTCCGCCGGGCATCCTCGCGCCCCGCAAGTGCTGGCAGTTCCCATGATCCCCGAAACCATGCGTTACGTTGCCGCATCCGCAGCCGGCGGCCCCGAGGTACTCGCCATCGGCTCGACCGAGGTGCCGCACCCCGCCGCGGACGAGGTCCTGATCCGCGTGCTCGCGGCAGGCGTCAACCGCCCGGACGTCGTGCAACGCAAGGGGCTCTATCCCCCTCCGCCCGGGGCGAGCCCGATCCTCGGCCTGGAGGTGGCGGGCGAAGTGGTCGCAGTCGGCGCGCAGGTCGAGCGCTGCAAGGTCGGCGACAGGGTCTGCGCGCTGACGAACGGCGGTGGCTACGCGGAATACTGTGCAGCACCGGCCCCGCAATGCCTGCCCTGGCCGGCGGGCTACGACGCAATTCGCGCGGCTGCCTTGCCCGAGACGTTCTTCACGGTCTGGGCGAACCTGTTCCTGCACGGACGGATGCAGCGCGGCGAATCAGTGCTGGTTCACGGCGGCACGAGCGGCATCGGCGTCACGGCGATCCAGCTGGCCCGCGAGTTCGGGGCCCGCGTGTACGTCACGGCCGGCAGCGACGAGAAATGTGCCGCCTGTGTCCGGCTCGGCGCAGCAGCGGCCATCAACTACAAGTCCGTCGATTTCGCCGAGCGCATCGCGGAGCTGACGGACGGTCGCGGCGTCGACGTCATCCTCGACATCGTCGGCGCGCCGTATTTCGAGCGCAACCTCAGGAGCCTCGCGCTCGACGGCCGGCTGGTCGAGGTGGCGACGCAATACGGCACGACGGTCGAACGCTTCGACCTCTTCCAGTTGATGCGCCGTCGACTCACCGTGACCGGCTCGACCATGCGTCCACGTACGACGGCCGAGAAAGGCGCCATCGCCGACGCGCTGCACAGCAAGGTGTGGCCGCTGCTGGAACAGGGCCGCATCGCACCGGTGATTCACCAGGTATTCCCGCTCGAGCAGGCCGCCGAGGCGCACCGCGTCATGGAATCAAGCGTACACATCGGCAAGCTGGTGCTGCACGTCGCGGACTGACCAGCGGCATCCGGGCCGGCAGGGGCCGCCGACCGGCGGTGTCGGCTCGATCGTTCACAGGCGCCGCAACATCAACGCGTTGCCGGCAATCGCCAGGGCCGCGCCGGTGTACGTGAAGAGGTCCGGCCGGAAGCCTTCGAACATCATCGACACGACGAGCGCCAGGAACGGCGTCATGACGCCGATCGACCCGGTCGGCCCGGGCCCGATGCGTTCCTGCAGGGTCAGGAAACACGCGAACGTCAGCACCGAGCCGGCCAGCGAGAGATAGAGGAGCGAGAGCCACCACGACGGGATCGGTGGCGGCACGAAGCTGTGACCCTGCAGCAGTGCGATGCAGGCGCTCGCGGCCGCTCCGTAAAGCATGCCGTAGCCGAGCGATGGCCAGAACGACAGCCCGTGCAGGCGATTGCGGCTTGCGGTCAGGCTGCCGACCGCGGACAACGAGACCGAGCCGACGACGAATGCGGCGCCGAGCAACGTGTCGAAATTCGCGCGGGTCCTCGCGAACTCGGGCCAGAAGATCAGCGCGACCCCCGCCAATCCCAGCAGGCCCCCGAGGACGAAGCGTCGTGACAGGCGCGTACCGAACAATGCCCGCGCACCCCAACCCGTCACCAGCGGCGAAGCGGAGTAACCGACGGCCACCAGCCCCGACACGAGGTGACGTTCCGCGTGATAGACACAGACGTAAGACACGCCATACATGAAGGCACCCTGCAGCGCGAGGCGTGAGTGCCCGGCGACGTCGAAGCGAAGGTTCTCGCCACGCAGGACGCACAGCGCGAGCACCACCGCGCCGGCCAGGGCGAAACGCAGCGCAACCCCGACTTCGGGCGACAGGTGGCCGAGCTGGAACGTGATCGCGTACCACGTCGTGCCCCAGGTGAGCACGCAGATCGCGAACAGGTGCCAGGTCTTCAGCCGATGCATGGCAGGCCCGCGGTCACGCGGGCTCGAAGCACGCGACGGTTTCCACGTGCTCGGTGAACGGCATGAGGTTGAATGCGGCGAGGTCGCGCAGGCGCAGCCCGCCAGTCGCCGTCAGGCGTGCCGTGTCCGCGAGGAAGGACTGCAACCCGCAGCTGACGTAGATGAAGCGCCGCGGCGGCTGCTCCCGAACCTGCTCGATGAGTTCCGGATCGAGTCCTTTGCGCGGCGGGTCCGCGATGACGACTTCCATGCCCTCCGCCGCGCAGCATGCCGATCCAGCCGGTCCCGGGACGACCTCGACCTTCGCGCGGCTGGCCGCATCCAGCCCGGCGAGACCGAGTTCGAGCCCCTGCAGCGACTGCGGGCTCACCTCGTTCATGCGGATTCTTTCGACGCAAGGCAACAGTGACAGGCCGATGGCGCCGACGCCGGCATAGAACTCCGCGACGCTCGCGCCAGCCGGCACGTGTCGGCGGACGTGATCGACGATGCGTTCTGCAATGTCCAGGTTGTTCTGGCCGAACGCGCCCGGCGGATAGTGCACCGCCGCGCCGCCGAACCGCTCGACGACGCTGTCCGGGCCCGCGCAGTTCTCGAACACCGGACCCAGGATCGCATTCGACCGCCCGCAGTGGGAGTTGAACCAGAGACTGTGCAGCTGCTCGCCGAGGCGTGTGCGAATCAGCTCCAGGCACTCCGTCAAGGGCACCGCGGTCGCCGCATTGGCCACGAACACGACCTGTGCGGTCCCGGAACTGCGTTCCACCACGACCTGAAGGTAACGGGCGATACCCGCGTGTGCCGCTTCCGCATAGCAAGGCACGCCGGCGTCGACGATCGACCGCCTCACGACGGACGCTACGTGGTTGATGAGCGGATGCTGGACCGTGCAGTTCGGTATGTGTACGACCCGGTGCGTGCCCAGTTCGAACATGCCGATCTTCGGTGAACCCAGCCGGCCACGAATCGCGAGCCGGGCGCGCAGACGAAAGCCGCGGGTCGCGCCGGAAACGACGGCGATGCCGTCCAGCCCCTGGTCGCGCGCCAGCGCCTGCAACGCCGCGTGTGCCGCCGGCGCAATCCCGGGCTCACCGTACCGCGGGCAACCCGCGCAGGGCGGGCGATGTGGACAGGGAGGGTGACCCTCGCCCTGGAACCGGGGGATTGGCGATCGTCGCTGGCGCAAGTAGTGCAGACCCGTCGGGACCGGACGCGGCAGAATGCGCCCCGTCAGCAACGGCTAGCTTACGGCACGCGGGCAGTTCGCGCCCCCCGCCCGACCTCTACGGCGGACGAGGAACCTGCTCCTGTGCGATAGTCGCGCACCGCACCGGGGGGTGAGGAACAGAATGTGAAAGTCACCCTTCGTGGCGCCCGCCACCTGGCCACGTCGTTGCTGCTGGCCTGGTCGTGCAGCGTCGCCGCACAGGCCGCCGATCCCCTGCCCTCGTGGAACGGCGGCGCTGCCAGACAGGCGATCATCGAATTCGTCCACGCGACGACGACTCCCACCAGCAAGCAGTACGTGCCGCCTGCCGAGCGCATCGCGACCTTCGACCAGGACGGCACGCTGTGGGTGGAGCAGCCGATCTACCCGCAAGTCATCTACTGCCTCGATCGCGTGCCGGCACTCGTCCGGGACCGGCCCGAACTGCGCGACGTCGAACCGTTCAAGACCGTGCTGTCAGGTGACCGTACCGCAATCGCCCACCTGTCGCAGGACGACCTCGTCAAGATCCTTACAGCCACGCTGACCGGGATGCCGGTCGAGCAGTTCCAGTCGGACGTGAGGCAGTGGCTCGCGACCGCAAGACACCCGCGGTGGGATCGCACGTATGTCGAACTCACCTTCCAGCCCATGCAGGAGGTGCTGCGGTACCTGCGAGCCAATGGTTACAAGACGTACATCGTGACGGGCGGCGGCCAGGACTTCGTCCGTGTCTACGCCGAGACGGTCTACGGCATTCCCCCGGAGCAGGTCGTCGGCACGGCCGGCGGCACTGCGTTCGGTTACGACCGGGACGGCAAGCCGTTCCTCACCAAGGAACCGAGGTTGCTGCTGAATGACGACAAGGCCGGCAAACCCGAGGGCATCCACCTGATGATTGGCCGCCGGCCACAAGCGGCGTTCGGCAACTCCGGCGGAGACCGCCAGATGCTCGAATACACAATGGCGGGACCGGGCAGACGCCTGGCAATGATCGTGCTGCACGACGACGCCCGGCGCGAATATGCCTATGGCCCGGCGCAGGGTTTACCCCCCAGCCACGTCGGCACGTTCCCGCAGGCAGTCTACGACCAGGCGATCCGCGACGGCTGGGTCGTCGTCAGCATGAAGAACGACTGGAAACGGATCTTCGCTTTCGAGTGACGCCCATGATGACGCCCGCGCGGGCGGTACAGGGCGCTGTCGCTAGAACCTGTAACCGATGCCGGCGTTAACGATCAGCGGGTCCAGCGTGATCGCCGCCTCGACCGGCAAACCGCCGAGCGCTGGCACCACGCCCGACGCCGTCGTTGCGAAGTAGATCTTGCGCGCGTCGGCAAAGGCCCATAACCGGGGCGTGATGGCGAAGTTGCAGCCGGCCTGCAGCACCGCTCCCCACCCGCTGCTCGCCTCGAGGGCGGCGACGTCCCCTGATTTCGTGTCGAGAATGTACGTGTAGGCAGCTCCGGCGCCGAGATAGGGCTGGAAGCGCGCGAATTCACGCGGTGAATAGAGCAGCGTGACGACGACCGGCGCAATCTCGATCTCGCCCAGCGTTCCGGTGAGCGGCGGAGAAAGCCCCTGCAGCGTTCCGCCCGCAAGCACAGGCAGTGCGACCGGCGCACCAATGGCCGCGCGGGCCGTCCAATGGTCGGTGATGTCGAAGCCGACGTCACCCATGACGATGCCCTGGTCCTGGATTCTCACCGCGGCCCCCGGAGCGGGTGCGCCCGCCAGCGACAGCGCGGAACTCGTATCGAAAGTCGCATGCGCGTAACCAAGACGCGTCGTCCAGCGGGAGGGAGTGTCAGCTGTGCCCGCGCCGGGCCAGGCCGCCGCGGCTGCGCACACCATTGTCGTCCAGATCCACCTGTTCACCGGAATTCCCCTGCACGGTAGTGCTCCGGCAGGCATTCTCCCCGCGCGCACGCCACGTCAGTTTTGTAATATGCTGCCTTTCTTTTCGTAAACTGGCTTTCACGTGGCGACGAGTCCCTGGCGGATGGTCAGCAAAGCGCTCGGTGTCCGTCCGGTCATCAGTGCGGACGTCGGTCGCAAGCACGCCATTCGTGTCGAGCGATACATGTTCCAGGCCCGGCAACAGCGCCTTCCCGCGCTCGAGCGTGCCGTGCTGGTCGTCCATCTGGGCGGTGCCCGCGTGTCCGGGGGCAAACTCCACGGCAGGTCGTCCAGCTTCATCCCGAGCGTCGCGCTCTTCCTGACGCCCGGCTGCCCGTCGGAATGGTTCCCCGAAGGACCCATCGACGTCGCAGGCATCTACCTGCCTGCAGTCGCCGGTGACCGCCTGTCACGGCTCGTACCGGACGCGAGTGGAGGCCCCGCCGAGTTCTCGTTCTCGGACCCGCTCGTCACCGCGGCCACCCTGCAGCTCGTCGAGGAACTTGCGCGCGGCCCCGGCGCGGACACGCGCTTCCTCGAGGACCTGGCACGCCTGCTGATCCGGCAGACCGAACGCGTACTGCTGGGGCGTGCCGGCAGCCGACTGTCACCGTCGCGAACCCAGCTCGGCAGAATGCGCGCGGTGCTGGCCTGGATCGACAGGCACCTCGGCGACGAGATCACCAACGCAGCACTGGCGCGGCAGGCAGGCCTCGGGGAATCCTATTTCCGCCACGTGTTCGCCAGGGCTTTCGGCGCCTCGCCGAGCCAGTATGTGCAGCAGCGTCGTCTCGATCGGGCGCGCGAGCTGCTGACGGTGACGCACCTGCCCATCGCCCAGATCGCCACGGAGTGCGGCTTCGCCAGCCAGAGCTACCTGACGACGTGTTTCAAGGCCCGGCACGGCGTGACGCCCGCACGGTTCAGACGGGCGGTCACGCAGCCGGTGCATTGACCGATGTCGAATCTGCGCGCGACGGATCGGAGTCCTGCAGCGCCCGCGCGAACAGGTCCACGTCGACCCCCGGCAGCCCCGAATATCGCAGGCACTTCTCGCGTCGAGAACCCGAGCTTGGCTCACCACGCGGGCGGACGCGACATTGTCCGGATGGACCATGGCGACCAGGCGCTCCAGGCCCAGCGCCGAACGCGCAAACTCGATCGAGGCGCGACCGGCCTCGGTGGCGAGGCCCAGCCCCCAGTACTCTTCGAAGAACCGATAGCCGAGTTCGTTCTCACCAATTTCCGGAACGAACTTGACGCCGCTGAAACCGATCACGGCGCCCGTCGGTTTCCAGACGCAGGCGAACCGGCCGTAACCGTAAATGGCGTAGTCGCGAAACGGCGCTGATTTCATGTACTCGAGCGCGGCCTCACGCGACGCGATCGGTGCGCCCTGGGCATAGCGGATGATCGCGGGGCGAGAACAGAGCTGGTAGAACGCCTCGAGGTCGTCCGGCTGGAAGCGCCGCAACAGCAGCCGACCGGTGTCGATGATCTGGTCCATGGGGTCGGCATTCTGTCTGAATCCGGTGCATGGTGTCCTGGCGAAGGCGCGTTTTTGCGGCGCCGCCGGCCGACTCGTTCATCTCTTCGGATGGCGCATTTCGCAGCCCGCGTGGCAAGCTTTGACTGATGAGGGACGCGAGTGTCGGCAGGTGGTTACGTGTCTAGGCTCCGGACCCGAGCATGGCTGCTCCTGCTCGCACCGGGAGTCATCGGGGGTTGCGCGACGCTGCCGCAGCCCGGGGAGATGCGCGACTCGGTCGCCGTGTATCCCGGGGGCCCGTTGCCTGCCGCCCTCGACGGCCGTGCCAGGTTCCGGGAAATCTTCTGCGACCTTGCCGCGGCAAACGGCGAACCGCCGCGGCGACCCCGGCGCGTGTGACGAGCTGCTGTGGCAGCTCAAGGACGAGCCAGCCCGGTCGCCCGAGTCACCGGCGCTTCCGTCGCTCGCCTCCGGCCTGCGCATTTTCGTCGTGAGCGGAGCTTTCGGCGATTGTCGAGGCCTTGACACGATTCCCTACGGTACCGAGATCCAGCATCTCGCCGCGCAGGGCGTGCGGATCGAAGCCGTCATGGTCAGCGGCCGTTCGAGCACCGAACGCAATGCACGCCAGCTTGCCGAGGCCATCCAGGCCGCAGGCATCGAGGCCGGTGACCGCATCGTGCTGATCGGCTATTCCAAGGGCGCCGTGGACATCCTGCAGTTCCTGGCCGACTTCCCGCAGCTCGGGACACCAGGTGGTGGCGGTCGTGAGCGTTGCCGGTGCGATCTACGGGTCGCCACTCGCGACCCGGGCCGACTGGTGGTACCGGACACTGTTTGCGCAATCGTTCGGAAAGACGTGCGACCCCGGCGATGGCCAGGTCATCACCAGCCTCGTGCCCGCGACGCGACGGCTATGGCTCGAAGAGCACCCGCTGCCGACCCACGTTGCCTATTTTTCGCTGGCTGCCTTCACGACTGGCGAACACCTGAGCCACGGGCTGAAAGCGACGTGGCGCATCCTCGCCGACGGAGGACCGGCGTAACGACGGCCAGGTGCTGATCGCGGACGCCGTCATTCCAGGCGCCACCCTGCTCGGCTACGTCAATGCCGACCATTGGGACGTCGCGCATCCCGATCGAGCGACAGATGCCCCATCTCTCCGCCCGCAAGAGCCCACGCCAGTTTCCGCGGCCAGCCCTGCTCGACGCAATGCTGCTGTACGTGAGCGAATCCCTCGAACCCGCCGCTCGCCCCATATTGTGAAGATGCAGTCACCGATGAAGATGCTGCCGACCTCCAACGTCCTCCTGCTGCTCGCAGCAGCGTTACTCCTTGCCGGCTGCGCTGCCACGCCGCCGCCGATCGAAGGCGCGCGGAGCCGGAACTCTCCGCCATCGTCGCCGAGACGAGCGCCTCATCGGTGCTCGGCCCGGACGCCCGTTTCATCGGCAGCCACTACGCGGACGTCGGGCTGAGCGGCCTGTTCCCGGTGCGCGGCGCCGGAGGGCTGCGAGATGGCCGTGCTGCACGGCGGCGAGGATTCCTTTGCCGTGCGGCTCGAGGCCCTGAAGAACGCAAGGAAATCGATCCGCATCCAGGCACTGGTGTTCAAGGGCGACGAGAGCGGGCTGCGCATCGCGGAAATCCTGAAGCAGAAGAAGGCGGACGGGCTCGACGTACGGCTCATCGTCGATGCGTTCTCGAATCCGTGGCTGCAGACGCAGTGGATGTATTTCGACCTCAAGCAGCACGGCATCGAGGTCGAAGGCTACGAGGCGATGGCGCTGCAGTGGCTGAACGAGGTGCCAGTGCCGAAGCTCGTTCCGCACACCGATCCGGACGCACTCGACAAGCGCTACCACGAGAAGATGTGGATCATCGATGGCGAGACGGCGGACGCTGTCGCGATCACGGGCGGCCTGAACATCGGTAACGAGTATTTCCGTGCCAATCCCGCCGACCCCGACAGCACCTGGCGTGACCAGGACGTCGTCGTGCGGGGTGCGATCGTGGGCGACCTCGTCACCGCCTTCGATCGCAACTTCGAGTACTTCGTCGGCGTGAAGCGCAGCCGCGGCATCTTCAATACCAACCTGTACTGGGACGCCACGCGCACGGTGCTGGACAACACCGGCAAGATGCCGATCCACTACACGACCGACCCGCACGATCGTGCAGAACGTGGCGGCACTGGAGTCACGCCGTCCGGCATTGCAGTTCCGCGGCGCCACGTGCCGGTTCCTGCAGAATCGGCCGCGCCTCGGCGAAACCTATATCCAGCAGGCCTACGTCAAGCTGATCGAGCGCGCCGAGCGCGAGGTGCTCATCGCGAACGCGTATTTCATCCCGACGCCGATCGCTCTTCACCGCGCTCACCGATGCCGCGAAGCGCTGCGCGTCGGTGCGCCTGATCTCGAACAGTCCGCAGACCAACGACCTGCCGGAGATCACGCTGGTTGGCCGGGGTTACTACAAGGACCTGCTGGCGGTGAACGAATCGGCCGAGGTCAAGGCGTGCGCCAATGCCGATGCCGGACTGCGCATCTGGGAATGGGTGGGCCAGGCTCCGGATGAACCGACGCGCAACCAGGGCACGATGCATTCGAAGTTTGCGGTCTTCGACGGGTTGCGCGGCCTCGTGGGCTCCTACAATCTCGATCCCCGCAGCGAAAAGCTCAACAGCGAGACGGCCGTCGTCTTCCTGCAACCCGAGCTGGCCGGGCAGCTTGCGCACCACCTTCATGACTGAAGACCTGCGGTATGCGCGCGAAGTCACGCCGGAACAGGCCGCGCAGTTCGAATCGCCGGCAAGCGTCGTCGAGCGGTTCCGCAAGTCCCTGGGACAGGCTTTCGAGGAGCACCTGTGATGCGTCCAGGCACGACCTCCGGCATGACTTCGTGGCTCGTCCTGCTTGCGGTGACCCTGCTGCCAGCGGCAGCGATCGCCGCCACGTTCGCACCTGATCGGCTGGAAATCCCCGCGGAGCTGCGCGACGTCAGAATCGAAGACGATCGGCGACGTCAGCGTATCGGTCTCGATCCTCACCGACGAGCAGGCGCGGCAGCATTTCGGCGTCGATTTTGCAGGGCATGACCTCCAGGCCCTGTGGATGAGCGTACGCAACGCCTCCGATCGCCGGCTGTGGTTCATCCGAAACATCCTCGACCCTGACTTCTATTCGGCCGAGGAGGCAGCCCTGCTGGTGCAGGGCGATGTCGCCAAGGCTGCGAGGCCGGCGCTGCACCAGTACTTCCGTGACGAGTCGATCCGGGTCCAGCTTGTTCCCGCGGACGGTGACGCAAGGATTCTTTTTCCTCCCGCGAGTCGAAGGCGGACGCTACGTCGACATCCGGCTGCAGGCCGACGCGTATCTCGAGGCATCGCAGCAGCGTGACGCCACCGCTCGAGTGGCTCCGGCAACGGCGCCGGCACCGCGGGAATTGCGCTTCGACTTCGCCCTGCCGCTGCCTGACGGTGACTTCGACTATGAGCGCCTCGACCCGGCCGTGACTTACCGGGGCAGGAGCCTGCCCAGCCTGACCCTGGCCGAACTGCGCGCAACGCTCGAACAGTTGCCGTGCTGCGTCGCGGACGCTGATGGCAAACGCGAAGGCGACCCGCTCAACTTCGTCATCGTCGGGGATAGCGCGGACGTCCTCAACTCGCTTTCACGCAGTGGCTGGTCATTCACGCATCGCATCGACTTTCGTACGATCCGGCGCGAGGTCGGCGCCGCCGTTGCCGGCACGTCCTATCCCGTGGCGCCGGTGAGCAGCCTCTACGTCTTCGACCGCAAACAGGACGTGGCGCTGCAACGCGCGCGCCGCTCGATCAGCCAGCGCAACCACATGCGGCTCTGGCAGGCTCCCTTTCGATTCGAGGAACGTCCGGTCTGGGTGGGCCAGGTCAGCCGGGACATCGGCGTGAAAGTCACGCCCAAGTCACCCACGCTCACCACCCACGTCATCGACCCGCAGGTCGACGCGACCCGGGAGTACCTGCTGCACAGCCTGATCGCCCAGGGGTTCGTCGACCGATTTGGCTTCGTGAAGGGCGGCGCGTCAGGCACACCTGCGCAGCCGCGGTTCAACCTGACCGGCGATCCCTATTTCAGCGACGGCCTGCGCCTCGTCGTGATGCTCTCGGCAGAGCCCATACCGGCTGATGAAATCCGCAGCCTGCTGTGGGAAGAATCGGCGCCGCCGATCGCGTCCGGACAAAGCAAAGCAGCCGAGCGAAACGTGTGGCCCATTGAACCTTCGCCATGAACCTCGTCGTTCGTCGCGCGGCACTCATGCTCGCGGAGCCAGGCGTGCCGGCCCACCTCACGTGGCGAGAATGCGCGAGGCGATCCGGTCGAAGCCACGCGCCGTTGCAGCATCTGCTGCCGCGTGGCCGTCGCGGTTGCGCAGCGAGCGTTTGGCGCCGGCCCTGAGCAACTGGTCGACGACCTCGCCCGCACCGGCCTGGCTCGCCAGGATAAGTGCCGTGTCGCCACGCTCGTTCTGGGCGTTGAGATCCTTGCCGTCGGCAGCCAACAGCTGTCGCACGACCTCGACCTGACCGGCCTGGGCGGCGAGCATCAGCAGTGTAGCCCCGGATCGGTCGCGCTGGCGCAGGTCAGCGCCCGCGCGCATCAGGCGCTCGAGCACCGCCGCGTTGCCGCGTGCTGCCGCGCACGCCGCCGGCGTCACCCCATCCATGTCCGCGGCGTCGATCTGCGGGCGCGAGTCGAGCAACAGCCCGAGCAGTTCGACATCGTTGCGACACGCGGCGTACCACAACGCCGTTCGACCAGATCGATCGGCGGTGCTCGTGGATGCCCGGGATCGCAACAGCAGTCGCGTCATGCCGGTATCGCCGTGGCTGGCAGCGATCAGCAGCGGCGTGCGGCCGATGCTCGCATCGTCGATGTGCGCTCCCTTTGCGAGCAGCGCAGTTGCCACCGTAATGTCCCCATTGCCGACGGCGACGGCCAGCGGCGGCGACTCCCCGGCGCCACGTGAATTGGCATCGACGCCGCGGCCGAGCAACTCGACGACGATATCGGCAAGACCCAGCCGCACTGCCTCCCCAAGCGGCGTGCGCCCCCGGCGATCCGTACGAACGGGGGAGGCACCCGCATCGAGCAGGGCCTTGACCGCCCCGATTGAGTTGGCGGCCACGGCGACATGCAGCGCCGGCTCGCCCGAGACCGTCGCCGCTTCCGGATCACCGCCTTGCGAGAGCGCGGCCTTGAGCTGCGCGGCATTCTTGCGCGTGGCTGCAACGGCGACGTCGGGCCATTGCGCGTAGGCATCGCCCAGGGGTGCCCGCATGAGCTTGCCCGCAGGAGCCGAACGCGGTCCCGTCGTGTGGCGGCCGCGCCCTGGAGCCGCACCCAGTTTGGCCAGGTAACCACTGACCTCGCTGAAGTCGTTCTGGATGGCATAGTCGGCGGCGACCCATCCGCCCACGTTGCGAGTCCCCGGGTTCGCTCCCGCCTCGACCAGCCGCCGGGCGCCGTCGAGCCGTCCCCGCCTCGCCGCGTAGAACAGCGCCGTGTTGCCGAGGGCATCCACCGCGTCGATGGCCGCACCGCTGCGCAGCAGCGTCGCCAGGGCGTCCGGTTGGGCCGCAGTGGCCGCCAGCATCAGCGCAGTGATTCCCTGCGAGTCACGCGCATCAATCGGAACCCCGTGTTCGAGCAGCCATTGCACCGAGCTTGCGGATCCCGCCTCCGCCGCAGGATGCAGCGGCGTCCGGCCGAACGAATCCGTCGCCCCCTTCGCCAGTAACGGCCACAAAGTCGCAAGCAACCCGAGATCCGAGTTTCGAGCCGCGGCAGCGACCAGCGACATGGCGCCGTCCGCATCCTGCGCCAGGTGCCGGAGGTCGGGGCGCAAGGGGAGTTCGCCGACCCCGAGCAACCGTCGGGCTTCGGGGTGACCGAGAGCCGCGGCTCGCGTGAGCCACGAGCGCGCAGCGACCAGGTCGGGTGGCGCGGCATGGGCGCAAAGTGCCGACAGTGCGAAGGCGGACCCGGCGTCACCCTGCGCCGCCGCACGCTCGAACAGCTGCGTTGCGCGTCGCGCATCGGCGGGCACGCCGAGCCCCGCGAGATACATCGTTCCGAGCAGGTACTGCGCACGCGCGTCGCCGGCCAGAGCACCGCCGCCCAGCGTGGTGGCGGCTGCCTCGAATTGCTTCAGCCGCAGCGATTCCCTCACGGGCTCGAGCCCATCCAGCACCACGGACCGGGCCAGGTCGACCGCCTGGCTCGATGCCTGCCCGGCACAGAGCAGCAGCAACGCAGCGATACATGCAGCGCGCGCCAGGCGCATCTCAAGCGGTGCCATATTTGGTCTCGACGTGGATGCCGACGCGCTGCAGGAACTCCGACGGCAGCACGCCGCCGACGCTGACGATGACGGCTTCGTTCGGCAGGATCAGGTGCTCGCCACTCTGCCGCAGCAGCACGCGGTCCTGTTCGATGCGTTCCACCTGGGAATCGAGCAGGACGCGCAGTGCACCCGCGCGTTCCGCCACGGCAACGCGCTCACGATTGCGTGGCTTGGCCCGCGCGAAGGTGTCGCCCCTGTGGGAGAGCGTCACGTTCCCCCCGGAATCGGCAATGCTCGCCGCGGCTTCCAGCGCGCTGTCGCCGCCCCCGACCACCAGGACCTGCTGGCCGTGGTACTGCTCCGGATCGACGAGCCGATAGACGACTTTGGACAATTCCTCGCCGGGCACGCCCAGCTTGCGTGGCGTACCACGACGTCCGATGGCCAGCAGGACGTTTGCGGCCCGATATTCGCCGCGCGTCGTGCGCACGACGAAGCCGGCGCCGTCCTCTTGAGCAATCGCTTCGACGCGCTCGCGGTAGTGCATGTGCTCGCCGACGCCCGTCTTGCGCTCGATGTCCAGCCAGAACGCGAGCAGGTCCTCCTTGGAGGTCTGGCGAAAGCGCACCTTCCCCACGAGCGGCAGGTCCGCGGGCTGCGTCATGACGAGCTTCGCGCGCGGGTACTGGAACACACAGCCGCCGAGGCTCTCCTGTTCGAGCGTCACGAACCGCAGCTTGTGCGACTTGGCGCTGAGGCTCGCCGCAAAGCCCGCGGGGCCGGCGCCGACGATGACGAGGTCGAGGCCGGCAGCTGCGCCGCTGCGGCCCTTGCGCTGGATCGCATCGACCGCCTGGCGCCCCTGCGCCAGTGCGTTGCGGATCAGGCCCATGCCGCCGAGTTCGCCCGCGACGAACAGGCCGGGAACCGTCGATTCGAACTCTGGTGTCAGCAACGGGATTTCGATGCCGCGCTTCGCAGTGCCGAACACGAGCGTAATGGCGTCGGCCGGGCATGCGGCGCGACAGGCCCCATGCCCGATGCAATTCGTCGGCCCGACGAGTTGCGCCTTGCCGCCGATCAGGCCGAGCACTTGGTGCTCCGGCTGCTCCGGACAGGCCTTGACGCACGAACCGCAGCCGATGCAGCGCAGCGGGTCGATGACCGGATGCATCGACACGGGATCGACCAGGCCCGCGGACTGCGACTGCTCGCGGGTCGCACGGCTCGCGCTCTCATGGCGTCGCCGCCGCACGGCGTACAGCACCCAGATCAGTGCCAGGGGAAGCAGGTAGACGGCTAGCAGTGGCGACATCGCGCAGCGGGTGTCAGGTTCGTGGCATCAGGGCGGACGACCATAGCGTTCGACGGCGAGCCTCGCACCGCGCGGCCACGGACTGTGTCGACTGCGTCACGAATACGCCAAGCGCCGACTTGGTCTTGTTCTGCCTGTGGCCAGGCATCGCTATGGTTGCCATCCGGCTGGCGTCGCCGGCAGGGAGGAAAAACATGAATTACGCGAAGGCGGGCTTGCTCGCCGTCGGCAGCTTCGCGCTTGGCCTGGTGCTGGGCAGGGGCCCCGCCATGCTTTCCACGAACCCCGATGCCGCCCCGCAGGCACCGGCATCGATCGCACCCATGGGGGCGGCACACCCGGGTGTCGGTGAGCGCAGCCTCGACGACGCCGTGCGGATCTCCTTACAGATGAGCGGCCAGGCCACGCCGACGGCTGCGTGGTCAGCCGCCGGCCGGTGCCGCTGCCGGATCCGACGACCTCATCGCCCAGGCGGACGCACTGCGTCGACAGCGCAAGTTCGATGCAGCGACCGCGATGTACCGACGCATCGTCGCCGCCGGCGACATGACGGCCGATGCCTGGGCCGACTACGCCGATGCACTTGCCTCCACGACTTCGAGCCTGCGCGGTGAGCCCGCGAAAGCCATTGCGGAGGCGCTCAAGCTCGAGCCACGGCACGCGAAGGCGCTCTGGCTCAAGGCGAGCCTCGAGCACGAGGAGCAGCACTACGTGGACGCGGTCCACACCTGGGAGACCCTGCTCGCCCTCGTACCGCAGGGTTCCTCGGACGCGAACATCATTCGCGCCAACATCGCCGAGGCCACGCGTCTCGCAGGCAGCAAGAGCTGAACGGGATGTCAGCACAGCCGCGCCTGCTGGACGAGGTCGGCCGAACGCCCGGCGCAACGGCACGACGGCACGACGTCGCGGTGGCGCAGGATGCCGCGCGTCCGCACGCGATCGCTCAGTCACGCGTGCCGACGTCGGCCAGTCGCGTGAAGCGCTTTACGGCTTCGCCCGCCATGGTGTTCTTCGGCTGCGTCGTGGCGGCCCTCGCCGTCAGCTACGCGTTGCCGTCGTCAGCGTATCTCTCACCCCAGTCGGGGTTCGGCTACATGCTCGGCATCGCAGGCGGCAGCATGATGCTCGCGCTGCTGCTCTATCCGGCCCGCAAGCGCCTGCCGAACCTGCGCTACGTCGGCTCGACGCGCTTCTGGTTCCGCGCACACATGGTGCTGGGCGTGCTCGGCCCCGCCCTGATCCTGGTCCATTGCAACTTCAGTCCGGGCGCCATGAACAGCAACGTCGCGCTGGCCTGCATGCTCGTCGTCGCCGGCAGCGGATTGTTTGGTCGCTACTTCTACAGCCGCATCCACCACGAACTGCACGGGCATCAGGCCACGCTCGAGGAACTGAAGGAATTCTCGAGCCGCATGCGGCACATGACCTCGGCCGTCTCGTACCTTCCCGAACTCGCGCGCCGCATCGACGCAGCAGAGGACGCCATCGCCCTCCGCGTGTCGCGTGCTCCGCTGCTGCTGCAACCCGCCGTCGGATTGTGGTGCTCCACCATTGCCCGCCATCGCCTGCGAAGTGCCGTGCGTGCGGCGGTGGCCGTGGGAGCAGATCGCCGCCGCGATCCTGCCCGGGACCCGCTGCAGACCAGCGCCTACGGCTACATCGACGACCGGATCGGCGCAACGCGACGCGTCCTCGAGTTCCGCGCCTTCGAGAGGTTTTTCTCGCTCTGGCACGCGCTGCACATGCCGCTGTTCATCATGCTGTTCATCGCCGGCACGGTGCACGTCTTTGCCGTCCACCTGTACTGAGACGCCGGCATGGCGCACCGGTGCTGGACGCTCGCATTGGTCATGACCGCCGTGGTCATGGCCCTGCATGCGGGGACCGCGGATGCGGCCAGCATCGAAACCCTGCTGATGCCGGGAGCCGTGATCGCGGGACACGCCAAGATCGAGCAGGAGTGCTCGCGTTGCCACGATCGCGCGGATCGCCACGTCCAGGCCACCCTGTGTCGAGGCTGCCATGAGCCCGTGGCGCAGGACATCGTGCAGCACAGCGGCTTCCACGGACGCCTGGCCGGCATCGAGACCACGCAATGCAGTGCCTGCCACACCGAACACAAGGGGCGCGGAGCCGACATCGTCAAGCTGGCGAGTGTCGCCTTCCCGCACTCACGCACGGATTTTCCGTTGCAGGGCCTGCACGCGAACGTCGCTTGCGGGGACTGCCACCCGAAGGGCCGCAAGTTCCGGGACGCGCCCTCGGGTTGCTTCGACTGTCACAAGGCGGACGAGCCACACGGCGGCAAACTTGGCCGCGACTGCAGCAGCTGTCACGAGGTCGCCGGCTGGGACCGTGTCCGCTTCGATCACGCGAAGACCGCCTTCGCGCTGACCGGCAAGCACTCCGAAACTGCCTGTGACGCCTGCCACCTTGGTAACCGTTACGACGGCACTCCGACACAGTGCGCGAGCTGCCACACACCGGACGACGTCCACGCCGGCTCCCGCGGCACGGGATGCAGCGACTGCCACACGGCCTCAGGCTGGACGGGGACCAGGTACGACCACCTGCGTGCCACGGGCTTTGCCCTCGGCGGTGCCCACGCGCAGATCGAGTGCAAGGCCTGCCACAAGACCGCGAGCCTGGCGGACGCCCTGCCGCGGGACTGCGCAGGCTGCCACCGCAGCGACGAGCCGCATGCAACGCGCTTCGGCAGTCGCTGCGACCAGTGCCACGGCTCGACGGCGTGGAAGCCGGCAGCGTTCGACCATACCCGTGATGGCAAGTTCGAACTGCGCGGCGCGCACGCGAAACTCGACTGCCACGCCTGCCACACCGCAGTGGTCGCAAAACAGAAGCTGGGGACGGAGTGCGGCGGGTGCCACCGTGCGACTGACGTTCATGGCGGTCAACTCGGGCGTGACTGTGCGCAGTGCCATGGAGTGGAAACCTGGCGCGGGCGCCTGCAGTTCGATCACGACTTCACGGCCTTTCCGCTCGTCGGCCTGCACGTGGCAGTGCCCTGCTTCGCCTGTCACCGTTCCGCCGCGTACAAGGGCACGTCCCAGGACTGCGTCGACTGCCACGCCGCGGACGATCGTCACAAGGGAGCGCTGGGCCGCGATTGCGGCTCCTGCCATTCGGCGAGCGGCTGGAATCTCTGGGAGTTCGACCACGACAAGTCGACTCGTTTCGCCCTGACCGGGGCGCACGCGGACGTTGCATGCGCTGGTTGCCACAAGCAGCCGCCGCACGTCGCGAAGCCGGCGACGGACTGCGCGGCCTGCCATGGAGTCGACGACGTGCACCTCGGTCAGTACGGGCAGCAGTGCCAGCGGTGCCATGTGACCACGACATTCAAGGCCGCTCGCGCGCATTGAGGAGCAGTCCATGAAACGGAATTTCTTCCACCACGCGCTCCTTGCCCTGCTGCTGCTGACCGCGGCTGGCAGTGCCCCGGCCCAGGTCACCGGCGCCAGCTTCGACCACATCACGACGGGATTCGAGCTCACGGGCGCGCACCGATTGCAGGCCTGCGAGCGCTGTCACGTCGACGCCGTCTTCCAGGGCACGCCGCGCATGTGCGCCGCATGTCACTCGGCAGGTTCGCGCATCGGCGCAACGTCGAAGCCGACGGACCACGTGCGCAGCACTGAAAACTGCGCTGGCTGTCATGTCACGGCCGCCTGGGTTCCGGCGGCGAATTTCGATCACCAGGAGGCGCGAGGCGAATGCGCCAGCTGCCACAACGGGTCCCTGGCCCAGGGTAAACCCACCGGCCACGTGGCGACGACGCAGGAGTGCTCCGCGTGCCACGGCAGCACGGCATGGACCCCGGCGCGCTATGACCATGCGGGCGTCACCGGCAACTGCGCATCGTGCCACGACGGCGTCAAGGCGACGGGCAAGGCAAGGACGCACTTCCAGACCTCGAACACCTGCGAGTCCTGCCATGCCGTCACCGGCTGGGCACCGGTCGCGCAGGTGGACCACACGCAGGTCAGCGGTACCTGCGCGTCATGCCATGACGGGCGGTCCGCGACCGGCAAGCATGCGCTGCACGTGCCGACCACGGCGGGCTGCGACACCTGCCACGCCACCGTCGCCTGGAAGCCGGCGACGTTCACGCACTCGGCCAGCACCGGCGACTGCGCGGCGTGCCACGACGGCGTGCGATCGACCGGGCCGGGCCCGCGTCACATCAAGGCGACGACGGCCTGCGCCGCGTGCCATGCAACGACGGCCTGGAGCCCGGTCGTCCGCATCGATCATGCGAACGTGCTCGGCAGTTGCGCCACCTGCCATGACGGGCTCGCGGCCAAGGGCCAGCCCGCCAACCACGTGCCGACCACGGCCGGCTGTGAGAACTGCCACACGACGACCGCATGGATCCCCGCCAAGTTCGACCACACGGGCATCGCGACGAACTGCGTGTCCTGTCATGACGGCTCGCGCGCCGCCGGCAAGGGCGCCTCGCACCTCGGCACCTCGAACACCTGCGAGTCGTGCCATGTCGTGGCGGCCTGGAAGCCTGCGTCGAGCGTCGACCACACCCAGGTGATCGGCACCTGCTTCTCGTGCCACGACGGCACGAAAGCGACCGGCAAGAATGCCGTGCATATTCCTGCGGACAATACCTGCGACCGCTGCCACACGACCGTGCAGTGGAAGCCGGCCAATTTTTCCCACGACGGCGTCACCGAGCCCTGCGCTTCCTGCCACGACGGCACCCGGGCCACCGGCAAGAGCGCGACGCACATCCTTGCGACCTCGCAATGCGGCGCCTGCCACGCCACGTTCTCCTGGCGGCCCGTGAGCAAGGTCGACCATGCCCAGGTCAGCGGCACGTGTGCCTCCTGCCACAACGGTATCAGCGCGAAAGGCAAGAACGTCGACCACCTGTCGACGACGAGCGCGTGCGATGCGTGTCACGCGGTCACGGCATGGAAGCCGGCGACCAGGGTCGACCATGCGCAGGTGATCGGCACGTGCGCTTCCTGCCACGACGGCACCAGGGCCAGCGGCAAGAGTGCTGCACACGTGGCGACCACGGCCGACTGCTCGTCGTGTCACGGCACGAGCGCCTGGAAGCCCTCGACGTTCACGCACTCCGGCATCGTCAACGGCTGCGCGAGCTGCCACAACGGCACGAGCGCCACGGGCAAGACGGCCGCGACACATCAGCTCGTCGGCGAGCTGCGAGTCCTGCCACGCCACAGCCGCCTGGAAGCCGGCCACGCGTGTCGACCACACGCAGGTACAGGGCACGTGCTTCAGCTGTCACGACGGCGCGAAGGCGAAGGGCAAGACCGTCGACCACATCGTGTCCAGCAACGACTGCCAGTCCTGCCACGTCACCACGGCCTGGAAGCCCGCAAACTTCTCGCACGCCGGCGTGACGAACGGCTGTGCCACCTGTCACGACGGCACCCGGGCGACCGGCAAGAGCTCGACGCACATCCTGGCGAGCAGCAGCTGCGAAAGCTGCCATTCGACGACGAACTGGCGGCCGGCCGTGAAAGTCGACCATACGCAGGTCAGCGGCAGCTGTGGGTCATGCCACAACGGCACCACCGCCACCGGCCGGCCGGCCGGCCACATTGCGTCGAGCGACGCCTGTGCAGCATGCCATGCCACGATTGCGTGGAAGCCGACGACGCGGGTAGATCACACCCAGGTCCTCGGTGCCTGCTTCTCCTGCCATGACGGCACGAAGGCAACGGGCAAGCCGCCGACACACATACCCAGCGACAACGGCTGCGACAACTGCCACTCGCCCCTCGCCTGGAAGCCTGCGCGCTTCGATCACACGGGCATCACGGGCAACTGCTTCAGCTGCCACAACGGCGTCAATGCCGCAGGCACCCCGCCGACGCACATCGCCACGCGCACGACCTGCGAGGCGTGCCATGCGGTGGGTGCCTGGAAACCCGTCGTGCGCGTCGACCACACCCAGGTCGTCGGCGCGTGCGCGAGCTGTCACGACGGGAAGACGGCGTCGGGCAAGGGCACGAACCACGTCCCCACGACCGAGGCCTGCAGCACGTGCCACTCGACGCTGGCCTGGGTTCCGGCGGCCTTCAGCCACTCCGGCATCACCACGGGTTGCGCCACCTGCCACGACGGCGTGAAGGCGACCGGCCGCAACGCGACCCACATCTTCACGACGACGAGCTGCGAGTCCTGCCACGCGAGCGCGGCCTGGAAGCCGACGTCCCGGGTGGATCACGCGCAGGTCGTGGGCTCGTGCTCGAGCTGCCACAACGGCACGACGGCCACCGGCAAGGGCGCCACGCACATCCCGACGACGACGGAATGCAGCAGCTGCCATGCGACGACGGCGTGGACCCCGGCCACGGGCTTCACGCACGAGGGCATCTCAGGCAGTTGCGCCAGCTGCCACGACGGAGTGCGTGCCAGCGCGAAGTCGACCACGCACTTGGCAACGAGCAACAGCTGCGAGTCCTGCCACGGCGTTTCGACGTGGAAGCCTGTGATTCGCGTCGATCACACGCAGGTGAGCGGCACCTGCTTCTCGTGCCACGACGGCACGCGCGCGACGGGCAAGAGCTCGACCCATCTCGCGACGAGCAACACCTGCGATTCGTGCCACGTGACGAGCGCCTGGAAGCCGGCCACCAGGGTCGACCACACGCAGGTGACCGGCACCTGTACGTCGTGTCATGACGGTACGCGCGCGACCGGCAAGGGCACCAATCACATCCCGACCACCGGTGAGTGCGGCACGTGCCATGCGACGCTGTCCTGGACGCCGGCGACTTTCTCGCACGCCGGGATCGCGTCCGGTTGCGCCAGCTGCCACGACGGCGTGAAGGCCGCGGGCAAGAATGCCGGCCACCTGTTCACGTCGTCGACCTGCGAAGCCTGCCACGCGGTCACCGCGTGGAAGCCAGCCGTGCGCGTCGACCACGCGCAGGTACAAGGCACCTGCTCCAGTTGCCACGACGGGATCAAGGCGCCGGGCAAGTCGGCCACGCACATCGCGACCGCCTCCGAGTGCGGCATGTGCCACAGCACCCTGGCGTGGAAGCCGGCCACGGGATTCACCCACGATGGCATCACGGGCACGTGCTCGAGTTGCCACAACGGCGTCAACGCCACGGGCAAGAGTGCGACGCACCTCGTCGACGAGCACTGCCTGTGGCAGCTGCCACGTGACCAGCGCCTGGAAGCCGGCGGCCAGGGTCGACCACTCGCAGGTGATCGGGACCTGCTTCTCGTGCCACAACGGCACGCTCGCCACCGGCAAGAATGCCGGTCACATCGCGAGCGACACCGCCTGCGACAGCTGCCACACGACGACCGCCTGGAAACCGACCAACCGGGTCGATCACGCGCACGTCACCGGCACCTGCACAAGTTGTCACAACGGCGTCAAGGCTGCGGGCAAGCCCACGACCCACCTGCCGACCACGTCCGAGTGCGGGACCTGCCACTCCACGCTGGCCTGGACGCCCGCCAAGGTGGACCACACCAACATCACGGGCTGCAAGAGCTGCCACAACGGCGTCAACGCCACCGGGCCATCGACGGGCCACATGACGTTCCCGGTGAACAACTTCGACTGCAGCCAATGCCACAGCACGACGGCGTGGTCGCCGAATTCGTTCCGGCATCGGATCGGTGGCGGTTACCCTGGCGATCACGGCGTAGCGCTCCGCTGCACGAGCTGTCACGCAGCGAACACCGAAGCGGCGACGTGGCGGACGCCTGCCTACAAACCGGACTGCGCGGGCTGTCACGCGTCCAGGTTCAAGCCGGATCCGCACAAGAAGTACGGCGACGTGAAGTACACGGTGAGCGAACTGCGCAACTGCTCGGGCGCGTGCCACGTGTACACCGACTCCACGCTGACGACGATCCTGACCCGCCGCTCGGGACCGCAGCATCGACTGACGCAGACGGAGTTCCACTGATGCGATCCCGCACCGGCCTGCTGCGCTGGACCGTGGCATCGATCGCCCTGCTCGCGACCAGCCAGTCGCTGGCGCAGGCGCGGATCGTGGAGGACGTGGTCGCGACCGAGCAGCGCGGCTACGTGTCCGTCAGCCTGCTGTTCAGTTGCTCGCTGCGATACGCCTCGCATACGCCGGCGACCGAAGGCAACGTGGTGCAGGTGCGGCTGGCTGCCGGACCCGACTGCGGGCGCCGGGGCGCGTCGGAGCCGCAACCACTGCTGGCGGGAGCCGCCGGGTTTGTCCGCTCGGTCGAGGTCGTGCGCTCGCAGGGCACGACGGTCGAGCTGCGGATCGGCTGGACGAAACCGGAGTCGTTCGTGCTGACGCCGTCGATGGACGGTCGCATGCTGCGCATCCGGCTGCTCCGCCCGGAGACGCCGGACGTAACTGTCTCCGAGGCGACCGCCGCCGTGTACGCCGTGAACCTTGCCTCCGCCGCAACACCGTTTACGCCTGAGGCGCTCGCCGCCGCCGCGCAGACGGTCGGTGCAAGAACTTACGTCTCCGAGACTGTCGTCGACGGTCAGCGCTGGTATCGCCTGCGCGCCGGTCCCTTCGTCAACGAGACGGCCGCGAAGCAGGCGCTCGCCAACGCCCGTACCGTGTACCCGCGGTCGTGGGTCGCGATCTCGGACGACGACACGCTCACGGCCCCGGGCATTCCGACCGCGGTGCCCAGGGTCGCGGACACGACGGCTCGTACCAACGCCTCGATGACGGCAGAGCAGATCGAGCGGACGATGACCGAGGCGCGCGAGGCGTTCCGGCGCAAGGACTACTCGACGGCCATTCCGTTGCTGACGCGACTGACGCAGCAGCCCGAGTTCCCGCAGCGCGCCCAGGCGCAGGAGATGCTTGGCCTCGCCCGCGAACGCAGCGGCCAGGTCGCACACGCCAAGGCGGAATACGAGGACTACCTCGTGCGCTATCCGACCGGCGACGGGAGCCAGCGCGTACGCAAGCGGCTGCAGGCGCTCGCCTGGGCCATGCGGCCGGGTCGCGGTGGCCCTGGCGGCTCTGCGGCGGATGAGTCCCCCTGGCGGACCTACGGCGGCTTTGCCCAGATCTACCGGCGCGACCAGAGCACGGTCGAGCGCGGCCTCGCCTCGAGCGACCTGACCACGCAGGATGCAGTCTTGACCGACGTGAGCCTGGTTGCGCGACGCCATGGCGAGCGCTTCGATTTCATCACGCGTGCCAGCGCCGGGTATTCCTACGACATGCTGCCCGACGGTCCGGGCAACCAGTCGCGAGTCTCGCTGATGTTCGCGGAGTTCGTCGACCGCATGGCCGGCTGGTACGCGCGGCTCGGCCGGCAGGCGGGCGGCTCCGGCGGCCTGATGGGCACGTTCGACGGCGCGCAGGCCGGCTACCAGCTGTGGCCACGCCTGCGGGTGAACGGATTCTTCGGCTACCCCGTCGATTCGACGCGCTCGGGGCCGGACCAGGAACGCCAGTTCGTCGGTCTTTCGGTGGACGTCGGCACGCTCGCCAACGCCTGGGATTTCTCCTTCTACGCCGTCGACCAGCAATACCTGGGAACGACGGACCGCCAGGCCGTCGGCACGGAGATACGCTACTTCCGGCAAGGAATCAGCGTCATCGGCCTTGCCGATTACGACGTCCATTACAACGCCTTGAACAATGCCCAGCTGCTCGGCACGTTTGCACTGCCCGGCCGGTGGACGGCCAACGTCAACATCGATCGGCGCAAGAGCCCGGGACTGAGCACGCGCAACGCCATGATCGGCCAACCCGTCACGCGCTTCAGCGAACTTTTCGGGCTGTACTCGCATGACCAGGTCGAACAGCTCGCACTCGATCGTACCGCCGAGTCGACTACCTATTCGGCAGGCATCTCGCGGCCGTTCGGCGAGCGCTGGCAGTGGTCGCTGGATGCGGCCCGCATGAAGTTCGGCTCCACACCGGCCTCGGGTGGCGTGCCGGCCACGGTCGAGCCGGGCGCCGACACGGCCGTCTCGACCCAGCTGCTCGGCTACGGCCTGTTCGGCCACGGCGACGTCACCTCGCTCGGGCTGCAATACCAGACCGGCGCAAGCCAGCAGATGCTTTCCCTGGGGCTCAGCGCACAGGTGCCGATCGCCGAAGTCTGGCGGATCGGTCCCCGGCTGCGCATCGACCAGCGCAAGCTCACCAGCGACGGGTCCAGGAGCACGACGTACGCGCCTTCGCTGCGTGCGGAACTGCGCGCCAAGCGCCTGACGCTCGAACTCGAGGGCGGCACGGAACTGGGTTCGCGCGATCTCGGCACGGTCACCGAAGACAGCTCGCGCTACTACTTCAGCATGGGTTATCGCTACGACTTCTAGCGTCCCGTGCCGTGCCCCGGCCGTCCATCACATCATTCGTGGCGCAGGGCGTCGATGGGATTGAGTCCGGCAGCCCGGCGTGCCGGGAAATATCCGAAGATCACGCCGATCGCCGCCGAGAACAGGAACGACAGCAGGTTGATGCCCGGGTTGAACAGGTACGGCACGTTCATGAGCCGGGCGAGCCCGATCGACGCACCAGTCGCCAGTGCAATGCCGACGAGGCCACCGAGGCTGGACAGCACGACTGCCTCGATCAGGAACTGCAGCAGCACCTCACGCTCCAGCGCGCCGATCGCGAGTCGCGTGCCGATCTCGCGCGTCCGTTCGGTGACGGAGACCAGCATGATGTTCATGATGCCGATCCCGCCGACCAGCAGGCTCACCGCCGCGACTGCAGCGAGCAGCATCGTCAGGATCTTCGTCGTGCTGGTCAGGGTCTGCGTGATCTGCCGCGTGTCCATCACGCGAAAGTCATCGTCCTCGTTCTCCTCGATGCCGCGGCGCTCGCGCAGCAGCAGGGTGATCTGGTCCCTGGCCGCGTCGATCGACGCGCCAGTGGCGACGGAGATCAGCAGCCGGTTGACGTCCTGGCTGCCGCTGAGCCGCCGCTGCACGGTACGCAACGGCATGATCACGGTGTCGTCCTGGTCCGAGCCCATGGCCGACTGACCCCTGGCTGCGAGCAGGCCGATCACCTCGCAGGCGAACTGCTTGATGCGGATCTCGCTGCCCACCGGGTTCTGGCCGCCGAAGAGCTTGTTGCGCACCGTTTCGCCGATCACGCACACCGCCTTGCCCGAACGCTCCTCCGCCTCGCTGAACGCCCGGCCCGCCACGAACTCCCAGTTGCCGGCCTCGAAGTAGTCGTCGTTGGTGCCGCTCACGACGGTGGACCAGTTGCTGGCCTGGTACACCGCGGTCACGGACTTGGCTACGATCGGCGCGACGAGCCGCGCCGCACCGACCTGGTTACGGATGGCCTCGACGTCGTCGTCGCGGAAGGCGGGAGCGCCGTCGGAACCCGGCCCGAACCGCTGGCCCGGCACGACGATCAGCAGGTTGCTGCCCATGCTCGAGATCTGGTCGGAGACGGACTTCGTGGCGCCGTTGCCCAGCGTCACCATCGTGATGACCGCGGCGACGCCGATGACGATGCCCAGCACGGTCAGGAACGAGCGCAGCAGGTTGCGCCGGATGGCGCGCAGCGCGAGCAGCACTGTATTCCACAGCATCACTGCGCTCCCGGGTTGAAATGATCGCTGGCGACCCGGCCGTCGACGAACTTCACCACGCGCCTGCGCATGGGCCGCCACGTCGGGTTCGTGCGTCACCATGAGCACGGTGATGCCGTAGTCGCGGTTGAACGCGGCAATCAGCTCCATGATTTCCCCGCTCGTGGAACTGTCGAGGTTGCCGGTCGGCTCGTCCGCGAGCAGCACGGCCGGGCCGCGTCACCATCGCGCGTGCGATCGCCACGCGCTGCTGCTGGCCACCGGAGAGTTCGGACGGCGTGTGGTCTTCCCAGCCGCCGAGGCCCACCTGTGCCAGCGCCGTGCGCGCAGCGCCGTGCCGCGCTGCGGCCGGCTCGCCTCGATAGATCAGCGGGAGCTCGACGTTTTCCAGCGCGGTGGTCCGGGCGAGGAGATTGAAGCCCTGGAAGACGAAACCGAAGTAGTGCCGCCGGAGCAGCGCCCGCTGGTCGCGCGTCATCTGTTCGACGCGCACTCCCTGGAACTGGTAGCTGCCGCTGGTCGGCGTGTCGAGGCAGCCGAGGATGTTCATGGCCGTGGACTTGCCGGACCCGCTCGGACCCATGATTGCGAGGAACTCGCCTGGGTCGACGCCCAGGTCGATGCCCTTGAGCGCCTGGAATGCAGCCGGTCCCTGGCCGTAAGTCTTGGTGATGCCGGAGAGCTGGATGAGGGGCACGGCACTCATGGCGAGCCGACCACCGCCTCCGTAATGACTTCCGTGCCGGCCTTCAGGTCACCGCCGAGGATTTCCGTGACCTTGCCGTTGGTCGCACCCGCCCTCACCTCGATGGCTTCGGGGGTACCGTTGCGCAACACCCAGACCCGCGGCGGCCCATCGCGGGGCGCGGCTTTCACCTTCTTGGGCGTGGTCGGCGGACGCGGCATCAATGCGCCGACGACGCCGCGGCTCTGCTTCTTCTCGGGCGCGGCGGCAACGATCGGCGAGAAGCGCAACGCTGCATTCGGCACGAGCAGGGCTGCCTCGCGCGTCAGCGTGGTGATTTCGGCCGTGCCCGTCATGCCGGGACGGAGGCTGAGGTCGTCGTTTTCGACGGCAAGCAGGGTGAGGTACGAAATCACGCCGTCCTTTTCCTGCGAGCCGATAGCCCACGCGCGTGACGACGGCGCTGTACTTCCGGCCGGGCCAGGCGTCCACCGTGAAGGTCGCCGGCTGGCCGACCTTGACCTGGCCGACGTCCGCTTCATCGACGTCGACCTGCAGTTCCATCTTGGCCAGGTCCTCGGCCAGCGTGAACAGCACCGGGGCCTGGAACGACGCCGCCACCGTCTGCCCCGGTTCGACCTTGCGCGTCAGCACCACGCCATCGATCGGTGAGCGGATGCTGGCCTTCTTGAGGTTCGTCTCGTCCGAACGGACGCTCGCCCGCGCCTGCGCCACATTCGCGCGCGCACTGGCTTCGTCTGCCATGGCGCGCTCGGCGTTGGCCACGGCCATGTCCATCTCGCTGCGCGAGGGCAGCCCGCCACCGGTCTTCGCCGAAATCTCGCGAAAACGCCGCAACTCCGCCTGCTTTTCGACCACCGTCGCCTGTGCCTGCTGCACCTGCGCCTGCGCCGCGGCAAGGCCCGCGCGGGAGCGTTCGACGGCATCCTGCAACTTGGCGAGATCGAGCTGCGCCAGCACCTGTCCCTGCTGCACGCGATCGTTTTCGTCGACGAAGACCGCGGTGACGATGCCCGACAGCTCGCTGCCGACCTCCACCTGGTTGGTGGGCTGCAGGTTGCCGGTGGCCGACACCTTCACGACCAGCTCGTCGATCACCGCAGGCTCTGTCCTGTAGCGGGGCTCGCTCGACTCCTCGCGGGACAGCAGCAACAACACGGCCGCGATGACGACTGCGACCGCAACGAGGAGACTCCATCGGTGGCGCGAAATGAATCCCTGTGCCTGGGTCTCGAGCAGGCCCGGAAGGTCACTGCGCGGGTTCTGTTCGGGCTGGTTCGACATGATCGGGCGCTGTCCTCGCCGGTCGACTTGAATGCAGTCTCATAGACTCCCGCCGCTCCCGGTAACTTGTAATGACGGATATCCGCAAGTGTAGTACCCGTCCGCAGGGCGGCCGGTCTAACATCCGGGAAGATCTGGTCGCCGCAGCGCGCGCTTGTCCCGTGAAGGAACGAATGATGGAAAGCAGGTCCGGGCAGAAGGTGGCACTGGTGATCGGCGCGGGCGACGCCACGGGCTCGGCGATCGCGAGACGCTTTGCGCGGGAAGGCTACGTCGTCTGTGTCACGCGGCGCAGCGCCGAAAAGCTGCAGCCGCTCGTGGACGAAATCCGCGCCGCAGGCGGCGTTGCCCATGGCTTTGCCTCGGATGCCCGCAAGGACGACCAGGTGGCCGAACTCATCGAGCACATCGAGACGCAGGTCGGGGCGATCGAGGTATTCGTCTTCAACATCGGCGCCAACGTTCCCTGCAGCGTCCTCGAGGAAACCCCGCGCAAGTTCTTCAAGGTCTGGGAGATGGCCTGTTACGCCGGATTCCTGACGAGCCAGGCCGTGGCACGGCGCATGGCCAGGCGTCGGCAGGGCACGATCCTGTTTACGGGAGCGACCGCTGCGCTGCGCGGTGCCGCGAACTTTGCGGCCTTCGCCGTGGCCAAGCATGGCCTGCGGGCGCTGGCGCAGAGCATGGCGCGGGAACTCGGGCCACTGAATGTCCACGTCGCGCACGTCGTGATCGACGGGGCCATCGATACGGCGTTCATCCGCGAGAACTTCCCGGCGATGTACGCCGCCAAGGACCAGGACGGAATCCTGTCGCCCGGGCACATTGCGGACGCGTACTGGTACCTGCACAGCCAGCCGCGCGACGCCTGGACGTTCGAACTCGACCTGCGACCCTGGATGGAGCGCTGGTAAGCCAGGTTCAGCGTGGCGAGCGGTCCGCCTGGCGCCCGAGCTGCTCCAGATTCGGCCCCGACAACGCCGTCAGGATCCCGGACAGGATCTGCGTCGGTGTCGGTGGACACCCCGCAACGACCACGTCGACGGGAATCACGTTGGCGACTGCGCCGAGCGTTGCGTACCCCGCACCGAAGATGCCGCCGCAGGCACCGCAGTCACCGACTGCCACGACCAGCTTGGGATCGGGTGTCGCGTCGTAGGTACGGCGCAGTGCAACTTCCATGTGCCTCGACACCGGCCCGGTCACGAGCAGCATGTCGGCGTGGCGCGGACTCGCGACGAAGCGGATGCCGAGGGACTCGATGCTGTAGATACGGATTGCCGAGCGCATGGAGCTCCAGCTCGCAGCCGTTGCACGAACCTGCGTCGACGTGCCGTATGCACAGTGCCCGGCCGAGCACCGTACGGATGCGCTCGTCGAGCGCCGCGCGCAGGCGCATGTCCTCGGCCGGCAGCGGCGCCGGCTCGGTGACGATGCCGATGCGGGCAATCTTGTACAGCGTCTTCAACATGCGACGGCCCTAGAGGTCATGCCCGCTGTAGGACAGGTTGAACGACTTGTTGATCAGCGGAAAGTCGGGAACGATGTTGCCGATGATGGCGTGTTCGAGCGCTGGCCAGTTGTGCCAGGACGGATCCTGCGGGTGGCAGCGACGCACGCTGCCGGCAGGACCTGACTCGAGGCCGACTACGACGGGTCCACGCCAGCCCTCGACCAGGCCGACCGCGGCAGTGCCCTCGGCAGGAGCCTGCACCTGGGCCCGGTGCGGACCTGCGGGAAGGTGGCGCAGGATCTCGCCGACCAGGCGCATGGACTCCTCGAGTTCGTCGAACCGCAGGTTCACGCGCGCCAGCACGTCACCGCCTGCGCGGACGCTGCGCTTCACGTCGAGTTGCGGATAAGGCGCGATCGGGGCGTCCAGGCGCAGGTCGAGCGGCTGTGCGCTGGCGCGCCCCGCGACCCCGACGATCCCCAGCCATGCGGCGAGTTCGGGCGTGATCGTACCCGCGCCTGCGAAGCGGTCGCGCACGCCGGTGTGCTCATCGTAGATGCCACGCAGGCCCGGCACTTCCGCTGCAAGCCGGTCGATGCATCGGCGGATCGAAGCGATTCCCGCGGCAGAGAGTTCGCTGGCGGTGCCGCCCGGTACGACGAAGTCGAGCAGGTAGCGCTGGCCGAAGGCCTGCGAGTTGGCACGGAGCAGGTCCTCCTTGAGGCGCAGGAACTGCGACAGGCCGAAGGCAAACCCGGCGTCGTTGCCGAGGGCCCCGAGGTCACCGAGATGGTTCGCGATGCGCTCGAGTTCGAGCGCCAGGGCCCGCAGCCACGATGCAAGAGGCGGCAACTGCACTGCGGCCATGCGCTCGAGCGCCTGGCAATAGGCCCAGGAAAAGGCCACCGCGCTGTCGCCCGACACGCGCGCCGCCAGCCGGTGTCCCTCGAGGATGGGCAGCTCGGTAAACCGCCGCTCGATCCCCTTGTGCACGTAGCCGAGGCGCTCCTCGAGGCGCAGCACTTTCTCTCCCACCACCGAGAACCGGAAATGCCCCGGCTCGATGATGCCCGCGTGCACCGGGCCGACCGCGATCTCGTGGACGCCGTCGCCTTCGACGCGCACGAATGGGTAGTCATCGATGGAGCCGTCCAGCGCCGACGGTGCCGCATCCTCGTTGAGCGGAAACACGCTGGCTGGCCAGGCAGCGTGCCGCAGCCAGGGCCTCGTGTCGGGTGCCGTGAAGCGGATGCCCGAGAGGTCGAAAATCGCTCGCTGCATTCGCGCCGCCGCGGGAAACACGTCTTCGACTCCGGCGAAGCCCCCGCTCGCGCCCGCCTGCTGCACGGTCACGAACAGCACCCGCGACTGGCCCATCGCGACGGCGTGCAAGGCTTCACTCGCGCCAGGCCGGCGGATTCCCCACAGTGCGAGCAGGCGACCGCCGGCCGCCGCGAGGTCCTGCGCGAAGCGACGCCACTCCGCCGCGTCCACGTTCAGCGCCAGGTACGCCGATCCCGCGTCCGGCGCGCCTGCTCGACCCAGCCAGCGCGAGAGGGTCACGTCAGTTCCCCACGATCATGCCCGCCGCGGCGCGATACCAGTCGGCCAGGTACGGCGGGATGTAGAGGCCGAGCAGGAGCACCAGCGCCAGGTGCGCGAAGACCGGCAGCAGCGCGGGCTGGTGCGGCAGGCGCCGTCCCGCGGGCTGTCCAAGCACCATCGATTGCGTGCGGCTGAAGATCGCCGCGAAGGCGATGCCCAGCGCGCCGAGCAGGATGGGCGTCGCCCAGGGCTCCTGCTTCATTGCAGTGGTGAGGATCAGGAACTCGCTCGCGAATACACCGAACGGCGGGAAGCCGAGGATGGCCAGCGACCCGAGCATCAGGCCCCAGCCGATCGTGGGATTGAGCGAGAGCAGGCCGCGGATGTCCTCGATGCGCTGCGAGCCCGCCTTCTGTGCGGCGTGGCCCACCGTGAAGAAGATCGCGGATTTCGTCAGCGAGTGCACCGTCATGTGCAGCAGCGCCGCGAAGTTTGCGACCGCGCCGCCCATGCCGAACGCAAAGGCGATGATGCCCATGTGCTCGATCGACGAGTAGGCGAACAGTCGCTTGATGTCGCGCTGCCGCCAGAGGAAGAGCGCGGCCAGCACGACGGACAGCAGGCCGAAGACCATCAGGATCTGCGACGGCAACGTCGACTGCAGTGCGCCCTCGACGAGCACCTTGCAGCGAACCACGGCATAGATCGCGACGTTGAGCAGGAGTCCCGACAGCACGGCGGAGACCGGCGTGGGGCCCTCGGCATGCGCGTCGGGCAGCCAGTTGTGCAGCGGCGCGAGGCCGACCTTCGTGCCGTAGCCCACGAGCAGGAAGGCGAAGGCGAGCCCGAGGACGGTGGGCTCGAGCTCGCCCTTGACCGCGGACAGGTGCGTCCACAGCAGCGCACTGACGCCATCCGCACCCAGCACCTTTTCCGCCGCGAAGTACAGCAGGATCGTGCCGAACAGCGCCTGGGCGATGCCGACGCCGCAGAGGATGAAGTACTTCCAGCCCGCCTCGAGGCTTGCCGGCGTGCGATACAAGGTGACCAGCAGCACCGTCGACAGCGTCGCCGCCTCGAGCGCCACCCACAGCAGGCCCATGTTGTTCGTGGTGAGGGCCACCAGCATCATCGCCATGAAGAGCTGGTACATCGAGTGGTAGAGGCGCAGGCGCCCGGCGTTGAGGCGCCCGTGCTCCATCTCCACGCGCATGTACGGCCGCGAGAAGATCGACGTCGTCAGGCCCACGAAGGCCGTGAGGCTCACCAGGAAGACGTTGAACGGATCGATGAAGAACTGCTCGTTGGCGGCGATCAGGTTGCCTTCGCTGATCACTCGCGCGGTGAGCGCGGCCGCGGCGACGAAGGTGCCGAGGCTGAACGCGATGTTGAGTTCCGCCGCACGCGGGCGCGCACCCCACACCGCGAGCACGACCGAACCGAGCAGGGGCATCAGCAGGAGTGCGAAGAACTCCACCTACTGGTCCTCCTTGAGCGACTCGAGGTGGTGCAGGTCGAGGCTGTCGAACTGCTCGCGGATCTGGAAGAAGAACACGCCCAGCACCAGCATCGCCACCAGCACGTCGAGCGCGACGCCGAGCTCGACGATCATCGGCATGCCGTAGGTCGCGCTCATGGCCCCGAAGAACAGGCCGTTCTCCATCGACAGGAAGCCCACGACCTGCGACATCGCCTTGCGGCGCGTGATCATGGTGATGAACGCGAGCAGGATCACCGCGACGGCGATGCCGAGCGAGTTGCGCGTCGCGGTGTTCGAAAGCTCGGCGATCGGCTGGGCGAGGCCGAAGGCGAACACCACGGTGACGAGCCCGATGAGCATGGTCCCGGGCACGTTGAGCAGCGGCTCCGTGTCCCAGTAGACGTCCAGGCGCCGGATCAGCACGTGCAGCAGCCAGGGCAGCGCGATCACCTTGAGCAGCAGGGTCAGCGCGGCCGAAACGTACAGGTGGTTCTGTCCCGTACGCCAGGCCAGCAGCAGCGTCGCGATGAACAGCATGCCGCCCTGCAGCGCCAGCAGGTTGACGAGGGCGACGATGCGGCGCTGCGAGAGCATCGCAAAGGAAAGCAGCAGCAGGATCGCCGCGCAGGCGTTGAGGAGCTGGATGTCGAACGGTGTGCCCTGCACGGCTCAGGCCCCCAGCAGAAGGTGCACGAGCAGGCCCAGCACCGCGAACAGGAATGCGGTGGCCATGAACTCCGGCGCGCGGAACACGCGCAGCTTCGCGGAGACCGTCTCGAGCAACGCGAGCCACAGGCCCGCCATGGCCAGCTTGGCCGCCAGGACCGGAATCGATGCGGCCAGCGCGAGGAGCCCGGCGTCGCCCAGGGACGCGCCCCAGGGCACGAACAGCGCGAAGCCGATGCACGCATAGTTGAACAGCTTCAGCGCGGCGGCCCATTCCATCAGCGCGAGGTGCCGCGCCGAATACTCGAGCAGCATGGCCTCGTGGATCATCGTGAGCTCGAGGTGGGTCGCCGGGTTGTCCACGGGGATCCGGGCGTTCTCGGCGAGCAGCACCATCGTGAAGGCGATGGCCGTGAAGGCGAGGCTCGGATAGATCGCCACGGCCTGTCCGGCGAGGTGCTCGGCGATCAGCGGCAACGCCGTGGTCGCCGAGATCAGCGAGGCCACGAAGATGATCATCAGCAGCGCGGGCTCGGCGAGGAAGCCCACCATCATTTCGCGTCGCGCGCCGAGCGTGCCGAAGGCCGTGCCGATGTCCATCGCCGCGAGCGACATGAACACGCGCGCGATCGCGAACAGGCCGACCAGTGCGATCGCATCGGCCGCGGAACGGATCGGCAGCCCCGTGCCCATCGACGGAATCACCGCGGCGGCCGCGACCATCGCACCGAACACGACGTACGGCGCCATGCGAAACAGCGTCGAGGCATTGGCTGCGATCACCGCGTCCTTGTGAAACAGCTTGCGGATGCCGTGATACGGCAGCAGCAGGCTCGGCGCACTGCGGTTCTGCAGCCAGGCACGGCAGGCATTGACCCACCCGAGGAACAGCGGCGCGAGCGCAAGTGCGGCGAGCACTTCGAGGAACTGGGTCAGCCAGGCGACGGCGCTCACAGCATCACCGCCAGCAGGATGACGAGCGTGATGAAGCTGTAGGTCAGGTACACCGAGATGCGGCCCTGCTGCAGCCAGGCCACGGCATCGGTCATGCGCTGCACCACGCCGCCGATCGGCAGGTACAGGCCGCGCCAGATCCGGTCGCTGACGATCACGCGGTAATGCGGGGCCGCATCGAGCGGCGACGGCAACTGGCGCTCCATCGCGAAGAACGGCTCGAAGATGTGGCGGATCGGCTGCCCGAAGCCCTCCGCCGTGTCCTGCATGCGCGGGTCGGGACGGGCGAAGCCGCAGTCCCACGCCGGCGCGCGGCGCACGGGCCGCCGATAGACGGCACGCACGATGAGAAAGGCGAACGCAATGACGGCGACGATCACGGCGAGCAGGATCAGCGGCGAGTACGACACCGCGCGCTCGGGCAACGGCGCCAGCATCCACCACGATTGCGACGACGTGTCGGGTGCCGTACCCAGCAGCTCGGCGGTTGCCGAACCGAGGAAGCCGATGACCTGGTTCGGGAAGAGGCCCAGCAAGGCACAGCCGACGGCAAGCCACACGAGTCCGGCCTTCTCGAATCCGCTCACGTCGTGCGCATCGGCGAGCGACGGCTCCCGCGGCTGGCCCAGGAAGACGATGCCGAAGAACTTCACCATCACGTACCCGGCGAGGGCCGCCGCGAGGGCCACGACCGCGGCGCCGAGCGGCAGCAGCATGTTGACGAAGGGCTGCGGCACTTCGTGCGAGAACAGGAACGTCTGCAGCAGCAGCCATTCGGACACGAAGCCGTTCAGTGGCGGCAGTCCGGCGATTGCCAGCACGCCCACGAGCGTCAACCAGCCCGCCCAGGGCATGCGGTGGATGAGCCCGCCGAGCCGGCCCAGGTTGCGCTCGCCGGTGGCATGCAGCACGGCGCCCGTGCCGAGGAACAGCAGGCTCTTCATGAATGCGTGGTTCAGCGAGTGGTAGAGCACCGCGACCAGCGCCAATGCAGCGAGCGCATCCATCCCGACGCCGTGGAAGACGATGGCCAGCCCGATGCCGGTGAACAGCACGCCGATGTTCTCCACCGACGAATACGCGAGCAGCCGCTTCATGTCGGTCTGCACGGCGGCGAACACGACGCCGAAGATCGCGGTCGCGAGGCCGAGGCCGAGCGGGATCAGGCCCCACCACCATTGCGGATCGCCGATCAGGTCGAACGTGACGCGCAGGAGCCCGTAAACGGCGGTCTTGAGCATCACGCCGCTCATCAGTGCCGAGACCGGCGACGGTGCCGCGGGGTGCGCCTCGGGCAGCCACACGTGCAACGGCAGGAGCCCGGCCTTGGCGCCGAAGCCGAACAATGCCAGCAGGAACGCAGCCGTGGCCCAGGGAACCGAAAGCGTGCTGGAGCGCATGGCATCGAACGAGAACAGCCAGGTGCCGCCCTGCAGGATGCCGAAGCTCAGCAGGATCGCGATCGCGCCGACGTGGGCCATCAGCAGGTAGAGAAAGCCGGCGCTGCGGATCTCGGGAATGCCGTGCTGCGCCGTGACCAGGAAGTACGACGCCAGGGCCATTGTTTCCCACGCGACCATGAACGCGTAGGCGTCGTCGGCCAGCAGCACGAAGCCCATGCTCGCGAGGAACAGGTGGTACTGGAGTCCCAGCACGCCCGGCGCCGTGCCCTGCCCCTGGCGGAAGTACCCCGAGGCGAACAGCGAGACGCCGGCGGACGCGCTGCCGAGCAGCACGAGGAACACGCGGGAGAGCGCATCGAGCCGCACGTGCATCGGCAGGTCGGGCAGGCCGATCAGCAGCGTCGCGCGCTCGACGGGTGCGCCGAGGCTCGTGACGGCAACCAGGGCGACGCCGAGCCCGACGATCGCACCCAGCGGAAACAGGACCCTGCCGACGAAGACGACGCTGGTATGGCGCAGGAGCCCTGCCAGGCCGATGACCCCCCAGCCGGCTAACAGCGCCAGGCAGGCAGCGAGCGGGGATTCCAGCGGGCTCATGGACAGGTATGCTACCCCAACACGAATTTCATTATAATAATACGCACATCACTTCCCAGGGCGAGGACCGCCACTTGGCACTCGAGGACCGCACCGCCCGGCTCACCGTGCTGATCGACCCGCGCAAGAAGGCACTGTTCGAGCGTCTCTGCGCCGAGCGGGACACGACGCCGTCGCAGGTGGTTCGCAGTCTGATCCGCGGGTACATCGAGGAACAGACGGGAACACCGTGGTCTGCCGAGATCGCCGCCAAGCCGGGCCGGCGCAGTACGCGCAGCGCTTAGCCGCCGGCTACCGTGCGCGATGCGCGCTAGATCACGTCCCAGGGATAACTTCCCCGCTCGATGATCGCGCCGGCCAGCGCATCCACGGCCTGGTCCTCGTTGTGCGTCGCGCCACGGATGTTGCGGATCATGCGGCGCCGTGCCTGGTGGGTGAATACCTGGGCGACCTCGATCACCTGCTGCCGCGTGTCGGGCTGGCTCGCCATGAGCGACTCCGCACGCGAGATCACGCACAGCCCGACGAACAGGTCGATGAGCAGGTCGGCGACACGCTTCTGCACGTACTGGCGCTCGAAGATGCCCTTGCCGTATTTGCGCAAGGCGCCTTCGGCGACCCGCGCAGCGGCCCGGGCATAGTTGCTGTAGATGGCCGCGAGCGGCCTGAGCTCCGGAGCGAGCTGCGTCTTGAGTGCCGCGCCTGAGCCGAACCCGGTGGCGCGCGCGAAACGACGCCCCGTGTAACCGGACAGTACGCCGAAGCCCTTGATCGGCTCGTTGAACATCGATCCCATCGCCGACTTCAGCTCGGACAGCGACGCGCCCACGTCCTTGAGTGCGGAAAGCGCGATGAACAGCCGCAGGATCTCGTTGGCGCCCTCGAAGATCGGCAGGATGCGCGCATCGCGCGTGTACTGCTCGTAGGGCAGCTCGCGCATGTAGCCGTTGCCGCCCGCGATCTGCAATGCCTCGTAGGCCGCGCGCTGCATCACCTCGCTGGCGAACACCTTGGTGATCGCCGCCTCGGTCGAGTAGTCGGTGCAGCCACTGTCGATGTAATGAGCCACCATCCAGACGGCGCTTTCTGCGGCGAAGCAGTCGACGGTCATCTGCGCGATCTTCTCGCGCACCAGGCCGAATTCCGCGATCGGGCGCTCGAACTGCTTGCGCTCCGTGGCATACGCGACGGAGCGGCGGATCAGGGCCTTCATGCCCCCGACGGCACCGCCGCCGAGCCCGGTGCGGCCGTTGTTCAGGATGCCCATCGCCACCTTGAAGCCCTTGCCGACGTCGCCGAGCACGTTCTCCGCCGGCACGCGCACGTCGCTGAAGGCAACGGTCGTCGTGGACGAAGCGCGGATGCCCATCTTGTCTTCGTGCGGGCCCTGGCTCACGCCCGGCCACGCCGCTTCGACCATGAAGGCGGTGATCTTGCCCTCGGGGCCGTCCGTGCGCGCAAACACCGTATAGAAGTCGGCGATGCCGCCGTTGGTGATCCAGAGCTTCTCGCCGTTCAAGGTCCAGCTGCCGTCGTCGTTGCGCTTCGCCGCCGTGCGGATCGCGGCCGCGTCGGAGCCTGCACCCGGCTCCGTCAGGCAGAACGCGGCGATCATTTCCCCGCTTGCCAGCCTCGACAGGTAGCGAGCCTTCTGCTCGTCGTTGCCGTACAGCAGCAGGCCCTTGAGGCCGATGGAACTGTGCGCACCGATGGTCAACGAGATCGAGCTGTCATGGCCGCTGGTCTGGGACAGCACTCGCGCGTAGGCGGCGTTCGAGAGCCCGAGTCCGCCGAACTCCTCCGGGATGATCAAGCCGAACAGTCCCAGTTCGCGCAGCGCCTGGATGAACTCTTCGGGCTGGTGAGCGTCGCGGTCCCATTTCGCGAAGTCAGCCTCCTTGCCCTCGAGGAAGCGATCGACCGACTCCACGATCATGCCCAGCACTTCGCGTTCGCGTTCGCTGATGGCGGGGTAGGGAAAGAGGTTTTCCTCGAGGATGTCCCCCAGCAGCAGTTGCTTGGCAACGCTCTGGTCGTGCAGCAGGCGGTCGGGGGCGGTGACGGGAGGCGTCGGTGCGATCGCGTTCATCGTGGTTACCTGGGCTGGTTGCGGTGGGCGCACGAGTTTCGTCGGCCCGCAGGCGGACGGAACTCAGGCTAACTCTACACCGTTTTTGATGCGTCGCAGCAATCCCGGCTGGACGACCGCTGTCCCCCATCGGCGCGCGGTCCCGCAGGACCGTTCTGGCCTCCCGCTACCGGGGGCCACCGCCAGCCGCGCGTTGCTTACCCAGCAGCAATTCCGTCGTGTCGCCCCCGGCAACGATGCTGGCGACCAATAGATAGGTGGTCAGGAAGAGCGCCCCACCGACAAAGGCCAGCGCACCGAGGGCCAGGCCGGCGGCCGAGAACTGGTGCCGCCAGGCCACCCAGAGCGCCGAGAGCAGCAGCAGGCACGTGAAGTCCAGGTTGAACTGGCCGGGCCAGCCCATCGCGGCCATGTCCCCGAAAAAGACCGCGAACAACCCCACGCCGTGATTGGCAATGACGATGCCCGTATAGCCGGCGAGAGCCACCCAGAGCAGGACGAGGATTACTCGAAACGCTGTCACGTTGTTTTCCCCTTGTGCTTCATGACGGAACGCACGAATCGGCCGAATTCCCGGTCCTTCTGCCGTCGCTCGACGTACGACGAGTCGTGGAATGCGGCCTCTTTGCGCAGCTTGAGGTAATCCTGCAGACGTTCTTCGCGCAGTGCGTGTCGCTCGATGGCCTCGCGCACGGCGCAACCGGGTTCGCTCGAGTGTGTGCAATCCGAGAACCGGCAGTGCTGCGCAAGCTCCCCGACATCGGCGAATGCGTCGTCGAGGCCTTCGCCCACCCCCAGCATCCCCAGCTCACGCATGCCAGGCATGTCGATCAGCAGGGCGCCACCCTCGAGGACGATGAGTTGACGACGCGTGGTCGTATGACGTCCTTCTCCCGTGTGGCTCACGTCCTGCGTTTCCAGCCCTGAGTCGCCTGCCAGGCGGTTGATCAGGGTCGTCTTGCCGATACCCGACGAACCGAGGAGACAGTACGTCCTGCCGGGACTGAGGAATTCGCGAACTTCTTCCAGGCCGGCGCCCGTCACGTTGCTGACCGTGAATATCCTCGCGTCGATGCCCGCGCTCCGGATCCTGTCGATCAACGCCTCCAGTTCATCCGTGCTCACCAGGTCGATCTTCGTCAGCAGCAGCACAGGTTCGATGTGCCCTTCCCTGCACCATCACCAGGTATCGCTCGAGCCTGCGCACGTTGAAATCGAACTTGCAGGCCTGGATGACGAACGCCACGTCGATGTTCGCGGCGATCATCTGGAAGTCGATGTCCTTGCCGGGGGCTTTCCGTCTCAGGAACGACTTGCGCGGCAGCACACCCTGAATGCTGGCGTGAGACCTGGCGTCATGGTAGCGGACGCAGACCCAGTCGCCCACGCAGGGCAGGTCGGTCGAGGACTCGGCCACGAACTGCAGGCGGCCGGTCAACTCGGCAGGTAGCTCGCCTTGCTCGTCACCAATGAGGTATCGGGACCTGTCGACCGCTGTGACCCGCGCAACGGAGAGGTCGTTGCCGCACAGCTCGCGCGCCTTCTCGGCAAACCATGGGTCAGGGTGAATTTTCACCGCAGCATGTATTCAGGTCGACGGCCTGTCCGTGTACACGGGATGCGGTCGACAGTATCGCGCGGGCACGCGGGAGTTTCCCGTAATTTCTGCACTCCCGCGGAATCAGGCGGAGTCGAAGCGATACGCATCCATCGACAGCGCGGCTCCTTCCATGCCCATGTAGATCCGGCTCGACCTCGCCACCGATCCGGCAGCGCCCAGCGCCACGTACAACGGCAGGAAGTGCTCTTCCGTCGGGTGCGCGCGTGCCGCCTCGGGCGCCTGCTCACGATAGGCCAGCAGCGCGTCTTCATCGTTGCTGGCGAGGGCTTGCTCCAGCCAGCCGGAAAACGCCGCAACGTAGGGCAGCGGTTGCACCGTCTCGCGGCTCGTCATCCAGTCACGCAGGTTGTGGGTCACGTGACCTGAACCGATCACGAGCACGTCACTCATCGCGAGCGATTGCAGCGCGCGTCCCATGTGGAAGTGGTGCGCGGTGCCAAGCCCGGGCTGCACCGACAACTGCACGACGGGAACATCGACGGCCGGGTACATCCAGCGCAACGGCAC
>CAWBKN010000020.1:0-17545 GCA_963789375.1 uncultured Gammaproteobacteria bacterium | reverse complement strand
GCCGTGGCGCCGCACCCACGCGTGCGCGAGGCTGCCGACCACCAGGCACACCAGCGCGACGACGTCAGCTGCGACGACGCGGCCCACGTGCGGGTTGTAGTTGCCGACTCGACCAGGCGAGGTACAGGAACGAAAGTACGCTCGCAAATCCTGCGATCAACGCGTAGCCCTGCAGTTCGCTGCGGAAGGCTGCGATGAGCAGGAAGACGCCGAGCAGGCCGAACAGCACCGCCCGGTGGCGCATCAGGATCGCAAGGTTCGGCTCGTTGACCGGCAGGCCATACAGCGCGGTCAGCCGCTCGGCGCCCAGCACGCCTGACACCGGCATCAGGTGAATGATCGCAACCACGACCAGCATGGCGGAAACCAGGTAACGCACGGTCAGATCTCCCGGCCAGACCGGCGCACAGCATAGCAGCACCGTCCTGGCGCGCGACCAGGCGCGGGCCTCGGCTAAACTCCTCCCATGCCAGCCACCGCCGCCGCCGTGCGAGACCTTTTTTCATACCGGAAGTACTGGGCGCGCGCTTCGGCGCGCGCCGTTCCTGCCCATGTCCCGCGCGGAGATGGACGAACTCGGCTGGGACAGCTGCGACATCATCCTGGTCACCGGCGACGCCTACGTCGACCACCCGAGCTTCGGCATGGCGATCGTCGGCCGCTTGCTCGAGGCGCAAGGTTTCCGGGTCGGCATCATCGCCCAGCCGGACTGGCACAGGCCCCGACTTCGAGGCAGCTCGGGCGACCGAACCTGTTCTTCGGCATCACCGGCGGCAACATGGATTCGATGGTCAACCGCTACACCTCGGACCGACGGATCCGCAGCGACGATGCGTATACCCCGGGCGGCGTGGCGGCAAGCGCCCCGATCGCTGCGTCATCGTCTATTGCCAGCGCTGCGCCAGGGGTACCCCGATGTGCCCATCGTCATCGGCGGCATCGAGGCGCCTGCGCCGCATCGCGCACTACGACTACTGGTCGGAGAAGGTCCGCCGCTCGATCCTGCTCGACGCGCAGGCCGACCTCCTGCTGTACGGCAACGCCGAGCGGCGCTCTGCCGAGATCGCGCATCGTCTCGCGGCGGGCAAGCGGCATCGCGGAGATCACCGACGTGCGCGGCACGGCGTTCGTGCGCGGCGCTGCCCGAGGCTGGATCGAGATCGACTCCACTCCATCGATACGCCGGGCCCGCTGAATCCGCCGGTAGATCCCTACGCGATGAAACCGGCGCCGCCGGACCGCGCGCAGCGCTCGACGCAGCGGCCGCTCGCAACACGAGCCGCGACGCCCGTGCAGGTGCGTTCCGGGTTCGTCCGGGAGGCCGTGCGCCGCGTGGACGCCGCGCCCGGAGCCCCCATGGAGGACGGGCCCCCGATAAACCCGAAGCCGGGCGTCGCCGACGGCTGCCGACGAAGCCGCGCTGCAGCTCACCGCCGGCGTGCCGCAGCGTGGACCGCGAGCACAGCGTGATCCGCCTGCCGTCGTTCGAGCAGGTGCCGACGACCCGATTCTCTATGCGCACGCCTCGCGGATCCTGCACCTGGAGTCGAACCCCGGCAACGCGCGCGCCCTGGTGCAGCGCCATGGCGAGACGCGACCTGTGGATCAATCCGCCGCCGATTCCGCTCGAAACGAACGAGATGGACGCGATCTACGAGCTGCCGTACCCGGCATGCCGCATCCCGCCTACGGCGACGCGAAGATTCCCGCATACGAGATGATCCGCTTCTCGATCTCGATCCAGCGCGGCTGTTTCGGCGGCTGCACCTTCTGTTCGATCACCGAGCACGAAGGACGCATCATCCAGAACCGTTCGGAGGATTCGATCATCCGCGAGATCGAGACGGTCCGCGACAGCGTCCCCGGCTTCACCGGCGTGATCTCGGATCTGGGCGGACCGACCGCGAACATGTACCGGCTCGCCTGCAAGACGCAAGATCGAGGCCGCCTGCCGCCGGCCCTCCTGCGTGTTCCCGGGGATCTGCCCGAATCTCAACACCGATCACTCGCCGCTGATCAAGCTCTACCGCAGGGCGCGGGAGCTGCCGGGCATCAAGAAGGTGCTGATCGCCTCGGGCGTGCGCTACGACCTCGCGATCGAGTCGCCCGAGTATGTGAAGGAGCTCGCGCAGCACCATGTCGGCGGCTATCTCAAGATCGCACCGGAGGCGATCTCGGAAGGCCCGCTGTCGATGATGATGAAGCCGGGCATGGGCACCTATGACCGCTTCAAGGAACTGTTCGACAAGTACTCCACGGAAGCGGGCAAGGAACAGTACCTGATCCCCTACTTCATCGCCGCGCACCCGGGCACCACCGACGAGGACATGCTGGAGCTCGCGCTCTGGCTGAAGGACAACGGTTTCCGCGCCGATCAGGTGCAGGCCTTCCTGCCTTCGCCGATGGCGACCGCGACCGCCATGTACCACACGGGCTAGAATCCGCTGCGCAAGGTCACCCGGACAGCGAATCCGTGCATCATTCCAAGGGCATCGAGGGCGCCGGCTGCACAAGGCTTTCCTGCGCTATCACGACGCTGAGAACTGGCCGCTCCTGCGCGAGGCCCTGCGCCGGATGGGCCGGGCCGATCTGATCGGCAACGGCAGGCGCCACCTGGTCCCGGCGTTCCAGCCGATCGGCACGGGCCGCGCGCACGAAGGCAAGCGCATGCTGGACAAGAGCGCGCGCGCAGCGAGCGTTCCGGCGGGGAGCGCGCCAGCAAACGTGAAGAAGACCGTGACGCCATTGCGCACGCAGCACACTCGGTCCGCCGCGTCGCCGACGCAGGCGACGCGTCGTTCCGAGCGACACGGGCGCAAACCAGGCAAGTAGCCGTCGCGGACGTACTGCGTGATCGATGCGCAGGGACGCGTCGTGACTCGGGTTGCAACTCCGCGCCCGACCTGGCGCCCAGGATGCCGGGCTCGCAGGAAACCGCCCCGATTTTGACGTAAGCGGCCGCAGGGACGTGAACCCCGTCATCTTTCCGACCTCCGACACGTTGCGCTAGGCGCAGGAGGGCTAGCGTCCGGGGCGTGTCCAACGGGGACCTCCAATCGGTTCCAGGCCGAGGAGGTTTCGATGAAGGCGTACACACCGACCCCCTGCGCCGCGCAGCCATCGCGTTGTGCGTGGCGATTCCCTGTGCGGTGCTGGCAGCGCCCCCGGACTGGGCGCCGGCGCACGGCTGGCGCAAGAAACACGACCCGAAGCTATGCAGGCTACAAGGGCCACTCCGGTCGCGACTGGGACTCCGATTACGGCGTCGAGTCGGGCGCATGCGATCGGGTCAAGGTCGGCCAGGTTCTCGGCGGCGTGGCCGGAGGCGTCATCGGGGGCGTGGTCGGTTCCGAGGTCAGCAAGGGCAGCCCGGACACGAACAGCAACGTCGCCATCGTCGTCGGCACGGGATTGGCGCGCCATCGGCTCGGAGATCGGGCGTCGCATGGACAAGACCGATCGCTCCTGCGCCGGCCAGTCGCTCGAGCTGGCCGAGGTCGGGCGCAGCGTCAGGTGGACCAACCCGAACACGCGCGTACCTACCAGCTGACGCCGCTCGGCAACGTCTCCGGTGTCGAAGGGTGCCGCAGCTTCCGACTCGTCGCGCATGGCAACTTCGGCCTCAGCGAAGGCCGCACGGTCGCGTGTCCCGATGCCGACGGCGTCTGGACGCTGGCCGATGACACGAGGGTCAGCCGGCGCTGAGGTGCTCGATCCGGCTCGTGCGTTTTCACGCGGCTGGCAGTCGGCCATGGCCGCGAAATTGATCGCGCAGCGACGCAGGAATTCGCCGAGGCCAAGCTCGACGTAGCGGTCGCCGGTGCCTTTCGGTGGCTGTCCGGGCGCCAGCTCCGGAAAGGCACCGTAGCCTGCCAGCAGGCAGTGCCACGACATCACGCCGAAATGCGAGTCGAGCTTGAGCCGCTCGAGTTCCAGCGCCAGATCCGCGCGCCGATACCAGGCGTCGAGCACGCGACGCAGCATCCCGACAGGTGGTCGATTGCGGGCGTTGTCGAGCCAGTACGGCGAGTCGGTCCGGCTGTTGAGCCGGTAGTGCGCGACGATGTAGTCGCGAACCCGCTCGAAGCGGTTGTCCATGTACCGGTTGTAGTCGTCGCGAGTTTCGCCGAAAGCGGCTCTGGTCGAAGCGCGTGATGAACGACTCGATGCCGACCTGCACGAGGTGCAGCGCCGTCGCTTCGAGCGGTTCGATGAATCCACCCGACAGACCGAGCGCCAGGCAGTTGTGCGACCAGTGCCGCTCCACCTGGCCGACGCGCATCTTCAGGTGGCGGACCGGCGCCGTCGGCGTCCAGCAGCCCAGGTGGCGGCGGAACTCCGTCTCGGCGGCATCCTGGTCGATGTAGCGCGAGCTGTAGCGTAGCCGTTGCCCACGCGGCTGGTGAGCGGGATGTGCCAGCACCAGCCCGCGCTCAACGCCACCGAGCGGGTTTCCGGACGGTACGGTGCGGTGTGCGCCGTCGGTGCGACCACCGCGCTGTCGTTGAACAGGTTTCTCGAGAACGACTTGAAGCCGACACCCAGGGTTTTCTGCGCGAGCAGCGACACGAAGCCCGTGCTGTCGACGAAGAAGTCGCCGCGCGATGACTTCGCCCTTCACGGGTGTGCAGGGCGCGGATGTCCCCGTTCTCGTGCTGCTCGACGCGTTCCACCAGTGCCTGGCGGTGCACGACGCCCATCGCGCAGGCCTTCTCGCGCAGGAACGCGCCGAGCAGGCCGGAATCGAAGTGGTACCCGTGCTGGAGTTCGAACGGAAAATTTCTCCGCGGCCCGCGGCCCCTTGCCCGCAGCCGCCAGGACGGCGTTGAGGTTGAAAGCATCGGTGAGGTCTCGACGTCGAGTCCCAGCCGCCGCGTCAGGCAGTTGACGTAGAACGCGCGGGACGTATGGGCGTCGAGCTGCGACGGGAACGGGTGCGAGTAGCTCGCGCAGCCGGGCTTCGTCGACCAGCCCTGGAAGCGGATGTTGAGCTTGTACGTCGCGTTGCAGCGGGGCATCCACTCCTGCTCGGGATGCGCAGGTCCACGAAGAACTTGCGCAGCAGCGGCGTGGAACCCTCGCCGACCCCGATGATGCCGACGTCGGGCGACTCGACCAGCGTGATCTGCACCCTGCTCCCGCGGCCACGCGGCGGCGAAGAGCGTCGCCGCCATCCACCCGGCCGTGCCGCCGCCGACGATGACGATGTGCATGCTGCGGCCGCGTCCGGGCGCGTACTGCGCGCCGCAGTACGCTTCAGGAACTCTTCGTGCGACGCCAGGTGCGGCAAGCGGCTTCTGCACGACGGTCTTGACGTTTTCGAGCATCTCCGCGAGCGTCGCCTCGGGCAGCACCGATGCCAGCGGATGGAAATCACGAGGCATCACGCCCTGGCCCACCAGGATCTGCAGCCAGGCGACCTCGGAGAACAGTTCCTCCTGTTCCCGGTAGATCTTGCCGGTCGCGCGGAACAGCTCGATCTTGCGCTCGAGCGAGTCCGGGATGCTCATGCGCTGGCACTGCTGCCAGAAATCGCTGTCGTCGCGGGAATTCAGTTTGTAGTGGCAGATGATGAAGTCCCGCACCTGCTCGAACTCGACCCGGGACTGGCGGTTGTACTCGTCCACCTCCGGCCTGCTTGATGCCGCGGAACGGGAAGTGCTTGATGAGTCGCACGACGCCGGACTGGATCAGGTGGATGCTCGTCGACTCGAGCGGCTCGAGGAAGCCGCTGGACAGGCCGATGGAGACGACGTTGCGGTTCCATTGGCGCAGGCGCCGTCCGGTCTTGAAGCGGAGGCACCGCGGCTCGGCCAGCGCCTTCGAACCGAGGTTGGCGAGCAGTCGCTCCGCCGCCTCGTCGTCGCTCCAGTGCTGGCTGCAATAGACCATGCCGTTGCCGTTGCGATGCTGCAGCGGGATGTTCCACTGCCAGCCCGCCTCGTGCGCGATCGACCGCGTGTAGGGGACGGTCTGCGGATACGACTCCGAGGGCACGGCGGCCGCACGATCACAGGGCAGCCAGTGGGTCCAGTCCTCGTATCCGGTGTTCAGCGCTTCCTGGATCAGCAATCCGCGGAAGCCCGAGCAGTCGACGAAGAGGTCGCCGGCGATCACCTGCCCGTCCGCCAGCTCGACCGAAACGACGTGTCCCGTCTCCGGGTGCAGGTTCACCTTGCGGATCGTGCCCTCGATCCGTTTGGCGCCCATGCGCTCGCTTTCCTCGCGCAGGTACTGCGCGTACAGCCCCGCGTCGAAGTGATAGGCGTAGGCGAGCGCGGGCATGTCCTGCTGCTGCTGCACGAAACCGAACCTGCCCTGGTGCGCGGCCTGCAGGTTGAGCGAGTAGTCCCAGAGGCTGCTGTTGCCTCCGGCCGCGCGATCGCGGAACCAGAAATGCTGGAACGGGCAGAACGGGAAGTCTTTGCCGATGGTGCCGAACGCGTGCATGTACGCGTTGCCCGCGTGACCCCAGTTCTCGAACTGGATGCCGAGCTTGATCGTGGCCTGCGTCCGCCGCATGAACGCGCGCTCGTCGAGCGCCGAGCGCCTTGTTCAGCGAGAGGATCGGCGGGATCGTCGCCTCGCCCACGCCGATGGTGCCGATGTCGTCGGACTCCACCAGCGTCACGTTGATCGCCTTGCCGAGCATCTTCATCAGCAGTGCCGCGCTGATCCAGCCGGCGGTGCCCCCGCCGACGATCACCACGTCGCACGGTCGTATCCATGGTCCCTCCCTGGCATAAAAAAACCCGCCGGCCCTGCGGACGGCGGGTTCGGAGTCAGCTCTCCGGATGCGTCAAATCAGAACCTGTAACGGAAGCCGAGCTGGTAGTTGGGCCGTAGCTCGAGTAGCGATTGATCTGGCGCGTGTCGTTGTTGTCGAACTGCACGTACGGCTCGTCCGTCAGGTTGTAACCCGAGAGGAACAGCGACAGGCCTTCGAGCGGACCGAAGAAACCGGCCGGCCGAAGTCGTAGCCCACCTGCGCGTCCACAGTTCCGTCTCCAGCACCTTTCGGTCGACAGGCCGTTGTTGCCGCCGCGGACCTCCGCCGTGTAGTCGCTGCGGTAATTCCAGTTCACGCGGGCCGAGAAGCCCCACCTCTCGAAGTACCCGGTCAGGCCGTACGACTCGTCGGACAGACCGATGATGTCGGCCTCTGTTGCCGTTCATCTTCACGCCGTTCTCGACGTGCGTGTAGTAGCCGATCAGGCCGAACCCGTCGAGGGCGTCAGCCATGATGTTGAACGGCAGCGCGAACTGCAACTCGGTACCGAAGATGTTGCCGCCACCCGATTCGACCGTCTTCTCGACTGTAGCCGTCGAACGTGTAGACGGTGCCCAGCTCGGGGTAATAGAACTCCGTGAAGTCCGTCGCGACCTTGGCGGTCGTCTGCCACGACACCAGGTGCTTGTTGAACATGCCGACCTGCAGGTAGCCGTCCGGCGCGAAGAACCACTCGTAGCCGAGGTCGAGCTGGTCCTGCTTGATCGGCTCGAGCTGCGGATCGCCCGATTTCGCCGACCACGGCGAACGCTCGAGGTTCGCCGTCGGGATGTTGTTGCCCGGATCGAAGACGATCGAGGCACCCGGCTGGAGCTTGTCGAGACGCGTGCGGGACATCGTGCGCGCGGCGGCGAAACGGATGTTCATGTCGTCGTTGAGCGCGAACGCGAGGTTCAGGCTCGGCAGGATGTCCGAATACGTGGCGCCGTCCGAGACCGGGACCGCGATCACGCCGTCCGGGCTGCCCTGCGCGCCGAAACCGTCCGCGCTCTGGTCCGAGTAAACGTACTGCAGGCCGACGTTGCCGGTGATCGGGGTGTCGTTGCGACTCGCCGGCGAAGTCGAGCTGGACGTAGCCCGTCGTGACCTTCTCCTGGATGTCCCAGGTGTCGGCCGCGCGGTTCGCCTTGAAATCGCCTTCGTTGTAGGTCAGGTAATAGCCGCTGTTGTACAAGCCGCGGCCGTCGATCGCGACCATGCGCTGGCCGCCGAGGAAGTCGAGCGCGATCGTGCCGCGACGGAACTCCTCCGGGATCGAGGGATTCGCCGGGTAGGTCGGGTCCGTCAGGAACAGGCCCGTGTTGACCTTGGACTTCTCACGGTCGGTGTAGTTGACGCCGAACGTCGTGCCCGTCAGCCAGCCGCCCTCGAGCTTCGCGTGGGCCTGCAGGCGCAGGGCCGTCAGCGTCTCCTCGAAATCGGCGTAGTTGTGGAAGCCGTCCTGGTCGTCCGTGCAGTCCGGGCCCGGGCAGTGCGGGTTGTCGAAGCCCCAGTTCTTCGCGCCGGCCAGCTTGACGAGATTGTAGTCGTCATACGGCAATGTGAAATCGAGCGTTGCGCCCCGATCGGTCATCTGGAACCCGACCGTGTCCGCCACGCCGCTGCCGGCCGCCGCTTCACCGCGCCCGAAGCTTGAGTAGATCTCGAGGTCGGAGATCGTCTTCTCGACCTTGCTGTAGGCGCCGTCGAAGCTCGTGGACCACGTGTCGTTGATGTCGTAGGCGATGTTGATGCCGACCGGACTCCAGCGTCGCGTCCTGCTCGGCCGAGTCGTTACGGATCTGGACGAAGGTGTCGTCGAACGAGCCCCGCGTCACGAGGCCGTTCTCGGTTTCGAGGACCGTGTAGCCGGGCGTGCCCCAGATCGGCTCCGGGCGTCTCGAGGCCGCGCTTCACCGACTCGTCGAGGTAGTCGATGTAGAGGCCGTCGACCGTGACGTGCAGGGAGTCGGTCGGCTTCCATTCGACCATGGCCGAGTAGGAGTCGCGGTTCAGCATGTTCGAGCGTGCGTAACGGCTTGACGCCGCCGAGGATGCTGTCGCCGTCACCCATCTGCGCGTAACCCCAGGCCTCGAAATATTCTTCCTGGCTCGGCGATTCCATGGTCGCCACGGTCAAGGCGACGCCCAGCGTGTCTTCCATGAACTGGTCGACGTACGTCAGTGCGCCGCGGTAGCCGGTGTTGTCCATGTCCGGGTTCAGCGAATCGTATTCGTTCTGCTCGTACATGCCGTTGACGGCGATCGTGCTGGGTGAGGACAGCGGCTTGGTCGTCTGCAGGTCGACCGTGCCCGCCACGCCCTGCGTCAGCAGCGTCGCGGTCGGGGTCTTGTAGACCGTCGCGCCGGCGATGATTTCCGACGGATACAGGTCGAATTCGACGCCGCGGTTGTCGCCCATGCCGAGCAGTTCGCGGCCGTTCATCGTGGCGGCCACGAAGTCCTGGCCGAAACCGCGAATCGAGATCGCGCTGGTGCGGCCGTTGACGCGCTGGCCGGCGACGCCCGGCAGGCGCGCGAGTGATTCAGCGATGCTCGACTCCGGCAGCTTGCCGATGTCTTCCGCCGAGACGGCTTCGACGACGCTGGTCGCTTCGCGCTTGACTTCGATCGACGAGACGAGCGCCTGGCGGAACCCGGTCACGACGACCGTTTCGAGCTCCTCACCTTCCGCCGGGGCGGGCGGCGGGGATTCCTGTGCGTGCAGTGCCACGGGCAGTGTCAGCGCGGACGCGATGGCGAGCGAAAGGGCGGTACGACGCGGACCGATGAGGTAGCCGCGCCTGCGCGAAATGCCGTGCAACATTGCTGGAATTCCCCCTGGGGTGTAGTTGTGCGTGCGAGCGACAGTGAACTGTCGGGGTGCGGATGCTAGATAAAAGCAACAGTGTTGTGCAAGGAAATGCATTCGAATTCATTGCCGCAGGCCGTGTTTTATTGCAGTGCAGACGAGTTTGTTTGCAGCGCAAAATAAATCTGTTGCGTGAATGCCTCACCCTGCGCCCGGCTCAATTGCTGCACCGTGGGCCCCGTGCTAGCGTCCGGCTGCGAGGGAATCAATGAGCAAGCGAACCCGGCCGACTTCGCGCGACATCGCCCGGCTTGCGGAAGTTTCGCAGGCAACGGTGTCCCGCGCGCTTCGCAACAGCTCCCTCGTGAAGCCCGAGACCCGGGCGCGGGTCGCCTCCATCGCCCGGCGACTGAAGTACACCGCCGACCGGACGGCGTCCGGGCTGCGCTCGCGACGCAGCCAGACCCTCGCCTTGCTGCTGTTCGAGGAAGACCAGGAAGAGGCGCAGATCAACCCGTTCTTCCTCGCCATGCTGGGCCACATCGCCCGCGAGGTCGCGCGGCGCGGACTGGACCTGCTGGTGTCGTTCCAGCAGTTGAGCGAGGACTGGCACGCCGATTACCTGACGAACAACCGGGCGGACGGGATCATCCTGCTCGGATACGGCGACTACCTCGCCTCGATGCCGCGGCTCACCGAACTCGCGGCGGAAGAGACCAGCTTCGTGATCTTCGGTCCACCGTTCGCAGGCATGGCCGGCCGCTACGTGGGCTGTGACAACGAAGCCGGGGGCGCGCAGGCCACCCGGCACCTGCTCGAACTGGGCAGGCGCCGCATCGCGTTCGTGGGCGGGGCGACCGACCACTGGCCCGAATTCCAGGCGCGGTATCGCGGCCACGTGCAGGCCCTGCGGGACGCGGGCATCGAGGCCGAGCCGGCACTGCAGGTCGGCGCGGTTTCCGGCGAGGAGGCGGGTTTCCAGGCCGCCCGGGCATTGCTCGACAGCGGGCAGTCATTCGACGCGCTGTTCGCGGCGAGCGACGCGATCGCCTGCGGCGCGATCCGCGCCCTGTACGAACGCGGGCGCAGCGTCCCCGGCGACGTGGCCGTGGTCGGATTCGACGACATCCCCGCCGCTGCGCATTTCCACCCGCCGCTCACGACGGTGCGGCAGGACACCCGTCGCTCGGCGCAGATGCTGGTCGAGAACCTGATGCGGCGCATCAACGGCGACCCCGTCGAGCCCGAGCTGATCATGCCGCAGCTGGTCGTGCGCGCATCGACGGCCGGCACGCGCTAAGCGTCGCCCCGCCTCGGCTCAGGCCGCCCCCTCACCGCTCGCATCCACCCGCAGCGTGGCGAGCCCGGCGAGCGCCATCAGCACGCCGCCGAGCACGAGCGCGTCGATGCTGTCGCCGCCGAAGATCCCCCGCACGAGCATCCCGAGCACGCTTGCGGCCAGGATCTGCGGGATGACGATGAAGAAATTGAAGATGCCCATGTAGATGCCCATCTTCTGCGCCGGCACGGCCCGCGACAGCATCGCGTACGGCAGCGAGAGGATCGACGCCCAGGCGAACCCCACGCCGACCATCGAGACCAGCAGGAACCTGCGGGTCCTCGATGACGTGATCGAGACCAGGCCGAGCGCGCCGCACCAGAGCGCGACCAGGTGCGCCTTGCGCCGGCCGACGGCCCGCGCGAGCTTCGGGATGGCGAACGCCGCGAGCGCCGCAAAGCCGTTGTAGGCGGCGAAAGCACGCCGACCCAGTTGGCGCCCTCGTTGTAGGCGGCCGAGCGGTGTCGGTGGTGCCGTAGTGGTGCTGGTCACCGCTGCGGTCGTGTAGATCCACATCGCGAACAGCGCGAACCACGAGAGGAACTGCACGACCGCCAGCTGCCGCATGACGCGCGGCATCTGGTGCAGGTCGTTGAGGACGGGTACAGCATGCCGTCGCGTGCGCCCGCGACGCTGCCTCGCGGCCGCCACGAACTGCAGCGCGCCGAACGCGGCCAGCCCGAGCCGAGCACGTACAGCTGCTTGTCCCAGCCGAAAGGGCCACCAGCGCGGCAAAGCGCCAGGCCCGCGGCCATCCACGCCGTCGCGCCACGCCGGTGCTGGCTGCGGCGGTGCGCGCCGTCTTCACGTCGCCCGCGTCGGCCGCCGCGAGCCGAGTCGAAAGCAGCGCATTTGCGCGGGCGAGTACTCGCGCGTGCGCAAGACCGTCCACGCACCGCGCCGAAGAAGGCCAGCGCGCCGAGGTAGAACGCGAGCCTGACGGACTGGGGCAATTCGCCCGGCTCGGCCACGTTGCCCACGCCGAAATACGTCGCGAGGATCCAGGGCAGCGCCGACGCCACGACCGCACCGACGCCGATGAACAAGCTCTGCATGGCGTAGCCGATGCTCCGCTGGCGGTCCGGCAGCATGTCGCCCACGAGGGCGCGGAACGGCTCCATCGAGATGTTGATCGAGGCGTCCAGGATCCACAGCATGCCGGCCGCCACCCAGAGGTACGGGCTGTTCGGCATCGCGACCAGCGCCGCGGTCGCGAGGATGGCGCCGGCGAGGAAATACGGCCGCCGCCGGCCCAGGCGGCCCCAGGTCCGGTCGCTCAAGTAGCCGATGATCGGGCTGCACCATCAGGCCCGTGACGGGGGCGGCGAGCCACAGCACCGGCATGTCGTCGACCGACGCGCCGAGCGACTGGAAGATCCGGCTCACGTTCGCGTTCTGCAGGGCGAACCCGAACTGGATGCCGAGGAACCCGAAGCACATGTTCCAGATCTGCCAGAACTTCAGCTCCGGCTTGTTCGTTCGGCTCATTTCGGACCCCGGTCGGGCCGGCGCGGCCCGCTGTCGTTATCGTTGATCGGGACTCACCGCACCAGCACCTTGTAGCCCCAGGCCGGCAGTTCGATCGCGTCGGCGCCGGCGACCTCGACGGACTTGCCGGTTGCGAAATCGGTGTACGTGCCGTGATGCAGCGTCGTCTTGAACGTCACGCGCTGGGGCTGGTCCGTGAAGTTGAACAGCGCGAACACCTTGTTGTGTTCGTTCTGGCGCACGAAGCTCAGGACCTGCGCCGGCGCACTGCTCGGCACGTCGATCATGCGCGCGCCCCAGGGACCGTTCCACAGCGCCGAGTTGGCCTTCTTGAGCGCGAACAGGCGGCGATACAAGTCGCCGCGCGGGTGCTCCCGCCAGGCGATCGGGTCCTTCTCGAAGAACTTGAGCTGCTTCTCGTTCCCCGCTTCCTGGCCGTTGTAGATCAGCGGAATGCCCGAACTCACCACGGAGAGCACGGTCGCGGCCTCGAGGCCCGCGCCGAACATCCCGGTCTCGGTGCCCTCCCACGCGTTCACGTCGTGGTTGGTGATGTACATCATCCGCATGGCCTCGTGCGGCCAGGCATTGTCCTGCGTCGAATAATAGTTGCGGATCGGGGGCACGCCCTTGCCGCCGACCGTGGCCTCGTGCGCCGCCCGGACCCAGTGCCACGCATAGGTGGCATCGAAGGCCTCGGCGTGCATCTCGGTCGCTTCCGCCTCGGCGAGCATGAACACGGGCTTGATCGCGTCGAGTTCCTTGCGCGCGTTGTTCCAGAAGTCGATCGGCACGTAGCTCGCGGTATCGACCCGGTAGCCGTCCACGCCCGCCTCGCGCACCCAGAACTTGAGCGCGTCGGTCATGTACTTGCGCAGGCCGGGCTGGTTGTAGTCGAACTCGATGATGTCCGACCAGTCCCACCACGAGGCCGGGTGAAAGTCGCCCTTCCAGTCGCGCTCGTACCACTCGGGGTGCTGGTCGACGAGCGCGTTGTCCCACGACGAGTGATTCGGCACCCAGTCGAGGATCACGTGCATGCCCAGTTCGTGGGCGCGATCGACGAAGCGCTTCAGGTCGTCGAACGTGCCGAATTCCGGGTTGACCGCGAAGTAGTCCTGCACCGAGTACGGGCTGCCCAGCGTGCCCTTGCGGTTCTTCTTGCCGATGGGGTGGATCGGCATCAGCCAGACGATGTCGGCGCCGAGCGCCTTGATGCGCGGCAGCTCGCGCTGCGCCGCGGCGAGGGTGCCTTCGGGGTGAACTGGCGCAGGTTCACCTGGTACAGGGCCGCGTCCTTGGTCCAGGCCGGCGGCTGGATGCGCACGTACGGCTTCGGCTCGTAGCGTGCGAGATCTCCCGTCATGGCCTGCGTCCCGGATTCAGCCGGCGACGCACAGACGACGGCCGCGACGAACAGCAGCGCCAGTTGCAGCAACGATTTCATGGGCGACTCCCATCAAGGCAGTTTGCGAGATACCAGGCCACCGCGACTGCAGCGAGGCCGTCGCGGTGACCGAGCCTCCTGCGAGTGCGCGGAAGTCTAGCAACGTTCGCGACGAGCGATTCCCACCGACGCACGTGCAAACGTATGCAGGAGCCCTTGTCGCCGTCCGCCGCCGGTGCTTCACTGCGCCGCACTCGAGGAGGATGCCGACGATGTTCCGCAAATGGCTGCTGGCAATTGCGCTGTTGCTGTCGATGGCACAGGCGCTCGGGGCACCGCTGATCGACCGCGTCGAGCCCCGCTCCTGGTGGATCGGCATGCAGGACGATCGGCTGCAGCTGCTGGTGCACGGCCAGCAGGTCGCCGGGCTGGAGCCCTCGTTACGTTACCCGGGCGTCACGCTCGTGGGCGTGGAGCGCGTCGCCAATCCGAATTACCTGTTCGTGAACCTGCGCGTCGCGCCGCAGGCGCGCCCCGGCTCCGTGCGGATCGAATTCCGCCGCGGCGGCCGCAAGGTCGCGACGCACGATTATCCGCTGCTCGCGCGCAGCGCCGGCTCCGCGGAACGACCGGGCTTCGGGCCCGGCGACGCGATCTACCTGTTGATGCCGGACCGGTTCGCCAACGGCGACCTTGCGAACGACACCGTCCGGGGCATGGGGGACGCGCTCGACCGCTCGAAGCCGCTCGCACGCCACGGCGGCGACCTGCGCGGCGTGATCGACCGGCTCGGCTACATCGCGGACATGGGTTTCACCCAGCTCTGGCTCACCCCCGTGCTGGAGAACGACCAGCCGGAGGCCTCGTACCACGGCTACGCGATCACGGACTTCTACGAGGTGGACCCGCGCTTCGGCTCGAACGAGCTGTACCGGCAACTCTCGCAGCAGGCGCGCAGCCGCGGCGTCGGCCTGGTCATGGACGTGGTGCTGAACCATTGCGGCTCGAACCACTGGTGGATGCACGACCCGCCCTCGCCCGACTGGTTCAATCACCAGGACGGCTTCGTCGCGACGACGAATGTCCGCGAGACGATCCAGGACATCCATGCGGCCGAAAGCGACCGCCATGCGTTCACCGACGGCTGGATCGCCGCGTCCAGCCCGACCTGAACCAGCGCAACCGCTTCCTCGCGACGTACCTGGTGCAGAACAGCCTGTGGTGGGTGGAGTATGCCGGGCTGTCGGGGCTGCGCGTCGACACCTACCCGTATTCCGACCGCGCGTTCCTGGCGGAGTGGTCGCGGCGGCTCACCGAGGAATACCCGCGCCTCAACATCGTGGGCGAGGAATGGAGCGGCGCTCCGCAGGTCGTCGCGTACTGGCAGCGTGGCGGCAAGCCCGTGGACGGGTACGCGTCGTACCTGCCCGCGTTGTTCGATTTCCCGCTGCAGGAAGCGGTGGTCAAGGGCCTGCTCGAGCCGCAAGGCTGGGGCACCGGCATGCGACGGATTTACCGCACGCTGGTGGCGGACAGTCTCTACCCCGATCCGTACAACCTGGTCGTCTTCCACGACAACCACGACATGAGCCGCACGCTCACGGCGCTCGGCGGCCGCCAGGACCTGAACCGCATGGCGCTCGCGCTCGCCCTCACGACCCGTGGCATCCCGCAGCTGTTCTACGGGACGGAAATGCTCATGGGCAATCCTGGCACGCAGGACCACGGCGTCATCCGCAGTGATTTCCCGGGCGGCTGGCCGGGCGACGCGCAGGACGCCTTCACCGGCCGGGGCCTCACCGACGACCAGCGCGCGATGCAGCGGGACCTGCGCAAGCTGCTGCACTGGCGCCGGACGGCTCCGGCGATCCGCGCCGGCAAGCTGCTGCAGTACGTCCCGTTCGACAACGTCTACGTGTACTTCCGTCGCCACCCGCAGCAGACGGTCATGGTCGTGCTGAACAACAATGACGCGCCGCAGACGCTCGACCATGGAGCGCTTCAGCGAGGCGCTGGGCGCGGCCACGCGTGGCGTGGACGTGCTCTCCGGCGAGGTGCGCGAGTTTGCGGGGGGCCTGCAGCTCGCGCCCCGCAGCGCGACGATCCTCGAATTGAATTAGAGTGCGCGCGCGGCAGCGTGCCGCGCGCCCATCGCAGGGGAGACCGCCCAATGCTCGGCATGCAGCGTCGACTGTCGACGCCCTTCCTCGTGGTGCTCACGCTGCCCGCCACGGCGATGGGATTCGCACTCTCCGTGCAGATCTCGGTCCTGAGCTGGATCCTGAGCACGGAGTACGGGCTCGACATCCACGAGATCGGCCTGGTCTGGGCCGCCGGTCCACTGGCGGGCATCATCGGGCAGCTGCTCATCGGCGTGATCAGCGACCGCGTGTGGTTCTGGGGCGGGCGCCGGCGCCCGTTCATCATCGTGGGCGGCATCCTCGCCGCGCTGATGATCCTCGCGCTGCCCTGGATCGGCGTGATCTCGAAGCAGCTGGGCCTCGATGCCGTCCTCGGCGTGGCCATTGCCGTGGCGCTCGCCCTCGACCTCTCGATCAACGTCAGCTTCAACCCGACGCGCTCGATCATCACGGACGTGACACCCGAGGGCATCGCGAGGACGCGCGGTTACACGTGGATGCAGACGGTGTCGGGCTCGTTCGGCGTGCTCGCCTATGCGATCGGCGCGTTCTTCGGCAACTACATGCTGATCTACTTTGCGGCGGGCCTGGTGCTGCTGTTCTCGGTGATACCGGCGCTGCTGATCGAGGAGCCGCGCGTGCTGGCGGGCAGCGCGGAGGCCGGCCCGGGTGACACCCACAGTGAGCGCACGAGCCTGGTCGGGCTGCTCGGGCTGATCAGGCCGCTGTGGGCGATCCTCGTGTACAACGTCGTCGCGATGGGCTTCAGGCTGTCGGGCCATGCCACGCCAGGGCTATGGCTCGAGGGCGCCTGCGCCGTCGCCACCGCGTTCCTCTTCTGGCAGACGCTCACCGAACGCAGCCGTGGCGCGCAATTCGCACGCCAGGACCTCACGGACTTCCGCAAGGTGCTCGCGGCCAATTCGCTCAGCTGGATCGGCGTGCAGACGATGTTCGTCTACATGATCGCCTTCGTGCAGCAGCGCTTCCCCGAACTCGGTGCCGACGCCTCGGGACGTGTGCTCTCGTCGAGCTTTCTCGCGCTGAGTGCCGTGGCGGCGGTACTGCCCGCGCTCGTGCTGCTGCCGCTCGCGAAGAAGTTCGAGGTGGTCAAGGTCCACTCGGCCTGCCTCGCGGTCATGGCGGCGGCCTATGCCGGCATCCACCTGTTCGCCCACTCGACGACGGCCCTGTACGCGCTGATGGCGGTGCTGGGCATTGGCTGGGCCGCAATCGTCAGCCTGCCGTTCTCGATCATGTCGCAGCGCGTCGACCAGGCCCGCATCGGCCTGTACATGGGCGTGTTCAACCTGTCGATCGTGCTGCCGCAACTCGTCGTGAGCCTCGGGGTCGGCGCGCTCGTCGCAAAGATGCCGGACAAGGGCGCCATCTTCCTGGTCTGCGCGGCCAGCCTCGGACTGGCGGCGCTCGCGTGGCGGGCGGTGGGCGGCAGCGAGGGCCTGGCGCCGCAGGGCGGCGCGCCGGCACGGCAAACACACGCCTGACCTCGAGGCGTCAGCAGCCGAGCAGACCCTCTCAAGCGTCCCGGCGTGCCGCGCTCACGGCGCCGAAGACTCGCTGGACGTGCTCCAGCATGAAGACGTCGGCC